>JAZQUG010000039.1:0-16816 GCA_045631225.1 Candidatus Fimenecus sp.
AGAATGCAAGGTATTTTTCTCTTAATTCATTAAGACCTGTCCATTTCATACAGACTACTCCTATTTTATAAAAATTATCCTATAAATTATACAATTATATGGGGTGAATGTCAATAAAAAATGCAAAGTGCAAAATACAAAGCGCAAAATGTTTTTTGTGTTTTCTTTGGGAAATAATTAAAATTGAATTATTTTTTTCGCAAGACAATGTGTCAGAGGCGAAGCTGTATAAAAATACCGCGAGCCGATAGACACGCGGTATTGCGGGAAAAGAATCAATTTTTTAGAAAAGTCCGTCGATTTTGCCGTCACAGTCCACATCAATTTTGTACGCTGCTGGTACTTTTGGAAGACCTGGCATTGTCATAATGTCACCTGTAAGGCAAACGATGAAACCTGCACCTGCACTGAGTTTAACCTCACGAACTGTCATCACAAAGTTTTCAGGCTTACCAAGCTTTGTTGGGTCATCAGAAAGTGAGTACTGTGTTTTAGCAACGCATACAGGAAGCTTATCCTGACCAAGAGATTCAATTTCCTTGATTGCTTTTTCAGCAGCTGCTGTGAAGATTACACCATCTGCACGATAAATTTCCTTTGCGATTGAATTAAGCTTTTCTTTGATTGAAAGCTTTTCATCATAAAGAGGAGCGAAATCAGCCTTGCCTTCGTCAATAACTGCACAAACCTTTTCTGCAAGGTCCATACCGCCTTCGCCACCTTTAGCAAAAACTTCTGCTAATGACACAGGAACTTGCATTTCTTCACAGAATTCCTTGATATAAGCAATTTCTGCATCTGTATCTGTGTGGAATTTATTAATTGCAACAACAACAGGAACATTATATTTTCTCATATTTTCAATATGAGTTTTAAGGTTTACAACACCCTTTTTAAGAGCTTCTACATTTTCATCCTGTAAATCTGCACGAGCTACACCACCGTTGTATTTAAGAGCACGGATAGTAGCAACAACAACGATACATTCAGGCTTAAGTCCTGCATAACGGCACTTGATGTCAAGGAACTTTTCAGCACCAAGGTCAGCACCGAAACCAGCCTCTGTAATACAGTAATCAGCAAGCTTAAGTGCAAGCTTTGTAGCAGTAACAGAGTTACAGCCGTGAGCGATATTTGCGAAAGGTCCGCCGTGCATAATTGCAGGAGTATTTTCAAGAGTCTGAACAAGATTTGGTTTGATTGCATCCTTTAAAAGAGCTGCCATAGCACCAACTGCATTTAAATCCCTTGCATAAACAGGAGTATTGTCAAGAGTCCAGGCAACGAGAATGTTACCAAGTCTTGTTTTAAGGTCTTCTATATCAGTTGCAAGACAAAGAATAGCCATAATTTCACTTGCAACAGTAATCATAAATCCGTCTTCACGAGGCACACCATTTACTTTACCGCCAAGGCCAACGATTACATTACGGAGTGCACGGTCATTCATATCAAGACAACGCTTAAAGAGAATTCTTCTCTGGTCAATACGAAGGTCATTACCCTGCTGCATATGGTTATCAATAATAGCACAAAGAAGGTTGTTTGCAGCAGTAATAGCGTGCATATCACCTGTGAAATGAAGGTTAATGTCTTCCATAGGAATAACCTGTGAATATCCACCACCTGCAGCACCACCTTTAACACCGAAAACAGGTCCCATTGATGGTTCACGAAGTGCAATACAAGCATTTTTACCGATTTTGTTCATAGCCTGACCAAGACCTACTGTGATAGTAGTTTTACCTTCACCTGCTGGAGTAGGATTAATAGCAGTAACAAGAATGAGTTTTCCGTTTTCTCTGTCTGCATATTTCTTATTAAGAGAAAGTGGAAGCTTTGCCTTATACTTGCCATAAAGTTCAAGGTCATCAGCATCAATGTTAAGCTTTTTTGCAATTTCTACGATTGGTAAACAAGGTGTCTGCTGTGCGATTTGAATGTCTGAAAGCATAATAATTTTCCTCCGTTTTATATATTAGGACATTACGGAGGAATCCCTCCACCGCAAGCGGTCCACCTCCCTTTAACAAGGGAGGCCTAATAAATTGTTTAACTTATCCATTGTTTCCTTTGTTGGTGTTGGGATATTTGCGAAAGGAAACTCTATGTTCATACTGTCATATTTCGTCTGACAGATTTTTTTGAATGGCAAGAGTTCAACTTTATCAATGCAAGTGTATTTCCCCACTATTCCATTGAGTTTTTCAATATTTTCCTCGTTGTCGTTTAATGTGGGAATAATTACCTGTCTTATTGTTGTTGGAATTTTCTGTTCATTAAGATACTCCAAAAACTCCATTGGTTTATTAAGTGAACATCCTACATTTTCAATGTACAAATTATCATCCGTATATTTTATATCGAGCAAAACTCTGTCAGTTTCTGCTAAGAGTTTTTTCACAGATTCATTCAACAAACTACCTGATGTATCAAGACAAGTATTAATCCCGTTTTCGTGACAGTGTTTAAAAACCTCGTAAGTAAACTCGGGTTGTAAAAGAGGCTCACCACCTGAAAGGGTAATCCCACCTTTATCACCGAAATATTCACGGTAATTCAAGGCTTTTTTCACAACATCTTCAGGTGTGAAAGTCTTTTCACTTTTCATTTTCCATGTATCAGGATTATGACAGCATTTACAACGAAGATTACAGCCCTGCATAAACACTACAAAGCGTAAACCGGGTCCGTCAACTGTACCTAAACTCTGTATTGAATGAACTTGTCCTTTGATAGGATTCATAATTACATTGCCTCGTGGAATGTACGGCTGATAACTTCTCTCTGCTGTGCCTTTGAAAGCTTATTGAAGTTAACAGCATAACCTGAAACACGGATTGTAAGGTTAGGATACTTTTCAGGGTTTTCGTAAGCATCCATAAGTGTTTCACGATTAAGAACGTTCACGTTAATATGGTGTGCCATTTTGCTGAAATATCCGTCAAGAATTGATACGAGATTATTTATTCTTTCCTCATCATCACGACCAAGTGCTTCAGGAGTGATTGAGAATGTATTTGAAATACCGTCACGACAGTCGTCATAACTGATTTTTGCAACTGAGTTAAGTGATGCCAAAGCACCATTTTCCTCACGATTGTGCATTGGGTTTGCACCCGGAGCGAATGGCTCACCGTTCTTTCTTCCGTCAGGTGTTGCACCTGTATTCTTACCGTACATAACATTTGAAGTGATAGTAAGAACAGAAAGAGTATGGATTGCATTTTTGTATGCAGGAGTTTTGCGAAGCTCTGTGATTACACGATGTGACATATCCTTTGCAATAAGGTCAACACGGTCATCATCATTACCGTATTTAGGAAATTCACCTGTTGTTTTGAATTCCACGATAAAGCCATCTTCGTCTTTAACAGGTTTCACATCTGCAAACTTAATAGCGCTGAGTGAGTCAGCAACAACTGAAAGACCTGCAATACCGAAAGCCATAAAGCGTTCAACATCAGTATCGTGAAGAGCCATCTGAATCTTTTCGTAAGCATATTTGTCATGCATATAATGAATAACGTTCATTGTGTTTACATAGAGATGGCTGAGCCATGCAATATAAACCTGAAAACGTTCAACAACTTCGTCAAAATCAAGTTTTTCAACATCCATTACAGGCATCTGAGGACCGATATGCATTTTGCTTGTAGTATCATAACCACCATTGATTGCAATAAGTAAGAGCTTTGCAAGGTTACAACGAGCACCGAAGAACTGCATCTGCTTACCAACCTTCATTGCAGAAACGCAACAAGCAATAGCGTAGTCATCACCGTAATCAGGACGCATTACATCGTCATTTTCATATTGAATCGAGTCTGTATCCTTTGAAACCTTTGCACAATATTTCTTGAAGTTTTCAGGAAGAGCTGTTGACCAGAGAATTGTAAGGTTTGGTTCCGGAGATGAACCAAGAGTATAAAGAGTGTGGAGCATACGGAAACAGTTCTTTGTAACAAGAGTTCTGCCGTCTTCACCCATACCTCCTACTGCTTCAGTAATCCACATAGGGTCGCCACCGAAGAGCTCGTTATATTCAGGAGTTCTTAAGTGTCTTGCAAGACGAAGCTTCATAACGAAATCGTCCATAAGCTCCTGAGCACCCTTTTCATCAAGGATACCTCTTGCAATATCACGTTCAATATAAATATCAAAGAATGTGCTTACTCTACCAAGTGACATTGCAGCACCATTCTGCTCTTTAATAGCACCGAGGTATGCAAAATATGTCCACTGAATTGCTTCACGGGCATTCTTCGCAGGCTGACCGATATCGTATCCATACATTGCAGCCATTTCCTTAAGGTAACCCAAGAAAGCAATCTGCTGATAAAGCTCTTCAAAAAGACGAATCTGGTCTGTGTTGAAATTACCATTGTCTCTTGCTGCTTTGTCCTTTTTCTTTTCTTCAATAAGCTTATCAACACCATAAAGTGCCACACGACGATAGTCACCGATAATTCTTCCACGGCCATAAGCATCAGGAAGACCTGTGATTACATGGCACTTACGCGCTGCACGCATTTCGTCAGTATATGCACGGAAAACACCATCATTATGAGTTGTTCTGAACTTAAATTCCTGTTCAACCTTATCACTTAATTCATAACCATAAGCTTCACAAGCCTGACGAACCATTCTCATACCACCAAAAGGATTAACACCTCTTTTTAATGGTCTGTTAGTCTGAAGTCCAACGATAAGCTCGTTTGACTTGTCAACATAACCAGGCTTATAGCTTGTAAGTGAAGAAACTGTTGATGTATCAATGTCAAGAACTCCACCATACTGTCTTTCAAGAGTAAAAAGTGAATTAATCTTATCCATCAAAGCTTTTGTACGTGGAGTTGCATCAACAAGAAAGCTGTCGTCTCCCTTATATTCTTTATAGTTGCACTGAATGAAGTCACGAACATTGATTTCATCCTGCCAAGTGCCTTTTTTAAATCCGTTCCAATTAATGTGTTCCATACTTATCTCCTAATCTTAAAAATATCAAATAAAACAATAAAGGGCAATTCAACTCGTTTTCATAAGTTGAATTGCCCAGACGGTCGGCTTAATGCAGTTCGCGTTCCCTTGTGGTAACCCACAAAATCCGTCAGTTACGCAAACCAACTATATCTTGTGATTAAATTATACAGTCAGCACTATATTTTGTCAAGTAAAATTACTTGAGTATCGGAGTGTTATTTTTGTCGAATTTCACTATTTTTACCCTTGCGTGACGACACGGATCATAAAGAGGCTCGTCGCAATAAGTCCCACATTTTTTGTCGAAGTGTGAAAATGGTCTTGCATGGTAAACGATTAATTGATTTCCGTTTTCATCAACAACAAAGCTGTTGTGTCCCGGACCTGCCTGGTCAACCAAATCACTCGTCTGCAAAGCAGGTTCGGAATCCTTTGTCCAATTATTTACATCCATCAAATCAGAATTTCTGTCAGCATAGACTTTGCCCATACAGTATTCTGCACCTGTACCTGATGCAGAAAAGAAAACATAAACCTTGTCATCAGTTTTGAGTACTGCAGGACCTTCATTAACTGCAAAACGAATTTTCTCCCAATCATAATCAGGTTTTGTAAGAAGAATCGGTTTATTTATAAGCTTCCAAGGCTCTTCTGGGTTAATTTCTGCCATAAATAGTGATGAATCATCAAGTTTTTCTGCCCACACAAGATAATGCTTACCATTATTTTCGAAATATGTCATATCAAGTGAAAATTCTGTAAATGAACGGCTATCTCCCTCACTTGGTTGCATTTTGCCCATTTCAATCCACTTATCATTTATCGGGTCTTGGCCTTCACACATAAGGACATACGGACGGATATTCCATATTGCTTCCTTTTCACCGGCAGCAAAGAAAATATACCATTTACCACCGATATAATGAATTTCAGGCGCCCAAATATGCTTTGACATAACACCCTCATTATGTGCATTCCATATCGTGACTTCTTCTGCTTCACTCAATCCCACAACAGTTTCACTTTTTCTCAGAATTATTCTGTCATAACCTGCATCAACGTTAAGATATGCAGGATAACTTGCTGTAAAATAGTAAAATCCATCAGGACCTTTAGTAACATATGGGTCTGCACGTTCAGGTATAAAAGGATTAGGATAGTTCATAATTATTTCTCCGTTATAATTTCTTTTTTAATACAAAATATTCTTTCATGCGTTCATAATTGCCGTTTTTATCTTTAACAAACACGCTGTGGGATTTGTTTTTTATCAGATTATCATATCCAAGGTGCTTATATATGCTTATATTCTTCTCATTATCCGTATCCACACCTAATGCAAGAAATTCAAAGCCGCTTTTCTTCGCTTCTTTTTCAACAAAACGAACAAGCTTAGAACCGATTTTCTGTCCCCGCAATTTCGGATGTACCCAAAGGTTTGAAAAATAGCAAACTGTTTTGCCATCAGCAAGTTCCTTGTCTTCCAAATCAGTAAAGAGAATTATTCTGCCTAAGGTTTTATTCAAAACAACAATCGCAAAAAAACGACATTTTTCATAACTCAGCATTTGAGCAAAAGCTATCTTTGCAGCTTGGGACAAATGTGCAAGTTCTATTGCTTCTTCACCATAATATTCTTTAACGGTTAAAAAACTTGGTAATAAACTCATAACAAATACCTTTATTTCATAATTACAGTGAGAATACTATTCTCTTTTACTGTAATTGTATCTTTGAATTCGCCATTGTAAATCACATCAAGATAATTCTCATCAACAGATTGAATCACTCTCATTTCAGCAAAGTTTCCGTCAAATTTAAACTCTCTCTGCTCACCCTCATTTACAACAACAGTTACTGTTTCACCCTTTGGTGTTAAGAATGAAAATGCATTAAAATCGTTATTTTCATCAGGGAAAAATCCGTTATCAAGGCAGACTGAATCAATTGGAATATACTTTGCAAAATGTGCAAAGCCCCAATATCTTCGTGCAACATACCAATCAGAAAAATCATTTGTTGCAGTAATTGTAGCATCAGAATAGTCGTTCCCGTCTTCTTTTATTGAGAATTGATTAACTGCAACCCATGATGTCCAGCTTTCAGCACCTGCATAAATCAAATCCTGCCCGATAATTCGTGCTGTTATCAATGCACCTTTAAAATTCTTTGTATGACTCTTATTTGGCAATTCACACCATTCACTCATATCGAAACGGAACTGTGGATATTTTTCTACAAGCTCTTTTTTGAATTCCGTACGAATCTTCGGATTGTTGTCATCATGATATGAATGATAAGCAAAAATATCCATTACCTTCATAATTGTTTCGTCGGTTGTGATTGCCTTTATGTATTCAGGAGTAAGTCCCATCATCTCGCCGCTTTCAGGACCATAAAGCTTAACATCCATTCCTCTTTTAAGAATTTCTTCAGCAAAAATGTGGTAAACTGCAACCATTTCTTCTGTCTCGTAATGACAGCCCTCCTGCCATACATAACTTCCGCCCCATTTCCATTGAGGTTCGTTAATAGGACTTACATATTTTACAGGGAAACCCATATCAATAAGAGTCTGTGTGCAGGTTAAGAAATAATCGGCAAATTTTCTGTAATTTGACATAGGAAGATTGCATGTGTGTTGCATGAGACTTCCCGATGCCTGACCTGTTGATGTATGAGCATAATGAGGTGAATTTGCAAACACGATAAGTGTGTCCACATTACCTTTTTCGAGGCACCTTTTCATCATACTGACAGCAGTTTTGTCAGCAGTAAAGTCATATTCGCCCTCTTCTTTTTCACGGTCATATTTATAAAAACTCTCCGTTACTCTCCATGGATTAGTAACACGACAGTTTTCAGGGTCTGTACCACCGCCGATGTTGTAACGGTAAATGTTTAGTCCAAGACCTGTATCACCATATAAAAGCTCTGCAATTTCTTCTGCCACACTTTCGTCGGCACAATACTGACTCCACCAACAAGCAGAAGTGCCCCAACCTTTAAGTGTTTGTAATTTTTTTGTTTCCCTTAAATTAATTTTCATAATATCCCTACCTTATGAAAAGTCTTTTCTTGATTATAACAATTTAAAGTGAATATGTAAACAGAAAAATAAAGACTATCACCTTTTTGATAATCTTATACAAAATTCAATCCATAGTTTGCTACAACAAAGGCGAGGTCAAAGCCCCGCCATATTGCAATACATTTAATTGTGTCTATTGCAAAGGTATTCTATTGCCATTTTATAGCCGTCGAAACCTTTACCAATTATATGTTCTTCGCAAGCCATGCCTGCATAGGAGATTTGTCGGAAATCTTCACGCTGTGTTATATCTGAAATGTGTACCTCAACTGCGGGAATTGCGACAGATTTAAGTGCATCGAGAATTGCTATACTTGTATGTGTATATGCTGCAGGGTTGATTACGATTCCGTCGAAGTTGTCATGAGCTTCCTGAATTTTATCAACAATTACACCTTCGTGGTTTGATTGGAAACATTCAACCTGACAGTCGAGTTCTTCTGCCCATTTATTGATATCAGAAATGAGAGTTTTATAATTTTGGTTGCCATATATTTCAGGTTCACGAATTCCAAGCATATTGATATTCGGTCCGTTAATTACAAGGATTTTCATAGTTTATTTATCTCCTCCATAATTTTTTCTACAACTTCTTCTACTGTGCCGTTTCCATCAACCTCAATATGAGCAAACTGACGATACAATGGCATTCTTTTTTCGTAAAGTTCTTTTACTCCGTGAAGTTGTGACAAAGGTCTGTTTTTTGTTGGTAATTTTTCTGCATCACGATTTATGAAAATGATTATCCCGTTTTGTTTTAATGGCAGATAATTTTTCTCTCGTGTTACAACACCGCCACCCGTTGCGATTACACAGCTTTTTTCTCTACCAGCAAGATTAACTGCCACACTTTCGCAATATCTGAAATAATCCTCACCATCATTTTCGATAAATTCAGGAATAGTTTTATTCTCTGCGTTTTCAATCATTTCATCGGTATCCATAAAGTCTTTATTTAATCTTTGTGAAAGAATTTTACCGATTGTGGATTTCCCACAACCTGCCATACCAATTAACACGATATTACTCATCTGTTTAAAAAGAACTTTTATGATATTTTCGCAAATCCGGTCGTCAACTTCTGTGTCAAAGAATATTTCGTGGGCTTTTTTAGCCTGTGCCACAAGCATCGGAAGCCCTGCCACAGCTGGGATACCGAGATTCTGTGCCTCCATAACGAGTCGTGTTCTCAATGGATTATACACAACATCAAAAACACCTTTAATATTTGGAAACATCCGTAGTTCAACAGGTGAATTCATATTATCAGGATACATTCCGACAGGTGTTGTGTTCACGATAATTTCTGCATCTTTTTCGCTATATATATTACTATAATTAACTTCACCATTTCGGGAAACGACTTTTACTTCACAAGCACCCATATCACGAAGTACTGCCTGAACAGTGAGAGATGCACCACCCGAGCCCAGAACGAGAACTTTTTTACCTGAAATATCAATCCCTGATTTTTCAACCATATATTTAAAACCGAAATAGTCAGTATTATCACCACAAAGTTTTCCGTCACGGACAGTTATTGTATTAACAGCGCCGATTTTTTCTGCTTCCGGTGAAATTTCATCAAGATATGGAATTACTGCTTTTTTATATGGAATTGTAACATTGATACCTTTGAAATTTTTTAACCTTAAAAATTCCTCAAGATTTTCAGGTTCAATTTCATAAAGGTGATAATCCTCATTGCCAAGAGCTAAATGAATCTGTGGTGAAAAGCTATGAGGCAAGTGTTCTCCTAAAAGTCCGTACATCTCATTTCCTCTTTTCATTTATCAGTATCAATGTGTTCTTGCTGATATGAACGAGAAACACTCATAATAGTTTCATAAAATGTACGAGCATAAGAATCCAGTTCATCACCTGCAAGATTTCCGATTCGGTCAAGAAGCTCTTTTTCTCGTTTTTCATCGAGAATCGGAAGATTGTTCTCATTTTTGTACTGTGCAACTGAAAGACACAATTCCATTCTCTCTTTCCAGAGTTCAATTATCTTATTATCAAGTTCATTTATTTTTTCTCTGATTACTGAAAGGTTTTCCATAATATCACCTTTATTAAAGCATTATATCCAAAAGAGTTATTGCCGTTACTGCTTCTACAACAGGAACAGCTCTTTGAACTATACAGGGGTCATGTCTGCCTTTAATCTGCAACTTTTCTTCTGTTTTATTTTCAAGGCTTACGCTGTTCTGTTCCTTGAAAATCGATGGTGTTGGTTTAATTGCAGTTCTGAAAACTATCGGCATACCGTTTGTGATGCCGCCATTTATACCACCTGAATTATTTGTTCTTGTTTTGATTTCGCCATCTGCAATACAGAATTCATCATTATTCTCACTACCATAAAGGTCAGTTGCTGCAAAGCCATTACCAAATTCAATACCCTTTACTGCAGGAATACCGAAAATATTTTTTGCAAGTTGATTTTCGATTCCGTCGAATATCGGCTCACCAAAACCTGCTTTAACACCTGTTACTGCACATTCAATAACGCCACCAACAGAATCACCATTTTCTCTTGCTTTTTCAATTTCTGCAATCATAAGCTTTCCTTGGGTTTCAACAATTACAGGAAAGTCTTTGTCTGCTGTATTCCATTCACCAATATTCGCATAATCAATTTCTGTGTCATATACATTTTTGATTTTCTGAATATGAGCTTGAATCTTAATACCCATATCCTCTAAAAACTGCATACAAACAGCACCTGCAAAACAAAGAGGTGCTGTAAGTCTGCCTGAAAAATGTCCGCCACCTGAAACATCATTAAAACCATTATGCTTTATGTATGCTGAATAATCAGCGTGTGAGGGTCTTGGTATATCAATTATGTTGTTGTAATCCGCTGAATGCTGATTTTCATTATATATCATCATACAAAGAGGTGCGCCACAGGTTACACCATTAACAATGCCTGACAATATTTCAGGAGTGTCACTTTCTTTTCTTTGTGTGGATAATGAATTTTTGCCCGGAGCACGTCTGTCCATAAGCTTCAGGACTTTTTCCATATCTATCTTTTTACCTGCAGGAAGACCGTCAATCACAACACCAATCGCTTTTGAGTGAGATTGACCAAAAACTGATATTTTAATTTTATTTCCTGTCATTGAGGACATATGCGTTACCCCCTGTTTTATTGAAACAGCCCCAGAAATCAGGATATGATTTCTCAACTGCATTACCATCTGTTATTGTAACATTGTTTTCACAAATTGTGGACAAAATTGATGCTGACATAACAATTCTGTGGTCGTTATAACCATTCACCTTGCCACCTTTAAGTGGTATTCCTCCGTGAATAATCAATCCATCATCAGTTTCTTCTGCATTTCCACCAACAGAATTAATCATTTCCACAACGGATTTTATTCTGTCACTTTCCTTAATCCTGAGTCGCTGTGCATTGATAATCCTTGTATCTCCGGTACAAGCTGTTGCCATAACTGAAATAATCGGTACAGCATCAGGAATGTCGGATGCATCAACTGTTATGCCGTTTATCTTATTCTTTTTAATCGTTATTTCTGTGCCTTTGATTTCAACATCTGCACCCATTTTTTTCAATACATCAAGTATTTTTTTATCGCCTTGAGGTGAATTCATATCCAAATCGGTTACCGTTACACCATTTTCACTTAATGCACCTGCACACAGGAAAAAGGAAGCATTTGACCAGTCACCCTGAACTGTTATTTCTTTTGGAGAAATAAACTGCTGATTACCTTTTACTATATATTCATTTTCTTTTTCTTTAATTTCAATTCCGAATTTTTTGAGCACTGAAACAGTTATATCCAGATATGATTTTGACTCAACAGGTGGAATCAACTTAATTTTACTGTCACCATTGAGTAATGGTAACGCTAATAAAAGCCCTGTTATAAACTGTGAACTGATATTTCCCTCAATTTCATATTCACCTGATTGGAGTTGACCTGTTAAATGCAACGGAAAATGGTTGTCAGTATGAAATATTACTCCTTTTTTCTCCATTTCCTCTTTTAACGGAGAAATAGGTCTTTGTGGTAAGCGACCACTGCCTTTTATTGTGGCATCAATACCCAATGCAGACACTAACGGCATTAAAAAACGCAGGGTCGAACCACTTTCGTTACAATCAAGCTCTGCTTTTTTATTAAAAGATTCTGGCTTTACTGTAATCACATCACCATCAACTGAAATATCTGTACCCATCGCTTTAAGACAACAGATAGTTGCTGCAATATCCTTTGACATCACATTGCAATAAATCTTAGTTTCAGTTTTTGAAAGTGCAGCACAAATTAAAAGTCGGTGAGCATCAGATTTCGATGAGATTGATTTAATTGTGCCACTTATTTCAGATGGTGTGCATTTTACTATCATTCAATTCATACCTTTTTCAATGAAATTGAGTAAATCTTCAACAGGAAGTTTCATAATTTTACAAAGACCGTATTCATCAGGAACAATAATTGACATTGTGTCAAAGCTTCTCTTTTTATCTGAAAGAGACACTTTATAAAGCTCCTCTGCTGAATATTCACAAGCAATCGGTAAATTATTTTTCTGAAGAATCGGAATAAGTGTATCAGAGAAATCCTCGTCGGACATACCGATTTCATAAGCACCTTTTGTTGCTATTACCATACCTATTGCAACTGCATTTCCGTGAGAAATTGTAAGGTTACTGCATTTTTCGATAGCGTGTCCGATTGTGTGGCCGAAATTAAGAAGCTTTCTTTCACCTTTTTCAAATTCATCACGATTTACAATATCACGCTTTATTTCAACACAACGCCTAATCACATATTCTATATTTTCATTTATACTGTTGTCTTTTAAGAATGTTAAAAACTCCTTATCCGCAATCATACCATATTTGATGATTTCAGCACAGCCCTCATTAAATGTTTCTTCAGGCAATGTCTTTAGAGTTTCACAATCAGCAAAAACTGCAATTGGTTGATAAAATGCACCACAGAGATTTTTGCCCGATTTTAAGTTGATAGCAGTTTTACCGCCAACAGATGAGTCAACCATAGCAAGTAACGTTGTCGGAATCTGTACAAAGTCAACGCCACGAAGATACGTACTTGCAACAAACCCTGTAAGGTCACCTACAACGCCGCCACCAAGAGCCACGAACAGGTCCGTTCTTGTAATGCTGTTTTCAACACAGAATTCCATTATCTTACTGAAATTATCAATTGACTTTGCATCCTCACCATGAGTAAAAACATATTCACAAACAGAATATCCGCTATCTGTAAGACTCTTTTTTACCTGTTCACCGTAAAGAGGAAATACATTGTCATCAGAAACAAGCACGACTCTGCAAAGTCGTTTTTTTTCCTTAATTTTTTCACCTATGGTACCAAGAAAACCTGAACCAATATGCACTGTATATTCTCTTGAAGCAGAAACCTTTACCATTTCCATAATATCACCCGTCGATTTGTTCCTTAAGCATTTTACCGTCACGCAAAAGAGAACTTAATTTTTCAATGTCGTTATTTTCCAACGCTTTTCTATATTGTACCAAATTATCCACTATAGAGTCAATTTCATTCATGAGATTATCACGATTTTCAAGAAATAATTCTGACCACATATTCTCATTTAAATATGCCACTCGCGTCAAATCCTTGTAGCTTCCTGCCGAAAAGCCTTTATGAATAAGTGCATTCGGGCTTTTAACGTAAGCATTTGATACAATATGAGCAAGTTGTGAGGTGAAGGCAATAATTTTATCGTGTTCTTCGGGAGTTGACATTTGAATATTCGTAAAGCCTATTTTAAGAAATAAATCTCTTACCATCTGCACACATCCCCATTGTGTATCTGTGTACGGAGTAAGAATCATTGAAGAGTTATTAAAGATTTTTGCTGTTGAATGTTCAAATCCCGAAAGATGTAATCCCGCCATCGGATGAGCTCCTATGAATACAAAGTCATTTTCCTTTGCTGTATCATACAACGCGTTACAGACATACCGTTTTACACCGCTAACATCCATAACAACAGAACCTTTCTTGAAAAGATGTGCGTTTTCTTTTATATAATCTACAGAGGCTTGAGGATAAAGAGAGACGATAACCAAGTCGCAAAGTGACAAATCTTCTTTTTTAAGTTCTTTCTCAATTGCACCTACAAAAAGTGCTTTTTGTACTGTTTCTTTGTTTCTGTTTGTTCCCCATACAGTATGCTCTGTACCAAAGCTGATTGCTTTAGCCAATGAGCCGCCCATAAGGCCAAGACCGACTATTCCTATTTTCATAATTTTTTCGCTTCCAGTTCTATTATATTTATAGATAACAAAAACCCCACAGCGTGTTTCACTGTGGGATAAAATAACAGATTGTTTTAATCCTAATCTTTTCGCAGTGAAACATTACCTTTTCTTATTGAAGAAAAAGCTAAAGTAACGATATTCAACTGCAAAATTGATTATTCTCATAAATACAACCTCTGTTTATTTGTTGAATTTGATTTTAGCACTATACAAATTCAATGTCAATAGTTTACAGTGAAAAAGTTTTAATAATTTAGTGCAGTAAAGATATAATGATTATATAAACAAAGCGGTGTTTGTAGGGATGATACACCATCTAGGGTGGAGCTTAATATTGCCTTCACCCACTGAGAGGAAGGTAACACGAGCAAAGTGAGTGACGATAAGGGGTATAAAAAAATCATCCCAACAAACTATAATTTGACAGACACACAGGATTGCGGAAAAAGAACCAAAACACAGAAATTGAGTTATTTTTTCGTTAGGCAATCTTGTCGAAACGAAGGTGTATTTATTTATACATCAAGTTGAGAACAAGGAAGCATAACGGAAAAAGAACCAATTTCCAAAAAAGTGCTTGATTTTTTACGTATTATATGGTATTATTTGTTACGTAAGAATATCCGTAAGTTCAGAGAGTGGGGTGACCCGCTCTCTTGAATTTATATGGACTTTTTTAATTGACAATTTAATATTTATAGGAGGTTTTTATGAAAAAAAACACCGCCTCAATAGTATGGGATATTGCCCAGCCTATTGCAGAAGAATTAGGTCTCATTTTATGGGACGTAAAATTCGTTAAGGAAGGTGCCAGATGGTATCTTCGAATCACTATCGACAAGGAAGATGGTGTAACTATTGACGATTGCGTTGATATGCACCACGCTATTGATGGTCCTTTAGATGAAGCTGACCCTATTGAACAGGCTTACAATCTTCAGGTACAGTCCCCCGGTATCGAACGTGAACTTTGCCGTGACTTTCATTTTGAATGTTATTTAGGTGAAAAAATTCAGGTCAGACTTATCAAAGCTTTTGAAGGCAAGAGAGAGTACAAAGGTATTCTCATCGACTACGATAACGACAGCGTTACAATTGCTATTGATGAAGAAACTGAAATGAACATATTAAAGAAGGAAGCATCTTGGATTAAGGCTGACGATTTCGAAGGAATCGGCAATATTGACTAATCCAAATCATTAATAGGAGGTTTTATAGAAAATGAATAAAGAATTTTTTGAAGCAGTCGCGTTGATGGAAAAGGAAAAAGGTATTCAGGCTGACTACCTTTATGAAAAAATCAGCGAAGCAATCGTTAAGGCTGCAAGAAAAGACTACAACAACAAGGAAATCGTTGCTTGCACAATCAATCCTGAAAAGTATGAAATCAGAGTTTTCCTCAACCTTAACATTGTTGACGAAATCATGGATGAAGACACAGACATTCTTCTTGAGGATGCAGTGAAATACAGAGCAGATGCACAAGTAGGTGAAACTCTCGAAATCGACCTTGACACAATGCAGTTCGGCAGAATTGCAGCACAGACAGCAAAGCATGTTATCCGTCAGGGTATCAAGGATGCAGAACGTGGTCAGGTAATCAAAGACTTCCAATCAAAGACAAAGGACCTTGTTACTGCAAAGGTTGGCAGAATTGACCCTGTTACAGGAAATGTTACTCTTGAAATCGGTAAAGGTACAGCAGTTCTTCCTAAGGGTGAACAAGTTCCTGGTGAAATATTCACAGAAGGACAGCTTATCAAGGTTTATATCAGTGATGTTAAGGAAACAACAAGAGGTCCGAGCATTATGATTTCAAGAACTCATTCTGGTCTTGTAAGAAGACTCTTTGAGCAGGAAGTTCCTGAAATTTATGACGGCGTCGTTGCAATTCACTCTGTTTCCCGTGAAGCAGGTGTCAGAACAAAGATGGCAGTCAGCAGCACAGACGAAAATGTTGACCCAATCGGTTCATGTATCGGTCAGCGTGGTGCTCGTGTTAACAACATTGTTGAGGTTCTTGGTGGAGAAAAGATTGACATTGTTAAGTACAGCGAAGACCCTGCACAGTTTATTGCTGCTGCACTTGCTCCTGCAAATGTTCTCGGTGTTGAAATCATCGATGCAGAAGCAAAATCATGTCAGGTTACAGTTCCTGACCATCAGTTATCTCTCGCAATCGGTAACAAGGGCTTGAATGCAAAGCTTGCCGCAAAACTTACAGGTTGGAAAATCGACATCAAACCTGAAAGTGGTTTCTACGAGGGCTAATCACTATTAAGATAAAAGGAGATGAAATCGTGAAGCAGAAGAAAATTCCAATGCGAAGATGCAATGGTTGTAATGAACAAAAGCCTAAAAACGAACTCATCAGAGTTGTCAGAAGTCCTGAGGGCGAAATTAGTCTTGACCTTAAAGGCAAAGCATCAGGCAGAGGCGCATAT
>JAZQUG010000040.1:0-146398 GCA_045631225.1 Candidatus Fimenecus sp.
ACCGCTTGGCCTCCGACTTTCTTTCATTTCAAGCTTTTTGTTTTTCTTTTCACTTACACTGAACACAGCGCTTTCAAGTAAAGAAATCTGCTCTTTAAGCTCTTCAATTTTTTTACCTGAGCCCTCTGATATTTCAATGTGAAGAATTCCTAATTTGCGAAGCTTTTTTAAAGTTTCTCTTCTTTTCTCTCCCATAATCATAAGAGAGACTTTTTTCATAGGCACTATCATAACGAATATACCTCCATTCCTGAAGATGCTTCGTCGCGGGCAGCTATTTTACGTTTTGAAATTTTAGAACGTACAACAGCACTAACCTGCTGGTCTGCCATATAAATAGATATCTTTTTAATGTTCTCTTCTGTTTCGGGGATTTTAACCTTTTCGAACAAGTTAACTCTTTGAGAGGTTGAAAGCAGCTCTGCTTCAAGAAGCCGTACTTGTTCGTCTAACACTTCTGCCTCAAGGTCTAAGGACATTGCTTTTTCCATATGGTTTGCGGCAATGTCTACCCAAAGCGGAGTTTCATATAAATCGTAATCTCCGCGGGAAAAGTCTGCGCCCTCAAAGGTAGGAATGGTAACGCCGGCAATATTGCCCGTACCTTTACGGATATTGCTTACGGTAATTATTCCCTCCGGAAAAGCATTTTGTTCGCTGAATACGGCTATCCAGGAAGAGAACCCTTTTTCCAAGTTTTCTCTTTCCTTTCTTACCGCTACGGCGTTTGCTTCAATAGTGCGAATTTCCGCTTGGAGTTGTTGTTTTTTAAGTGTCAGAGTGGGCAAATATCTCCGGTACATTTTAAGAGCATCTTTTTGTACCTTTAACTCATTTTTAGTTAATTTGATTTTTGCCAAATCCAACTTCCCCCTTACTTAACAGGCCAGAATTCATCAGTAAGCTCTGACTTTATTCCGGTTTCGTCCTTCTGGAAGCATTCTGCCAAAATTTCCCAACCAAGGTCAAGTGCGCCTTCGAGTGATAAGTTAACAGATAAATCCATAAGCTTGTTTTCAAAGAGTAAGCCGTATTTGAGCAATTTTTCATCCCAACGGTTCATAGCAAAGCCCATGTTTTTCTTTTCAAGGGTTTCTTTGTAGGATGAATATAATCTGATCATAGCATCCATAAGGGTACGGTGGTCCTTACGGGTTTTGTTATTAACGTTTTGTTTAAGACGTGAAAGTGAACCGAACGGCTCAATTCTTCCACCCTTAAGGTAATATTGACCCTCGGTAATATAACCTGTGTTATCAGGAACAGGGTGAGTAACGTCATCACCCGGCATTGTTGTAACTGCAAGAACGGTAACCGAACCGGAATTTGCAAAGTCAACTGCTTTTTCGTAACGTGAAGCAAGTTGAGAATAAAGGTCACCGGGGTAACCACGGTTAGAAGGAACCTGCTCTTGAGTAATGGCAATTTCCTTCATTGCGTCGGCAAAGTTAGTCATATCTGTAAGAAGAACAAGAACGTCCTTGTCCTGCAAAGCAAATTTTTCTGCTACCGCCAACGCCATATCCGGAATCATCATACATTCAACCGTCGGGTCAGATGCAGTATGAATAAACATAACTGTTTTGCTTAAAGCGCCACCGTTTGAAAGTTCCTCTTTAAAGTAAAGGAAGTCGTCGTACTTAAGACCCATACCGCCAAGAACAATTACGTCTGCTTCTGCCTGCAAGGCAATACGTGCAAGAAGCTGGTTGTACGGCTCACATGAAATTGAGAAAATAGGAAGCTTTTGTGAAACAACCAACGTATTGAACATATCTATCATAGGAATGTTGGTTCTCATCATACGGTTAGCAAGAATACGTCTTGTAGGGTTAACGGAAGGACCGCCTATAGCACACATATTTTCAGTAAGCGCCGGACCTTTATCTCTCGGTTCACCCGAGCCGTTGAAAATACGGCCTAATAAATCCTCACTGAAGGAAACACGCATTTCGTGACCCAAGAAACGAACCTCATCACCGGTAGAAACACCCTGACCGCCTGCAAACACCTGCAAGGAAACGGTGTCACCGTCAATTTTATTAACCTGTGCGAGTGATTTACCGAAGCGTGTATTTATTTGTGCTAATTCGTTGTAACGTACATCCTGAGCTTTTACGGTGATAACGTTACCTGTAATTGATTCAATTTTGTTAAACACTTTATTCATTATCACTCACCACCCTTTAATAAAAGCTCTGCGTCGTTATTCATTTTACCTTGACCATCGTTATACATAGCATCTATTTCAAGCTCTGCTTTTTTGAATGCTTCGCTTTCGAATTCAGTATAGTTCCAGTCAATGAATTTTTGTTTCATTTTGTTAAAGAAGCTACGGGCATCATCTTTACTTTCAAGCACGTATTCACTGCCCAAAATTTTAACGAGCTTATCTGTAACGTAGCGTTGGCGCTCGGTACTGCTGTTTGCATCAACTAAGTCGAAAGAGTTTTGTTGAAGGTAAACCGCGTCAAGCATATCTGCTTTAAGATAAACCGTATAGTCTGTAAGTGAAGTACCTTCTTCACCGACAACCTTCATCATAGAGCCGATTTCATTTCCGTGGTGAAGAATTTTTTTGCAATAATCTGACTTTTTACTATCAATAACACTTCTGTATTTTGACCAGGAAATAAGTGGGTCGATAGCAGGATATTTTCTTGCATCCGAGCGTTCACGGGATAATCCGTGGAAAGCACCGACAACCTTAAGTGTCGCCTGTGTAACAGGTTCTTCAAAGTTACCACCTGCAGGAGAAACTGTACCACCGATTGTAACAGAGCCTGTGCTTCCGTCAGGTAAACGGACGTAACCTGCTCGTTCATAGAATGCGGCAATATATGATTCAAGATATGCCGGGAACGCTTCTTCACCTGGTATTTCTTCGAGTCGTCCTGACATCTCACGAAGTGCCTGTGCCCAACGGGAAGTCGAGTCAGCAAGGAGAAGAACGTTGAGTCCCATCTGACGATAATATTCAGCAAGTGTTACAGATGTATAAACTGATGCCTCACGAGATGCAACAGGCATAGAAGATGTATTACAGATAATAATTGTTCGTTCCATAAGTGAACGACCTGTTTTTGGGTCTGTAAGTTCAGGGAATTCTGTCAATGTCTCGACAACTTCACCTGCACGTTCACCACAAGCAGCAATAATAACAATGTCAACATCCGCATACTTTGATGTTGTATGCTGTAAAACTGTTTTACCTGCACCAAATGGTCCGGGAGTACAGTATGTTCCACCCTTTGCAACAGGGAAGAATGAGTCAATAAGACGAACCTTTGTCTCCATTGTCTCAACCGGTGCCAACCTTTCGCTATAACACTTAACAGCTCGTTTTACAGGCCATTTAAAGGACATAGAAACAGAAATTTCACGGCCTCGTTCATCAGTTAAAACTGCAACTGTTTCTTTTACCGTATATTCGCCTTTTTCTACGATTGATTTTAATGTGTATTTTCCAAGAAGATAAAAAGGAACAAAAATTTTATGGGTAAATGGTCCTTCGGGAACTGTGCCGATATATTCACCTGCACGTAAAGTGTCACCGACTTTTGCAACAGGTGTAAATTCCCATTTTTTCTTTGAATCAAGTCCGTCAGCATAAATTCCGCGTTCCAAAAACCAACCTGCTTGTTCTGCTAATACAGGCAACGGATTCTGAAGACCGTCATAAACCTGACCCAATAAACCCGGACCAAGCTCTGCTGACAACATATCACCTGTGAATTCTACATCATCACCACATTTGATACCATCGGTCATTTCATAAACCTGAATTTGTGCGATATTTCCTCTTATACGGATAACCTCACTTTTAAGTGTTGTATCACCAACTTTTACAAAGCAAATTTCGTTCATAGAAACATTACCCTGAAATTCAACTGACACAAGGTTACCGTTTATGCTTACAACCTTTCCTGTATTTTCGGTCATTATATAGCCTCCAACCTGTCTCCATTCATAATGGAGTTGTAAATATTCTTATATGCGATTTCACCGTCATTTGTATCAAACTGTCTTATATGTGAAATCAGTTTTAACTTAAGTCCGTAATAATATATATATTCCTCTGAAAAACTATCCATCGGTCTGAGAGTTTCCAAAAACTCCAATCGATAACTATTAAGGAATTTTTCTGCTTCCATAGGACTTTCAATCTCAACAGCTGTGTTTGCAATTTTTATAAGTTCACTTGATAATGCATTATTTTCAATATCAAATGACTTTTTCATTTTGTCTGCTCTGACCTTTGCAAGTGCAAGACGTAATTTCCGTTCTCCGTCATTCCAGTTTTCGATTAAAGAGGAACTTGACTTATCATAAGTTTTTGACGGCAACAGTGTTATTTTATTGATTTCATTCTGTATCCTTTTTCCTGCAACCTGATTGCACAACTCAAAAAATCGTTCTTCCGTAATTGGTAACGGTATATTTTCACCAAGTCCATCCAAAGACGGTAATTGTGATATCAAATAGTATTCCGACATAATTATTCCGCCTCTTTTAAAAGTTTAACAACCTTTGGACTAAGATAATTTGACATCATATCTACAACAGCCTCGGCAGAATAATCGTAATATGCACCGCCGTTATTAACAGCAATACGGAATCCACCGTCGAAATTATCGTTAGCTTTAAGAGTAACACCCTTTGAAATTCTTTCATTAAGAGAAGAAAGTGCGGCTTTTTCAAGCATCTCAATGTCGTTGCTGTTTAAAATCACTTCAATATTTTCTGCATCAGGCTTGTTTGCCCAATTCTTCACAACATCAGTAACAATCTGTACCAATGAATCAGGTGAATACACTGCATTTACAGTTTCACCAACAATGGCATTCAGCTCTCTTGTTACACTTTCTCTGAAAGAAATAAGAAGATTTCTTCCTGCCTGACGGATTGCATCATCACTTGATTTTACCATTCGTTCATTTTCTGATTTAGCATCGGCAAGAAGTTTGTCAGCCTGAACCTTCGCATCTGCAATAATCTTATAAGCCTCTTCCTTTGCAGAATCAACAATTGATTTCGCTTCGGATTCTGCCGCTTCTACACCATCTTTTTTTATCTGGTCAATAAGTTCTTGTAATTGTATTTCCATAAGGTTTTCTCCTTTTCGTTTATTCTGAGTATAGCAATACTTATATTTTATCCTTTTTTATAAAAAAACAACGAAACCAAAATCCTCTGCAGTCAGCTGGTTCCGTTTGATACTATATTAACAAAAACATTATATCACATTCGCTTTTTTTGTCAATATTTTACACAATAAAAAATGTAAACAGAACTATAGGATTCCCTGTGATGCAAACTTGTAAAATAATCTGCTGTATGATATACTGAAAGAAATTGGAAATTGATAAGTGCAATTGACATTACAGACTGTGTTTCTGAATTGAATTTTGAAAAGGCTGAAGGGCTTTTCGGTTTAAAACAAATAAAAGATTTCCTTAATATATAACAAAGAGGTGATTGTTATGTTAAAAGCTAATTGGATACTTCCTTCATATAAAATGGGTAAGGTATGTCCTCTTTTCAGAAAAGAGTTCAACATTGATAAAGAAATAGTTTCTGCAACCTTACATATAACTGCGCGTGGTGTTTACGAAGCAACGATTAACGGTATGCGTGTTGGTGACTTTTTTATGGCACCCGGCTGGACTTCTTATCATAATCGCATACAGGTGCAGTCTTATGATGTGACGGAATTATTGCAAGAAGATAACACAATTATCCTCGAACTTGCTGAAGGCTGGTTCTGGCGACTAAAAAAATCACAGCCCAAAGCAATTATCGCACAATTGCATATTGTCTATACTGATGGTACCGAAGAAGACATAGGAACTGATGAAAGCTGGTTTGTAGCAGAAAGTAATCTGCGTTTTTGTCACTTGTACGATGGCATCAGATATGATGCAACACATACACCTGTTTTTGATACTCTTGCGGAAATAGCGTCTGACAACTCACAGGACTTACTCATACCTCAGGAGGGTGAAAATGTCAAAGAGCAGGAGCGTCTGAATGTAAAAGAAATTATTATCACACCAAAGGGTGAAACTGTACTTGATTTTGGTCAGAATATGACAGGCTATCTTGAAATTACCGTGGATGCCCATGCAGGAGATAAGCTATCTTTCTCATTCGGTGAAATTCTTGATAAGGATGGCAATTTCTATAATGCAAACTACCGCAGTGCAAAAGCGTTATATGAGTATATCTGTAAAGAGGGGAGGCAAACTTATAAGCCTAATCTTACCTTTTATGGTTTCCGCTATGTGCGCGTTGATTCATATCCGGCTGACATTGACCCGAACAATTTTACAGCTATTGTAGTTCACAGTGAAATGAAACGCACGGGATATATTGAAAGCTCTGACTCGTTGCTCAATCAATTGTTCAGCAATATTATCTGGGGACAAAAAGGTAATTTCCTTGATGTTCCCACTGATTGCCCGCAGCGTGATGAGAGAATGGGCTGGACAGGGGATGCTCAGGTGTTTGTGAAAACTGCAAGCTATAACTATGATGTGTTGAAATTCTTTAAAAAGTGGTTAAACGACCTCAAAGCCGAACAGTACGAAAATGGTGCAGTACCTGATTTCACACCTTCTATATATCCTCGAAAACCCAGGATAAGTACCGCCTGGGCTGATGCTATAGCTATCTGTCCGTGGCAATGCTATCTTACTTACGGTGACACTGGAATTTTAGAAAATCTTTTTGAGCCTGTTTGTAAATGGGTTGATTATATCACTAAATCAAGCACTAAACCAAATCTATGGTTCGGTGGTAAGCATTATGCCGATTGGTTAGAACTTGGTGGTAAGTACGGAGCGTTCAAAGGTCCTACACGTGATAATCTTGTTGCTTCTGCGTACTATGCCAACACAGTAAACATACTTGTAAAAACAGGTAAGATACTTGGACGCGATGTATCTTATTATGAAACTCTTTATAAAAATATCCGTACTGCATTTATTGCTGAATTTAAAGATGATTTCAAAACTCAGACCGAACACATTATGGCACTTCAGTTTGAACTTACGGATAAACCACAAGAGGTTGCAGACTCTTTAGCTGCACTTATACATGAAAAAGGGGATATTCTGCAAACAGGTTTTGTGGGTACACCATATATCCTGCATGTATTATCCCGTTATGGTTATACAGAGCTTGCATACACATTACTTTTAAGAAAAGAATATCCGTCATGGTTGTATCCTATCAGTAAAGGTGCGACAACAATATGGGAACATTGGGATGGCATCAAACCAAACGGTGATATCTGGCCCGTATCAATGAATTCGTATAACCATTATGCTTATGGTGCAGTCGGTGATTGGATGTACGGAGTGATGGCGGGTATTAACACAGTTGAAGAGGCTCCGGGCTTTGCTGAAATTTATTTTGCACCTGTTCCCGATGACCGTGTTGATTGGTTCAAGGCAGAAATTGATACTGTACACGGTAAGGTTTCCTCACGCTGGTGGCATGAAGAAGGCAAGGTGCATTATGAAATTGTCACTCCTGTTGATTCCACCGCCGTTATTGAAGGAAAAGAATACAATCTTTCAGCAGGTAAGCATATTTTTTGAGGATTGTGTAATATAAACATTAAATTGACAGGTGTTAATAAAATGCACAAGTCCAGTAAAAACGAACAATAAAAAGAGAAACCTCCTATGATAGAATGAAACTATCATAGGAGGTATTTTTATTCATAATTCTTATCTACTGTTTCACCAATTGCTCTGAGGAGTGAGTCATCGTGAGTGGAAGGAAGGTCGCAGTTGTAATGCCATATCATTACACCACCATAGCCGTTTCTGATACAGTAGTCTGTTTTCTGAGCAACAACATCAGTTGTATTGAACCAGAAGTCTTTATTAATATCATTACAATGATACCAACCATCTTCGGTCATTTCCTCATAACAGCTGTTATAACCGTACCAATAAGCTGACATATCTGTAGGTCTTGAATAGAAAGGAATACCTACATTGACCTTGTGGATTGGGAACCCCCTGAGACCAAGCTGTTGAATCTGCTCAACAGTATCCTCATATGTGGCGTGTCTGCCTTGCTCATCAATATAGTCATAACTCATAAGCTCAAATGTATCAATTGCTTCGATAGCAGCATTGGTAAACTTTATATTCCACGCATTCCCCGCAACACCGAGGGTATATTTTTGACCTAATGCCTTATCAAGAGAAACAAGGAATTTGTTGTAATAGTGCCATGCCTTTAGTGAAAGAGGATATTCATAGTCAAAGTGAACACCGTCGAAGTCATATTTTTCGAGGATTTCAATGATATTTCCCTCTAAAATACCACTCTTAAACGCCTTGTTGTGTTCATCACTTTGAGCTTCCATCTGGTCTTCATATACATCTGAATCTGTTTCACCCCAAGGACCGATAAGATTCAGGGTAAGGTGAACATCTCTGTCACCGATGGCGTTACGTACTTTTGAAAGAACAGTTTCCATTTTTTCTTCATCATATTCAACCTCACCCTTGCTGTTGAAGGTTGCACACTCAAAAATAATAGCATCTGTTATGATATCAAAATCCTCTTCGTATAATTCACCACCCCAGTACATAATAGCATCACCTCTTATGTAGGTTGTAACTTTGAAGTTATCAACTTTTTTGTCGCAAAGTCCACCATTAATACCGAAGAATCCTGAAATTATTGTTGCAAGTGCGGTGAAAAAACCGATAATTCTTTGAATGAAAGTGAGCATATACTTTTCTCCTTTATTTTTTAAATCGGAAGTGTAACGTTATCATCATCAAGACCACTGTTATAAAGCAATGGCTCAACAAATTCAGTTAATGTGTATCCACTAAGTAATTTCTTAATATCAACTCTGAAATTTGAAAGAAGCTTTTCAATTTTTTTAAAACTTCCCATAGTGATTTTATATTCTACCGTATCAGGTGAATAATTAGCATTGCCGCGATAAAGGTTAGCAACCAATTCAAGAATAAGATTCACAAACTTTTTATCCTTTACATTTGAAAGGTCACTTTCTTTTAAATCGTGATATTTCTTTGAGAATTTTGCAACTTTTGCATATGTAAGACCGTTAAGCTTTCTGCCAAGAAACATTACAATTTTTGGGTGTTTCATAATTAAATCCTTAGGTAATGATATGCCGCCATCTGTGTTTGCAAATGCTTCAACATCATGTTCCATATTATATGGAATGTCTTCAATTATGCCAAGAAAACCTTTTCTTGCATATTCAGTGAAGGTCATACCCAAATCCGGAAGGTCGATATCTATAGTGCGAATATTCACAGTGCCCTTTTCTGTATCAATTGTAATCTTTCTCATTTTAGGAGGAAAGGCTGCAAGACATGAGGTATGTATGCTATAAATTTTATTTCCGTTATCACTTATGACTTCTTTCATACATTGAATGTGTGAGTGACCACTGAAAAAGAGCTTTACACCCATATCAGCAAGCTCTTTAATTCGTGCTTCGCCATTCGGGAAAGAATGACCTTTTCCGACAATCGCATAAGCAGGTGAAGGAGCAACTATTGGACGATGAGTGCTGCAAATTACCATAGCACCTTTTTCTTTTGCTTTTTCTATATGATTTTTTACCCACTCCATAAGCTCGTCAGAAAATTCAGGTGAGCCATGATGCTCTTTATCAAGAAAATCATAACCCATAGCTATATGATAAAGCCCCGGTAAAATTTCAGCGATATAAGTTGTGCCGTCATCATAGGTGTCAAACGCTTTGTCTTTGCTGAAGGGAAAATACATCTCTTTTACTATTTCTTCAGGGAGATGTTCAGTAAATGCTTTCTCACCATTTTCATCGTAACCATAAACAGGGAAATAAGGATAGTCGTGGTTATCAGTATAAACAAAAGGATTTCCGCCATTATTTGTGAATTCTTGTAATAAATCTCTGACTTCTTCATGACTATAGGCTTCACCATGATTTGTGAGGTCACCGGTAATAATAACAGTATTTGTATCTTTATCATTTTGAATTATTTCCAATGCTTTTTTAAATGCTTCTTCACATTTTAATATGCATATCTGGGTGTTTGGCTGTGGGAAGGTACGCCAGTCACAAGCAAAATTCCTTTTACTGTAATAATGCACATCCGTAACATGATAAAAATTATAAATCATATTTTTCTCCTTCATTTTTGCTTCATTGCTTAACAGATTTTATATTATATCATAATAAGAATATTTAAACAATCAACAAATACAAAATAGCTGCATATTTTCACTGAATATCTTGAAAATAAGGAAGAAAAATGTTAGAATTGCACAGATTATATCCTCGAAAAAACGAAACGATTGAATCTTAAACAAGGAAAACCTCATTGCATAAGCGAGGAGGTCGTTCTCTTTATAAATATACAGGAGAATACTTATGTCAAGAAAATACTCACATGTAATAGTTGTTGGTGTTGATGGTGCAGGAAGTTGGTTCAAGGATGCTGACACACCAAATTTTGACCGTATTTTTGAAAAAGGTGCAGTTACATACAATGCTCTTTCTTCAAAACCCACTATCAGTGCAGAGTGCTGGGGGTCAATGCTTATTGGTGTCGGGCCTGAAGTGCACAAGCTTACAAATCGTAGGGTTTCCATTATTCCTTATCCGATATGGTCAAAACATCCTACAGTTTTTCGTCGTATAAGAAGTGTCTATCCCAAGGCTGAACTGGGTTCATATTGTGATTGGAATCCTATTACAAAAGGAATAGTTGAAAAGTTTATGGGTGTTTCTCATGCAACTGCAAGGGACAAGGAACTAACTCCCGTTATCTGTGAATATATCAACAGAAAAAAGCCCGACTTTCTCTTTATTCACTTTGACAGTATTGATGGAGCAGGACACAAATATGGATACGGAACACCAGAGCATATCAAAGCTATTAATGAAGTTGATAAGCTTATAGGTGATGTTTATTCTGCTATTGAAAGTGCAGACATAATTGGTGACACTCTCTTTATGGTTATTGCAGACCATGGCGGTACAAATCCCGGAAATGGTGCAGGTGGAGACCATGGTGGTTGGACAGACCGGGAAAAATATGTTACTTTTGCTGCAACAGGCAAAGGTGTAAACAATTCTGAAATTGAGGAAATGAACATCCGTGACCTGGCTGCTATTATTCTTTATTCTATGGGTATAGATGCTCCGGAATTTGATGAAAAAGGTTGGACATCACAGATTCCCCAAGGCTTGTTTACAGATTACAAAGGTGAATACCGTAATATTTCACATCTTACGGGTGCTGCACCGAGAATTTCAAGGGAACATCACAGATCTCAACGTATATGAATTGATAAACAGAGATATAATCATAATTCAGGTGACATAATATGAAGTTTATAAAAGTTACTGATAATAAAAAAGTTTTTGGAGACGGTGTTCACGACGATACCAAAGCTTTGCAGGAATGTATTGATAAAGTAAAACAAGGTGGGACTGTGTATTTTCCTGACGGAACATATCTTGTTTCTGCTGCACTTATTTTTTATTCAAATCAGAATCTTAAATTTTCCGATAACGCTGTGATTTTAAGAAGTGACAAAAGTGAACCATTAACCCGATATCTTCTAGCAGCTTATTCCGAGCCTGAATGGAGTGGGTATGAAGGAACACATGATGTTATAATTTCAGGTGGTATTTTTGACGGAAATGCTAAGCTTACAGAAAAATCTACTCTTGTGAATACGGTTCATTGCAGAAATATTCTTATAGAGAATTGTCGATTTGTTCATTGCTCAACGTGGCATATGATTGAAATCAATTCAACAGAAAATGCAACAGTACAGAATTGTGTTTTTGACGGTCCTACATACACAAGTATTCACGAGGGACTGCTTAACGAAGAAATCCAGTTAGACCTTGCTCACGATGGTTCTTACGGTCCTGTTTATAACTGTGATGGAACATTAATTGATTTTTGTAAAGATGATACAGTTTGCAGTAATGTTGTAATAAAAAACAATCTGTTTAAGTGTGCGGGATTTCCTGCTGTTGGTCATCATGGAGATTGCGACCATCACAATATCCTCATCGAAAACAATATCTTTGACGGACCGTCAGGCTTGTGGGGGAAAAGCAGAGGATATATAATCTTCAGACCTGAGGTATATGACCTTAAAGTGAAAGATAATGTGTTCATTGCACCGCAAGAAAACGACTCGTCAAATTATGGCATTATATTTGAAAATCCTGACAAAACAACATTGATTGAAAAGAACAATACATTTATAGGTAATTTTGATATAGATGACATCGAATAAAGGAGAATAAAAATGAAAAAGTACGAATCAATAATCATAGGACATATCAGTAAAGACTTTAATATTGACCATTTGGATAATGAGGTGGCAAACTACGGTGGTGCAGTTATTTATTCAAGTGCTTCTGCCTATGCTTTAGGTCATAAGGTGTTGGCAGTAACAAAAATCAGTAGCAAAGACCTTTGTACACTTTCAGCATTTGTTATTCCGAAAGAGGATGTTTGTGCAATCCAGTGTGAAAGCTCTTGTTCTATAAGAAACAAATATTTTACTGCGGACAAAGAACGTCGTGATTGCTTATGCCTTTCAGTTGGTACACCTTTTGAAATCGAAGATATTCCAACAGATGCAGAGGCTGAGATTTATCATTTTGCAGGTCTTATTTATGGTGATTTCCCAAATGAAATGATAAAGAAGTGTGCCCAGAAAGGTAAGGTCGCAGTAGATGTTCAGACTTGTCTTAGACACGTAAATAAAGAAAACGGTAAGATGTATTTTGAAGATTGGGCAGATAAAAAGGAAATGCTTCCATACATATCTTTCCTTAAAACAGACGCTGCCGAAGCAGAAATATTGACAGGCACATCTGACAGAATAGAAGCTGCAAAAATTCTTTATTCCTGGGGTGCAAAGGAAATTCTTATTACCCATAATACAGAGGTTCTGGCTTTCGATGGTGAAAACATTTATACATGTCCGATAAAATCAAGAAATTTAAGCGGAAGAACAGGCAGAGGTGACACAACCTTTGCAGCTTACATAAACGAAAGACTTACCAAAGATATTCCAACAGCACTTCTTTATGCTACAGCAACAGTTTCTCTTAAAATGGAAACTCCCGGTGCTTTCAAGGGAACAAGAGAAGATGTAGATAAATATATTGAAGAATTTTACAAATAAAAAGAGAAAATCAAATGGTACATGCATTAAGTAATAAAAAATCAAATTTTCTTATTTTTCTTTGTTGGGCAGCCTATACCTTTGCTTATGTAGCAAGACTTAATTACAATGCATCGATGGTAGAAATATTATCCCAATTTGATACAACCAAGGAAGCTGCGGGAACAGTAAGTTCATTTTTCTTTTTTGCTTATGGTGCAGGTCAGCTTATAAATGGTCTTCTTTCAAAGAAATACAACACAAAATATTCTGTTACAATTGCTCTTGTAGCTTCTTGTATAATCAATATGTCAATGACTTTTTGTGACGGAATAAATGGAATGAAGTACCTTTGGTTTTTTAACGGTGTATTTCAGTCAATTCTCTGGTCATCAATCATAAAAACCTTGTCCGATAACCTTGCTGACAATAAACTTTCAAAAGCAGTTATGGTTATGAGCACTACGGTAGCGTCGGGTACATTTATGGCTTATGGTCTTGCGGCACTTTTCTCGTATCTTAAATTAAATTGGACAACAATTTTCTATGTGGCATCAGTACTTGTGGGAATTGTAGCAGTATTGTGGTTTGTGGGAATGAGCACAATACAAAAAGCAAAGAAAGAAACAGTAACAACAAGTAAAACGACAAGAAACAAACCTGCTTTTACGCCCGTTTTTGTTGTAAGTATTGTAGTTGTATTAATTTCAGCAATATCAAACGGTTTCATAAAAGACGGTATAACAACTTGGGTACCATCAATTCTTAAAGAAGAATTCGGTGTGCCATCCTCTCTTTCTATTATTATAACTTTGATTCTTCCTGTATTGTCAATTTTCGGTACATCACTTGTAAATACACTACACAAAAGGCAAAAAGACGAAAATGCCCTCAATGGTATTTTCTATTTTGTAACTGTAATTCTTGTAGGATTTATCATTCTTACTTTGAATTTGAAATTCGTACCGCTTACACTTGCGCTTTTCGGTGGAATTGCCTGTCTTATGTCAGCGGTCAATAATGTTATAACAAGTATTGTACCGCTTTATTCGAGAGATAAAATTGATTCCGGTTTTTCAGCAGGACTGCTTAATACTTTCTGTTACATAGGCAGCACTCTTGCAACCTCATTACTCGGTAAAATTGCAGATACAAACGGTTGGAATGATGTGTTTATATGTATTCTTATTTTTACCGTTGTTTCATTTGTTGTCTGTTGTATTTCGGTTGTGTTAAAGAGAATAACTAAATTAAAAGCAAAGTGATAGAAAAATGTGATTGTCTTTGCGTGAGTCCGGTAAAAACCTACAAAAGAAACCTCCTATGATAAAAAACTATTATAGGAGGTTTTTTTATGCTTCATTATGATGTTGACTTGTTCGATTTAATGTGATAAAATTGCATGTAAGTATTTTCTTGGAAAATTTTAGGAGATGATGGTATGAAAAAAACTATTAAAAGTATGCTTGTCATTGTACTTTCATTGGCTATGCTTTCTGGTTCAACTCCAATTAGTGGTTTGTTGGGCTTTGAACCTATAGAAGCAGATGCTTTGTGTGTCAGTGGATGTATAAGTGACGGTATTGTGGACGTAAGTTCTGAAGGAAGTCAACGCCCTACATGTACTGAGACCGGATACGGAGTAGCTCATTGTACAGTATGTGGCGATGAGATGAATGTAAAGGTTTCTCCTTTAGGACATTCTTTCTCTGATGAGTCCGACGTGAGAGTTACCGTTTTACCAACATGTGTTGATGAAGGTACAGGAACATATTTTTGTAAGGATTGTTATGAGCCAATTACAGTTGCAATTCCGGCAAAGGGACATAAAATCGACAACGCGGAATGGGAACTTGTAGAAAAAGCAACCTGTGAAAAAGTTGGCAGAATGGTGAAGTTCTGTACAGTATGTGGTGAGGCAGCTGAAACAAAATATATTGTTGCTGAACATACTGAAGGTCCTTGGCAGACAACAATTCCTGCAACATGTAACAGTGTTGGTGAAAAGATAAAGGAATGTACTTCCTGTGGTGAAGTTCTTGCGGTTGAAACTATTGAAAAAACAGAACATATCCGTGGTGAAAAAGTAACAGTTGATTCTACATGCACAAACGCAGGGTATTCAATTGTAAAGTGTGCACAGTGCGGTATATGTCTTGAACAGAATGGAATTACTCCTAAAGACCATATGGCAGGTGAGTGGGAAACAGTTGTTGCAGCAACCTGTTCAAACGAAGGTTACAGAGAACAGTATTGTGTAGATTGTGGTGCCCTTCTTGATGTAGAGGTTATAGCAAATCTTAAACACAAATCAGTTGTTGATGTGGTTCCTGCAACATGTACAGTACCAGGAAGTAAGAAAACTTATTGTGGTGTATGTGATGCTGTTATTTCGGTAGAACAAATTTCAGCAAATGGTCATAGTGAAGAATATGAACAGGTTACAAAAGAAGCAACTTGTAATACAAAAGGTGAAGTTACAACTCGTTGCGGTGTATGTGATGCTGTTACTGAAGTAAAAGAAATTGGCAAATCAGCACATATTGGCGGCACAGTTAAGACAGTAAAAGAAGCAACTTGTACTGCAAATGGAATCGAAGCAGTTTCTTGTGTAAATTGTAACGAAGTGCTTTCTGAAAGCAAGACAGATGCTCTTGGCCATACATATGGTCCATATATCTTTACTGTAGAACCAACTTGTAATAGTAAAGGTGAAAAAGTAAAGGTTTGTAGCCGTTGTGGCGAGGCAACAGAGCCGGAAGTTGTGGAAGCTCATGATTGTACTCCTGGTGAATGGAAAATAGTTTCAACAGCATCATGCATCTCTGAAGGATATAAATATCAGGAGTGCTCGTCTTGTCATACAGTTCTTAATGAAGTTACAACACCTAAAGATGAGCATACTGATGGTGTGTTCGTGACAACAGTTGTTTCTACTTGCACAACTAACGGGGAAAAGGTTAAAAAATGTGCAAATTGTGGTTGTGTTACGGAAGTAGAAATGATTAAAAAGGTTGAACATATTGCAGGCGCACCTGAAGTTGTTGTTGCACCTACATGTGTGAATAAAGGACGAATGGATACATACTGTACATCATGCGGAGTCCTTCTTGAAACAAAAGAGATGCCGGCTCTCGGTCATATTGAAGGTCCTTGGGTAGTTATCTATGAAGCAACTGAATTGGAAAGTGGCCTTATGACAAAGAGTTGCACAGTATGTGGACAGGAACTTGAAAAGAAAGAGATTTCTGCACACAACCATGTGGCAGGTGCATGGAGAGAAACAAAGGCTGCCACATGTATTGACCAGGGTTACAGAGTTCGTGAGTGTTCTCTTTGCGGAATCGTGACAAATGAGCAGATAACTCCTGCTTTAGGACATGAAGAAAATAAACAGTGGATTACTGTTGAGAATCCTACATGCACAACAGTTGGCAGACAGATTAAGAGTTGTACTCGTTGTAATAATGCTCTTGAAGAACGCGAAGTTGCACCTCTTGGTCATATACAGAGTGATAACTGGATTGTTGTTAAGGAAGCAACTTGCCTTCAAGGCGGAATAAAGGCAAGAAAGTGTACTCGTTGCGACATTATTATTGAAACACAGACATATGGTTCTCATAATCATACTCCTGGCAAATATGTAACAACAACACCTGCAACATGCCTTACAAAGGGTGAGTCTACAAGTAAGTGTGAAGTTTGTGGTGTCGTAGTTGATGTTCTTGAAATTCCGGCAACAAATCATGACTATTCAGGTATCTGGGTTGAAACAAAAGCTCCTACATGTACTGAAACAGGTATTGAAACCAAGTATTGTGGAATTTGCAATGTAGCTATTGATACTCGTGTTGTTAAAGCATTGGGTCACAAAGAAAGTGATTGGATTACAGCAAAAGCTGCTGACTGCGAAACAGCAGGAGAGAGCTATACAGAGTGTACAGTGTGTGGCAATGTTGTTCATACAAGAGCGGAAGCTCCGGTTGGTCATACACTCGGTGCGCCACATAATTGCACTGAATCTCAGATTTGTATTGTTTGCGAAGAAGTAATTGAAAAGAATGATAATGTAAGTCATGTATGGTCAGACTGGAAACTTCATAAAGAAGCAAAGAAGTTCAGAGATGAAGTTCAGGTAAGACATTGTACAAAGTGTTCTGCGGAAGAATACAGAATTATCGAATTTACATGTGGTGCACATACACTTTGGCCACACAACAAAGACGCTGTTACTGAAGGTAAATGCGTTGCATGTAACATTTACAAGGCAATTCAGAGAGTGTTCGATAAAATATTCTTTATTAAGTACTATTAATCCTTTGTGTAGTATCGTTTGTAATAGTAGAAAAAATACTTTCTTATAAATACAAATGGAGGGGAAAATATGTTAAAAACAAGTAAAAAAGTAATTTCGCTTATTTTAGTTGTATTTATGCTTTTTACGGCTTTCCCATTGCAAGGTTTTGCTGGTGAAGTGGAGTTCGATACTCTGGTTCAGACTCAAAAACAGTTTAACAGCAATGCAAGAGTAGCGGGTAAAAACTATTGTGCAACTGTAGCAGCGCAGTGGGCAATCGACCACTGGAACGATTATAACTCTGTACTTTATAACAAGGGTTATTGGGACGATGGTGGTGACTGCGCTAACTTCGTATCACAGTGTCTTTACATGGGCGGTATGGATATGGATGATTACTGGAATATCAGTGGTTATCTGGCTCACTGGGGTACATATTATGGAAGTGATTATGCGGGCTCATATATTCGCTGTCAACAGCTTTACAACTATCTTGTAAAGATTGGTGCTCAGGTTATCCAGAACCCAAGTCCATCACAAGTAAGTGTAGGTGACGTTATTCTTTACAGACGTCAAGGCGCAAGCAGAATGACTCATACGGCAATTGTTATAGATATCAAAAATGGACAGCCTGTTGTTGCGGCTCACTCAACAGGTACAGATAGATACAGGTCTGACTGGGCTGGCTATGATTGGCATCTTAACTTCAGTGGTAATAATACATACCTTATGAAACTTAATGGCACAACTTGTGTCAACTACAATCCAAGAAATTTTGATGTTTATGTTGCTGCAGGTGGCGATACACGTCTTTATGTATCAGCTTCAACATCAAATGGATATTACAATACATTCCTCACAGGTGCATACCCGGACTATGCTCATGTTTATAAGAAAAGTGCGGATGGTCAATGGGGTTATACATTCAGATATGGTAAATGGGGTTGGATTAGACTTAAAAACTTTACTTACCTCAGTCATCAGGAGTCAGCACCTGTAAGCCATGATTTTGGTGAGTGGTTTGTTGTTCAGGTTGCTGATTGTAAAAACAACGGTATTGATAAGCATGTTTGTAAACGTTGTGGATATGAGGAAACCAAGACTACAAAAGGTGGGCATATTATCGACCCTAAAGCAACTTGTCTTAGTGCAGGTTTCTGTAAGATTTGTGGTGAACAGTGTGAAAAGCCTCTCGGACATGATTGGGATAATGGTACAGTAACAACTAAACCAACATGTACAGAAGAAGGTGTAAAGACATTTGTATGTAAGCGTGATTCAAGCCATACAAAGACAGCATCAGTACCTGCTCTTGGTCATGACCATCAGCCGGGTGCAACTTCACCAACTTGTACATCACATGGTGAAAATGTTTATACATGTTCACGCTGTCCTGATTCATACATCGTAGCAAATCCAAACGGTGGTTGGTCAGAATGGATGGAAAGAGATACTGCAATTGAATCACAGCTTACTGCTGATAAGATTCAGACAAAGACTCAGTATCGTTACAGAGATAAAAAGTATGATTCATCTGACAAATCAACAATGTCAGGTTGGACACATTATGATACTAAGCGTACTTCATGGGGTGTGACTCAGGGACCTGTTTATTCAGACCCATCTAATGGTTCACGCAATGTATGGAGTGAACAGTACATATCGGGATACAACAAAAAAACAGTTTATGTTTACTATAAATATGGTGCTTCTGAATTAGACTATAGTTATACTTATCAAACAAGTTCAAAACCTAATTATTATGAAGTTGAACTTGATTATAGTCCTTCTTCAACATCACAGAGACCAGTAGCTAAGTCAGGAAATCAATACCAATGGTATTATGGCGGAGGAACAAGTTGGGCGGCTGTTTATTTCAAAGAAACAAGAACGAAAGATAATCTTAATAGCCCAATATACAGTACTCGTTGGTATTATCAGGAACCTGTTTACACGTATTATTTCTGGCAGTGGGGTTCATGGTCATCATGGAGTGATACTAAGGCAACCGGAACAAGTGACAGAGAAGTTCAGACAAGAACTCTTTACAAATATGATTTAACAGCTTTAGGTCATAATTGGAAGGATGATGCAGAAGTACAGGTTTGTAAATGTGGTACAAACGAAAGTTCTGAGTATTGTTATGCAGAAGGTCAGATTTGTACACGTTGTGGTGTAGCAAATCCTGATGCTGTAAAATACTATGAGCATAATTATGGTCCAAAGTATGAAATAAGCAACGTGAACGGTGTCATTACATACCGAGAAGATTGTCAGAACAGTAATTGCGATTGCTACAGACTTACAACTGACAAATCATGTAGTTTTGTTGTAACAGAAACTGTTAAGGCAACATGTACAACAGATGGTTATGAAATCTCAACTTGTACATATCATGGTGAAACAAATAAGGTTATCACAGAACCTGCTTTAGGTCATGATGTTCCTACTGATGATGCTAAGGGTGTTGTAATCAAGGCAGCAACTTGTACAGAGGATGGAATATTCAGAAAATATTGTGAAAGATATGATGACGGTAAAACATGTGGTCATTATGTTGACACACCTATTCCTGCATTCGGTCATACAATGACTAAACAGGATGCAATTTCAGCAACTTGTACGACAGACGGACAGACAGAATACTATCAGTGTGAACTTTGTCATAAATTCTATGCAGATGAAAAAGGTGACAAAGAAATAGAACAGGATTCATGGGTTGTTCCTGCATATGACCACGTACCAACAGCTACTGTTGACTGGATAGTTGTTGAGGAAAACGGATGTGGTAAGACAGGTTGGAAACACAAACTTTGTAATCGTGAAGTTGATGGTGTAGTATGTAACCATGTTATCGACATTGAGGCTATTCCGGAAATTCCTGCTGATTATTACGTTTTTGATGCTGAAAATGCAGAATTAATTGATGGAGAATGGTATCCTACACGATGCGATGCTGATGCGATACTCTATGTAACTTGTCGCAATTGTGAAGGTACAGACCATGCTCATGGTTCAAAGGCCGGTACAGCTACTTATGATGAAGATAACATAGGCAGATTACCTCATCTTCCTGGAGATAAGATTGTAACAGAAGACCCTTATTGTATTTATCCGGGTGCATATGAAGTAATTTGTGAACGTTGTTATACAATACTTGAAGAAGGTATAGTTCCTGCACCTTGTGCTGAACATAACCTTATTGAAATCAAAGATGATGGTGGTTGCATATACAAGAAGTGTATAAATGCTCCTTGTAATTATATTGAAGGTGGAGAACACGACCCTAAGCGTGATACATCAAGAGATGTTGCTCCAACCTGTACTGAAAATGGTCTTGAAGCATATACATGTACAAAGTGTGGAGAATTTTTTGATAAAGTTCTTGATTATTTAGGTCATGATTATGTTAAAGATTCAGAAGTTGACCCAACATGTACTGAAGATGGATATACCTTATATAAATGTCAACGAGTTATTAACACTGTTCCTTGTAACAGCACTTACAAGACAGATTTAATATCGCCTTTAGGTCACGACTTGAAAAAGACAGATGCTGTTGCGCCTCTTTGCGAAAAAGATGGTAATATTGACTATTATACTTGTCAAAGAGATTATTGTCAGAAGATATTCGATAATGAGGCAGCAATTACAGAGATAACAATACAAGATACTGTTGCTCCACAGCTTGGCCACGAGCCTGATAATAATTGGGTTGTTACAAAAGAACCTACTTGTGCAGAAAAAGGTGAAGAACAGTGCAAGTGTGTAAGACACGATGATGGCGTAACTTGTGATAAGATTTACACAAGAGAAATTGAAATTAATCCTGATGCGCATAACTGGGATGACGGTGTAATCGACCCATCTTCAACATGTAATACACATGGTACAAAGACATACACTTGTCAGAATGATTCAAATCATCAATACACAGAAGAGGTACCTATTGACCCTGATAATCATGTAGGTAATACATATATCAAGGATGCAAAGAAAGAAACATGTACAGAAGATGGCTACACAGGTGATACATATTGTTCAGACTGTAACGTATTGCTTGTAAAGGGTGAAGTAGTCCCTGCTTACGGTCATGATTGGGGTGAGTGGACAACAGTTACACCTGCTACTTGTGAAGAAGATGGTCTTGAGCACAGAATCTGTAAAAATGATGCAAGTCATATAGAGGAAAATGTACTTAAAGCTATTGGACACGACTGGGATGATGGCGTGGTTGAAACTCCTGCAACTTGTAGCGAATACGGTTCAATGATTTTCACTTGTAAGAATGATAGTTCTCACAAGAATGTTAAGATGATTGTTCCTCTTGACCCTGATAATCATGTTGGTAAAACATATATTAAAGATGCAAAGGAACCAACTTGCACAGTAGATGGCTATACAGGTGATACATATTGTTCAGATTGTAACGCTATGCTCGAAGAAGGTGAAGTAATACCTGCTCATGGTCACGATTGGGACGAATGGACAACAGTAACAGCACCTACTTGTGAAGAAGATGGTCTTGAAAGAAGAATTTGTAAGATTGATTCAACTCACGTTGAAGAAAATGTACTTAAAGCTATCGGTCATGATTGGGATGACGGTGTAATTGACCCATCTTCAACATGTAATACACATGGTACAAAGACATATACATGTCAGAATGACAATTCTCATAAAAAGACTGAAGAAGTAGCACTTGATGCAACTAACCATGTTGGTGAAACATATATCAAGGATGCTAAAGAAGCAACTTGCACAGAAGATGGTTACACAGGTGATACATATTGCGCTGACTGTAATGAAAAACTTACAGATGGTGAAGTTATTCCTGCTTATGGTCATGACTGGGATGAATGGACAGTAGAAACTGAACCAACATGTGAAGGTAAGGGTCTCGAAAAGAGAGTTTGTAAGAATGATGCAAATCATATTGAAGAAAACGAACTTGAACCTATCGGTCATAAATGGGATGATGGTGTAATTGACCCTTCATCATCATGTAAAGAAAACGGTACAAAGACATATACATGTCAGAATGACAATTCCCATACTTATACTGAAAAAGTAGAACTTAATCCTGATGGTCACTACGGTGAAACATATATCAAGGACGCAAAAGAACCAACTTGCACAGAAGATGGTTACACAGGTGATACATACTGTTCTGATTGTAACGAGAAACTTAAGGACGGCGAAGTAATTCCTGCTCATGGTCACGATTGGGATGAATGGGAAACAACAAAGAAGCCAACTTGTGACGTTGACGGTGAAAAAGAACGAGTATGTAAATATGATGATTCACATACTGAAAAGGGTGATGTACCTGCAACAGGTCATACACCGGTGAACAATCCATCCGTTGAACCAACATGTACGGAAGACGGCTACACAGGAGACAACGTTTGTTCAGTATGCGATAAGCTTATTGAGGAAGGCAGTGTAGTTCCTGAAACAGGTCACGCTTATGGCGAATGGGAAACTGTTATAGCAGCAACCTGTGAAAATGAAGGTCTCGAAAAGAGAATTTGTGCAAACGACGCTTCTCATGTTGAAACAAGAAAAACAGAAGTGCTCGGTCACGATATGGGTGAATGGTATGTTCATGTTGTACCTACAATCGATTCAAAGGGTGTAGAAAGAAGAGATTGTCAGCGTGACGGATGTGAATACTATGAAGAACGTGAACTTGGAGTTCTTCCATCATATACAATCACATTTATCGCACCTGATACAGACGGCAGTTATGTACATAACGGAGAAAACTACAGAGTAGTAGAAGTGAAGAGATATCCATCCGATGTAACAAAGGTAACAACACCAGCTGTTCCGGAGTTAAACGGATATATAGGATATTGGGAAGAATTTGAACCTGATGGTACAGATCTTGTTGTAAAGGCTAAGTATGAGCTTAAAACCAGCGATAATGAGTCTGAACTTAAATCAGATAAGGACGTTGTATATAAGGATGGTATAGCAACAATTACACTTTCAGCATATGCTGATACTTTAAATGCAAAGGTTCCTATGGGTGCAACACCTTGTGATGTTATCCTTGTTCTTGACCAGTCAAACTCAATGATAAGCAATAAAATAGGAACAAAAACAAGATTACAGGTTCTTCAGGATGTGGCAACATCATTTATAGGAAAGGTTTATGAAAGTGCTATAGATAACAATGTTGACCATAGAATTGCTATTGCCGGCTTCTCAGCAGCAGCTTCACACAGCTATAATGGAACAGGATTGATTACTCCGACAGGAACACTTGTTAAATATAATGAGCATCCTGATTATGCCAATGCATTTGTTGATGTAAGAGACAATATCAGTCTTCTTGAAAATTCAATATCTAAAATGAGTACAGGTAATGGGACATCTGCCGAACTTGGTATGGATATGGCACAGCAGATAATTGCCAATAACAATGATGGCAGAAAGAAGATTGTTATATTTATTACTGACGGTGAACCAACAAGATTATCAGTGTCTTATGGTTTCAGTGAGGCAGTAGCAAATGAAGCAATTCAGAAGGCTAATGTAATCAAGAACGTTTATGGTGCTGACATTTATAGCATAGGCGTTGCTTCAGGTGCAGACCCGGCTGATGAAACAAAGAATTTTAATAAATTTCTTCATTATGTTTCTTCGAACTATCCGGATGCTCTTGAACTGACAAATAGTGGTCAAGCTTCATTGTATAAAAATTACTTCATTACTGCAGAAGATGCAAAAGAATTGGAGAAAATCTTCGATAATATTGTTGCACAGCAGATTTCCAATACTATCACATTTAATAAGGTAAGCTTCTATGATACAGTAAGCGAATGCTTTACTCTTACAATTGAAAATGAAAATGCTCTTCGTGAATCTGTCAAGGCTGAATATGGCATTACAGACGAAGATATCACAATTACAAGGAATGCTGATGGTACAACAACTATCAAGATTGACAATCTTAATCCAAAACCTGTATATAATGAATCAAATATTCAGACAGGTTATGGTGTAACAGTTTCATTTGACGTTACAGCTAATGAAAAGACTCTTAATGGTGGCACATTTGTAACAAATACAAAGGATGCCGGTGTTCAGAGTGGCGGAGTAACCGTAATTGCTTTCAAGGTTCCTGAAGGAAAAGAAATCTCAAGTGGCAGAGCAATCGTCGAATTCCGTATCGGTGATGAAGTTTATGCAATTCAGGAAGTTGAAATTGGTGATAAGATTGTTCCTCCTGAAACAAATATGGCAGAATGGATTGTTACAGATGATACAACTGTAACTAAGGATTACACAGTAATTTCAACAGAATATTCATCCGAAACAAGAACAATTACATGGTATATTGATGGCGAAAAATTCGTTGATACATATCATATCGGTGAGATGGTAGCAGTTCCTGAAGTTACTGCAGTTAATGATAAAGTTTTTGTAGGTTGGGATACTGTAGTTCCATACAGAATGCCTGACAGCAATCTTGTGATTACAGCGCAGTATGAAAAACATACTCATGATTATGAGCAGACAGGTTATGATGGTGATTGTCTCACAGGTATCACAACAACATACAAATGTGAGTGTGGAGATTCATATACAGAAACAATCAAACATGAAGAACACACATACACAGCACATGTTCAGAAGGATGAAAACAAGTCAGTAGCAACAATGGTATGTATGGTTTGTGGTGAAACTGTTTCAAAGACTATCAATTATAAAGCAGTTTACAGCAAGGAAACAAGCTTTGGTTACTGGCCGAATAATTACAGTAAAACACAAATTCTTGATCTTTCACTCTATAATAGCGAAGATGTTTCTATTCAGCCTGATGGATACATTTATGTTAAGTTCCCACCGGAAAACGCAGACTTGTTTGAGGATGCTAAGGATGGCACAATGATAATTCGTCGTGTAAATGAAGACGGAACAATTGATGAAATCAGAAAGCTCAGCAAGCCTGATGAAAATAAGGTCGGTTATTATATTGATGGAACATATATAGTTCTTAAGCTTGATCACTTCAGCTATTATGTTCTTACAGCAGAGGACGAAATATCAACTATTCCTACTTACGGACAGATTGAATGTGCATTTGAAGGACACGATTATAAGACGGAAAGTGTAGATTCATCATGCGTTGATGGTGGCTACGTTAAATATGAATGCTCATTATGTGGAGACGCTTATACAGAAGGCGAGACAGACGCAAATGGTCATGCTTATGAATCAGTAGTCACTGCACCTACATGTACAGCTGATGGATATACAACATATACATGTTCAGTATGTGGTCACTCATATGTTTCTGATACTGTTGAGAAAACAGAACATTCATATAGTGAAACAGTAGTTGAAGCAACTTGTACAACAGCAGGCTATACAACATTTGTCTGTGTTGTTTGTGATGATAGTTATGTTGGTAACAACGTAGCTGCAACAGGTCACAATATTGTGGACAGAGTTGTTGAGTCAGATTGTACTAATGGTGGATATACAGTACACGAATGTACAGAATGTGATTATTCTTATGTGGATAGCACAACATCAGAAAGCGGACATAATTATGTACAGACAGTAGTTCCTGCTACATGTACTGCAACCGGTTATACAAATAATGTATGTTCTGATTGTGGTCATTCATATGTAAGTGATGAAACTACACTTGCTGCACATACTCCAAGTGATTGGACTCTTAGTGCAGAAGGCAAATATGTAAAGATTTGTACAGTATGTAATGCTGTTGTAGAAACAAGAGTTTCTGATATCGCAATTAATGGTACAGTTAACGGAAGTAGTTCAATGACTGTATATTACAAGATGTCTAAACCACTTGATGTAACAGCATCCGCAGGAAAGATTATTTATACATCAGCGGACCCAAGTATTGCGACAGTTGATGAAGATGGACGAGTTACAGGTGTCAAGAAGGGCACAACAACAATTACTGCAACAATTGAAGGAACAAATGATTCCGTAACATGTGAAGTAACAGTAAAATACACATGGTGGCAGCAGATTATCAGAATAGCTCTCCTTGGTTTCTTGTGGTATTAATCTTTTAATAAAAATATACCGACATCGTATATGCGATGTCGGTATTTATTACCTGATAATGAGAAAGGTGGCTTTTTATGAAGAAACTTTTAGCGTTTTTTTTATCTCTAATTATACTTGTTTTTTCTTTTTCAGGATGTAATAATGAAACAGCAAAACAAGAAAATGGTGAGCCAACAAAAGTCAGGCCTGAACCTGTTGCGCAGATTGCTCCTGATGAAATTGACCCGGGAAGACAAAAAAATGCTTCGCAAACAAGTGATTTATGGTATCCCGATAAGAAAGATGGGTCTTATTTTTATTTGGAAAAGACAGATGGTTTATCAATAACTTTTGTAAATGATGAGGAAAAAGAAACATATACTTGTTCTATAACTGACGAAAATCATTTGGTGGCAGAAGAAAAAGGTGTCTGTGATATTGTGTTTTATGATGCATTTAATTGTTATGATTTCGTACAAAAAGAGTGGTATACGAGAGGTAACGTGGAAAAGATTAAATCATCATTTTCAGGTAAAACACTTGTGAATGTAAGTGATAGTGATAATATATATGTTTTTGGAAGTGAAGGTACTATTACAGAAAAATACAAGAATACAGAGTACACAGGAACATGGACTCTTATTGCTGAAACAGTAATGATTCTTCAATTTGGAAATGATGATTATTATTACACATATGACATAGATATGGATACAGATGGTAATGTTATTGCCCTTTCACAACGCGGTGGAAGAACATTTAAATTTGAAAACTAATTTTACAAAGAAGACTATACACAAAATAAGTGTTGCTTAGGGAGATATTTGCTCCTTTCTGCAACACTTTTTCTTTTATTCTTTAATATTTAATCCGGATAAGTCACTTGTCTGTCTGTAAATGTTTCAACAATTTTGCGGTAGATGTTACTTGCAGTTTTCTGAATTTTGCCCTTAACTGCAAATTCACAAGCCATTCTGTATGTAAACTTGTCTCCATTTTCTTTTTCTGCCTTTACAGCTTTAAAATTGAAAATATCATATATACGAGATACCCGAGTTTGGTATTTTGAAGTATCATTTTCATCAACCTCAATTATTCGGTAGCCACATTGTGTAGAATGTGCAAGTCCGATATAACGTGTGCTGATAGAATTGACAATATCAATCCCTTTATGTTCAACTGCGAAAGCGTTTGTATGGTCGTGACCTGTAAACATTGCAAGTACATCACCTTGTTCTACCATAGCATCAAATTGACCAAAGTTCTCATAACCGGGGCAAGGATATTCTCTTATAGTTCCATAATTTACGCGGTCAGGGTCAAACATATAATACTCTTCTTTATTGTATAAGTGCTTATATGCATATGGCTTCCATGAATCTGACTTTTTAAGTACATCATAGATTTCGCCTACGATTATGTGCTGGAATACAAGAGAATGAATGATTTCACCATTATTATCCGACTTGAGCTTGTCAGATGTTTGTTTATACCATTCAATCTGGTCAGGCTTTACGCAACTATATCGTCCTTCTTCATCATAATCACCAGAATCGAATACCCAGAGGTTGAATTTCACTTTTTTACCATCAGAAGAAATCACAGGAATATTATATGTCCCACAACCTGAAAGGGCTTCACCATCATCAACCGAAACGGAGCAAGAAAAAGTGTTGTAATATGCCATTAAATCTTCTCTTGTCATTGCACCTTGTTCTGAATCGTGATTGCCAAAAGTTACTGCAACAGGAATATTTCTTGATTCAAAAATATTCATCAGTGCGTTAATCATTTTCTTCGTGTCATCTGCATTTTCACAATTCACAACATTATCACCTGTAATTATGACAATATCAGGCTTTTCTGTATCACAAGCTTTTTCAACCAACCGGATTGTCGGGTCAAAATTATGGTTAGAGTTCAAATGAGTGTCAGTAACATGTAAAATTTTAAGTTTTCCGTTTGAATCAAACTTAATTGTTTTATCTGTTTTGTTTTTATTATTAGCGGGATTGTAATTTACTTCACTATATTTGGGTCTTATTAAGGGAAGTAAAACCCATAGCATCATAACAAATATCAACAACAACGAAAATGCTGATTTAATTCGTTTTTTCATTGTCCCATCTCCAAAAAATATTTTTTATTATGAATTATTATATCATTTCCAATAACAAAAAGCAATAAAAGGGAAGTACGTCAAAATGTGTGAATTGACTATCATTAATTTCTGTTAGAATTGTGAAAAATGTAATACAATCATAGGTTTTACAAGCACCATCAATTTCAATAATACTTTTTCTGTCCGGATGCACAAAAATTATCCTGTTTTTGTAGTTTAGAGTGACATAATTTTATATATAAATGTAAATGGATTTATAAAAAGTTGCGTGATTCCGGAATAGTTGAGTAACGTGACACAAACAAACCGAATAGACGATAAAAGCGTTGCAAGAGAAATGTTTTTGTTCTCATATGCAACGCTTATATTTTTTTTACATTTCCTTGAAAAAAATTATTGTTTATGGTATTTTAGGAGTGTAATTTTAAGGGAGTGTTGTATTATGGTGAAAGCAAAAGGAAAAAAGACTTTGTTTATGATTTTTTCAATAATTATCGCTATTGCTGTTGTAATTACAGGTCTTAATTTATTCTCGGTTCAGAATCTTCTGAAAAAGGGAAATTCATATAACAAGGTTGAATTTGAAAACCAGCTTGTTCCACAAAAGGATTCAAACGGAAATTGGTATTTTACAACCGACGGAGATTTTAAGGTGATGCACATTACTGATATACATATCGGTGGTGGCTTTATGTCAAAAAGTGTTGATGAAAAAGCTCTTAATGCAGTTGCGGCAATGATAACAAAAGAAAAACCTGACCTTGTTATTGCAACAGGAGATATTACATTCCCTGTTCCTTACAGAGCAGGAACATTCAATAATCACAGCGGCATAAAAGCATTTGCAAATCTTATGGAGAATCTTGGTGTTTACTGGGATGTTACTTTCGGTAATCACGATGCGGAGGCATATTCATATTTTGACAGAGAAGCAGTTGCAGAGTTTTATGAAAACGAAGAATACAAATATTGTCTGTTCCAATCAGGCCCTGAAAATGTTGACGGTTACGGAAATCATGTGATTGAGGTTAAGAATTCACAGGGAATTATTACTCAGGCTATGATTTTGATTGATTCTCAGGCTTATGTTAAGGATAACATTATTGAAAGCATTAAGGGTACTTATGATAATATTCATCCGAATCAGGTGGAATGGTATGAATCTGAAATTCAGCGTATGAATGCTGAAAATGAGAGGATAAGTAATCAGGCTGTGCCGGTAAAATCAATGGCTTTCTTCCATATTCCGTTAGTAGAGATGATTGATAGCTGGAATGAATTTAAGGAAAACGGATATAAAGACACAAAAGATTTTAAGTTTATTGAAGGCATAATGGGTGAAGGCGGAAAAGTAGTTTACTGTGGTCTTGGCGAGGATGACCTTTTTGAAAAAATGGTAGAATTTGGTTCAACTAAAGCAATGTTTAATGGTCATGACCATCTTAACAGTACAACTTTTGAATACAAAGGCATTCAGTTCAGTTATGGTTACAGTGTTGACTATTTTGCATATTCAGGTATTGATAAGCTTGGTTCACAAAGAGGTTGTACAATGATTACCTGTAAGCCTGATACAACATTTACTATTGATAAATACAACTTCTATTCCGACAGATATGATATAGAGGAATTTGCTCGTGAAGGTGTTACGATGCAGTATGAAGATGTGACATATCAGGTGTCGGCAGAATAATAAACAGGGAATGAAAAATATTATGAAAGAAAGAATAAGCAAAAAGAATTGGTTTATAATTATCATATTCTGTTTTATGGGCGGAATTGCGTGGAATACTGAAAATATGTATTTCAATACATTTATAACCAATGAAATATATGCTGATGTATCACAGTCGGCAATTCTTGGTTCAATGGAAGCTACAACAGCAGTAGCACGTATGGTGGCACTCTCTGCAATTGCAGCAGTTGTGACTACGTTTATTATGGGTGCACTCAGTGACAGACTTAAAAATCGTAAGATGTTTATTTCAGTTGGTTATATCCTTTGGGGTGTAGTTACTGCTATGTTTGGATTTATCACAAAAGAAAATGTGGCAAACCTCTTAAGCCTTACTGATGAAGCAAGAATTTTAGGCACAACAGTCTGGTTTATTATACTTATGGATATTGTAATGACCTTTATGGGCTCAACAAGTAATGATGCTGCATTTCAGGCATGGATGACGGATATTACTGTCCCAAAGCAAAGACCGGTTCTTGAAACAGTTTTATCGGTTGTTGGTACAATATCTTCATTCGCAGTTACCGGTGTAGGCAGCTTTGCTCAGGCAGGTACTATTACATATAAGGTTTTCTTTATAGGCCTTGGTGTTGTAGTTACTTTGTGTGGCGTTATGGGCTTGTTCCTTATCAAAGACCCGCCACATACAATGGAAAGAGAAGTTTCATCTAACTATTGGGCAGATCTTGTTTATGGCTTCAGACCATCTGTTGTAAAGGCAAATGCAAGACTTTATCTTGCTCTTGCATCATTCTGTCTCGCCATTGTTGCATTTCAGGTGTTTTATCCGTACCTTCTTACGTATGTTCAGTATGTAATTATTCCTGACAATGGTGGAATATCAAATATGTTAAGACCACCTGTAATAATTACGGCAGTGGTTGTTGTTGGTTTGCTTCTTGCGTGTATTGTAACACTTCTCAAACTATCAACAGAGAAAAGAGGAATTTGCCTTGTAATAGGTGTTGTTGTGTTGAGCTTAGGCTTCTTTATGTTGTCAACAAGTACAGGTGTCTATGTAATCCTTGTAAGCTTATTACCTGTTGTCCTTGGTAACGCTCTTGTGAATATTCTTTTCAGCGCTACTATCAAGGATTTCATTCCTGAGGGTAAAGCAGGTCGTTTTCAGGGTATTCGAATGATATTTTCAGTGCTTATTCCAATGGTTATTGGCCCTGTTATCGGCGATATGGCTTGTCAGAAAGCTGCACAAACTATAATAAATGAAGCAAATGCAGAGGTAATTGTACCTGCGAAAAATATGTTCCTTTGGGCAGGTATTGTATGTGTCTTTGCATTGATTCCTTTGTATTTCCTTATTAAAAAAGGAATTGACACAGAAGAAAACAAAACAGAGAAAATCTAAATATTGATTGAGATGAGAATTATGAGTAAATGGAATTTTTATACTTCAAAAGAGATAAAACCACAGGGTTGGCTTCGTCGTCAGCTGGAAATTCAAGCAGAAGGTCTGAGTGGTAATCTTCATACAATATGGCCTGATATCCGTGATAGTGCGTGGATTGGCGGAAATTGTGAAGGTTGGGAAAGAGTACCATATTGGCTTGACGGCTTTATTCCACTGGCATTTCTTTTAGAAAATAAAGAAATGATTGCAACCGTAAAAAAGTATATTGATGCGATTGCTTCAGCACAGGAGCCTGACGGTTGGATTTGTCCTTGCAAAAACGGAAAACGAGAAAAATATGACACTTGGGCAATTCAGCTTATATGTAAAACTCTTAAGGTTTATTATGACTGTTCAGGTGACGAAAGAATTCCCGATGTTATCTACCGTGTTCTTAAAAACTACTATGAACTCCTTAAAAGCGACAGAATAAAGTTGTTTGGTTGGGGTAAATTCAGATGGTTTGAATCCTTCATTTCAATCAATTTTTTATATGAAAAGTATGGGGAAGACTGGATAAAGGACCTTGCAAAAATCATCAAAGAACAAGGATTTGACTATAATACAACAGTCGAAAACTGGAAAAAGCCAAGCCATATATGGCGAATGAATACTCACATAGTTAATATTGCTATGATGCTTAAAAGTGAAGCTGTTTCTCACGATTTGTTAGGTGAAGAATATACAGACAATGCAGAAAGACTCCGTAAAATTCTCGATAAATATAACGGCACTGCCTTTGAGGGCTTTACAGGTGACGAAGTTCTTTCAGGTCTTGACCCTACAAAAGGAATGGAACTTTGTGCTGTTGTTGAACAGATGTATTCATATGAAGAAATTTTTGCCCATACAGGTGATAACAAATGGGCAGAACGTCTTGAAGTTCTTGGATTTAATGCTCTTCCTGCTACACTCAGCGAGGATATGTGGACTCATCAGTATGTTCAGCAGGTAAATCAGATTGCCTGTCAGAAAACTATGATTATGGCACCGTGGAGCACAAACGGTCCTTATGCACACACATTCGGACTTGAGCCGAATTATGGCTGTTGTACTGCAAATTTTAATCAGGGTTGGCCTAAATTTACATTGTCATCATTTATGCATAATGGTAATACGATAATCAATTCAGTTATGTTGCCGTCTGTTCTTTGCCATAATGGTGTTACAATCAGTTTGGAAACTAATTATCCGTTTGAAAATAAAATGTGTTATTCAATAGATAGTAAAAAAGATTTTAATTTCGTAATCCGTATTCCATCTTTTGCAAGAAATCTTAAAGTCAATGGTGAAGATGCAGATGCGAAAGACCTTGAAATTGCAATAAGCACCGGCAAAACCGAAATTCAAGTAGAATTCGAGACAGCACCTTATTTCAAAAAGAGGCCGAACGACCTTTGTGCTTTGCAGATGGGCTCATTACTTTTCTCAGTTCCTATTGATTACGAAAAGAAAATGAGAGAATACACTAAAAAAGGTGTTGAACGTAAATACCCATATTGCGATTATCAGTTTGTACCAAAGACACCTTGGAATTATGGCTATTCAAATGACCAGTTTTCAGTGGAGTTCAATGGAATAGGGGATGTTCCGTTTTCACAGGAAAATCCACCGGTAACCATAAAAGCAAATATGCAACAAATCAATTGGGGACTTAAATTTCCATACAGAAGTATTGCAAGAAAAATTCCAAAATCAAGAACACCAATTTCCAAGGCTCAGAAAATTGAACTTTGCCCATATGGTTGTGCAAAACTTCGTATGACAGAAATGCCTGTTCTTAGCAAATAATATATGAAACAAACACCGCTCCTGATATTATAAGTCAGGAGATTTTTTTGTGGTAAGTTATAAAAAAAGTTGAAGATACAAATTCATTTTGACTAAATAGTCGAAATTTGTGAAAAGTTGTCCTTAACTATTGATTTTATTGACATATATTGATAAAATATATAGGATAAAATGAAGTTTTATAAACTGTCAAATCGATACATATATTATCGATATTCACAACACTGATTCTTTTTACTTTAAGAAACACACCTTTTTTATTTAAGTTAAAGCATAAAGGAGGCGCGTCAATGAGAATTGTTCCTGTTTCAAAAGCTACATTAGGCAGACTTCCGTTGTATCTTAACTTCCTTCGAAGAATATCACCGTATAAGGTTCCTTATATATCGGCTACATCCATTTCAAAGGAACTGAATCTCGGAGAAGTACAGGTGAGAAAAGACCTTGCATCGGTCAGTGGTGAAGGGAAACCACGACTTGGTTATGCAACAGAAGAACTTGTAAAAGCTTTGGAAGATTGCCTTGGGTACAATGAATTGACTAATGCTGTATTGGTAGGTGTCGGAAAACTGGGAGGAGCACTGCTACATTATGAGGGCTTTGAACGGTTCGGTGTCAGAATCATAGCGGCATTTGATAAAAACGAACAGACAATCAATTCTGATTCTAAAACTAAAATTTTACCAATGAATCAATTTGAGAGTTTCTGTAAGAAATATAATATTCGTATTGGTATTATTACAGTAGTTGAAGAATCGGCACAGGATATTTGTAATCAGATGATTAAAAGCGGAATAACGGCAATATGGAACTTTGCTCCCTGCAAATTAGAGGTTCCGGATAATATTAATGTTCAAAATGAAAACTTAGCATTATCGTTAGCACATTTAAGCAATCAGTTGTCTTGTAGCCAGAAAAATCAGTAATTATAATACAATGTAAAAGATAAGCAAAGGTCAAAACGGATGCTTTTCAATAATAAAAGAATTTTTTAGAAATGAGGTTCTAACTATGAATAAAATCACAATTATCGGTTCAGGTAGCGTTGGCTCAACAATTGCATATACTGCAACTGTAATGGGTCTTGCATCAGACATTGTTATGATTGATATCAACGAAGAAAAGGCTCTTGGTGAAGCTCTTGATATCAGACAGGGTATTCCTTTCTGTAATCCTGCAACTGTTCGTGCAGGTTCATATCAGGATGCTGTCGATTCTGACATCGTTATCATTACATCTGGTCTTCCAAGAAAACCAGGTCAGACAAGACTTGACTTGGCACAGGCTAATGTTAATATCATGAAATCAATTGCTACAGAAATCGTTAAATATGCTCCAAAAGCAACATACGTAATTGTTAGTAACCCGGTTGATATTCTTACATATGTTTTCTGCAAAACAACCGGTATTCCTGAAAAGAGAGTTATCGGTTCAGGTACAATTCTTGATACATCACGTCTTCGTGCAAGAATTGCAGAATATTATTCAGTAAACCAGAAGAACGTTCATGCATATATCTTAGGTGAACATGGTGATACTGCATTTGTTCCTTGGTCAATCGCAAACATTTCAAATGTTCCTGTTGAGGATTACAGAAATGCTGTGATGAAGTCAGATTTATATCCTGAATTCAACAGAGACGAAGTTGAAGATTATGTTCGTAAGTCAGGTGGACGTGTTATTCAGCGTAAGGGTGCAACATTCTATGCTGTTTCAGTTTCAGTTTGTCACCTTTGCAAATGCTTATTGAACCCTATTGATACAACACTTACTGTTTCAACAATGCTTCATGGCGAATACGGCATCGATGACGTGTGCTTGAGCCTTCTTAACATTGTTGGTAATAAACAGGTTCAGGGTAAGATTCTTCTTCCACTCAATGACCAGGAAATCTGGGCTTTGAACAAGAGTGCAGAAAGTCTTAAAAACGTTATTAAACAAATTGAAATATAAGAATGATAGAAAGGATAAACAGAAATGGAATATCGTATTGAACACGACTCTATGGGCGAAATGAAAGTCCCTGCAGACCGTCTTTGGGCTGCACAGACTCAGAGAAGCCATGAAAACTTTGAAATCGGTGTAGGTATTGAAACAATGCCTGCTGAAATCATAAATGCATTCGGTATCCTTAAAAAGGCTGCTGCAATTGCTAACAATGCTCTTCGTCCTGAAAAAATGACAGAAGAAAAAATGAATGCAATTTGTGCTGCTTGTGATGAAGTAAGAGAAGGTAAGCTTAACGGTCATTTCCCACTTGTTGTATGGCAGACAGGTTCCGGTACTCAGTCAAATATGAACTCAAATGAAGTAATCGCTAACAGAGGTAATCAGATTCTCGGCAAAACATTACTTCATCCGAACGATGATGTTAACATGAGCCAGTCTTCAAATGACACATTCCCAACTGCTATGCATATTGCAGCTGTACTTGCGTTGGAAGAAAAGCTTCTTCCTGCAGTTCAGGAATTAATCGAAACATTCAAGAGACTTGAAGCAGAAAACGAAGGAATTGTTAAGAGTGGTAGAACTCACTTGCAGGATGCAACTCCTATTACATTCAGCCAGGAAATCAGCGGTTGGCGTTCAAGCCTTGAAAAGGATGTTGAATTAATCAATCGTTCAATTGCACCACTTTATGAACTTGCTCTTGGCGGTACTGCAGTTGGTACAGGTCTTAATGCACCTGCCGGATTCGATACAGGTGTTGCTCAAGAAGTTGCAAAACTTACAGGTAAACCATTCGTAACTGCAGCAAACAAATTCCATTCACTTACATCAAAGGATGAGCTTGTATTTGCACACGGTGCAATCAAGGCTCTTGCTTGCGATATGATGAAGATTGCAAATGACGTTCGTTGGCTTGCATCTGGTCCTCGTGACGGCCTTGGTGAAATCTTTATCCCTGAAAATGAACCTGGTTCATCAATTATGCCTGGTAAAGTTAACCCAACACAGTGTGAAGCAGTAACAATGGTTGCTGTTCAGGTAATGGGTAACGATGTTGCGGTTAGTATGGCTGCATCACAGGGTAACTTTGAATTGAATGTATTTATGCCTGTATGTATTTACAATTTCTTACAGTCAGCAAGACTTCTTGCAGAAGCAATCGTATCATTCAATAAGAATTGTGCTGTTGGCATTAAAGCAAACAAAGAAAAGATGCATCACAATCTTCACAACTCTTTAATGCTCGTAACTGCACTCAACCCATATATCGGTTATGAAAATGCAGCAAAAACAGCAAAGAAAGCGTTTAAAGATAATATTTCACTTAAAGAAGCTTGTGTTGAACTTGGTTTCTTGACAGCTGAAAGATTTGATGAAGTATTCCATCCTGAAGAAATGGTATAAACCGGAGGTAAACCTATGAAAGTTAGTTATTTCCCCGGATGCACTCTTAAAAACAAGGCAAAAGAACTTGATGTTTATTCAGTTAAGTCTGCCGAAGTTCTGGGTATAACTTTAGAAGAAATTGAAAACTGGCAGTGTTGCGGTGGCGTGTTTACAACAGCAAGAGATGAAGTTGCAACAAAACTTTCATCTGTACGTGCTCTTAAATATGCTCTTGATAAAGAACAGCCACTCGTTACAGTTTGCTCAGCTTGTCATAATGTAATTAAGCAGACAAATTATGCTATGCAGAATGATAAGGAATTTGCTGATAAAGTTAACAGATATATGGCAGATGGCCAGTATAACGGCGAAACAGAAGTTTACAATTACCTTGAAATGCTCCGTGATTTGGTAGGCTTTGATGCAGTTAAAGAAAAAGTGGTAAATCCACTTAAAGGTAAAAAGATTGCTGCGTATTATGGCTGCCTTCTCTTAAGACCTAACAGTGTTATGAGAATGGACGACCCTGAAAATCCTACAATTATGGAAGATTTAATCAAGGCAATGGGTGCAGACCCGGTAGTATATGCAAAGCGTAATGAATGCTGTGGCGGATACATTTCAATTGAAAGTCCTGAAGCTGCAAAGAAGAATAGTAATGCTATTATTGAAAATGCAAAGGCAGCAGGTGCCCAAATGATTATTACAGCATGTCCGCTTTGTAAATATAATCTCGTTAAAAATGGTGCGGATATTCCCGTAATTTATTTCACAGAGCTTCTTGCTGAAGCACTTGGTGTAAAGGAGGATACAAATGAATAACAATAAGTATCTTCAGGAAGAAATAATCCGCAGAAGTGGTGTTAATCCAAGCAAGTGTATGCGTTGTGGTAAGTGCTCTGCTACTTGTCCTGCATATGATGAAATGGAATATCATCCACATCAGTTTGTAAATATGGTAGATAGTGGTGACATTGAACCATTACTTAATTCAGAGTCACTTTACAAATGCTTATCATGTTTTGCATGTATCGACAGATGTCCACGAGGCGTTGAACCAGCTAAGTTGGTTGAAGCAGTAAGATTGTCAGTTGTAAGAAAACAAGGTGAAAACCGTATGACAGCTGATAATATTCCTCAGATTATTGATGAGGATGTTCCACCACAGTTGCTCGTTAGCGCATTCAGAAAATATACTAAGTAAGGAGGAAAAGGCAAATGCAAAGAGTTGGCGTTTTTGTATGTTGGTGTGGTAGTAATATTGCAGGTACAGTTGATGTTGAAGCAGTATCAGAAGCCTTGAAAAGCGAGCCTGGTGTAGTCTTTTCCACTAACTATCAATATATGTGCTCACAGGCTGGTCAGGATATGATTAAAGAAGCTGTTAAAGAGCACAATCTTACAGGAATCGTTGTTTGTTCTTGTTCACCAAGAATGCACGAGGCAACATTCCGTAAAACTGCAGCTGCTGCAGGACTTAATCCATATATGGTTGAAATTGCAAATATTCGTGAACAGTGCTCATGGGTACATAAGGATATGCTTACAGGTACTGAGAAAGCAATCATTCTTGGTAAAGCAGCAATTGCAAAAGTAAATCTTAATACTCCACTTATTCCCGGTGAATCTCCTGTAACAAAGAGAGCATTGGTTATCGGTGGTGGTATCGCTGGTATTCAGACTGCTCTTGATATTGCTGATGCAGGTTTCCCTGTTGATATCGTTGAGAAAAAGCCTACAATCGGTGGTAAGATGGCACAGTTGGATAAAACCTTCCCAACACTTGACTGTGCTGCTTGTATTCTTACTCCTAAAATGGTTGATGTGGCTCAGAATGAAAAAATCCGTATCTTCTCATATAGTGAAGTTTCAGAAATCAAAGGCTTCGTTGGTAACTTTGATGTAAAAATCAAGAAGAATGCTCGTTTCGTTAAGGAAGATATTTGTACAGGCTGTGGTGCTTGTGTTGATAAGTGTCCAATGAAGAAAATTCCTAACGAATTCAACTTGGGTATGGATAATCGTAAGGCTATCTATATTCCGTTTGCACAGGCTGTTCCAAAGGTAGCAACAATCGACCCTAATGCTTGTAATATGCTTAAAAACGGCAAATGTGGTCTTTGTGCAAAGGTTTGTACTGCAGGCGCTATTGACTATACACAGAAGGATGAATACATCGAAGAAAAGTATGGTGCAATCGTTGTTGCAACAGGCTTTAATCCAATCAGTATGGATAAATTTGATGAGTTTGCTTATAACCAGTCAAAAGATGTTATCACATCACTTGAATTTGAGCGTCTTACAAATGCTGCTGGTCCTACAGCCGGTAAGCTTTTAAGACCATCAGACGGAAAACATCCTCATACAATCGTATTCGTTCAGTGTGTTGGCTCACGTTGTGATGCTTGTGCTGAAAAGGGTAAAGAGTATTGCTCAAAAATCTGTTGTATGTACACAGCAAAACACGCAATGCTTACAAGAGATAAATATCCTGATACAGAGGTTTATGTATTCTATATCGACGTAAGAACTCCCGGTAAGAACTTTGACGAATTCTATCGTCGTGCAGTTGAAGAATACGGAGTTAAATATATCAAGGGTATGGTTGGTAAGGTAACACCGGAAGGTGATGTGCTTAAAGTTCAGGCATCAGACCTTATTGCAAACAAACAGCTTCATATTGATGCTGACTTGGTCGTTCTTGCAGCTGCAATTGAGCCTGATAAGTCTGCTCGTCCACTTGCTACAATGCTTACAGCAAGTATGGATACAAATGACTTCTTTACAGAGGCTCATCCAAAACTTCGTCCTGTTGAAAGCCCAACAGCAGGTGTGTTCCTTTCAGGTGCTTGTCAGGGTCCTAAGGATATTCCTGAAACAGTTTCTCAGGCAGGTGCGGCAGCATCAAAGGTTATCGGACTTCTCGCAAAGGATAAGTTGACAGGTAACCCATGTGTTGCTCATTCAAATGAACTTATGTGTAACGGTTGTTCATCTTGTGAAAGAGTTTGTCCTTACGGTGCAATTACTTATAGTGATAAGGAATTCCGTATGCCTGACAGAACAACTAAGATTAGAAGAGTTGCATCAGTTAACCCAGCAGTTTGTCAGGGTTGCGGTGCTTGTACTGTAGCTTGTCCGTCAGGTGCTATGGACCTTAACGGATTTGCTAATTCACAGATTATGGCGGAGGTTGACGCAATATGCAAGTAAATGAATATAAACCATTAATCGTTGCATTTTGTTGCAACTGGTGTTCTTATGCGGGTGCTGACCTTGCAGGTAACAACCGTCTTAACTATCCGGCAGAGGTAAAGATTATTCGTGTACCTTGTTCTTGCCGTGTAAATCCTATGTTTATTCTCCGTGCATTCCAGCGCGGTGCTGATGGTGTAATCATCTGTGGTTGTCATCCCGGTGACTGCCACTATACATCAGGTAACTACTATACTCGTCGTAGAATGGCAGCACTTTTCTCAATGCTTGATTATCTCGGCATTGAAAAAGAGCGTACTCGTGTTGAATGGGTTTCAGCTGCTGAAGGTGCAAAGTTTGCAGCTACTATGAACGATTTTGTTGAAAAGGTAGTTGCTTTAGGTGAAAACAAGAGATTGGAGGATTTACGATGCAAAAAATAACTCGTGAACAGTTGATTGAAAAAGCAGTTGCTTTGCTCAATGACGGAACAGTATCTTGTGTTCTCGGTTGGTGCAAAGGTGAGTTCGATTACGACGTAACTCCTGCTATGTTCAATAATGAAGAAGAATTAAAAGCAAATTTCGTGTTCAACGATTTCTGCGGTGTAAACTTCTCAAAATATCTTGTTGCAAAGACACAGAAATGTGAAGGAAAAATCCTTGTTTTCCTTAAACCATGTGATACATATAGCTTTAATCAGTTATTAACTGAACACAGATTTGACCGTGAAAAGGTTTATGCTGTTGGTGTTCCTTGCGAGGGTATGGCTGACATTGCTAAAGTTAAAGAAATCTGTGGTGATGGTATCGCATCAATTGACTTCGATGGTGAAAAAATGGCAGTGACAACTCTTTATGAGGATGCTTCTGTTATGATTTCAACAAATGATGTCCTTGCAGAAAGATGTGTTAATTGTAAGAGCAAGAAACACGTTGCTTTCGATGAGTTAATGGGTGATGAAGGTGAAGTTATTGAGTCAAATCGTTTTGACGAAGTTGAAAAGCTTGAAGCGATGACTCCTGATGAAAGATTCGCTTTCTGGCAGAATGAACTTTCACGTTGTATCCGTTGTAATGCTTGTCGTGACGCTTGTCCTGCTTGTACTTGTGAAAAATGTGTTTTTGACAACCCGAATTCAGGCGTTGAAAATAAATCACCTGCAAATAGCTTTGAGGAAAAGATGTTCCATATTATCAGAGCTTTCCACGTTGCAGGTCGTTGTACTGACTGTGGCGAATGTTCAAGAGTTTGTCCTCAGAACATTCCTTTACACCTTTTGAATCGTAAGTTCATTAAGGATATGAATGAATTCTATGGTGAATATCAGGCTGGTGCTGAAGTTGGCTCACGTGCTCCTTTGGTTGACTATACAACTGAGGACTTAGAACCTGGTGAAGTTTTTGATAGGGGGGATATTGATGCGTAAGTGTTCTCTTGATAAAATGAACCTTGTTTTTGCTGAAATCGCAAAAAATGCAGCTTTGTATCTTCCTGTTGACCAGAATGATGGTAGTGCTGCTTATAAAAAGTGGGAGGAAGGCACAGTTTGGAGCAACGCTCTTAACACAGTAAGAAGCCCTAAAGACTTTTTCTTCCCACAGACTGAAGACTTGATGAAATTCAAGGTTTCAGGCAAAAATATTGAAGTTGAAGATACAAGAAATGAAGCAGAAGATTTCGTAATATTCGGGGTTCGTGCTTGTGATGTAAAGAGTTTTGACATTCTTGACCGTGTGTTTTTAACTGAACCTGTTGATAGCTTCTATGGTTCAAGAAGAAAGCATGGTGTTATCATTTCTCTTGCTTGTACAAGACCTTCTGAAACTTGTTTCTGTAAGACTTTCCAGATTGATGCTTCTGAACCGGCGGGGGATATCTCAGCTTGGAAAACAGAAACAGAGATTTTCTTTAAGGCAAATACTGAGAAGGGTGAAGAACTCTTAAGTAAGCTTTCAGATTTGACAGAAGAATGCGATGATACAGTAGTAAATGAACAGAAAGCAAAAATAAACGCTGTTATGGATAAGCTCCCACTTAAAGACCTTAAAACAGATGCTTTTGGTGGTGGCAAAACAAACGAATTATTCAATGCTCCTGAATGGGACGAATTATCACAGACTTGTCTTGGTTGTGGTACTTGTACTTTCGTTTGTCCTACTTGTCAGTGTTATGATATCAAGGATTTCAATACAGGTAATGGTGTTATCCGTTACAGATGTTGGGACTCTTGTATGTATTCTGATTTTACTAAGATGGCACACGGTAATAACCGTCTTACTCAGAAAGAACGTTTCCGTCAGAGATTTATGCACAAACTTGTATATTTCCCTGAAAACAATGATGGTATGTTCAGCTGTGTAGGTTGCGGACGATGTCTTGCAAAGTGTCCGATTTCAATGAATATCGTAAAAGTAATGAAAAAGATTGGAGGAAACAGAAGTGAATAATATTAACGATACTTTAATTCCAACAATTGGTGTCATTACAGATGTTCGTATTGATACACCTGATATTAAAACTTTCAGAGTTGTAACTCCTGATGGTAAAAAGGCATTTGACCACAGACCTGGTCAGTGTGCAATGCTTTCAGTTCCCGGTGTTGGTGAAGCAATGTTTTCTATCACTTCATCACCAACTAATGAGGAATATATGGAGTTCTCAATCAAGAAATGTGGTTGTGTAACTGAATGGTTGCATCAGGCAGAAGTTGGTCAGCAGATTACAATCAGAGGACCTTATGGTAATCCATTCCCTGTTGATGATGTTTTTGCAGGAAAAGACCTCCTCTTTATTGCAGGTGGTGTTGGTTTAGCTCCTCTTCGTTCAGTAATCAACTATTGTCGTCATTATCGTGAACGTTATGGTAAAATTGATATCGTTTACGGTTCAAGAAGTAAAGATGATTTGCTTGATTATCAGGAAATTATCGACGAATGGTCAAACGATGCAGGTGTTGATGTTCACCTTACAATCGACAATCCTCAGGAGGGTTGGGACGGACACGTTGGTTTTGTACCAAATTATGTAAAAGAACTTGGCTTTGATACAAACAAGGTTGCAGTTTTGTGCGGACCTCCAATTATGATTAAGTTTACATTAGATGGTCTTTGTGCAATCGGTTTTGATAAGACTAACATTTACACAACTCTTGAATTGAGAATGAAATGTGGCGTTGGTAAATGTGGAAGATGTAATGTTGGTGCTAAATACGTTTGCAAAGATGGTCCTGTTTTCCGTTGTGATGAATTGGACGAACTTCCAGCAGAATATTAATGGAGGAGAATATCATGGAAAAAATGGTTAATATATTTCTTTTCGGCAAAAAATATGAAGTGCCGGAAAATTTAACAATTATGACAGCCATGGAATATGCCGGTTATCAGCTTGTTCGTGGTTGTGGTTGCCGTAACGGTTTCTGTGGTGCTTGTGCTACAATTTACCGTATAAAGGGTGACCGTGAATTACACGCTTGTCTTGCTTGTCAGACAAAGGTTGAAGACAATATGTACATTGCTACATTGCCTTTCTTCCCACTTGTTAAACAGGTTTATGACATTGAATCTGTTCCTGTAAATGAAACAGTTATGATGCAGCTTTATCCTGAAATCTACTCTTGTATCGGTTGTAATGCTTGTACAAAGAGCTGTACTCAGGAACTTAACGTAATGCAGTATATCGCATATGCTCAGCGTGGCGATTTTGAAAAGTGTGCTGAAGAGTCATTTGACTGCGTTATGTGTGGTGTTTGTTCATCAAGATGTCCTGCCGGTATTTCTCATCCACAGGTTGCAATGCTTGCAAGAAGAATTAACGGTAAGTATTTAGCTCCCGGTTGTGGTCATCTTGAAGACAGAGTTAAAGAAATCAAAAACGGTGATTTCAATGAATTGATTGAAGCTCTTATGCAGAAGCCAATCGAAGAAATGAAAGAACTTTACAACACACGCGAAATCGAAAAGTAAGGAGGAAAGCATATGTATTCAGAAAAATTTCAGAAATCAATTGCTGCAGTTGAAGCAGCAAGAGAAAATAATATTGCTTTAGAGCCACAGCGTATGACAGCTCAGCAAAAAGAAGATTTACTTGCAACTTTCCATCCTGACTATAAAAAAGATGAATTTGCAGTATTGAAAATCGGTGCTAACAAGGGTGATAAGGTTCCAACTGAATTAGCTGAAATGCTTCAGGCACACAGCCGTATCAAAGCTGACAGTGTTGACCTTTCAAAGCCTGATTATGAAACTGATGTTCTTATTATCGGTGGTGGCGGTGCAGGTGCATCTGCTGCTATTGAAGCAAACGAAGCTGGCGCTGATGTTATGATTGTAACAAAGCTCAGAATAGGTGACGCTAACACAATGATGGCTGAAGGAGGTATTCAGGCAGCTGATAAGCCAAACGATTCACCAGCTATTCACTATGTTGACGCTTTCGGTGGCGGACATTTTGCAGCAAAGAAAGAACTTCTTTCAAAGCTTGTATGTGATGCTCCTGAAGCAATTCAGTGGCTCAGCAATCTTGGTGTTGAATTTGATAAAGATGCTGACGGCACAATGGTTACAACTCATGGTGGTGGTACATCACGTAAGCGTATGCACGCTGCAAAGGACTATTCAGGTGCAGAAATCATGAGAACTCTTCGTGATGAAGTACTTAATCGTCAGATTCCTGTAGTTGATTTTACAGCTGCAATTGAACTCATTATGGACGAAAACGGCAACGCTGCCGGTGCAGTTCTTATGAATATGGAAACAAAAGAACTCCTTGTTGCAAAGGCAAAGACTGTTATTATCGCAACAGGTGGTGCAGGACGTATGCACTATCAGGGCTTCCCAACATCAAACCACTATGGTGCAACTGCTGACGGTCTTGTTCTTGGTTACAGAGTAGGTGCAAAGCTTCTTTATGCTGAAACTCTTCAGTACCATCCAACAGGTGTTGCATACCCTGAACAGATTTTTGGTGCTCTTGTTACTGAAAAAGTTCGTTCATTAGGTGCAAAGCTTGTTAACGTAAATGGTGAAGTATTTATGCATCCACTTGAAACACGTGACGTTGCTGCTGCTTCAATTATCCGTGAATGTTCAGAAAGAGGCACTGGTGTTGATACAGGTGACGGACAGGGCGTATGGCTTGACACACCAATGATTGAAAAAATCGGTGGCGAAGGCACAATCATGAAGAGAATCCCTGCTATGTGGAGAATGTTCGATAAGTATGGCATTGATATCCGTAAGGAGCCAATTCTCGTTTACCCAACATTACACTATCAGAATGGTGGTCTTGATATCACTGCTGACTGTATGACAACAAATGTTGAAAACTTATTTGTTGCCGGTGAGGCTGTTGGTGGAATTCATGGTAAGAACAGACTTATGGGTAACTCATTGCTTGATATTATCGTATTTGGTAGAAGTGCAGGTATTAATGCTGCTGCTAAAGCAAAGAATGTTACTGTAGGTGAACTTACACTTAAACATATTGAAAAGTTTGAAAATGAAATCACAGAAGCAGGAATTGATACAGATAAGGTATCACCAAAACTTTTGCCTGATTACACAAATAAAAAATAAGAAAAGAGGCAAATAAAACAATGACTTTATTTGGTGGAGTTATTTCAGTTACAGGAATTTCCTTTTTAATGTTATGCGTTTTTGCAATACTTTTTGTTGGCTACGCTCTTGGTAGAGTAACAATTAAAGGCGTGTCATTAGGTGACGCAGGAGTTTTCGTTGTAGCATTATTATTCGGTGCACTCCTTTTCACACCACTTGAAAATCAGCTTGTGATTAAGGGCGAAATTGAAGTAGGATTTGCAGAGAAGGCGCTTGAGATTATCGAAAGCCTCGGATTGATTCTCTTTGTAACATCAGTTGGTTTTATTGCCGGACCAAAATTTTTCGGCAATATGAAAAAGAATTTTAAGTCTTATGTTCTTTTAGGACTTGTTATTATTCTTTCAGGTGGCCTTGCTGCAGTAGCTTGTATTTTCATCGGCAAGGGAATTGGTTTCGGTGCATCAATTGAAACACAAGAAGAATTTACTGCTATGATTACAGGTCTTCTTTCAGGTGCTCTTACATCAACACCGGCATTTTCAGCTGCAAAAGAAAGTGTTGCTGCAGAACATGTTAGCCTTGTTTCGGTAGGCTATGGCATTGCATATATCTTCGGTGTTATTGGTGTAGTTCTTTTTGTACAGATTATACCAAAGCTTGTAAAAGCAGATATGGCAGTAGAACGTGCAAAACTCAGCACAGGTGATGATACAACATCAAAGAAAAAGGTGTTCAACGGAAAGCTTCTTGAACTTGACGGGCATGGTGTTGCAGTATTTGCTCTTGCAGCTGTTATTGGTACAGTTGTTGGAAAAATCGCAATTCCTCTTACAAGTAATGGACTTGACGGTACTTGCTTCTCACTTACAACAACAGGCGGTTGCCTTCTTACCGCATTGGTGTTCGGTCACTTCGGCAGAATTGGTAAGTTGAGTATTATGCCATCTCAGTCAACACTCAAACTTTTAAGAGAATTAGGACTCGTGTTCTTCTTGTTGGGTGCTGGTGTACCAGGTGGTGCAGATTTTGTAAAATACTTTGACCCAATGTATTTTGTATATGGTATGATTATGACAGTTTTACCATTGATTATAGGTTACTTCTTTGCAAAATATGTTCTTAAACTAAGCTTACTTAATAGTCTTGGTTCTCTCACAGGCGGTATGACAAGCACACCTGCTCTCGGAACACTTATTTCAACAGCAGGCACAGAGGACGTTGCTGCTGCTTATGCTGCAACATACCCAATTGCTCTTATTGCAGTTGTATTGGTTTCACAGCTTATCGTAATTATGTTCTAAGATAAATAAATTTTACAGAAAAAGCTTTCGATTTAAAATCGGAAGCTTTTTTTATGAGCATAAAAAAACCAACACAGAAATCTCTGCATTGGTTTTATTATCTTTAATTAAATTGTCTTATTTCAAAATTGAAATAGCGTCACTGATTGTTTTTTCATATGCCTCTTTGCCGTATTTATCAACTTCAGATTTATTCTTTTCTCCGTGTGTAAGGCATCCTGCACCACCGATACATCCACCGATGCACGCCATACCTTCGATAAAGTTTGCATCAAGGACATTTTTGCTCTTTTTAAGAAGTGCTACCTTACAAGCTTCAATACCGTCACATACTGCAGGTTTAACTGTGAAATCAATCTTCTGTTCATCTAAAGCTTGAACAACGGCATCTGAAAGACCGCCTGTACGTGCGAAAATTCTTCCGTAATATGAAGCATTATCAAGTACATCTTCGTGAAGTGTTGTGATATCAATATCCTTACTGTCATAAAGAGCTTGTAATTCTTCAAAAGTAAGAACTGCATCAATGTGTGGTTTAACTGATTCAAGTTGCGCTTCAGCTTTCTTTGCAGTACAAGGTCCTATGAATACAACCTTAGCATTATTACTTGTTTCCTTTATGTACTTTGCAAGCATTGCCATAGGTGACAAGTTGTGTGAAACATGAGGTAAGAGGGCCGGGAATGAAGACTTGATATACTGCACAAATGCCGGACAACATGAACTTGTGAGGAATCCTTTTTCACTGAGTTCCTTTGACTCTTCCATCGCAACCATATCTGCACCGAGTGCTGCTTCAATTACAGTATAGAAACCGAGTTCTTTAAGTCCTGTAATTACCTGACCTAATTTTGCATAAGTAAACTGACTCGAAATCGAAGGAGCAACAATCGCATAAACCTTATATTCTTTATTACCATTACTCTTCTTAATCATATCAATAACATCAAGGATAAATGACTTATCACTGATTGCACCGAATGGACACTGATATACACAAGCTCCACACTGAATACATTTACTGTTATCAATAGCAGCTGCGTTATCATCATTAATCTTAATTGCTTTTACCTTACAAGCACTTTGACAAGGACGCTTACGATTAACAATTGCAAAGAACGGACATACCTTTGCACACTGACCACATTCAACACATTTTGACTTATCAATATGTGCAACATGGTTATAGTCAAATGAAATTGCACCACGTTTACAAACGTCTTCGCAACGATGTGCAAGACAACCACGGCAAGAATCTGTTACTTCATATCCCGCTGCAGGACATTCATCACAAGCAATATCGATGACTTCAATAACATTTGGGTTTTTCTTATCTCCACCCATAGCCAACTTAATACGCTGAGCAAGGATTGCACGTTCTTTATAAACGCAACATCTCATAGTTGGTTCTTTACCGGGTGAAATTGATTTTGGAATGTCCCAAAGATTTTCAATCAAAGTATCATTCCAACTGTGTTTTGCAACTTCACGCAAAACTTTATATTTAAGGTACTGTACTTTAGTATCAAATTTTCTCATATTGTCATCTCCTTAGAAATAACTTACTTTAATTTTTTTGCCCATTTTTCTCAAAGCCTTTGAAAGCTCTTCAACGAGATTCATTTTAATATTGAAATTTATAGGCAAGTCAGGATTCTGATGAGCAGGGTTAATAGCTCGTCCCACATAGAAGTTTATATCAGTTGCTTCTTCGAATAATAAACGGCAAATAAGAGATGCACCGTCTTTTTTGAAGCTCCAATGTTCATAATGTTTGTTTTCACCAAGATAGTCGTTTGCATACTCAACGACTTTATTAATAGTGATAACGCCTTCTGTTACAAGGTCAACACCCTCCAATTCGGCAATAGGAGGAATATCACTCTGTTCAAAATTAAGTGATGGTCTGAGAGGCTTTCTCAAAAACTTTGCAGCAATGGAAGAGGTTGTGCCACCACAAATGATATGTTTACCTTCTTTTGAGAAGAAAAGGGACATCATTCTGTCAGCGTCATCACGATTTGATGGAGGGCCGAAAAGCATATTCATAGGTACTCTTTTTCTGATTTTGACAACACAAGCAGTTGCATCGTCACCCGGCTTATGTCCATAAAGCTTATCGCATTCATCAACAAGCATTGTGGAAAGTGTTTTTGCAGTATAACCGGCGGGAACAAGAGTTTCGACAAACTCGATAATATCTTCTCTTTTCCATCCGAAATTATATAACATACCAATTCCGGCATGAGGACATCCGTCACTCATTGCAACGAAAATATCGTTTTCTTTTAAACTAACAAGAGATTTGAATATCTTTTTACCACCGATATTCATTTCTGTTTTTGGGTAGTCCCAATTCATTTCATCACGGATGATAATTACGTGTGGATTATCATATTGAATAATCTCAGCAGTCTGGTTATTTTTAAGATGAATGATTGTAAAGGTTGAATAAGCAACGCCTCTTACTGAACAAACAGGCAGGGTTGCAGCAATAGTTTCAACACATTCTTCAAGTGATAAGCCTTCTGCAAGCATTGTGGAAATGATTTTTGATGTAAGAGTAGAAAGAATACTTGCTTTTACACCACTACCGAGTCCGTCAGACAACACAATAACAGTTGAATCGTCACTTGGCTCAACTATATCGACATGGTCTCCACAAAGTTCTTCACCGTGATGATTTATACTTTTGTATCCGATATCAGCACATAAATCATTCATTGGTTATTGACTCCTTAAGATTTGCAAGAGCAATTTTTGTTTCTGCAGCAGTTTCACCTAAAAGAGAGGCGATTTCCTGAACAATACGCATCTGCTTTTCAACTACCTTGTCAGCAACTTCAATAGTCTGACGACTGATATCTTCTTTCTTTTCACGTTCTTTTTCTTCATCAGTAACATCACGCATAATGCTGATTAAAAGATGTGAATCCTTATCGTGAACAACTGTCTGTTCAATATATCTCTTATATTCTGCAAGGTAAACACGCTCGTCACGAACATTTCTGCCTGTACTCATAACAGTCATAAATACTGTAGGGTCAAGGATTCTGATAACCTGGTCACCCAGTACATCAGATGCAGAACGGATATTCATCATTCTTCTTGCTGAATCATTGATTTGCTGAACCTCAAGCTGTTCATTAAGAACAATAAGTCCGTTTGGTGAGTTATTAACAATAGTGTCTGAAAAACTTTCTGCTTTATCTTTAAGGAAAGGCAGACACATTGAAATTTCTGCTTTGCCGTGAATAATCGCAATAGCTTTTTCACGACAAGTGCTATAACCACAAGAACCACAGTTAAGTTCCTGAGACGGTTTGAATTTGCCCATCTGACGAAGTATATTGTTGATTTCAATTTCCGATGGCATTGTGTTTCTTTGTTCAATATATGAAAATGTCTTTTTAAGTTCAACCGATTTCGGCTGGTCAACTTGGAAATCCTTATCACCGGCATAATTTGCAACTTCAATATAGTCTTTTATATTTGAAGTATGGTGATATTTTTCAATAACAGGACCACCTACACAGCTGCCTACACAAGCAGACATTTCGATAAAGCAGTTATGTATTTTACCTTTTTCAATGTCCTTTAAAACCTGAATACAGTTTTCAACACCATCAATAGCAACATATGTGTAGCCCTTAACATTGCTCATTGTTTTAAGAACACCACCGGTTGTAGGGAAGAAACGAGCACGACTGCAATCATTATTGTCCTGAATAGTTTCAAGTTCAATGTTTTCTTCCTTAAACCATTCTGAAAGTTCTTCAAAAGTTAAAACAGCATCGACGATACCTTTATAATACTCAGCCTCATCCTTTTTAGCAACGCAAGGACCCACAAAGACAGTTTTTGCATTTGGAATTCTCTTTTTAATATCCTGACAATGAGCCTGCATAGGGGACATAACATCTGCAAGATATTCCAATGCTGACGGATAATGTTTCTGGATAAGTAAATTGATGGAATGACAACAAGAAGAAATGATAATATCTCTATCCTCTTCCATCATCATTCTTTCGTATTCTGTCTTTACGATTGTTGCACCGATTGCGGTTTCTTCAGCATCATAAAAACCAAGCTTCTTAAGAGCAGCACGCATTGCGTCAATACCGGCACCATCATAGTTAGCAATAAATGAAGGTGCAATACTTACAACAACAGGGTCACCACTCTGAAGAAATACTTTTACCTTTTCAACTTCGTTAACAATTTCTTTTGCATTCTGCGGACATACAACGAAACACTGACCACACAAAATACATTCGTTACCGATAATGTGCGCCTGATTGCCTGAAAAACGGATAGCTTTTACAGGGCAATGGCGAATACATTTATAGCAGTTTTTACAGTTTGATTTTTTGAGTGTCAAACAATTAGACATTTACTGCTACTTCCTTTCGTTTAAAATTTACTCAGGACATTTTCCTGGAAAAACTCTTTAAAGTTTTCTTTTGTAATACCTGTATGAACATCATCATCGACCTGAATGGTTACGCCCACACGATTACACTTGCCGATACAGAAGCTACCGGCCAAAGTGATTTCGTCTTCTAAATGATTTTGCTCAACAGCTTTCTGAAGAAGCTCAACTATTTCAGGCGAACCCTTCAAGTGGCAGGAACTACCGACACAAATCTGAATAATCATATGTATTATACCTTCGCTAAAACATTTTCTGTGAAAAAGTCATTAACTGTGTCAGGAGATACTGAAAAGAATTCCTCATCCACAGTAACGCAAACACCTTTCTGACATTCACCTAAACAGAATGTGCCACCAAGTTCAACCTTATCTTCGAGTTTGTTTTCACTGATAAGATTTTGAAGTTGTTCAACAACAAGACGAGAACCTTTAACATGGCATGAACTACCAATACAAACTGTAATTTTCATAAGTTTTTCTCCTTACTTATTATTTGTAATTTGCAATATAAACACAAGAAAACAAGCATTTGCATTTTCTTGTTAATAGTACTTTTTCAAGGGATATGTCCAAATGTGTTTAATTTCAACCACATCTTTTTTCATTATACAATATAATGCAATAAAAATCAATTTATTATATTGTTTATTTTACTTATTTTTTTAAAATTACTCACACTTAATAAATAAATGATGCATTTAAAAAAGAAATGTGTTATGATATAAAAAACATGGATTAAGGTGGGTTAAAATGACAACACAGGAATATTTGAAGTTGATTGATGAAGTAAATGAAAACGGGAAATATAAGGCAAGTTGGCCGTCACTTTCAAACCACAAAGTGCCTGACTGGTACAGACGTGATAAACTTGGTATATTCATTCATTGGGGAATTTATTCTGTACCTGCTTTTGGTAGTGAATGGTATTCTAGAAGTATGTACGATAAAAATGTGCGTGAGTTTGAACACCATAGAAAAACATACGGTGAACACAATGTTTTCGGATATAAAGATTTTATTCCGATGTTTAAGGCAGAAAATTTCGATGCGGAAAAATGGATTTCTCTTTTCAAAAAAGCGGGTATCAAGTATGTAATGCCTGTCTGTGAGCACCACGACGGTTTTGCTATGTATGATACAGAATTCAACCGTTGGAATGCAAAAGAAATGGGACCTTGTCGTGACGTTGTCGGTGAATTAAAAGAAGAATGTGAAAAGCAGGGACTCACATTATGTGCTTCAACTCATCGTGCTGAGCATTATTTCTTTATGAATCTCGGAAGAACTTTTGATAGTGATGTAAATGACGACAATTATCGTGATTTTTATGGACCTGCAGTTTTCTGTGAGGAGTGGGATTCACATCATCTTGGCGAAACAACAGAAAATACTCACACAATCGGTGCAAGTCAGGAATGGCTTGAGGATTGGCTTGTTCGTATCTGTGAATTGATTGATAAATATCAGCCATCAGTATTGTATTTCGACTGGTGGATTCATAATCACAGCTTTAAACCATATCTTAAAAAGCTTGCTGCTTATTACTACAACAGAGCAGAAGAATGGGGCAAAGAAGTTACAATTAACTATAAGCACGAGGCATTTCCGCCAACAGTTGCAACATTTGATGTTGAGCGCGGTGCATTGACAGGTATTTCTCCACTTTATTGGCAGACTGATACTGCAATCGGTAAATGTTCATGGGGTTACAGAAAGGATAACGAATACAAGAGTGCAAGACAGGTAATCTGTGACTTAGTTGACATTGTTTCAAAGAACGGAAACCTGCTTATTAATATCGGTCCGAAACCTGACGGTACAATTACTGATGAAGAAACTGAAGTGCTTCTTACAATGGGAGAATGGCTCGAAACTAATGGCGAAGGCATTTACGGTACAACTTTCTGGAAACAATTTGGTGAAGGTGAAGTTAATGCTGAGGCGGGATTCTTCAAAGATGGCGATGAAAAGCAGTTCACAAATGGAGACTTCCGATTCACATATAAAGACAGTTATCTGTATGTTTTCCAAATGCGACCATCAAAGACTGTTAAGATTAAGACTCTTAAACTCCATAACCCGCACGACTATTTGATTGAGAGTGTTGAACTTTTAGGCAGTGATGAAAAAATCGACTTCACAAGAGATGACGAAGCACTTAAAATTGAACTTAAAGGTGAAATCAAAAACGATTTACCAATCTGTTTCAAAATGGCAATAAGTTAATATTGCTAAAATATATTACTGAATAATGGCTTTTCATTACGGATTAAATGATGTAATTCGTCGATAGCCAAATCAGCTTGCTGTTCAAGCCTTTCCATATTGCCTTGTTGGGCATATACGGGAAGGCTTTTTATTAATTCCTCAAGTGTATCTGTTTCTTCATGGCGGATAAAGCTTTCAATTGTAGCGTGAACATCTTCCCATTTTTTTACAGCATCTTCTGACAATATGACAGCTTTATCAGTATTTTCATTACGCGCTGTAACACATATATCTGACAATTGTTTTTCAAGCTTTTTACATGCTTTATCAACAAGAAAATAACCTGTGAATGAAATGGCAAATGCAAGTACAATTGCAGTAATAGCAGTTATAATTCGTTTCATTGATTTTCCTTTCTTATGATTGTGTGATTTCCCGTAGCATCAATAGTCATAAGCAAAATATCCTTTATTTGTAACTTTTCTTTTTTTACAGCTTTCTCAACCTTTTCAATAGTTGTATTACAGATTTTGAAATCTTGTGTGACAATTTTTCCGTCTATAATGACAGGACATTTAAACCCTTGTGGGTCAGGTTCAAGATTTAAGTCGTCACGGGTAACAGTGTCGTGTTCTGCCTTTAAAAGCACACTTATCTGACCATTTGTTTCCACAATGGCATATTGTACCTGTGAAATATCAAAAACATCCTTCTGACGAAGTGATTCAAGCAAATCATCAACCGTAAAACGAAGTTCTTTCAATAATTTCTGATTTAACACACCATCGTTGATAATTACAACAGGGTGTCCTTGCATAAAGGTACGGAATTTGATGCTTTTCATATTGAAAACTGATGTGATAATTTCAAATCCGACAAGCAGGAATATTGGAATTAATGTGTTTACAAGAGGTATATCAGTATCTTGTATCGGGATTGAAATAATCTGTGAAATAAGCAGCGTCACAACAAGGTCAGAGGGTTGCAGCTCTCCAATCTGCCTTTTTCCCATAATACGGACACTTGCAATTGCAAAAATGTAAAGAATAATCGTTCTTATTAAAGTTACAAACATAAAATCACCGTTTATATCATTTGCCAATATTGACAGAATAATACTCTGATTTGGTGCAAAGATAAAAATGGTGATTTTTTATGAACGAAAATTGGTTGGAGAAAAAAGTTGACGAGATAACAGTAACAGTACAAAGCAACGATGAGAAGAAATATATAGACACAGATTTACAGAAAAACATTATGTATTTCAAGTCACAATTCGGTGATGCATTCGATGTGAAATATAGAAAATATAACACAGATGGTAAGGAAATTTACTTTGTTATGGTTGATGGAATGTGTGACAGTCTTCTTGCAACTGAACAGGTAATTTTGCCTATTATTGAAGCAGATTTCAAGGATGTAGAAGGCGATAAGCTTATTCATTCTGCCGCTGACAAGGTTTCTGCAAGTATAGACAAGTCCATTACAAATGACCTGAATGAGGCTATCCGTGAAGCAATTTACGGAAGTATCATTATGCTTACGGATAACTCGCATTTTGCTGTGATGTTTGGTGTTCAGGGCTTTCCGAAACGAGCCGTATTGGAACCAAATACAGAAATGCAGGAGCGTGGTTCACGAGAGGCATTTGTTGAAAGCTTTAAAGACAATGTTACTATGATTCGTCGTCGAGTGCGAAATCCCGTTTTTAAAACTCAGGTTGTGGAAATCGGAACAACATCAAAAACAAGGGCCTGTGTGTGCTATATGTCCGACAGAGTAGATAAGAAAATGCTGGATAATGTTGTAAACAGACTTAAAAATGCAACTATTGATACGGTGCTGGGCTCAGGATATATGCAGAGTTTTCTTGATACAAAACATACGTCAATATTCAGCGGTGTTGGTTTTACGGAAAGACCTGATGTGCTGACAGCGAAAATAAGTGAAGGTAAAATCTGCATTATCGTTGATGGAACACCAAATGCTTTGATAGTACCATATGTATTCGTGGAGCATTTTCACTCAATGGATGATTATCTGAAAAGACCGTATTATGCAACATTTATCCGCATTCTCAAAATAGTTTCATTTCTTTTCAGTGTGTTTTTACCGGGATTTTATGTGGCCGTATGTACATTTCATCAAGAGATAATTCCCGAAACAATGATTTTCGAAATAACGGGACAAGAAAGCAGAACACCATTACCTGTAATGTTTGAAGCACTTTTTATTCACCTTATATATGAAATTGTCCGTGAAGCAGGACTGCGTATGCCTAAAAGTGTAGGACACGCCATATCCATTGTGGGTGCATTGGTTATCGGTGAATCAGCAGTTACAGCAGGAATTCTCTCTGCGCCAATGCTTATTGTTGTGGGTCTTACGGCAGTCAGCTCGTTTGTGGTTTCAACTCTTTATGAGCCTGTTGCAGTACTACGATTTGTATTTATTATTGTTGGTGGACTTACAGGATTTTATGGAATAATGCTTTGCTTTGTAGCTGTTCTTATCAATGCAGCTGCAATAAATCCTTATGGCGTGCCATTCACATCACCTTTGTCGCCAACAAAAACAGGTGCTTGGCGTGATATGGTTATTCGTAGTGATTGGAAGGTTATGGGTAAAAAAAGAATGGAAATTGACAAGTTGAGGAAATAGAATGGAAGCTTCAAAAGGAAAAATAAGTGTATTTCAGTTTTTTATAATGCTGTTTTTATCAAGGACTCTCACAACCGTAACATACCTTTCTTCTTATACGGAAAATATAAGGCTTTCCGATATGCTTGTACAACCAATATTCAGAATCACAATCGGTATATTGATAATGTTACCATTGTATTTTCTTTACAGAAGACAGAAAGACAAAAACCTGCTTGAAGTTATAAATGACAAATCAGAAATTCTCGCGAAAATTGTGTCTGTTGTCTTTGTACTGTATTTTTTCTATTTTACAGTTGTAACGATAGCAAGACTTGACCTTTTTGCAGGGACAGTTGTATTTCCCGAAACAGATGTGGAATATATGCTTGTGTTTGCGATAATTCTCTGTTGCTACGGTGCTTATCTGGGATTGGAAGCATTAGGAAGAAGTTCGGTAATTTCTGCAGTTTTAGTAGTTCCTGCATTGATTTTTATTATGCTGGCACTTGTAAAAAAAGTTGATTTATTGAATTTAACACCTGTTTTTTATAATGGTGTAATGCCTGTTGTTAAGGTGTCGATTGATTCAGTGGGACAAACAGTTGAATATGGAATAATTGCACTTATGGCGCCACGAGTTACGGGAAAATACAGAAAAGGATATTATATCTTTTTGTTTTCTCAGGTGGCTTTAATGGCAGTTATGTTCTTTTTTGCCTGTACAGTTATGGGTAATTTTGCATCCACACAGCTCTTTCCATTTCACACAATGGCTTCGCTTGCAGAATTTTCAGTGTTCAGCCGACTTGATGCAATATTTACGGGTGTTTGGATTATGTGTGCATTTATTAAAGCAGGATTACTTGTTTTCCTACAAGCAGAAATTCTCTCAATATATTTCGGAAAATTTAAGAGAGTGCATTATCTTTTTGCAATCGGTATAATCACAATAATTGCAAATCTTACTATCTCACAACAGGTTGAACGGTTTATGATAATTGATAACAGTATCATAAAGATTATATTTACAGGAGTGTCCGTTTTGTTTATTCCGTTGTTTGTATTGCTGTTCACAAGAAAGGGGACTGACAGATGCGAAAAGCAGGCATAGTTTTATTAAGTTTCCTTTTAGCCTTTTATACCTTTAATTCAGAAGAGATTTATAAAAAAGATATACGAAACAGACTTGTAATTCAGGGAATAGGTATTGATATTGAAGATGATGGGAAATACTCCGTCACGATTCAGGCAATTGACACGAATGCACAGGCTGCAACATCCTCTGACGGTGCATCACAACCACCTTTGAAAGCATATCAGGTGAAAGGTGACACAATTTATACTGCTATAAAAAGTGTTACAGAAACCGAAGGCAAAATTCCTCTTTATTCACAGAACAGAATTATAATATTGGGAAAAAGCATAACTGAAGAAAATATGGCAGATGTGATTGATTTTTTTGTCCGTGATGTGGAAAACAGCTCGTCTGTTTATGTTGCTGCAGCTGAAAAAACAGCAGGGGAAATTCTGAATGCTAAAAACGGTGAAGAATATATAAGTGCAAGGAGTATTGAAACGGGAATCAGTTCTTATGAATATGATGCAAGAATTTTCAATATGCAGCTTTATGACCTTATAAACCGATACAACTCAAGCACAAAGGATTTTGCAATGCCGCTTTTATCTCTTAAGGAAAAAGAGAATGAAAAAAGCGTTGAAATTTCCGGAACAGCACTTTTTAACAGTACAAAATATCGTGAAAAAATCTCAAAAGACCAGACCGTTTTTTTGAATATCCTTTATGATAAAGTGAATAATACAGCACTTTCCTATGATTATGAAAACGACAAAAAGGTTTCACTTAATATTGTCAACTCAAAAACAGAAAGAAGAGTCGCAATTCAAAATGGTAAACCTGTTTTTAAAATTAAAGTGAAAATGCAAGCAGATATTTCAGAAATCAGCGGTGGTGTTTCTTCGGGAATGAAAACACAGGATATTGAAAAAATCAAAACTGCAGGAGAAAAATATATTGAAAAGGAAACAAAAAAACTGTTGAATTCACTTTATAATGAATATAATAGTGATTCTGTAGGATTTGCAAGGCTCATATATATCTGTCAACAAGAATTCTTTAAAATGAACGAAAAAAATCTCGACTCCGTTTTGCAAAACAGCATTTACGAAGTCGAGGTGGATTTAAAAATACGAAGAATCGGACACGAATTTATAACATAAGTTCGCCGGTGTCAGCATCAAAACAGAGTCGTTTCTCTTCACCATTCTCAATATATTTAATTTCTATAAGCTCTTTTGTAATAAATTCAGCAGAGATAAGTTCAGGCTGAGTGTTGTTGAAAATATGTAACAACACATCCATTTTTTCACGGTTATAGTCACCGACGTTGTCAGATGTGAAAAGAAGACTGCCGAAAATATGGTTAACAGTTGCTGAAATCTTTCTCTGTGTGAATCCCATTGTCATATTATTGTCACGAAGAAGGAATACATCAGGGTCGTTTGCAAATGCTCTGCCGTTAAGACCACGACGGAAAATGGTGTTCCAGAGAGTTGTTCGTGTGCAGACATCTTCAAGATGTACCTTAAACTTGCTCCATTCAAGGCCAATATCAGCACCGATTCGGCAATAATCAACCTTACCGAATGCAGGATGAAGTGGTACACCACAACCGAGGATAAGCTTATCACCAACACATTCTCGGATAAAGTCCATAGCCTCACACATTAACTGACCACGGGATTTTCCGTTTCGTGGTATTACAGATGCAGCATAAAGGAAATCAAGCTTAACCATATCATATCCCCATTCATTGAGGACAACACTGAAGAAGTTACGGATATAATCCCTGACTTCTTCTTTTTCTATATCAAGACCGTAAAAACCGGTCCAATTCAATCCGCAAAGAAGCTTTTTACCATATTCATCACGGATGAGCCAATCGGGATGTTCTTTTGCAACCTTTGATTTTATTTGTGCACCAAGTGGAGCAAGCCAGAGTCCGGCTTTCATACCTTTTTCGTGAATTCTGTCTGCAACATATTTCATTCCGTTAGGGAATTTCTTACTGTCAATGCTTAACCAGTCACCAACAGCTGTCTGATAACCATCATCAATCTGGAAAATATCAATTTTTGAATTCGTTTTTGAAAGTGATTCAAGGTCGGTTGTAACAATATCTTCTGTAATATTCTGATAGTAATTGTACCATGTTGTGTAGCCGTTTGTTCTGCCAACTCTTGGTGCAGGAATATTCATAGCAGAGAAATACTTGTCATAAACTTCATTTTCTTTACCACAATAGTTTACAACATCAACAAGTGTATATTCCTTGTCGATTACAACGCCTTCGAGGTCACGTTCAAAAACCAACTCTCTGTCAGGCACATTAGCACGGATAATTGTATAACCGAAACGCTCACTCAATGAACCGAAAAAGTCGAATTCGTCAAGATTACGAACATAGCCGTATGAAAAACCGTGGAAACAACCTTTTCGTCTGTCGTATTTCACAAAATCATAGTCACCATAAGGAGATGTAGGTGCAAAGCGTTTTATTAACTGTTGTTTAAAATCAAGAATAATAGGCTTGTCATCAATAAAATGCTCACGACATTCTGTCCAGGACTGGAAGCCATTAAGGAAAATTCGGTCATTGCTACGGAAGTCATATGGTACAGTCATTTTGAATGTAACCTTTTCCATAGGAGCAAAGGGATTAATATCAAGCTTTATATGATTTTCTGTAGCAGCATATTTAATATTAAAATGCTCTGTTTCAAATACATTTGTCTTGTAAAGCACCTTATCAACCATATATTCAATATGTATTTTAAAGCGTTTCATAGGAAAACATCTCCTTTCATTCTATCTTAAATTATAAGTCAAGAAAATTGAAAAATCAATATGCAAAAGGTCTTCTGTGTGATGATTTTTAATTGACACTATTTTTATTTTGTTATACAATATACGATATATAATTATGTCCGCAAAGGAGCAAAAAACAATGGATATAAAAGAGCTTTTTGATTATTGGTGTACTTTTGATGAGGATACAAAAAATGAGCTTTTGAGCCTTACAGATGAAAAGGAAATCGAGGATAGATTCTATAAGGAATTGGAATTCGGTACAGGCGGTCTTCGTGGCATTATGGGTGCAGGTCCTAACCGAATGAACAGATATACAATCGCAAAGGCTACAAAGGGTTATGCTGACTACCTTAAGAGTCAATATAAAGATGAAATCAGCGTAGCAATAGCTTATGACTCAAGAAACAATTCACAATATTTTTCTGAAGTGGCTGCAGGTGTGCTTTCAGCAAACGGCATCAAGGTTTATATATATGAAACATTAATGCCGACTCCTGTTTTATCTTTTACTGCAAAATATTTAGGGTGTAACGGTGGTATCGTACTTACTGCAAGTCACAATCCAAAGGAATACAACGGATACAAAATCTATGACGAAAAAGGCTGTCAGTTAGTACCGCAGTTTGCAAGTCAGGTTATTAAATTTGTAAATGCAGTTGAAGATTTAAAGTCAGTTAAGGTTGATGATTTCCAGACTGCAGTAAATGACGGTAAAATCGTTGTAATCGGTGAAGAAGTTCTTGACGAGTTTCTTAAGGAAGTAAAAAAACAGTCAATTTATGAAGAAAAATCTGACCTTAAGATTGTCTATACTCCACTTCATGGAACAGGTAATGTGCCTGTAAGAAAAGCACTTCATGGAATGAATGTTTCAATAGTAAAGAGTCAGGAATTACCTGACGGAAATTTCAGTACAGTCCGTTCACCAAACCCTGAAGAAAAAGATGCTTTGACACTTGGTATCCAGCAGGCAAAAGAGGAAAATGCAGATTTAGTGTTGGGAACAGACCCTGACTGTGACCGTGTTGGTACTGCTGTACTTCACAATGGTGAATATGTCCTCATCACAGGTAATCAAATTGGTGCATTACTTGTTGATTTTGTTCTTTCAAACAGAAAAGATACATTAAATGAGAAATCAACTCTTGTGAAAACTATTGTTACAAGTGAAGTTGGTGCAGATATTGCAAGAAGCTATGGCTTACAGGTTGTGGACACTCTTACAGGCTTCAAGTATATCGGTGAACAGATTGGCAAGTATGAAATCGATGGTGATAAGGAGTTCATAATCGGTTATGAAGAATCTTACGGTTATCTTATAGGAACTCATGCAAGAGATAAGGATGCAGTTGTGTCTTCAATACTTATTTGTCAGATGGCAGCATATCACAAAAACAACGGCAGAACACTTATTGATGCACTTAATAATATTTATGAGAAATTTGGTTTCTATCTTGATGCACTCGATACTTTTGTACTTAAGGGTAAAGACGGTGCAGAAAAAATACAGAGCATTATGACAAATATGCGTGAGAATGGTCAGTCACTTTTCGATAATATCAAGGATATCCTTGATTACTCAAAGGGTATTGACAATTTACCAAAGGAAAATGTGCTTAAATACACATTTACAGATGGAAGCTGGATGGCAGTAAGACCATCAGGTACTGAACCAAAGCTTAAGGTGTATTACTCAATGTGTGGTGAAACAAGAGAAGTTGCAACAGAAAAACTTGAGGGTGTTCGTGCAATTCTCAAAAAGGAAATTGAGGGTTAATTATGAAAAACTATATCAATACAGTTATAAAACCAAAGCTTCAGGGTGATGGTGGAGAAATTGACTTTATATCTTATGAAAACGGAAATCTCACAGTGCTTTTGCAGGGTGAATGTTCAAAATGCCTTATTGTTGACCGTTGTCTTCGTTGGATTGAAAGCGAAGTTATGCGTGATATGGGTGAGAGCGTAAATGTTATTGCACAGAAGAAAAAACCATTCTTCTGGGACAAGGATTAAGGTGATTTTATGGCACATATTAAAGTTGTAAGAAGAAGTATGCGTCCTGAGGAATGGACAGATTTACGCTTCGGTTGGCTTAAAAGATACATATATGAAGAGAAATATGAAATCGAAAATTTAAAGGTCCGTGATGCCCGTCAGGTTGCTGAAATGCAGTACGAGTATTATCCTGAGGGCTGGAGAACCCTTAAAAAAGGTGATATGTACTTTACTCCTGACGGAACAGCATTTTTCGATGCAGAGGTTGAAATTCCACAGCATCTTCGTGATAAGGAGCTTTGGTTTTCACTTAAAACTGCTGCTGAAATTATCGTTAAGGTAAACGGTAAGTATGTTGGTGGTGTTGACCCTAATCGTGACAGAATTCTTTTAAGTCCGTATATTGATTCTGATGTTCTTCATTTTGAGATGGAGGGCTATAACCGTTCAAAACCTGATGACGAAAGAAACCCTGAATCACTTTCAGTCCGTGGTTGTCGTCAGATTTTTGAGGGTGCATATCTTGCAACAATCAACCATATAGTTCTTGATTTGGTTTATGACCTTGAATTGCTTCTTGATATTGCGAAAAGTGAACTTTTCAATGAGGATTATCGCAATTTCCTGAATCGTGAAATTAACAATGCACTTAATCTCATTGATTTTGATGACCTGAAAACAGAGGATGTTGCACAAGCAAAGAAATATGTTGACGATGTGATTTTTGAAAATGACGATTACAAGGGTAATGGTGATGTGGCGCTTATTGCACATTCACACCTTGATATTGCATATTATTGGAGAAGAATTCACTCTGTACAGAAAAATCTTCGTACAATTCTTATTCAGTTGCGACTTATGGACAGATACCCTGACTTTAAATACACTCATACTCAGGCTTATACATACGAAATGCTTGAAAAGTATTATCCTGATGTGTTTGAGGAATTAAAAGAGAAAATAGCAAGAGGTCAGTTTGAGCCTGTTGGTGCTATGTACGTTGAACCTGACTGCAATATTCCTTGTGCTGAAAGCCTTATTCGTCAGTTTATGTATGGTCAGCATTATTTCCGTGAAAAGTTCGGCAAAACAGTTAAAAACTGTTGGTTGCCTGATGTTTTCGGTAACAGCTGGATTTTACCGCAGATTCTTAAAAAGAGTGGCGTTGACTACTTTGTTTCAAACAAAATGTCAACATGGAACGATACAAACAGATTCCCTCATAACAACTTTATCTGGAAAGGTATTGACGGTAGTGAGGTTTATGCTTGTGTACCGCCAACTCACTTTATAACATGGAATATGCCGTCACAGATTCAGGAAAATTGGGAGGCATATCAGGACAAAAACCAAGGTGGACAGACTATGTCTATGTTTGGTTACGGTGACGGTGGTAGTGGCTGTACTGAAGAAATGATTGAGATTATGCACCGTTTCGATAAACTTTCAATAATGCCGAAAACTGAACATATCAGCGGTCAGGAATTCCTTGAGAAAAATCTTAAAGATAATAAAAATCTTGCAAAATGGGATGGTGAGCTTTATCTTGAAATGCATCGTGGTACATTCACCACAAAGTCAAAGATGAAGAGATATAACCGTCAGCTTGAATATAAGCTTCGTGAGGCAGAAATTATTTCAACTCTCCGTCATCTTAAGGGTGCAGAATATCCTTATGATGAAATCCGTGATATTTATAAGAAACTCTTGATAAATCAGTTCCACGATATTCTTCCCGGTAGCCACATCACACCTGTATATCGTGATGCAATGGCAGATTATGAAGAAATTGAACAGAGAGTCGATAAGATTATCGGTTCTGGTGAACAGTATTTCAACTCACTTAATTTCCCAAGAAAGCATCTGACTTTCATTGAAAATGAATCAGGTAACAGCACTCGTTACGGTAAAAAAGGTAATTGGGTTATTCCTAATCTTCCTCCACTTTCTTGTGGTGATATTGAGTATAAAGAATCAGATGAAGATTGGCTTACAATCGGTGAAAAGGTAGTAACTCCATTCTATGAAATCGAGTTTAACACAGATGGTAGTATTGAAAGTCTTTACGACAGAAAGCTTCAGCGTGAATGGGTAAATGGTGAATTCAATAAACTTAAACTCTATAAGGATAATCCTGGTGTTTATGATGCCTGGGATATTCTCCCTAACTATAAGGACAGAGAAGTTGAAGTAAATATCATTTCACCTCTCAAAACTATTGAAAAGAATTCAGAAGTTGTGTCTTTTGCATGTACTCTTGCAACAGAAAAGAGCACTTGGAAACGGATTATCCGTGTGTTCCGTCAATCCCGTGGTATTGAAGTTGAAAATATCGTTGACTGGAATGAAAAGCACGTACTTGCAAAAGCACAGTTTGATTGCAATATCTTAACAAGAAAAGCAATCTGCGACACAAGTGCAGGTTTTGTTGAGCGTGAAACTCACAGAAATACAACCTGGCAACAGGCTCGTTTTGAGGTTTGTCATCACAAGTGGATTGATATGGCAGAAACTGACGGTGGTATTGCACTTATTAACGATTCAAAATATGGTGTAGGTCTTCTTGAAAACTCAATGAGTCTTTCACTTCTTCGTGCAACAATCCGTCCTGATGTTACAAGTGATTTGGGACATCACGAATTCAGTTATATGATTTATCCTCACGGTGACGATTTCGTGAAAGCAGAAATCAATAATATTGCTTTTGAATATAATGTTCCACTTGGTAAAGCAGACCTTACTTGTGAAAATTCATTCGGTGAACTCTATATGCAGACAATGAAAATGAGTGAAAAAGGTCATATGATTGTTGTCAGACTATCAGAACAAAACGGTCGTCGAGGTAAAATTCGTCTTGGTGGTAAGGTTAAACTTCTCAACTTTCTTGAAGATGTTATTGAAGAAACCAATATAATCGAATATAAACCGTTCGAAATTATTACAATAGGAATTGATGCATAATGAAAAAGAAAAAACCGTTAATATCTATACTTTGTGTATTGGTTTTTGTCGCTTTGATTGTGGTGGGACTTTTGATAAAAGCAGGTAATCCACCGGAAGTAATATCACTTTCAGAAAGAGGCTTGTCAACTGACGGAGTAAATTTAGTTGCTCATCGTGGTTTTTCAGCAGTTGCACCTGAAAATACTGCTGCAGCCTTTTGTGAAGCAGGAAAATCAAAGTTTTTTGCAGCAGAATGTGATATTCAGTTATTAAAGGATAATATCTGGGTTGTAAATCACAACAGAGATATTAAAAAGATGACAAACGGCAAAGGCAGTATCTGGGATATGACCTATGATGAGATTTCAAAGTATAATATTGATAACGGAAATTTCTGTGAAAAATATCCTAATCAGAAGCTTATTACTCTTGACGAGTACCTTGCGATTTGTGATGAGTATAAAATCGTTCCACAGATTGAAGTTAAAGAGGGTAACTATAACTGTCTTGGCAATATTCTTGCTGCTCTTGATAAATATGAGGATATGCGTGAGACTGCAATCATCATTTCCTTTGATGGGATAATCCTTGAAAAAATCCGTAATCTTGATAAGGAAATTGAATTGTGGTACTTGACTCACGAAATTGCAGAGGAGCAGATAAAGCTTGCAGTTATGAATAATTATGCAATCGGATTTAACTGTAGGAAATATGATAAGGAAATGATAAAAAAAGCACAGGATGAAAACATTAAACTTGCATCATGGACAGTTGATGATTTAAAGATTTATGAGGAGCTTTATAGCCTTGGTATAAGAAACTTTACTACAAATAGACTTACAAAGTAACAAAAAAGAGAAGTCACTTTTGTGGCTTCTCTTTTTTTTATTTATTTTGCAGTTTTGGTTTTCTGTTTTCCACTATGAAAGTGAACAAGATGTGTTTTGCCTAATATAAGCATCACTGCGGGAATCAGCACAAGCTGTAATATAATTCCCGGAACAGCTTTAAGAAATGAGCTGCTGATGAAAGCTGTCATAGTAAATCCGTTGTCACCAAGACCTAAAAGGAAACACTGAACTATTCCCCACACAACTCTGCCGCTTACCATAGAAATCAGCATACATCGATAAAGAGCTTTGATGCATTTCCATTTTGCATTTTTAAAAAGGTAACCTATAACAAAACCATATGTTGCAAGTTCGAATGCCATACCTATTGCAGAGGGAAACATTACAGGCATTCCGAATAGTGATGAACGGAGAATTGGAGTAATTGCACCAATTATAAGTCCGTATTGAGGACCACAGATAAGTCCGCAGAGCATTACAGGAATGTGCATGGGTAAAAGCATATTGCCTATTTCTTTAATCTGTCCTGTTAAAAAGGGAAGTACAATTCCCAAAGCAAGAAACATAGCAGACAAGACCAGATTCAATAAATTTTTGTTTTTTACTTCACTCATTTTCCGAATTCCTTTGCCACATCTTTAAGTAATTTTCTGATTTCAAGATGTTGTGGACAAGCTTTTTCACAAAGTCCACATTCAATGCAGTCAGATGCTTTGCCTTTTCCTGCAGTATGAATTTCTTTGTAATAGAATTTTGCATTCCAATCCTTAAATTGTTTTCTGTCATTCATACAAGCAAAAATTTCAGGAATAGGAATGTTTTTAGGACAACCGTCAACACAGTAACGACAAGCAGTGCAAGGGATTAAGTGTTGTGCGTTCATAATCTGACAAACCTTATTAACTGCCTCATATTCTTTTTCATTGAATGGCACAAAATCCTTCATAAAACTGATGTTATTATTCATCTGGTCCATATCACTCATACCTGAAAGTACCATAAAGATACCATCAAAACTTGCTGTGAAACGGATTGCATAACTTGCAGGAGAACCACCATTAAGGTCATCGAGGACCTTTTTAGCCTCGTCAGGGAGTTTTACAAGACTACCACCCTTAACAGGCTCCATAACGATAATAGGTTTATCGTGCTTGCGACATACTTCATAACATTTTCTACCCTCAACTGACTCGTCATTATAGTCCAGATAGTTAAACTGAATCTGTACAAATTCTACTTCAGGATATTCTGTAAGGATTTTATCAAGAACCTCTGCCTTATCGTGGAATGAAAGTCCTACATGACGGATTTTACCCTCTTTTTTAAGTTCAAATGCAGTTTCATATGCTCGGCATTCCTTGTATTTTTCAAAGTTTGTTGCATTCTGTGCGTGCATTAAGTAAAAGTCAAAATACTCAACACCACAATTCTTCAACTGCTTTTCAAAAAGAGGTCTTATCTGACTTTCTTTCTTGAAAAAGCCTTCTGATAATTTATCAGCAAGGATATAACTTTCTCTTGGATGACGGGAGGTAAGGCACTTTTTAAGCGTAGCCTCGTTTCTCATTTCCATATATCCGTGTGCAGTATCAAAATAATTGAAACCTGCTTCTAAAAATGTGTCAACCATCTTTTTTGACTGTTCAATGTCAATAAGCGGACCTTTACGTGGAAGTCGCATACAGCCAAAACCAAAATTCTTTTTTACTTCAGGAAAATAGTTATTCATAATAACTCCTTATTTTTTAGTACCAGAAACCTGATACATTTTATCGTTTGAAATTTTAATATCCACATTGAAATACGTACTTAAAAGCTCTGCAAGTTCATCACATTCAGGAAGAATGTTTGAAACTTTACCTGCTGATTTCATATGAATTTCATCAAGCTCTTTTTTACTCATTCCGTGTGCGATACTTATTCTGCCATTGTCTTTAACTGCTTTTGAAAGATTTTCAATAATCTTTTCAGTGTTAGGAAAATGAGGAAATGCATTGTAAATCATAATTGCATCAAATTGATGTTGGAATGTTATATTTTCAGCATCACCACAAATTACATTTGCTTGTGGAAATTTAGATTTTGCAATCTTCACCATTTCAGAGGATAAGTCAACTGCAGTAATACTTTTAACATCTCTTTGGATATAATAGGGGAATAATACACCTGTACCACAACCCACATCAAGCATATCAATGTTTTCACAGATGTTTGCATTATCCAAAATTGTGTTAATAATTTCAATGTCTGCAATCGGTTCATTGTCCCAACGAGGTGCAAAATCATTGAAAAAATCTCTGATTGTATCTTTATTCATTATTCTTTCTCAATAGCAGCAAGTTTTGTGTTTACTGCAATAATTCTGTTGTAGATTTTGTCGTCGAATTTCTTTGCTCTGTCATATGTATAAAGACCATTCTGTTCCTGTTCAATATCATAAAGCTGAGTATAACAGAAACCAAACATCTTGTAATTTTCAACAATTACATCAGTAAGGCCTACATATCGGTCAGCAAATTCATCGGGAGTCTTAACATCCTCACCATATCCCCATGATTTGATTGATTCGTCACTTACCCATTTAATTCCGCCATATTCACTGATGAAAACAGGCTCACCACGATAAGTCTGACGACCGGGATTATCAACTAAAACGTGTTCATAAAGGTAGTTTTCTGTCATAAAACGGTCATAGTTATTCTTGAAGAATTCTACATCATAGCTATAATCGTGCAAGTCATAAATATCAGTTTTAACATGGAAGTTACCACTTGTGTCAATACAAGGACGAGTGCTGTCAACAGCCTTTGTAAAGTCATAAACAGTTGCTAACAATGAGTCATACTGCTTTCTCTTTTTGTAGTCCCATGTTTCGTTGAATGGGCACCAACCGATAAGGGCAGGGTGGTTAAAGTCACGTTCAATGGCTTCTTTCCATTCGTTGAGGAACACATCAACGCTTTTTGGATTTGAGTAATCAAGTCCCCAGTTAGCGTATTCACCCCAAACAAGGTAACCTAATTGGTCAGCATAATAAAGGAATTTAGGGTCAAAGACCTTCTGATGAAGTCTTGCACCATTAAAGCCCAAATCCATTGAAAGAGTGATATCTTTAATTAAATCTTCGTCACTTGGAGCTGTATAAATACCTTTTTTGTAAAATCCCTGGTCAAGGACAAGGCGTTGGAAAACACTCTTTTCATTGATTAAGAACTTATATCCGTCAAGTCGAACATTACGAAGACCAAAATAAGATTTAACCTCATCTTCACCAAAAGTGATATTAAGGTCATAAAGTCGGCCATTACCCACTTCCCAAAGGTGAGTCTCATCTAATTTAATCTGTAAAATTTCGTTACCACAAGCATTTTCGATTACAGTCTTACCAACACTCTTGCCATCATAAAATGCTTCACAACAAAGATTTTCTTTACCTTTAAGGTCAAAATTGATTGTTACAAGACCATTTTTATGGTCAGGATAAATTTTAAAGTTCTTTATATAGTTTTCAGGGACATATTCAAGATAAACTGACTGCCATATACCCGTTGTACGAGTGTAGTCACAAGCGTGGCTCTTTTTCCATTCACTCTGTTTACCACGGATAACGAATGGATTTTTAACATCGTCTTCACAAAGTACAAAAATCTCATTTTCACCATTAACTGTGAGTTCAGTAATGTCAAATCTGAAAGATGTGTAGCCACCTTTGTGTCTGCCTGCACATTTACCGTTTACAAGTACAGTTGTCAGGTGGTCAGCAGCACCAAAACAGAGAAAAATTCTATTACTATCTTTTTCGATATTAACAGTTTTCTTATACCATACCATATTGATGAAATCCTTGTACTGAATTCCTGAAAGCTCACTTTCAACACAGAATGGTACATTGATTTTGTGTGTGAATTGGTTTTTGTTTCTGATTTCAACTGCACGTTTTTCGTCAGTTGAAAATTTAAACCCTATTTTTGCTTTTTGAAAGCCAAAATCCCATTGTCCGTCAAGGTTTTGAATGTCATTTCTTGCGAACTGAGGATTTGAATGTTTTGCCATTTTGATATTCATAAAAATCACCTTGTTGATAATAGCATATTTTAAAATAAAAGTAAAGAAAAGGCCCGACAAAACTGCCGGGCATCAGTTTTATTTAAAGAATGAATTTCACAAAGTAAATAATTACATTAAGTACATTGTTGAGAAGATATTCAATATTTGAAAGTGTGTATGGTTGTTCAAATTCCCATTCTTCAGGCTTCAGGAGAGAACCCATAAGTGAACCGTCATATTCATAAGGCTCCTGGAATGCCTTTGTGTGCATCTTAACTGTAATAAGATGTTTGCATGCTTCACGAAGAGCAGTACCGAAACCAATCGGGTCTGCATAGTATTGTGCAGTAACTGCTATAACATGAGATGGAAGGTTAACTGCCCAAAGACCTGTAAGTAATGTGTCGTTACCGTTATAAACGGCAATAATAGGACTCATATATCCGATCCCTGTGAAGTTCCAGGAATAGTCAGAAACAACAAATCCGCTAAATCCCCATTCTCCACGGAGAAGGTCATTAAGAAGTGCCGAACTACCACCGCACCAATTTGTGCCGATTCGGTTGAATGCTGACATAACTCCAAGGCAAGGTGATTCCTTAATTGGAATTTCAAATGCTTTAAGATAGATTTCACGCATTGTCTGTTCATCAGCCCATGTGAATACACCTTCACGGTGTGATTCCTGGTCGTTCATAACAAAGTGTTTGATAGTAACAACAAGCCCTTCTGAATAACAGCCTGTAATAAGAGATGCTGCCATAGTTGCTGAAAGGATAGGATCTTCAGAGTAATATTCGTAGTTTCTGCCACCGGCAGGATTTCTGTGAATGTTTACACCGGGAGCATACCAGATGTCTGTGCCAAGGTCACGAGCCTCAATGCCGACACATTTACCCATTTCTTCAGATAAATCAACATTCCAAGTACAAGCAACTGCAACTTCACAAGGATATGCAGTACCACTGTCTGTAAATGCGATACCGTTCTGTCCCTTAACGCTTGATGGAGCATCGTTATCCCATGTCTGAGGAATACCAAGGCGTTCAACACCACGAGTACCATAGCCACCGTCAATAACCATCATAACCATTTCGTTAACAGTAAGCTGGTCAAGGAATTTATCCATAAGCTCAGGATTTTCATAAACATCCTCAAACATTATTGTTTCTTCATAAACAGCACCTGTAACAGGAGCTGTACCTTCTGTTGTCTTCTCAGGTATTATGTCAACATTCTTGATTTCGTCTGTTGCAGTAAGCTCTCTGAAAACAGGATATGTACCTTCATAATCAGCACGGGAAAGAACAGGGAAACCACTATAAACATCGTCAAATTTATTTGTGATTTCAACGCCTGTTTTGTTATCGTACTTCATAATCTTGTCTTCAGCCTGAATATAATCAAATGTATCAATATGTTCTCTTACATTCTTACCAAGGACAATTTTATATGTGCCTTTTTCAAGAATCCACGCTTCATGGTTCTTATGGTCATAAGACGCCATATCCTCAATATCAAATGATACTGTCAATGTCTGACTTTCTTTTGGCTCAAGAAGCTTTGTTTTGCCATAACCACCAAGGCAGATTGCACTCTTTTCAATTCCACCCTTATAGTAAGGAGCACTGTAATAAAGCTGAACTGTTTCTTTACCTGCAACATCACCGGTGTTTGTTACTTTAACAGTTGCAGTAACTTTACCATCATCAAAGCTGTAATCAACAAGTTCTTGCTTGAACTCTGTGTATGAAAGTCCGTAACCGAATGGATATTGAACCTTATCTTTAGCAAAAGTTTCAAAATAACGGTAACCTACATAAATACCTTCAAGGTATTCAACATAGTATTCACCACCATCATATTCGTTTGTGCCGAAGCATACGCCTGACGGATGGTCACTTACTTTGTAAGCCACTGTGTCTGCAAGTCTGCCTGATGGGTTGATTTTTCCTGTGAGAACATCTGCAACAGAGAGCATACCAAATTCACCAGGAATCCAGATTGCGGCAGCAGCCTTGATATTTTCATATTCATCAACAAATCCCATTTCCATAATGTTTGAAATGTTGAAGAGAACGATAATATTTTTAAAATTGTCATTGAGCTTTTCAACAAGTGCTCTTTCTTCATCGCTGATGCGAAGAATATCTTCTGTAAGGTCAGTACCCTCTGCACTTGTTCTGCTGATCATAACGAGAGCTGTATCAGAATATGCTTTTGCATTATTCATAATCTCATCTGTGAGAAGTGAAACAGGCATTTCCGGAAGCTGACTCTTTGTAAGAATAAGTCCAAGAGCATTGTTTACAACAGGATGACTTGTTGTAGGAATAGCTTCTGTACCACATTCTTCTTCATAAAGCTCACGAAGTTCCTTGTTATATGGAATACCCTTTTCATCAAGTGCATCGTAAAAGCTTATAGGATTTTCAGATGTAATGCAACCTGAACCTGCACCACCAAAGAAAGGACAAACCGAACCAACACCAAAAACGTTCAGTTTTTTACCGTCAAGAGGTAAAATATTATCCTCATTTTTCAAAAGAACAATACCTTCGCCCTCAATCTTCAATGCTGTTTTTGAAGTTTCTGCAATAATATCAGGGTCAATTCTGCCACTATAAGCAAAGACACTTATTGTACAAGTGAAAAGAATTGTAATCACCATTAAAACAGAAATTGCCTTCAAAAATCTTTTTTTCATAAAAATCCCCTCCTGAAATATGTTTATATGTTGATAATATACAAAAAAGTATTGATTGTCAATTGGTTTATGTGTTATTATTCATATGGTGATTAATATGTCAATTAAATTCAATTGGGTAGTGCTCGGTTGCGGAAATATCGCAAACGATTTTGCTCGGGAAATGAACAAAATGGGTGGCAAGGTTTATTCTGTTGCCAACCGAACTTACGAAAAAGCAGTAGCTTTTGCTCAAAAATATGGAATCGAAAAAGTGTACGAGAATATTGAGGATATTTTCATAGACGAAAATGTGGATATAGTCTATATCGCAACACCACATAACAAGCATATTGAGTATATTTTAAAAGCATTGGGAAATGGTAAACACGTGCTTTGTGAAAAGGCAATCACATTAAATTCAGATGAATTGAGAAAAGCAGTAAAACTTGCAAATGAAAAGAATCTTATATTAGCTGAGGCAATGACTATCTATAATATGCCACTTTACAGTGAACTTGAAAAAATAATCAATTCAGGAAAACTCGGGTCTTTTCGTCTTGCTCAGGTGAATTTTGGAAGTTTCAAGGAATACGATATGACAAATCGTTTCTTTAATATGGATTTGGCAGGTGGTGCGTTGCTTGATATTGGTGTTTATGCACTTTCCTGTGTGAGAATGTTTATGACAGAATATCCTGATGATATTCAATCACAGGTGAAATTTGCCGTTACAGGTGCTGATGAACAGTCGAATATAATTCTAAAAAATTCAAAAGAAGAACTTGCAAGTGTGACACTTTCGCTACATGCTAAACAACCCAAACGAGCAACAGTCTGTTATGATAAGGGATATATTGAAATTTTTGAATATCCCCGTGCTGACAGTGCAACCATTTATTATACAGAAGATAACAGTACAGAAAAAATAAAAGCAGGGGACATCAGCGACGCCCTCTGCTATGAAATCCAAAATATGGAAAATGCCGTTGTAAACGGTGAAAATACAATGCGACTCGATTACACAATCGATGTGATGAACATTATGACAACACTTCGAAACCAATGGAATATGAAATATCCGGAAGAATTGTAGAATACTTCATTATTTAATAATTACACCGATTCCTTCACCGAGTGTTCCGCCATTTTTTATGTATTCAATAGTTGATTTCTGTAATGAACTTTTTTGAGGAAGCTGGTCAATAAATCCGTAACTGCCGGTTTCCTTTTTGTTTTTCATCAAATCAGCGTTCTTTAACTTAACGCCATAGAGCCATAAGTATGGTGGCTGTGGTTCTTCCTTTTCCGCAACAATCTCATACATTGACTGGAATTTGAGGATGTTGCTGTCTGCAGGCATAAAATTCTTGTTGCCGGGATACAAAAGCCAGCTAAAGCACATATATTTGTTATTCGGAAAATTCGGAAAATACTCCTTGAAAAATTCTTGTGCCATATCAACAGATTTAACACAATCCTCATAAACAAGCTTTTCGCCACGAGGAATATGCATATTGAGAATTTTGTCACCGAAGTTAAGCTTTACACCATCACGGGTCTTAGCAGGCTTGAAATACCATATACATTTCTGATACTGAAGTCTGCCGATTTTGAAAATATTCATATTCATATGATGCATAATCCAATGAAGCTCAAAAAGACCGTCTTCGTTTGTTCTTGCTTTGTGGTCGTCAATCCAGATTTTAATATCAGACATAGTGTCATAGAAAACTTCGTCACTGATTTTCTTGTTCTGATATCTTGCATAAACAACAGGTAAAAAAGCATAGATAAGTGCTAATTTCATCATAGGCTCTTGCTTGAGAGTTGGTTCCCAACGATTCATGTTACAGAAGAAAAGGAAAAGCTCGACTTTTTTCTTATTCTTTTTTATGTAACTTTCAATTACATCTGCCAATCCTTCACTGTCATAAATTTTTAAAAAGATTTTTCTTGAACTGTTTAAATTAATCATATATATTCTCCCCAAATTTAATATTTTCATTTTATCACAAAAAATAGAAAAATAAAATAGTATTTTGAAATAAAAACAGGTAATAATACTATTGCGAGGTGATAAAGATGAATAATAACAATAACAACAAAAACAACCCACAGAGCAAAAACAATCAGCAGAACAACAACCAGAAAAATAAGAACAATAACAATAACCCAAGTATGAAAAACGATAACAACAGATAAAAATGTAGAATAATGTTATTGCAAAAAGGATGCAGTTTTTTCTGCATCCTTAATTTTACTTATAATCTTTTCCGATAAGATGTCGCCACGCTGCAACATATTTTGCTGCTGCAGTAGGATTTTTACTCTTTACATAGAGGAAATGTTCTGAGTCAATAAACATAAGTGACTGAACAGAAACATTGAGAACTAGCTTTAACTTATCAACAGGCATAACGATTGTCTGTTTTGGGTTAAGATAAAGCTCAAATCTGTCCTTGAAAAGACGAAGAGTTGCATCACCTGAAAGTTCAACTCTTTTTCTTTTAATCATTGTATAAACAATCTGGTCTTTTTCTTCAAAAATCAACTGATTTTCGGGAGCTTCAAGTACCTTTTGTTTCCATATTGGCTTTTGCCATTTGTCCCAATCAAGAACATTGTCAAAAACTAAATCCTTTTGTGATGGGTGGAAGAAACCATCTCTGCCGAATTCCACCTGATAACCACAGTCACAAGTAAGATAATTTCCCTTTGAATGCATTGTGCCAACTTGTTCACAGTGAGGACATACATAAAGAACTCTTTCAATGTGTTCTGCAAGATTTTTACCCTTATAAATTCTTGGCTTCTTTCTCTGTTCCTCGAAAGCATTTACATAAATATCTCTCTTGATGATTTCGTTGACTTCTTCACCGGTCATACGACTCAATTCTTCTTCAGAATATTCACCTACGACTCTGCCACGAATAGGACCACGACGAAGTCCCGTACCCCATCTTGGTGTGTGGAAAAAACCACCTTTAGTACGATAGGTGATAAGAGAAACACCTAAATCCTTAACGAACTGACCTGTTCTTGGTGAGAAAAATCCTGTTTCGCCGTTTGGAGTAATAGTTCCTTCAACGAAAATACCTGTTGGAACACCTTCATCGGCAGCAGCCTTCATATCGTTGAAAAGGACTGATGCAGGATTATCTCTGTCCTTGATAATCCAACCTGCCATATCCTTAAAGAAGAATTTTGCAAAAGGATTAAGAATTGTATGGTCACCTGCAACAAATCGTATATACTTTTTCAAAGAACACATAATGTAAATCGGGTCAAGACCGTCAGAATGGTTACCGATTACAATGAAATTCTTAGTCTTCGGCTTGTGTCTTTTTACCTTTGCATGAACTACAAGCAACACAATCCAAAAGAAAAGGACTCTGACAGTGTTCATACAGATTTTATTCAAAAGAGTTCTTGCTTTCAAATCGCATCACTTCCTCAAACGTAATTATAAACATTTTATAGGAATTTCAGGAATATGTCAATAAAAACAGAGAAAGATGAACTTAGTGTCCCATAATTGTTGTATATTATTGCAAAAAAATACAATTTATTGTAAAATGTTTATTTGGTGATAAAATGACAGGCAGATATTATTCCTTAAATGAATATTTAAACAATATATTTGGTTGTAAGGTGTATAAACTTGCATTGGATATTGGTTGCACCTGTCCGAATCGTGACGGTACTTTGGACAATCGTGGTTGTATATTCTGTCATAATGGTTCATCACATTTTGTCGGAGTCGGCAAAGACATAAATGAACAGATTGAAAATGCAAAAACAAAGGTTAATGCTAAAATCAAAACAGATAAATTTATAGCATATTTTCAAAGCTTTACAAATACTTACGGAGATATTGATTATCTTGAACATTGCTTCAGAACAGCAATAAATCGTGATGATATTGTGGCTGTTTCAATAGGTACACGACCTGATTGCTTGTCTGTTGATGTTCTTGATATGCTCGAAAATCTTAATAATATCAAGCCTGTATGGATTGAATTGGGACTGCAGACATCAAATGAAAAAAGTGCAGAGTATATCCGTAGATGCTATAAAAATGAAGTTTACGAAAATGCTGTAAAGGAACTTAAAAAACGAAAAATAACTGTAATTACTCATATCATTATCGGTCTTCCAAATGAAAGTAAAGAAGATGTTTTAAACTCTGTTGACTTTGCTGTTAAATCAGGTGCAGATGGCATAAAACTTCAATTACTTCATATTTTAAGGGACACGGATTTGTATGAGGACTATAAAAAGGGTTTTGTAAAGGTTTTAAGTTTAGAAAGTTATATGGATATTCTTTTTGATTGTATAAAGAGAATACCCCCAAATATCGTAATTCACCGTATAACGGGTGATGCACCGAAAAAATATCTTGTTGAGCCACTTTGGAGTGGAGATAAGAAAAAAGTTCTTAACACTATAAACAGAGAAATGGAAAATAGAAATATAATTCAAGGGAAGTGCTATAAATGAGCTGGGAATTCAGTTTGCCTGTAAAAATCTACTTTGGAACTGACAAAATTCAGGAATTACCAAAGATTATAAATGAATATGGGTATAAAAAAGGTGTTCTTGTCTGTTCAAATACATTAAGAAAAAATGGTGTTGCAGACAAGATTGTTGAAAGCAGTAATGGTAATATTGTTGCTGTATTTTCAGATATACGACCAAATCCCACAACAGACAATGTAAACGAATGTGTTAAAGTTCTTCGTGAAAATAATGCTGATTTTGCAGTTGCTCTCGGTGGTGGCTCACCTATGGATTGCTGTAAAGCAGCTTGTGCAATCGCAAAAGGTGATGACATAATTGAAAGTTATCACACAGGTGGAAAACCAATCAACAAAGATGAAGTTATTCCAATGCTTGCAGTTGCAACAACAAGTGGTACAGGCAGTGAAATCACAAATATTTCAGTTCTTACTGACTTGAGTAAAAATGTGAAATCCACTATGAATGACCCTCTTATGTACCCAAAAGCAGCAATAGTTGACCCAAGACTTACATTGAGTGTACCGCCAAAGGTTACTGCTTCCACCGGTCTTGATGTATTAAGTCACGCTCTTGAAAGTGTGTGGAGCGTTCTTCATCAGCCTATTTGTGAAAGCTGTTCTGTTCACGCAACAAAGCTTGTTTTTGAATGGCTTTATAAAGCATATTGTGAACCTGATAATCTCTTGGCAAGAGAAAAAATGGCAGAGGCATCAATTGTTGCTGGTGTTGCATTCTCAAACCCAAGAACAGCAGGCAGTCACGCTTGTTCATTCCCGCTTACAAATCTTTATGGTGTTCCTCACGGTGAGGCTTGTGCTATGACACTTGATTTCTTTACAAGATATAATGCAGAGGCAGAAGATGGCAGACTCAGTAAGTTTGCACAGAATTGCGGTTTCAAGGATGCATATGAAATGGCAGATGCAATTTCTGAGCTTAAAAAGAAAATGGGAATGGCTTGTACTCTTACTGAAATCGGTGTTAAAACTGACGAGGAAATCGAAACTCTTACAAAAATGAGTATGACACCACTTATGGAAAGAAATATGATTCCTTTGTCTTATGATGATATAAAGAGTATGTACATTTCAATCAGAGGATAATTGTTATGATTTTTCTTGTATTAATTTTAGTTTTAGTTTTACTTTTAATTGCAATTCTGACCATAAATACAATAAAAGCGTCAAGAAAAGCAAGAAAATTAAGTGAATTCAAGCCTTTTTATAACGAAAAAGAAATTGAATATTATGTAAATCGTCTCGGGAAAATGATTCAATGTAAAACAGTTTCAGTAAAAGATAGTTTCGACGATACTGAGTTTGCAAAGCTTCGTGATGTTATGGTTGAATTGTTTCCGACAGTACATAAAGTGGCTGAAAAAATGACTTTTTCCGACGATTGCTGGATTTATAAAATCAAGGGAAAAGATGAAAGCAGAAATATTATGCTTATGTCACATCACGATGTTGTTGATGCAACAGGTGAGTGGGAGCATGAAGGCTTCGGGGGTGAAGTTGCAGACGGAAAAATCTGGGGCAGAGGAACAGTTGATACAAAAACTCCATTATTTGCTGAATTTTCTGCACTTGAAGAGCTTCTTAACGAGGGATTTGTTCCACCCTGTAATGTGTGGATCGGTTCATCACATAACGAAGAAATCGGTGGTGACGGAATTCCTACTGCATTTAAATACTTTCAGAAAAATAACATTACTTTCGAAGTGATTCTTGACGAAGGTGGAGCACTTATTGAACCACCACTCGGTGGAATGAAGGCTGATAAGTGTGGTATGGTCGCAGTTCACGAAAAAGGAAGAATAAGCCTTATCTGTACTGCAAATGCCAACAGTAATCCTGCAAGTCTTACATCAGCTGATAAGTTAACTCCGGTTGAAAGAATGTCTGCATTTGTAAATGAGATTACAACAAATGATGTATTTATTCGTAGAATAAATCCTCAGGTTGAGGCAATGTTTAAGCATTTAGGTCCTTATTGTGGTTTCCCTATGAATATGTTGTTTGCAAACTTATGGCTTTTTGGTGGAATTATCAAAAAAGTGATGCCTAAAATCAATGCACAAGCAGGTGGTCTTATAGGCACAACCTGTACTTTTAATAATATTGAAGGCAGTTCTGCTATGAAAAAATGCACTGCAAAAGCTTTTGTTCGTCCTGTTGATGAAAAAGATTTTCAAGAAGATTTAAAAAAAATTAAGCAAATTGCAGAAAAGTATGATATAATGGTGGAAATGACAGAGGATAGTGAGTATCACGGTCCTGCAGATATGACGAAACCACAGTTTGAATATACAATGGATTGTATCGGTGAAATTTTCCCACAGTATCCTGCATCACCATTTATTCTTCCTGCAGGTACAGATGCAAGAACACTCACTGATGTATGTCCTTGTGTGCTCAGATTTGCACCGATTAAGCTTTCTGCACAACAGTTAGGCTCGGTACATTCAGAAAATGAGAATATTGATGTTGACTCAGTTGCAAACTGTGTTGCATTTTATAAGCATTATATTAAAAATTATAAATAAGGAGAAAAAATTATGGGACAGTGTTGGATTGACAACAAAACAGTAGTTATTACAGGCGCTTCAGCCGGTATCGGTAAAGGTGTTACAGAAGCTCTTATCAAAAAGCATAACTGCAAGGTTATCGGTATTGCAAGAAGTAAGGAAAAGACAGAAAAATTCGTAGAAGAATTAGGTGAGTATGCAAAGAATTTCTCATACAAACTTTTCGATGTATCTTCTAAAGAAAACTGGTTTGAATTTGCAGAGTATCTTAAGGAAAATGACATTCAGCCTGATGTTCTTATTAACAATGCAGGTATCCTTCCAAAGTTTAATAAGACACAGAATTACTCAATCGAAGAAATTGAAAGTGTTATGAACATCAATTTCTATTCAGCAGTTTATTCAATCAATGCATTGTTGCCAATGATTCTTAAATCAAGCACACCTGCAGTTATCAATGTGGCATCTTCTGCAGCATTAATGGCTCTTGCAGGAACTTCTACATATTCAGCAAGTAAAGGTGCTTTAAAGTCATTTACAGAGTCTTTAAGAGAAGATTTAAGAGGCAAGTGCTATGTTACAGTTATCTGTCCGGGATTTACAAAGACAGACATTTTCCGTAATCAGGAAAATACAGGAAAAGGTGAAAAAGCAATTAATGCTATCAGCACAGACTGTGACAAGATGGTTAATATGATTGTGAACGGAATTGAGAACAAGAAAGAACTTATGGTATTCGGTTTTGATGCACAGTTTATGAAGATTTTCGGCAGAATTACTCCTGTTACAGGTGGTCGTCTTTTCAGTGCAGTAATGAAAGCATCAAAGCTTCCATTATTCGACAATGTATTTAAAGACTAAAGATTAACGGTAGGGCGGGGTCTTGACCCCGCCGATGTAATTTAAACGAGGTTTTATTATGAAAAAAATTATCTCTATTATTTTAGCAACCATTATGACATTTAGTTGCTGTATAATTTCTTTCGCAGCAGAGGATGTTGACTACATAATAAATAATCCTTACGGAACAGTTGATTTTGATAACTGGGACCAGTACAAAGCTGACCTTCATTGTCATACAACTGCATCCGACGGTGATGAGGATATGGATGTGATGATTGAGGAGCATTATAAACAAGGGTATGATGCTTTAGCATTAACAGACCACGGAATTGTTTCAAGAGGCTGGACTCAGGTGAACACAAGAAATTACTTTAAAATTGTATCAGCTGTTAAGGAAGGCAGAAAACAGGTTGTAACTCCTTTGACAGAGGAAAGATACAACGAAATCATAAGTGGTGTAGGTCGTAATGGCAGAGGAATGGTTGAAGTACCATTGGGTAATGAGCAGAATCCAACATCATTTAACAATGCTCATGTGAACAGTTGGTTTGCTGATTACGGTGACGGTGTACTTGGTGGTACAAGTAACTATGAAGAAGTTATTAAAAATGTGGAATCTGCAGGAGGACTCAGCGTAATCAATCACCCGGGTGAATATACCAAGGCAAAAGAGGAAGAATGTGAAGCCGATGCATATAACGAGGACGACATCTGGTATAGCTATGTTATAAATAAATTCGCAAATATTCTTACAACTTATGATTCTTGTATCGGTATTGATATTAACTCAAAAGAAGACGGAAGAACGAAATATGACAGAAAACTTTGGGATATCCTTCTTTCTAAAGTTGTTCCGACAGGAAGAAATGTCTTTGCAATTGCAACAACTGACGCTCATCAGCTTGATAAAGTGGGTTGTGCCTGGACTTCATTGTGTATGCCTGAAAATAATGCTGAAAATGTGCAGAATTGTCTTAAAAACGGTGCATTTTTTGCTGTCAGCAGATACATAAAGAATGCAGAAGAATTAGCACAATTCTCACTTGAAACAGGTATCGATTGGGGTACGGAATTTGCACAGGATAGCCGTGATGAGTCAATCCCTGCACCAAAGGTAACGAAAGTTTCAGTTGATGAAAAAGATGATAAAATAACACTTTCAGTTGACAATGCACTTACAGTTCATTGGATTGCAGATGGTGAGGTTATTGCAGTCGGTAACACAATTGACCTTGACGATTACTCAGACAAAATCGGCTCATATGTAAGAGCAGAAGCATTTGGTCACGGTGGAGTTCTTTACACACAGGCTTTTACACTCCAGTACGATGGTGCACCTGAAACAGAAAAAGCAATCTTCTTCGATTTCGGAAACATTCTTACATATGTTAAATATGCACTTATTGACATTAGCACATCGATTCCTGTAGGGAAGTTCGTTTATGAATTTCTCACAAAACAAGTAACTGAATAAAATGAAAAAAGGAGTGATTTTAATAATCGCTCCTTTTGTTTGTAAGATTCATAAAAAATAAAGACGAAACAACCACAAGGGTCATTTCGTCTTCATTGGCACGCCGGAAGGGATTCGAATTATAGATTCACAATGCGAATGAGGGATTCGCATTGTGCTCTTTGCTAAAAACGATTCCCCGAATCGCTTTCTTAACGCTCAGACCCTCACGGGTTCGAATCTCAATTAATTCTCAAAACATAAAATTAAAAGAGAGTACACAAATATGTACTCTCTTTTAATGGCACGCCGGAAGGGATTCGAACCCCCGACCTTTTGGTTCGTAGCCAAACACTGTAACCAAATTGCCTACATTAAAAATCCCAAAAAGCGTTGATACACCTTGGTTTTTGGTACTTTTATTATACCACAAAAGCACACAAGAATCAAGGGGAAAATAGCGATTTTTGACAAATTTGTGTGCTTTTTGTGTGCCTGAAATCAGATGTCAAAACCGTTGATAAATAGCGGTTTGCGACAGTTCCGAAAATCAAAAATTAAGGGGTTTGTGTGCTTTTGTGACCTTTTGGCTCAAAAATATGCGGTCGACCGTAAAAAATGAGGAAAACCGCTGAAAAATTGCTTTTTGCGTTTTTCTGAAAAACAGAAGCAATTCATTGAAAATAATTCAAATGTGAATTAAACAAATAAATTCAATGCAAATTTAACCATTTTTATTGCAAATTCGCTGATATGTTTCATTTGCAAGAATATTTCTTCGGAATTAAAAATTCTGCATTAAATTTAATGCAAATTCATTGAAATTCTTGTAAAATCAGCAAATTTAAATGATTTTCAATTATTTTCGATGAAATACTTGACAATATATATATATATATATATATAATTGATTGTACAGATTTGTGCATTTGCACGAACTGTACATTTTTTATTTTCAAAGGAGAAAGAAAATTATGAGAATTATTCTTGACACAGACAAAAAGCAGATTATTGTTCCTTGGAACTATCAGCAGAAACTTGACCAACTTAACGAAATCATTATGCAGGTTAGTAATGACCCTGCAAAGAAAAAGACATTTACAGGCTACATTGATGAACTTTGGAAAGAATGTATTGAGAACTCTGATAAATGTGTTGTAACAGGTGACAAACCGTTCCGAAAGAGAGAGGAAGAAAAAGCAAAACATGGCAAAAAGAGTTTCTAATGAAGAAATAATCAAAATGCACCGATTATTCAGAAAATACGGCAATTATACAAGTGTAGCACGGAAAATCGGAAGAAGTCCCTCAACTGTTGCACACTATATCAAATTGACCGCAACACCGAATATTGTTGCGGATATTTTCAAAGGACATTTACAAAATTCATAAATATAGGAGTAAGGTGAGATAATTAATGAAAACATTGAGAAAAATTATAGGTCTTGTGTTAGTATTAATAATTGCTTTTAGTTTTGCTTCTTGTTCAAGTTCGTCAGCAGATTCAGAATATGACGATGCAATGGCGGCACAAGATTGGGGCGATGGTTATTACTATGATAGTAATGACAATGCGGTCAAAAAAACACTTTGGTAAGAAACCAATTAAATAGAAGGGATTGATAAAACAGTGGGACAAGTATATGAACCAAACGGAAAAGTTATAGAAGGCGATTACGCAGGTAAAAATGTATATTGGGTAGATGACAGTTTTGCTATAGTAACAGGTAAAATAGACACGCGTTTATTTGGTCATGGTCATATAATAGAGAAAAAAATCGACAAAAGTACTATTGAAAGATATGTGGAACTTGGAACTGCACAAACAGGTGCAGATGCTTCTGCAGTTGCAAAAGGTATGTTTTGGGCAGGTCCTATCGGTGCTGCCATCGGTGCTGCAGCAACGCAATCTTTTTCAGGTGATATGGCTCTCTATTTTAAAGATGGTAAGAAATGTGTGATTAGAATGTTTCATCCAAAACCTTACCAAGCATTGAAATCAAAACTTTTTGTTTTATAAACATTTATTTAATCAAATTATTTGACCTCACCTTGTGTGAGGTCATTTTTTATGTATAAAACTTGACACTTCTGAAAATTCGAAAAGCGGTTAATTTTTAGGTATAATTATTATAGAAAAGAAAATAAATGAAACTCTTTTCAGGCTAAATTTTTACATCTTCCGAAAAGTCAGAAAATTTACGGGAAAATTTCTTGAACCGAAAAAGATATATTCACCCTACTAAATGTATACATATATGTAAAAATAAAACTAATTTTATATGTATATATAGGGTGGTTTTGCGGTTGACCGCTGAACTTTTGATATTCGGAAGAAATCACGATTAAAAGGAGAATATCAAAATATGAGTGTACCAAATTAGAAAATCGTTCAGATTTCACCAAGAACCAAAAGAAATAGTCAAAATCTATTTGCAACAATGAACCTCATCGCATTACAACAAGCGATGAAAGATTTGAAAGGTTCTTCGTTTAAACTGTGGACTTATTTCAACAAAAATCAAGATAATTACAGATTTGAATTAAGTCAAAAGGCGTGTGCCGAATGGGGCATAAAAAAGGATAGTTATTATAGTGCGGTAAAGGATTTAATTGAAAAACGGTATTTAGTACCGCTGACACAAGAAAGTAACATTTTCTGTTTTTACGAAATACCGCTTTCTGAAAATCAGCAAAACTTTTCTCTAAAACAGAATAACGCTTCTGAAATTCAGTTTGTTATTTCTGAAACTCCAAAGAGAAATAATACAGATAATACAATAATAAAACAGAATAATACAAAGGGGGTGAAAGGTAAAAATGAATATCTCCCTGAATACGAAATGATAAGCGATTTATACCGTTTTTGGGAATTTGGTATGAAATCACACAGCAATGATGAGAAGAGCGAATTATATGAACTGTTAGAAAAAGAAGAACTCACAGAGAGTGAAAGGAGGAAATTATATGGATTATACAGAAAGTATCTTGCACGATGAAAACGAAATTATCAACTGTCGAAAAGTGAATGAATGTGGCGATATTGAATTTTACGGATATATTGCAGATTTAATGCAGGAATTGAGTGACTGTGTTCAAGAGGTTTGTTTTATTACAGATATAATAAAAGGTTACATAGAAAAAGAATATCACGGAGATAAAGAAAGATTTTTGAACGATGTTTCTCATTGTTGCGATTATTATTCATTAACCGATATTTTTAAATCGATATTTCAGAAAAAGATTTCGTGAAACTTTGTTTCGTGATATATGACAAATAAAAAAGGGCGGTTTTCTGTTTTTCCGAAACCGCCCCGATATAGGAGAATAAAATTATGGGAATAAATCTTGCAGGAACTAACAATCCGCCAAATTCAACATACACAAGAGACGGTCACGGCGGAAAAGCAGAAGAACACAAAGCCGAAATGCGAAAAATTGCCGAAGAAACCATTTATGAACTTGTGCCTAAAATATCCGCTGAAATTTATAATAATGCTTTGTAGAGGCTTTTAGGTGCAATTCATTATGATGTTGAAAGTGTTGTTTCTGTTGCGATTGACGGAGTTGGAGAAATATTCAATGGTCACAAGGTGCAGAAAATCATTTCTGACAGAATAATGCAAGAAATGAAAGCACGATTGACGGATATTGATATAAAGATAAAATGAAGAAAGGGAGAGTGTTGACACTCTCCCGATTTTGTTTTATAAGCCGAATGCCTGACCGAATTTCTCTGTTGCATTTTTCATATTCTGTAAATCAGAACGCACATAAAAGTTTAGTGTTGTACTTGCGTCTGTATGTCCTAAAATGTCTTGTACGCTTTTTATATCTGCACCGTTACTTAATAATAGCGTTGCACAAGAATGTCGTAAATCGTGCGGTGAAAGGTCAGGAAGATTATTTGATTTCATAAACCGTTTCACTCTGCGTGTTATAGAATTAGGGTCACGAGGTTTTGTGTTGTCTGTAATGCTTGGAAACAGAAAGTCTTTTGCCTTGAAATTTCGGTCATTATTTAGTTGATATTCTTTCAATAATGCTTCAACTTTTGGAATTAACGGAATTGTTCTGAAACTGCATTCTGTTTTCGGTGTATCAACTAATGCACCGTTTTTTGATGTGTGAACAACATTTCTTTTTATTTCTATTGTTGAATCATTGAAATTTATATCTTGCCATTGTAAACCTAACAATTCACCTCTACGAACTCCCGTTGTTATCATTAAATATAACATACATTTAAATTCAAGGGAACAGTTTTCAACAACGGCGAAAAACTGTTCTGCTTGTTCTTTTGTCAATGCGTCAACTTTCTTTTTCGGTAATTTAGGACAATCAACCTTTTCCATTGGGTTTGATGTAATGAAATCTTGTTTTGTGGCAAAGGAAAAGACAGTATATAAATATCTGTATATGTGTCTAATTGTTTTAGGTGAAAGCGGTGTTCCCTTGTGTGACTTTTCATTCGTTCTTAAATGATTGAGAAACAGTTGAACATCGTGTGCTGTTATGGTTTGAATAACTCTATCTTTGAAATAGTTATCTGCAAACTTGCTGATGTTGTTGTAAAAATCAATCGTTGTTCTTTTGTGTTCTCCGTCATAAATCGCAAGCGGAAACCAAAATTCGTGAACAAACTGCGTGAAAGGTATTCTGCCCTCATTTATAAGTCTTTCACGCTTTCTTCGTGGCTCTATGACCTCTTTTTCGTATTGCTCTTTGACTTTTCTTTCCCATTCACTTGCGACTTTCTCCGCCTCTTTTAGTGCCTTTGCAGGGGTTAAATTGTCAGGTGCAAACCAAGTTGTATATTCATTGATTTGCTTTCCTATTTCGTTTCTTCCGAGATATGCACGGAACTTGAATGAAACTGTTTTTCCGTTCTTTTTGTTTTCAATTACTGTTGCCATAAAAATAAATCCTTTCTGTGCATTAACGCTTCAGATTGGATTTTTTTAACGATTCTGTGTGCTTTTTTGTGTGCTTTTTTTCAAAATCAAAACTTGCACAAAAAACAAAAATCGTTGAAACCCTTGGGATTTCAACGATTCTCATTGGCACGCCGGAAGGGATTCGAACCCCCGACCTTTTGGTTCGTAGCCAAACACTCTATCCAGCTGAGCTACCGGCGCATATGCGACTTTTTATCGCCCGAATATAATACCATTAGAAAAAGAAAATGTCAACAGTTTTTTTAATTTTTATATAAATTTTATTGGAACCGCCTTTTAAATGAAGAAAGTAACAAAGATATATATTTTTTTATTGACTTTTTATTTTTGTAGGAATATAATGAAAAAAATTAGGTTTTGAAGGTAATAGATATGAACTTAGCTCTTATAAGTGCAAGTAAATATTTCTTTAGCTTTAGCGTAGTCTCTTATTTTGGCTATGCTTATTTTGCGTTAGAAAAGTTACTTGTGAGAGCTCCGATAAGTTTTAAAAATTACTTAATTTTATAATTTAAAGTTTTTTAAAGCCTCACTTGTAACGAAAACAAGTGAGGCTTTTCTTTTTGAAAGGACGGTCCCGGATATGTCAGACAAATTAAAAGAAGCAAGAGAAATTATAAACAGAGTAGACTCTCAGATGGTAAAATTATTTACAGAGAGAATGAAAGCTGCCGAAATGGTTTTTGAATATAAAAAGAAATTCGGACTTCCGATTTCAGACCCCAAAAGAGAAGAAACTGTTGTCGAAAATAATTCTGCTTTGATAGATGATAATATAATCAAAGCCTATTATATCGATTATATCAAAAATCTTATGGGTATTTCCCGAGCATATCAATATCGTATGCAGAATGGATTGAAAGTTGCATATAGCGGAGTTGAAGGAGCTTTTGCTCACATAGCTGCAGGAAGGATTTTTCCTGACAGTAACCGAATTTCATACAGAGACTTCAAATCTGCATATGATTCGGTTGTAAAAGGTGAAACTGATATTGCCGTGCTTCCTATTGAAAACAGTTATGCAGGTGAAGTTGGACAGACAATTGACCTTATCTTCTCAGGTAGTCTTTTCATTAACGGAATATATGAGCTTGAAATTCATCAAAATCTTCTTGGTGTACCCGGTGCAACTATTGATGATATTAAAAAAGTTACAAGCCATCCACAAGCACTTGGTCAGTGTCACGATTATATTAAACTTCGAGGCTTTGATGTTGAAGAGGCAAATAATACTGCAATTTCTGCAAAAACAGTTGCAGAAATGAATGACAAATCTCTTGGTGCAATAGCAAGTGTTGAAACTGCTCAGATTTACGGGTTAAAAGTTCTTGAATCAAATATTAATAAGAGTGGAGAAAACACAACTCGTTTCGCTGTTCTTTCAAGAGTCAAAGCTGATTCACCTATGCTTACAAGCTCTGTACTGATGTTTACCGTTAAAAATGAGGCAGGCTCTCTTGCAAATGCCATAAGCATTATCGGAAAATACGATTATAATATGACAGCGTTGAGAAGTAGACCACTGAAAAAACATTCGTGGCAGTATTATTTCTATATAGAAATTGACGGCAATACGGATACAGAAGAAGGTAAAAAAATGATGGCAGATTTGAATAAGGTTTGTGACCAACTTAAAATTGCAGGAACTTTCGCACCACACAGTGAAATATAAAAAATCGTGATGCAAAATTAATATATTTATTTTGGAGGAAACAAAAATGAACATGAATTTTAAAAGAAAATTACCCATCCCTATGGAGATAAAAGAACAGTATCCTATTACATATGAACTTGAGCAGATGAAAAAAAAAAGAGATCAGGAAATCAAGGCGATTTTCGAAGGCAGAGATGACAGATTTATTCTTATTATTGGTCCCTGTTCAGCCGATAACGATGACAGCGTAATTGATTACATTTCCCGACTCAGAGGCGTTCAGGACAAAGTTTCCGATAAAATTCTCATCATTCCGAGAATTTATACTAACAAACCACGTACAACAGGCGACGGATATAAAGGAATGCTTCATCAGCCTGACCCTCACAAGGGTGAAGATATGTTAAAAGGTGTTGTTGCAATCAGAAGTCTGCACATCAGAGCAATGCAGGAAACAGGTTTTACTTGTGCCGATGAAATGCTTTATCCTGAAAATTACAGATACCTTTCTGATGTTTTGTCATATGTTGCCATCGGTGCAAGGTCAGTTGAAAACCAACAGCATCGTTTAACAGCAAGCGGTTTTGATATTCCCGTTGGAATGAAAAACCCTACTTCAGGTGATATTTCAGTAATGATGAACTCAATAACAGCGGCTCAGCATTCTCACACATTCATTTACAGAGGTTGGGAGGTTGAAAGTCAGGGGAATCCTCTTTCTCACGCTATTTTAAGAGGATATGTTAATAAGCATGGTCAGTCAATGCCTAACTATCATTACGAAGACCTTATCCATCTTGCAGAAATATATGAAAAATCAGGTCTAAAGAATCCTGCAGTCATAATTGACACAAACCATGCAAACTCAGGTAAAAAATGGATGGAGCAGCCAAGAATTGCAAAAGAGGTTCTCCACAGTTGCCGTCACTCTGCTGATGTAAAAAAGATTGTAAAAGGTCTTATGATAGAAAGCTATATCGAAGACGGAGCACAGAAGCCTGAAGAATGCGTTTACGGAAAATCTATAACTGACCCGTGTCTTGGTTGGGAGAAAACTGAAAAGCTTATTCTTGATTTAGCAGATGTTCTGTAATGAGATTTTCATAAAATACATCTGAATTATGATAAAGACGAAGAATCTTAATGATTATTTCGTCTTTATTTTTATTGACTTGAAATTACAGATTTGATATACTAAAGTTCTAAAGATATATTCATTATATATTAAGGAGAGATTGTTATGGCTAAAAACAGACTTATCGGCGATTATCCTGTTATTGGTATTCGTCCTACTATTGACGGCAGACGTGGTGTTCTCGGTGTTCGTGAATCTCTTGAAGTTCAGACAATGAATATGGCTAAACGTGCTGCTAAACTTTTTACTGATAATCTTAAATACTCAAACGGTGAACCTGTAAAGGTTGTTATTGCAGATACAACTATCGGTCGAGTAGCTGAAGCTGCTGCTTGTGCTGACAAGTTCCGTAAAGAAGGCGTTGATATTACTGTTACTGTTACACCTTGCTGGTGCTATGGTGCAGAAACTATGGATATGGACCCTCATACAATCAAGGCTGTTTGGGGATTTAACGGTACAGAACGTCCTGGTGCAGTATATCTTGCATCTGTTCTTGCTACTCATGCACAGAAGGGTCTTCCTGCATTTGGTATTTACGGTCACGATGTTCAGGACCTTGACGATGAGACAATTCCTGCTGACGTAGAAGAAAAACTTCTTCGTTTTGGCCGTGCGGCTGTGGCTGCTGCTACAATGCGTGGTAAGTCATATCTTCAGATTGGTTCAATTTGTATGGGTATCGGTGGTTCAATCATTGACTGCGATTTCATTGAAGATTATCTCGGTATGAGAGTTGAATCTGTTGACGAAGTTGAAATTATCCGTCGAATGACAGAAGAAATCTATGATAAAGACGAATATGAAAAGGCGCTTAAATGGGCAAAGGAAAACTGCATTGAAGGCTTTGACAAAAACCCTGAAAACCTTCAGAAAACAAGAGAAGAAAAAGATGCAGACTGGGAATTTGTTGTTAAGATGATGGTTATTATCAAAGACCTTATGAATGGTAATGACAAGCTTCCAAAGGGCTGTGAAGAAGAAATGGTTGGTCACAATGCTATTGCTGCCGGCTTCCAGGGACAGCGTCAGTGGACAGACTTCTATCCTAACTGTGACTTCCCTGAATCAATGCTCAACACATCATTTGACTGGAATGGTGCAAGAGAACCATATATCCTTGCTACTGAAAACGATGTTCTTAACGGTCTTGGTATGCTCTTTATGAAATTACTTACAAACCGTGCACAGATGTTTGCTGATGTTCGTACATATTGGAGTGGCGATGCAATCAAGAGAGTTACAGGTTATGACATTGAAGGTAAGGCAAAAGACAGTGACGGTATTATCCACCTTATTAACTCAGGTGCTTGTTGTCTTGATGCTAATGGTGCTGCAAAAGATGAAAACGGAAATGCAGTAATCAAGCCTTGGTATGAAGTTACTGAAGCTGACCAGAAAGCAATTATGGAAAATGCTACATGGAACTATGCTGACCTTGGTTATTTCCGTGGCGGCGGATATTCTTCAAGATTTGAAACAAGAGCAGAAATGCCTGCAACTATGATTAGACTTAACCTTGTTAAGGGTCTTGGACCTGTTCTTCAGATTGCTGAAGGTTGGACAGTTGAGCTCCCAGAAGACGTTTCTGACAAACTCTGGAAGAGAACTGACTACACATGGCCTTGTACATGGTTTGCTCCAAGAACAACAGGTGAAGGTTATTTCAAAACAGCTTATGATGTTATGAACAACTGGGGTGCTAACCACGGTGCTATTTCATACGGACATATTGGTGCTGACCTTATTACACTCTGTTCAATGCTTCGTATCCCTGTTTGTATGCACAACGTTCCTGAAGAAAAAATCTTCCGTCCTGCTGCATGGAATGCATTTGGTATGGACAAAGAAAGTGCTGACTACAGAGCTTGTGAAAACTTTGGTCCACTTTTCAAAAAATAATTAAGGAGCAAAACACATAATGGATAATTTATCATATATGGAAATTCGTGAGCAGATATGTGATGTCTGCCATAAAATGTGGCAACTCGGTTGGGTTGCGGCAAACGATGGTAATGTTTCTGTAAAATTGCCTGATGGTAATTTTATGGCTACACCTACAGGTATAAGCAAAAGCTTTATTACACCTGAAAAGCTTGTTGTTATAAATGCTCAGGGTGAAGTACTTGAAGGTGCACCATACAAACCATCAAGTGAAATCAAAATGCATCTTCGTTGTTTTAAAGAAAGAGAGGATGTGGGTGCAGTTGTTCACGCACATCCGCCAACAGCAACAGGTTACGCAGTTGCAGGAAAGAGCCTTGATGAATACTCAATGATTGAAACAGTTATTGCTATTGGTTCTATTCCTCTTACACCATATGGCACACCAAGTACTGATGAAGTACCTGAAGCTATTGCACCTTATCTTCCTGAACATGATGTTATGCTTTTACAGAATCACGGTGCTTTGGCTGTGGGATGTGACTTAATTACTGCATATTACAGAATGGAAACTCTTGAGTTATTTGCTAAAATTTCACTTACTGCACATCTTTTAGGTGGTGCGCAGGAAATTTCAAAACCAAAAATAGATAAACTCTTATACTTAAGAGATAATTATTACGGTGTTACAGGTAAACATCCTGGATATAAACACTATAACAAGGATGATGAATAATGCTTAAGAATATACCAAAAATCTTATCGCCTGAATTACTTAAAGTTCTTTGTGAAATGGGACATAGTGACAGAATAGTTATTGCTGACGCTAATTTTCCTGCTGAAAGCATGGGCAAAAATGCAATTGTAATCCGTGCAGACGGACACAATGCAACTGACCTTCTTGATGCTATTCTCACAGTATTTCCTCTTGACACGTATGTTGATTCTCCTGTTATGTTAATGCAGGTTATGGCAGGTGACAATGTGGAAACACCTATCTGGGATGAATACAAGGAAATTGTTGCAAAGCACGATGACAGAGGTGCAGATGCTTTCGGTGAATATGAACGATTTGAGTTCTATGAACAAGCTAAAAAGTGTTATGCAATTATTGCAACAGGTGAATCTGCACTTTATGCTAACCTTATTTTACAAAAAGGTGTAATATAATTATGAAGTATTGTTTAGCTATTGATATGGGAGCTTCAAGTGGTCGTCATATTCTCGGATATGTTGAAAACGGCAAGTTACAGCTCGAAGAAATATACCGATTTGAAAATGGAATAGTCGATATTGACGGTACGCTTTGTTGGGATATTGATAAACTTTTTGAAGAAATAAAAAACGGTCTTAAAGAGTGTCATAAAAGAGGTGTTGTGCCCGAAACAGTTGCTATAGACACTTGGGGCGTTGACTATGTGCTTCTTGATAAGGACAAAAAAGAGATTTTACCTGCTGTAGCGTATCGTGATAACAGAACGGTAGGAATTCCTGAAGAAGTCGATAAGATTATACCAAGAAAAGACCTTTATGAGTGTACAGGTATTCAGGCAATAAATTTCAATTCGATTTATCAGCTTTATTGTGATAAAAAATCAGGAAAGCTCCAAAATGCCGAATATTTCCTTATGATGCCTGAGTATTTCTCATTTAAACTTACAGGTGAAATCAGAAATGAATACACACTTGCAACAACAGGCGGACTTGTGAATACAGGAACATTTGAAAGAGATGAAGAAATTTTGTCAAAGCTTGGCATAGATAAAAAAATCTTTGCACCTTTATCACTTCCCGGTACTGTTGTAGGTAATTTGACTGATGAAGTTAAGGCAGAAGTCGGATTCGATACTACCGTTATTCTCTGTGCTTCTCATGATACTGCATCTGCTGTAGCATCCTGCTCGGTTGGTGATAACGGAATTTACATTTCTTCAGGTACATGGAGTCTTATCGGTACAGAAAACCCTGAGCCTGTTACTTGTGAAAAGGCTATGAATTCAGGCTTTACAAATGAAGGCGGAATAGAGCACCGTTATCGTTTCCTTGAAAACATTATGGGTATGTGGCTTTTACAAAATATTCGTAAAAATCTTGATAAAAAGTACACATACGATGAAATGATGGAAATGGCTCAAAATAGTGATTTTACTGAATGTATCAATCCGAATGCTGAAGAATTTCTTGCTCCTGAAAGTATGATTGAGGCAATCAGAAATTACCTTGGTAAACCGGAACTGCCAATCGGTGATGTTATTAACTGTGTTTATCATTCTCTTGCAAAAGCTTATGATGATGCTGTAAAGGTTATTGAAGAAATCAGTAATAAAAAAATCGATGTTATTAACATTGTTGGTGGTGGATGTAAGGATACTTACCTTAACTCACTTACTGAAAAAGTCACAGGTAAAAAGGTAATCGCAGGACCTGTTGAAGCTACTGCAGCAGGAAATATTATGGTGCAGTTAATGTATCTTGATAAAACTCTTGATTTATCAGGTGCAAGACAGTTAATAAAAGAATCATTCAGCAGAAACTAAAATATTTAAGGGATGTCCGATGGCATCCCTTTTTTAATGCTAATGTTGTTAAAAATAGTGTGACAACAGAAAGAACTAATATTAAGTAACGTCATATGAGTTTAAGAGTGCTTTAGTGTTAATTTTTACTTATAAATATTTGTAAAGCCTTGATTAATGAAATGATGTTTGATATTATTGTAGAGAGTTTTATTTTAGTAGATATGACATATGGTTAAGACAATGTCATTTATTTTAGCGCTTTTATTATCAGTAGTTTCATTGGTTTTTCCATCAAAACCAATGGGTGAGTATGACTCAAGTCAATGGAAAACTAACTATCAGTATGTTTTCGTTCACGGATTAATGGGTTGGGGTCAATATGATACTCAATACAAAGCAATGCTGAACTGCCTCAAATTGTGCAGACATCACAAAAATCCCCCTATTGTGGGTAAAGTTAAATTTTAAGCAACAAACTGATTTCGTTTTTCAAGCGGAGTCAGTTTTGTTTTTAATTGAATTCTTTCGTTATTGTAGAAATGGATGTATTCACTTATGAGGATGCGAGCATCCTCATAAGTTCGCAATCTTGTTCGATAGATACATTCTGTTTTTAGAATTGAAAAGAAATTTTCAGCCATAGCATTATCATACGGATTTCCTCGTCTTGACATTCCTGTAATGTTTTTGCAGGTTTTCGTTCTCGTTGTTTTGGAATCCCTTGAATTTCTTTTTTTCGTTCTCTTTTAAGTAAGTTATGAATTGGTCTATCTCCTGTTAACCCTAAAACTTTTTCTATTTCTTTTTGTGTCATTCCTTGCTGAAGCATTTCTTTAATTTGTGGTAAAATTAACTGCATGTGTTGATATTTTCTTGGCATAATAATAACCCCCTACTGTAGTATTTTCCTACAATAGGGGGTTTTTGTCTATTGTCCGTTTTTACTGGACTTGTGCAATAACGGTTCTGGGGTTTGTCATTGTTATTATTCCCACTCACTTAGTTTTAACATTTTGAGTTCGAAAACGCACGTAAAATAGGGGTTTCTCAGGGGTCAAAACTGAAAAAATCAAGATTTTTGCCCTTTTGCTGTATCAATACCAGTATCACGGAGCAAAAACACTAACCCCGGCGGATTCACACCCACCCGAAACACTCTTCTTTTACAATTGCAAATGAATTGTAGCACATAAAAAAGCATATGTCAATACTTTAAAGCGGTGAAGTTTTGGTGTCTATATAATATCTATGAAAATTTCACCTTTTTCTTTTACAAATACGACATTAGATGGAAACAGTTTCATTCCCATGTTTGAACTAGCTACAACAGTTAAAGCCCATTCTGATAACTGTTTTGGCAATTTGTAGCAAATAGGTGTTCCTTTTTCGGTAATGGTTATTAACGGGGTTCTGTTTTTGTCAAAACCAACCGACAAAACCATATATTTAGTGCTACCATCAGCAAGTGGCAACAAGGGTTGTATTCTCGTATCATAGTATACTTTTGCACCACGCTGGTTTAAATAATAGTCCTTGTTTAGATTTGATTTTGGGATTGGATCTATTGCTAGTTTGATCATTTTTCGACAATAATCTTCCGATAATGCTTCGCACGCATATGCATTAAAATATTCTCCCTGTATATTTAAATCGGTATGGATTTCGTCAGTATTAGAAAAATGACTCATAAAATTCAGAAGAGCGTTTGTACATACCAGATCATCCGCATAAACTCCAGCAAATGATTTATACCATGCATTATTTAGTTCGGAAACAATATGATGTAATTTTTTATACAAAGCAAGTTGAGCATCGGTTAGATCGAACCATTCGGTAGGGAGAATAGTTTTTTGCACAACGTCGGGATTCGTTGGATGAAGATTTTTACATAGAGACTTCATCAACTTCCCGAGCATACCTGCCAGCATATCTGCCATTCTAATACCAAAGTGGTTATCTGATTCCTCATCATCAACATTCTTTAGATTTGCTTTTCTTGCAGCTAAAACAGTTTTTTGATGTTCTCCTTCACGATCAATCGTCAAAGAATAGTCGCTAATAGAATTTTCGTCTAAAAAGTGTCGGAACCCGACAAAAGGCGGAGTATAATCCCATTCGATACAATCAATTGGTTTTACATCATCAAGGACTAATATAATTTGTTCAAACGATTCTGTTTCTCTTTCTTTTAAAGACGGGTTAATTTTGTTTTTTTCGATTCTATCCTTGAAGAATGCCTTCATTGCATCAACAATATTTTCCGGCTTGTTATATATGGCATCAACAAGTTCTCGAGGTTTGTAAATAACCAAAGCTTTTATAATTGAATACCTCATCATATCCATATCAAACAAAAGGCTGTTTTTGTAACCTTTGAACAGTTGATTTACAATATATTCGACTTTGCTGAAAGTAGAAATATAAATATATATATCATCAGAGAACAAACTTAAGTAATCATCGATGAATTCAATATTACCATTGTTAATAGAAGCAAAACCATATCTCACTTGATTGTTTTTTATGGTATCACTTTTCAATTCTCCATTTGGGTGGCGTTCTATATACTTTTGCTCAAAATTATAGTATTTTTCTTTAATTTTTCCCTCATAATTTGACTTCCACCCTACAATAACTGTAATAAAATTATCATAGAAATTTCCAGCAGTAACAGTTTTAAAACCAATTGATCGACTGTGCTCGGACTCGTCATAATAGAAATTATATTTCAATTTCCAATCATCCTTAATCTACACCCAATGTGATTTGTCTTTTACATTTATCACATTCAAGTTTGAATTCTTTTAACTCTCCATTTTTAATTTCAGTTTTGCCAAAATGGAACTGTTTTGTTTCTAACCAATCTCTAAATTGAGTGTATTTACCCGCCGGTGCAGGAATAATAATTTCGTTACCACAATCGCATTTAATTATTATGTTCATATCTATTTTCTCCTTATTGGTAATCTAAGCTGATACAAAATCAAAGAACAAATGATGCAAAGTGATTTCTTGATTATCAAGTGTCCGCGTATGGTAACTTTTATACTGCGGATCAACATTTGGTGTTCGTGCAAGGTTTGATATTGGCGTGCCTTTTGCCATTTCGACTTTCAACGCACCCACAATATCTGAAATGTTTCCTGAAAGCACATAACCAATTATCGACGACTCAGAGGATTGTGAACCATATCTGCCCGTCGTATAATTGTCAACACCTGTAGATACATATCGTGTAATTTTATCTGGACGACTTTCATACAAATTTTTAGCTTCAGCTCCAAAATAACTATTATCGGTCGACCAATCTTTAAAGCAGAAGTCAATAGTGGGAGATTTAGAACCACCTCGTTTTTTCATTGTGTTATCTGCATACTGGTGGATAGGGCAAAGTCCATTAAGAGCAATTGATGTAGCTCTATTCCTTGAATCCCAGATACTAACAATTTTTTCATACCACTTCTGCGTAATATCATCTTCCTCTGTTGATACATTAACAACGAACGATGCATCACTTTTTAATCCACGATATCCTTTCCAAAAGACGTCTATGATTTCATTAACACCACCGACCCCAATTTTCTTAGCCAAATCCGGAGGCATAGGTGTAGAAGAAGTGATTTTTCTAATACTGCTCATTTAAACTTCACCCCTTTGCTTTCATGATATCGGAAAATAGCTCATCTGCGTCCCTACAAGCAGATGAATAATTCCAATATTTCTCTTGTTTTGGTTTAACAATATATATGGAATCTTTTCCGTACACTCTAACATTTCTTCGAATATAAATATTATATCGTTCTTCCGTTAATAAGGAATCCAACTGCGAGAGACACTGTTCCGTTGATTCGTTATTATCGAAGAAACTCAAATTTCCATCATTGTTTTCACTAATAGACAATACTAAGATGGATAAAGGGGATTCCCCAATATAAAATGATGCTTTAGGAGTAAATGACTGCCCCAACGAATTTCTCAATATATCCATAAAAGTAGAGTAGTAGTTTCTATATACCTCTATAGACGGTTTCTTAAACGCAATCGAGTTGGATTTTTTATCAAAATAGTTATAAATGTAATCCAAAGCATCTGTTACCAGATATGTTTCATAGTCCTTGAGCTTATACACATCAAATACAAAAGCATCCAATAAAGATTCATCACCAGATATTTTTATATGTTCGTAAAGCTCTACAGCTTTTTCCAACATTTCTTCTGATGGTTCCGGAATCGGAATGGTTCTTATATCTCCTGCTTCCAATGCATCACGCTCTACCATCCATGTTCTGCTTGTTAAAAGGTGATAATATGAAAATACCTTTGAATTAATAATCAAACACAAGTATTTTAGCATTCTCTCTTCACCAGATATACCTAATAAACTATGATTGAATATAGCATCATAATCTAGAACTGAAGCGAAAAACCGTCCTTTTCTGTGGCTTTGCTTCATAATTAAGTGTGGTGCTTTGAAAATGGCGAGATTATTGTTGGAAATGCGCTCATATGTGTTATCTTTATTTTTAAAAAGTACATCTTCTTGCATATAAAATGGATAGAACTCTTTTGCATCTACAATTGGTAAATTAGCGAATCCATCGTATGTAAGCTTTCTGTTACCGCGCTTAAATCCTTCGGCGCTTTTCATATCATGATTCAACAAAACTTGATTTAATGTCGGATGAGTACTTTGCAGCCTATCAATCAGCTCCAAGTCTCTCGGACTACCCCACATGGCAATTTTCCAAATTCGATCATCATGTGTCAAATCACTTGGTATCCTGCATATATCAGTAGGATCAATAGAGAATTTTTTTGTGTCCTGCAAAGAATATTGTGGTTTTGGAGTACAATAGAAGATAGACGTACTATTCTCATCCAGCGTTTTTGGGGAGTATATAATGGCCGTGCAAGGTGCTGTTGCATTATCAAATAATACTTTTCTGTATATAGAAAAATTTATAATGACAGAGACAGTGTTCTCATCAAAAAAACGTTTTCTGTATGCTCGACTTTTCGCCGAGCGATTGAAAAGAAGCCCTTTGCTCGGCATAAGAAGGCAAACAACACCTTTTTCTTTACATATTGAAGTGCATTTAATTGGGAACGCTTGCGCAATTTGCTTATCTCCTACGGTATAATTGTTTTTCTTTAAATAGTCATTTGCGGCATTTGTAAGTTGGCTTTGCCAAGGCGGATTACCGATAACGATATCGTATTTTTTCAAGCGAGTATCTAATTCGATATCAAAAAAGTCGCTAACAATTAAATTTGTATTTACCAACTTGGGAAATGATAATTCATTCCATATACTGCGAGGATCCAAAAAATCACATAATGCCAAACTTAAACTAAACGAAGCAACTCTTACCGCTTCCTCGTTTAAGTCTACACCATATATGCATTCTTTTAATATAGCTGTCAGTTGTTCATTAGTGATTTGAGAAACACCTTTTGTACGCATCCAACGGCAAACAATTCTGCGATAAGCCTCAACCAAAAAGATACCTGACCCGCAAGATGGATCGATAATGGAAATAGGCTCATAGGCATCTTCCCAAGGGTATACTTCATCTAATAATGTATCAACAAGATGTAGAGGGGTGTAATACGTACCCTTGTCATCATCTCCAACATCAGAAAGATGAAAGAAAAGTTCATATATGCTACTTATGATTTTAATTGGAATAATATTAAAGTCATACAAAGGCCATAATGTCATCTGTTGGCTTTCTAAATCCGAATCACCAATTAAAAAAGATTTTAATTCCTGCAAATCGCCTTCGGTAATAATTTCGCGTTCGTTGTCAATAAGCGGTAACATATCGCCATTAAATTTGCTTTCTAACACACTAAATAGGCTATATGTAGACTCTTTGTTTCCAAGTACATCTGTGTATTGTTTACACACAGTATTATCAAAAGAAAATTGCTCATAAAAGTCTTTCGGAAAAACGGATTCACCGTTAGAATCTTTTCTTTCCTCTAAATACTTTATCAAAATAGAACGGCTTAACAATCCATGAACAATTGAGACTATATTTTCGGTTGAAATTTGAACACTATTTGTTCTTGATTTAATTCGAGTTATCAACCTTCTTCGCATAACTCTCAAGTTATTCATTAATGTTGTATCTATTCTTGTGTTGACATTAAACCGCCCTTCAGCACGCCTCCAATACTCACCGCTTTCTAATAACATACGATTGTATGGAGCAAGCTTTTGTCTTTGCGTTTCAAGATCAGTAATTAAACTGATGGTATCTATTAAACCTGCTTCCGGATCCAAAGTACCATCTTTCTTTTGAGGTGTTTGGTAATTATTATATATTTTTAATTCTGTTGGCGTAACAATAAAAAGTAATGGTGCTTCACCCATATTCCAAGACAAACTATGTAGTTGTGCCGCCTTAGCCGAATTATCATCTTCAAGCATCGAAAAATAGATTAACGGGATTTTTGCTACGCCTTCTTCATCTCTCAAAAAATACACTGCATCTACGCCAATTTTGCTTCTTGCTTGTTCGTAAAACAATTTTTGAAAAGCGGATAGACTTTCTACGTTATTTTCAGAAGCCAACCCTGTTTTATCATTAATGTCAAGGTATGAAAAAATACCATTTAGTTTTTCGTTCATGCTGAACTCCCGCTTTCATATGGTTTTCAACCGACAAAAATCACTCCATCGGCTTAATCATAGATTCGATAAATGCGATTTCTTCTTCTGTTAATTCGTATTTTGCATACAATTCCTCGTCTGTCCAAGGCTTTGTGAAATCCAAAATCGGTACAAATCTGTAAGTTTTGCTTGGTAAGTCTTGAGAGGTTTTACTTGCCAAAACCAAAGCTCTAAACATTTTTGTCTTCAGATAGGTAATAAAATTCTTGGCTTCAACTTCGGAAGAAAAAGCTGCATATAGGTATGTTTGTGAACATACTGAGTTGGTTGGTGCATATTCGGGTTGTCCTACAATTTGATGTGGGAAACCATCACCAGCTCCATACGCTTTGGGAAGAAAGACCTTGTATTTTTCGATATCATGAGAATTCTTACTTATTTGTTGCTTGTCGATATAAGATATTTTTCTTGTCGCCTTTTCGAGATAGAACAACATGGTATCATGTGAACCATCACATGTATCATATATAGGGAATGATCGCTTGTTACTTGTTTTAGGATTGGTAGGTATGCCAAACGGGGTATCACCCGAAATCAGAGATGCTATAGTATTATTCTGATCTTTAATATCCCGGCCAACTTTTCTAACAATACTTTCCAATCTTGGATCTTGAATTAAAATATCGAACTCATCGAGTTTTCTATTGGCAATGTTTTCTGTTCCATTTTGAATAAGCTTGTATGCACAATTTCCTGTAAATTTGCCGTCATGCAAGAAATAACATATTCCGCCTTTGATCGCAACATCAGGGAATACTTCATGCGAATCTGAATAAGAGACCATTCCCTTAATTGATTTATCTCCGAGCATTTTCTTTCTGAAATCGCCCAACAAGTGTTCTCTACCAGTCGCAAACCATTTCGAGGGTATTATAAGGGAAACAAACGTCGGTTTTGCTTCATACGCAACTTCGACAAAGTGCTGATATATAGGTGCATCATTTGTTCCACCAGAGCCTCCAGTTAACTGATATGGAGGATTACCTAATACTACATCAAAATTCACTATCTCATCTCCTTCTGTAATTTCATCGTTCATTGTAATGGTGTTAAATTCCTTATTTTGTTTTAAACAATTAGCAATAGACTCATAATCTACTTTTCCGTTTTCATCAATTAAACCTATCAGGTCATAAGAATTAAATTTTTCCGCTAAATTCTCTTCGTTTAAAGCAAGTTTTTCATATACAAATCTTGTAAATTCGTATGCTATATTAGATGTGGGGATTGAATAAATACTATTTTTGATTACTTCCTTAGATATGCCCAACGATTCAGCACGTCTGTAAATTGCAACAGCAAATTCACCCATTTTAGAAGCAATATCCAAAAACTTTTTGCCACTTTCAAAGACTTTTTTGAAATCGTCATCCGGGATTAAATCAACCATTTCTTTTGCGATTCTTTGCGGGGTTACCACTTCAGAATCACTAATTTTACCAAATCTTTGAATTGCTGTTGTCGCACGCTTAATAGGATCATCTTCGCTATTTTCATACTCGTGGGATAATCGATACAAATCATAAATTTTGTTATCCAAAGAACGTAAAGCTGCGCCAGACATATTGTTCTTGAGAAATTCTACAAAATCTCTATTCATACCAAGATTGTTAAAAATTCTCTCATTCTCGGCATTACTTAGGCTTTCAATTACAGTATTAAGGTTCTTAATCTCTTTTTCGCCTTTGCTAAGAAAAGCATAAAAGAGAATTCTACGATAATATGAACGGCATTTTTTGACAAAGACTTTTACATCGGTTTCTTTTTCTTGCATTTCGCCAGTGCCGGTGTTATCGTTTTGTTTTGCTACATGATCATCAGGAGTTTCGTCAGTCTCTCCACCAGTGTGAATATCATCATCGTCCAGATCAGTTTCATCTCCTGAATATGCTTGTTTTGCAAACCCTTTGCCCGAACCTATTTCAAATTCCTTGTCAATTACATTTTTTACATTCTCAAAATTTATTAGATTTTCATCAACAATAATATCGTTTGCGGCTTCGGTAATACCGCGATTGGTTGAATATTCACTAACTGCTTTCAGTATATCAGTTGGTTCAACTTCAACCAATTTGTTCTCTGATATATGAATAATGGGTGAAACTTCTAGATCTCGCTTGATTCTTTCCTCACTTTCATCATTACCACCATCGGCTGTATTGATATTATTAATACGCGATTTTGTCTCTTGTAGATAAAACATTCTCTGTGGATTGAAGTCAACCAAAAGGGTTTGAGGTTTCATATCTTTTTTGATAACCTTTTTAACCTCTTCGCCATTAACCAATTCTTTGCCTTCATATTCAACTACATATTGACTTTGAAGTCTAAAGATCGCTTGATCATAATCCTGTGGAGATGCTGTATCTTTCAAGAAAATCATCGTATCCCACTGGGGTACAGTACAACCTGTAAGCATACGATTTACAGTTAAAGTTATAGTCTTTTTGTCTTCCGATTCGCAGGTTGCAATTTTGGATTTTACTTCTTGAATTTTCGTGTACTGGGAGTTGAGACCGGAAATATTTATTATTTCATAATCGGAAAGATTTTTTAAAGCATCTTTATTATCGTTTATCAGCTTCTCCATTGCATCACAAGAAGCACAGTAGGGCATAACCATCACAATATGACGGCAAAGCTTACCCCCTTTAATGCGCTCATTGTCAAGAAATGATAAAACGTTCCTATCATTTTTAGTTCCGTCAATGCTTTGGAGAAAATCTAAAACCTCGTTCTCGTATTCGAATTTTTGATATTTACCTTCATCATCTTTTTCAATTGACTGTGGTGCAAAAAGTGCAGATAAATGATATGAATATCCTTGTTCCTCCAATTCCTTTATCTTGCTCATAGAAGACTCGTTCAAATTAAACGCAAAGCGAACCATTTGTGGAAAACCATAATAAGGGTTATCCCATTCTTCTTTACCGGTTTCTTCTTGTCTTCCACCAGCAATATTTTCTTTGTACCATTTTTCTTTTTCGCTAATTATATCAGAATATTGGCAAAAAGATATTACATCTTCTTTTTCGAATTCGCTACCCAACAATATACGATAAGGAGTGCCTGACAAATGCAATTTCACCTTTACGTCTAATCCTTTTGTTTCTTTTTCAAGTTCCTTTTCAGCTTTATCAGGTTGCAGACTGCCTAATGCTTCACTGTTGATTCCATCTGCTTTTTCTATCTGTTTTAATGCAGTATCTTCTTTGTAATGAGCATCAGAAATTACTTTTCCGAGTGTTTCGGCTCTTGCACCAAAATGGGTTTCATCAATGATCATTAAATCGATTTTGGACTCAAACAGTTCGGAAAAGCGTTTTTTCTCTTTGGATAAATCCTGTAAAGTTAGGAATAAGACGATACATTTTCCATCGGCTTGTGCATCGGTAATAGCTTTATCGTTTCTTTTTAATTTTTTAGAATTTAAAAACACAAAATTCTCAAATTGCCCCGGCTTTTGAACATTTTGCTGCCACTCATCGGCAACATCCGCTTTACCCGACACCACTAAAACAAAACTTGCATTCATCGCCTTTGCGCAACACAAAGAGGTAAAAGATTTACCGAAACGCATTACTGCATACATAAGTAAATTACTTCTACCGTTTGCTTGAGCTTGTTGAAATTTATTGATAGTATCTGTTTGAAGAGGTCTGCGAGGTTCCCAATCAAAACTATCTCTTTTATATTCTGTTTCGATTGTGGTCCTATTTTCAATTGCATAATATATATACTTTGTATAATCTTTCTCGCTTGAATCAACGATATCTGCAATAGCTTTTTCGACGTCTTCTTTAGAAGCATCCTTAAAAAATTCTTTAGAATATGGTTTATCCGGATAAACATCCCTTGTTAATCTCGTTTTTCCATTGTCCTCAAGATAACTATGGACAGAATAATCTCTAAAATAAATATCTTTTCCCGCTATTTCAGATGACCAATCTCCAACATGTTTTAAATCGTTAAATCCAGCTTTCTTCCATTCGTTTAAACGTTCATCAACCGAACGAAAAGTATCGCCTACTTTAAGATATCTAGGAATAGTATCCGTTTCAAAAGCATAAATCTTTGGTTCGATTCTACCAAAAACTACTTTTTCAATGATTGTATCATCTATACTGAAATTATTTATCATAATTCTTTCTCCTTTAATAACGATACAAACTTTGTCGTTTTATTTTCTTTCCAGTCTTTTATAATACAGTAACCCCCTGTGTGTGCATAAGGATCGTTCTTGGCACATCCGGGACAAGGCTGTTTTTCTGTATTCATATCAAATAACGTAAGCTGTCCTTCTTCTACCTCTTTACAACTTTCGGGGATTACGAATTTCAAACCGTCCATCTGCCATATATTCCACGAGAGAATTTCGGCGATTTTCTTTAGAATATCAATACCGGGTTCTTTGTCAAACTTCGCTTTATAATAATCAATGAAGGTAAAAAGTAGGTTCTCTCGCGCCAGAAGTACATTGTCGCCCTGCCAATCGTATCCGTAGATATTCTGAAAGGATTTGATTGCCCATTTCAGCCATTCTTTTTCTGTTTGGGTATTCTCACTCACAACACGGAGTTTTCTGTCAAGCAAGCCGATGCGCTGTGAAAGTTCTATCATATATCCGCTGACAGTATCGTAACGGCTGACAAGGTACGGTGCTTCACCGCAGGTGATTTCTAATCGAACATCGTTGATATAATCTCGCCAAGTCTTGCCTGTTGCGGTGGGGAACACGATCGGCTCGGTGGTTGCTACCCAAGTCTTTTCTGTTTCCTCATTGAACACAAAGTCTGTTCCGAACCATGCGTTGTCCACGAGATTATTCTGTTTGTTGCATATCCAAGAAGGCGTGAATACTTCCGCTTTATCGCGGATGCGATCAGCCTGTTCTTTTTTAGACTTTTCGGTTCTTGGCTTTACTACTCCGCCTTTATGACCAGTAATCGCCATAATAGTTATCTCATCTAAGAATTGATAACCGAACCCTTTATGCGCATAGTTATCTGTAGCCCAAATAATGTTTTTCTTTGAGGATCGATCTTTTAACAATATCTCCAATAGTTCATTATCGAGCCTGTATATATAGTTTTCTTTTATATCAATTTGATTTCTATTCATAATAAGACCTATTATTTTCCTTCCGGAACAAATTCCATAATATCATCCACGCCACAGTTTAATGCAGCACAGATTTTGCCAAGGGTTTCAACCGTAACATTTTCGCCCTTGCTCATTTTTGTGATTGTATAGTTGCTGATATCAGCAACCTTTGCAAGGTCTTTTTTCTTCATATCGTGGTCAATCAAGAGTTTCCAGAGTTTTTTATAACTAACAGCCATAAGTACACCTCTTAAATATAATAATCCACTTACTATTATAACAATCAAAAACTAATATTGCAACAAAAAATCGAGTTAAAACTGCATTTATTTACAAAAAGTCTATAATATTATACATCGTATCTGACATAAGATTTGTGACAATATATTTGTCACAAAATGCCGAAAATAAAAATTGCGGCAGGAAGATTTCTCTCCCTGCCGCTTTGTGTTACTTATTCGTTCTTTGCAGATTGAACTGTGTTATATCTACAACATCGCTATGCTCGAACAGAATATCCCTGAACATCTTTTGCGAAATGTGTCCGTCGTGACAAAGCTGCTCTATAAGTTTAAGTGCTGCGAAAATCATTTCAGGCGTTGCATCTTCCATAGCTGCACCTCTCTTAAGTGTAAATCAATTCGTAATTTACAAGCTCAGTTGCTCTGTTATAGACATTATTCATTGAACGCACCCAGCATATCTGGTCTCTTGCTTTCAATTCTTCATTGATGTTTTCATCTTCGCAGATTTCTTTAACGAGCTGATTGAACATATTTTCTGCCTGTTCATCAACTTCCTGCAGATGTTTCCAGAGGGTTCCGTCTGCAAGCATTGTTGTAAAGGTAACGGGTCTGTGGTACCTAAGGTAGTCCTTATGTGCAGTTCCCCATCTGCCGAGGGGCACCTTTGCTTCTTCGGGTAAATCAAGATTCGGGATTTTATAATCTCCAACTGTTCTGTAAGTTATTTCCATAAATTTATCTTCCTTTCATTTTACAAATACATCGTGTGTGAATTTTGCACCGAGCCGAAAACCGGAAATAAAACTGTCGGCAATGCTCATACTCAGAAATTCGTTGTATAAATTTGTGTATTGCTGAAGCATTTTCTTTTCTTCCTCGGATAGCTTTTCTCTGAACTCATCTTCGTTTTTTACGAGTGAGTTCAGTTTCTTTTTAAAGGAAGAGCCGAACTCAGGACTGAATTCCTGTGGCTCTATGTTGCCGTAATAAAATTCTTCAATAAAGCTTTTCATACCGACCTACCTTTCTTTTCGTGGATTTGGTTTTCTGTAACGTGCCTGACGATTTGCTCTTTCTGTTTCTTTTGCCCTTGCAATAAGACTATCAATCTGTTCATCACCGAAAATTTTACGGAGAAGTTTATAGTTCTGAACATCTCTGTTGAGTTCTTCGTTTCGGCTTAACACAGAGTTGTTTTCCGAGGCAAGTTCTTTTGCTTTTGCATTGTCGAGTTTCCCCCAGAATTTTGTATTGCTGAGCTCCGTTTGAAGACTTATACATAATTTTATTGCAGATTTTGCAAGTGCAATAAGCTTTTTGTAGAGTGGTTCAACGATTTTTGTTTTGTATGTTTTTGCAGTCATAAGGGGAGGGGGTTCGGGTAATTTGAACTCATCATTATCATAAAAATCTTCTACTATGTTATCAATATCGAACTCAAATTGCGTCAAGTTTTCAACTTTTTCTGTCAGTTCTTCAACCCTGAAATTCAGCTTTTCAGATTCATAAGTCAGTTCATTAATTTCTTGTTGACGCATTTTCTTTTTGTAATCATATACCGATAAATGTTCTTCATGAGTACCTTTACGTTCCCATTCAACACCGTAACGCTCCATAACTTTTGACAGTTCATTCTTTTCGGATTCCACCCAAAGATTCCATTCGGTTTCGTGTTTTGAACTGCCGATGAACCCTTGTTTTGCTAATGCCTGTTTTAATGAAACTCGTGTCTCAAGTCCACGCTTACTATTTGTTGTAAATGGTACGAAGTCGATGTGCAGATGAGGAGTAGATTCGTCCATATGAAGATGAGCAGAGAAAACTTTCAGGTACGGATTGCGTTTTTGAAAGTCCTGATAATACTCATCAAGAATTCTTTCTGCAAGTTCACCGTCAGGAGATTTTACATTCATATTTTCGTGATTGCCTACTGTAACTATGATTTCGTGAAATGTCTTTTCTTGATTACCTGAGCGAATTTTTTCATAGTAGTTTTTGATTATTCTGTCAGCACGTTTTTGCTTTTCGTTATATTTTTTCTGTGCTTCATCAAACAACTGATGATACACATCTTTGATTTTTTCATTGCAGTATTCGGTGTTCAGGTGAGTTCTTTCCGGGTCAATATTTTCTGCTTTGAACTCACGACTGTTATGATTCACCGAACCTTTGCCTACACTTATACTTATTGTTCGTCTTATATAATCACTGTCTTTCTTTTTTATAATCAATAAAAACCTTATAAAAGGGTTCTGTTACTCTTGTCAAGAGTAACGCAAAAGCACTTTTGACACACTATGTATATCAAAAGATGCTGTTGCGCTCTCAGAAGTTTTGAAACTATGAATTCATTAGCCATTGATTCATAGTTTTCCGTGACGACCGTGACGACTGTGACAACCTTTTTGGTAGTGCTATATAAGTTGTCACGGTTGACACGGTTGTCACGCAAATAGTTCGAATTTTATTCTTCTGCCTGCGTGAGTGCGTCTGCTTTCGTAACGAATTTTGTACTCATTAAGCAGTCGCGTAGCGGTGACATTAAGCTTCATTCCTAACTGAATGGGCGTAATATCGATTCCTAAAAAATCCTTAAAGTCTGAAATGCTTCCATCCCATATTGGATTTTTAGTTGTAATTTTTTCTGCAATTAATTCAAGCAAAGGGTCGGTTTTTTCTTTCCAAAGTTCTGTTTCGGCTCGTTCAAGTTCCCATATAAGTCGTTCTTCATTTCTTGTAAGATATAGTTTTTGGTCTTGCTGGTCTCTGCCCGAAATATCAAGCGTTGCTGTTTTTGCAGTTCGCTTTTCTTTCTGTAAAAGGAATGCTCCGTCTGCAGCACCAAGTAAACCATTTGTACCTGAAATCATATCGAATTTATCTTCTGAATTTTGTTTTCGTGTATGGTGAACAAGTAGAAGACAAATACTGTATTGGCTAGAAAATTTTTTGAGTTGTGCAATAACTTCATAATCACTTGCATAAGAATATTTTTCTGTCGCTGACTCTCTGACTTTTTGTAAAGTGTCAATGATTATAAGTTTTGTATCGGGATTATTACTTATGAATTTTTCGAGTTGGTCAAAGAGACCACCGTTAAGATTTTTTGCTGAGACAGAGAAAAATAAATTATCTGTTCCGTCAGTTCCGAACATTCTGTAAAGTCGTTTTTGTAGTCTTGCATAATCATCTTCAAGGGCAAGATAAAGAACTTTTCCTTGGTTAACAGGATTGTTCCAAAGTTCTTGACCTGTGCTGATGTGATAAGCAAGCTGAGCCATTAAAAAACTTTTTCCTATTTTGGGAGCACCAACAAAAAGATAAGTGCCGGGGTAGAGGAGACCGTCAATGATTGCAGGTTTACTGATATAAGATGTGTCATAAAGCTCACTCATAGTAACAGTTTCCATATATGACGGACTCAGTTTTTTACGAAGTTCTTTTTGCATTTTGAATAAATCTTTGAAATCACCCTTGCAATTTTCTTCACTTTTAGTTATACTATCGTCAATGGTTTTTTGAATAGACTGTCCTTCATCTGCTCCAACAGATGAGCTGTGGACGGTCTTTTCTTTTTGTTTATTACTCATTTAATTCTCCTTTCATTTCTTGAAGTGTAACTGTGATAAGCTTGATAACTTCAAGCATTTCATTGGTCACTTCATTTTTGTTTTTGAGTTCATAAAGTGCTTCGGCAAGATTGTTTTTCAATGCCTTGAATACTCTTGGATTACCACCGTGAACAACAATATTTTGTTTCATACAACGTCGATAACAGTATTCTTGTTTGCTTAAGCCTGATATAGCAACCACTTTATTAAGTTGCTCATTTTCTTCAGGTGAAACTCTGAAACCAACTGTTATACTGCGAAAACGATTTTGTTTATCAAGATTTTTTGCTGACATATCAAACACGCTCCATATTTAATTTTTCTGCAATTTCTGTTTGCTTTGATGGGAATAGGTGAGCATATCGGTAAGTGATATCAATACTTTCGTGACCTACTCTGTCCGCAATTGCAAGAGGTGTAAATCCCATATCAATGAGAAGCGAAACATGTGAATGTCTTAAATCGTGGATACGGATTCTTTTTACTCCGGTTTCCTTACAACCTCTTCGCATTTCGCTGTGAAGATATGCTTTAGTTATGAGAAACACTCTGTCATTCTTTTTAGGTTTATAAAGACCTTTGAAGTATCTTTGCATTTCATCACAGAGAAAGTCAGGCATTGTAATTATGCGATTACTCTTTTTTGTTTTCGGAGTAGTAACAACATCCTTACCTTTTATGCATTGATAAGATTTGTTAATCCGCACTGTCTTTTTGTCAAAGTCAAAATCTCCTTTGGTAAGAGCAAGTAATTCACCAAGACGGATACCACACCAATAAAGCATTTCAAAAGCAAAAAAAGATAAAGGTTTGTCCATCATAGCTTCAGAGAATTTCATATATTCATCCTTTGTCCAGAATAGCATTTCTTTGGTGTTTTCTCTGCCCATATTACCGACTTTTGCTGCAGGGTTTGCAGGTAACTCGTAATATCTTACTGCGTGATTGAAGATTGCACTTAGTTGGTTATGAATTGTTTTAAGATAACCTGATGCATAAGGTTGACCGTCTTTATCACGATATGCCATCATTTCTTTCTGCCACGCAATAACATCGGGTACCTTGATTTCACACATTTTCTTTTTCTTGAAGTAGGGGAGAATCTTTAACTCAATAACACTTGTTTTCATAACCCAAGTATTTTCTTTGAGCCTTTCTTCAAGGTCACTTTTGTAGATTTCGTAAAACTCTGCAAAAGTCATATTAAGGTCGCCTGTGTTTTTATTAAGAAAAGTATTTTCCCAAGCAACTGCATCTTTACGGGTTTTAAAGCCTCGTTTTACTTTGCGGGCATTTTCACCTTTCCAATCGGTGTAGTAAACCGAAACATACCAGGTACCACGTTTTTTGTCCTTGTAAACTGCCATTAGGCTGCTCCTTTCCTTTAGTCTGTTGTAGGCATACCGTAAATCTGTTCTGACAGATAACGACGACTGATTTTGCCCTTGATTACGTAGTAGCCTTTCGCTGCAAGTTCTTTGTTAAGCTTTTCCATAATCTCATAGGCGAGTGTTTTGGAAATACCGAGTTCTTCGCTGATTTCCTTTGCGTTCATTAAAACAGCCATTGAAAATTCCTCCTTTCGTTCAAAAATTACCCCTCAAGGGGAAGGCATTTAGAATGCCAATTTTTGCAACTTTTTAAAAAAGTTACTTTTGACGAGAAATTTTTACAGTATCACGACTTCAAAAAAAGGGCATAAAAAATACCCCTCTCGAATGAACTAAGTGTTCAAACGAGAGAGGTTTTCTCTTGTATGAAATTAATGTGGGAAAGCCGGATACAGTATCATTTTCGTATCACGAGGCTTCTCAAAAGTCCTGAAACCCCTTATTTTACTGGGCTAACGGGCTTTCGTTTACTTATTCCCACTCGATTGTTCCGATTGGCTTTGGAGTGAGGTCGTAGAGCACACGATTGATACCGTCAACTTCGTGTGTGATTCTGTCTGTAATCTTATGAAGCACTGCATAAGGAATTTCCTCAATTGTAGCGCTCATAGCGTCTGTTGTGTTAACAGCACGGATGATTGCTGGCCAGCCTTCATATCTGCTTTCGTCTTTAACACCAACACTCTTGACATCAGGCACAGCAATAAAGTACTGCCAAACCTTTTCAGCAAGACCGCAGTTGTCGAATTCTTCACGGAGAATTGCATCTGCTTCACGAAGAGCCTCGAGTCTGTCTCTTGTGATTGCACCAAGGCAACGAACACCAAGACCTGGACCCGGGAATGGCTGACGATAAACCATAGCGTGTGGAAGACCAAGAGCCTCACCAACTACACGAACTTCGTCTTTAAAGAGAAGCTTGATTGGTTCAACAAGTGAGAAGTTAAGGTCTTCAGGAAGTCCACCAACATTGTGGTGAGATTTAACAGCCTTTTTGCCCTCAGCCTGTTTAAAGCTTTCAAGAATGTCAGGATAAATTGTACCCTGTGCAAGGAATTCAATTCCCTCAAGTTTTCTTGCTTCATCAGCAAAAACATTGATAAATTCAGCACCGATAATCTTTCTCTTACTTTCAGGGTCAGAAACACCTGCAAGAAGGTCAAGGAAACGGTCAGTAGCATCAACATAAACGAGGTTTGCATCAAGCTCTTTACCGAAAACTTCAATAACATTTTCGCTTTCGTTCTTTCTCATAAGACCGTGATTAACGTGAACACAAACTAACTGTTTGCCGATAGCTTTGATAAGGAGAGCAGCAACAACTGATGAGTCAACACCGCCTGAAAGAGCAAGGAGAACTTTTTTGTCACCAACCTGCTCACGAACAGCTTTAACCTGTTCTTCAATAAAAGCATCTGCTAACGCTTTGGTGGTAATTCTTTCCATTGATTCTGGTCTAACATTACAATCCATTTTTATTACCTCCGTTACTTAGTCTGTGTAGTTATCGAAATATCCCTGAACAAGGATAATTGGAGTACCTTTATCACCTGAACCACTTGTAAGGTCGCAGAGTGAACCGATAAGGTCAGTAAGCTGACGAGGAGTAGTACCCTGAGAAGCCATATTGCCAACAAGGTTGTCCTGTTTTGCTTTAATGCTGTTTGAAATAGCTTCTTTAAGTTCAGCACCTGAAAGACCTTTGAAGTCGTTATCAGCAAGATATTTAAGCTTTAATTCGTTTGGAGTTCCGATAAGACCTGAAGTATGAGCAGGGGAAACAACAGGGTCAGCAAGTTCCCAAATTTTACCCTGTGGGTCTTTGAATGCACCGTCACCATATACCATAACTTCGATATGTTTACCTGTTCTTTTAAGGAATTCAGCCTGAATATCCTCAACAAGTCCCTGGCATTCTCTTGGGAAGAGCTTGATTGTGTCTTCTGTTGATTTGTTTGAACCAAGAAGACCGTATTTTTCGTTACAGCCGCTGCCGTTTACAGGAGCGTTGAGAATATCGTCAAGTCCGCAAACAACTTTAGCACCCGCAGCCTTTAAAATTCTCTTTGTTCTTGCTCTTGTATGAATATCACAAGTAAGGATGCAATCTGTATAGTTGAGAATTGTTTTTGGCTGGTTAGCAAAAATGATTTCAGCTTCTGCACCAGCTTCTTTAATAATATCTGAATAATAAGCAACATAGTCAACACCTGTGAACTCATGCTTATTTTCACCAAAAAGTTCTCTGTATTTTGCTTCGTCAAGCACATCTGAATAAGGATTAATTCCTGCTTCGTCAATCTGGTCATAAGTAACGAGTGAGTTACCAACTTCGTCACTTGGGTAGCTTAACATAAGAACAACTTTCTTAGCACCCTTAGCAATACCACGAAGACAGATTGCGAAACGGTTACGTGATAAAATCGGGAAAATAACACCGATTGTTTCGCCACCAAGCTTTGCTTTAACATCAGCTGCAATATCATCAACTGATGCATAGTTGCCCTGAGCACGTGCTACGATTGATTCTGTAAGAGAAACAACGTCTCTGTCACGCATTTCGAATCCTTCGCTCTGAGCTGCTTCAAGTACGCTTGTTACTGCAATATCAACAAGATTGTCGCCTTGTCTGATAATCGGACAACGGATACCTCTTGAAACAGTACCGACTTTTCTTTCCATACATATCTCTCCAATATAAAAAATTTGAACTCCTCTTAGGGCTATAAGTGCCCTTGGGGGAAAGATTTACAAAATGGAATTTTAATATAAACAGAATTGAAAACCTCAATATTTCCTCATATTAAAATTACAAATTATTATACAATAGTTTTTCCCATAAAGTCAATGGAAACATATAAAGAGTCTTACAAAATTTGGTAGAAGATTAAACTATTTTTTTGTGCAATTCTTTCAAAAGGAAAATTTTACAAATTATTACAAAAAAACTAATAGACGAATAGGAAAAACAGTGTCGGTTTTCGTTGACATTTTATATGTATAGAGTTATAATTATCTAAATATATCACAGTGAGTTATTATGGGTATTTTATATGCAGATACAAAGTGATTGGGGAATGATTTTGATGTATAAAGTTGTAAAAAGAGTGATGGATTTTTTAATTGCAATATGTGCTTTGATAGTTCTTTCACCGGTAATGATTATTGTTGCCATTCTTGTAAAAGCAACTTCACCCGGACCGGCAATTTTCGTTCAGCAAAGAGTTGGTAAAGACGGAAAGGTTTATGACATGTACAAGTTCCGTTCAATGTGTGTCGGTGCAGAACAGCAGGAAGGTGGAGTTTTCTGTACAAAAGGTGATGCACGTGTCACAAAAGTCGGAAAGTTTATCCGTGCAACAAGTATTGATGAATTACCACAGCTTGTTAATATTATCAAAGGGGAAATGGCATTAATCGGACCTCGACCTGTTCTTACATATTATCCTAAGAATTGGGATGAATACACAAAAGAAGAATTAAAGAGATTTGATGTTCTCCCGGGTGTTACAGGATGGGCAGCAGTTCATGGCAGAAAGACAAACACAGTTGAAGCGAGATTTGCATATGACAATTATTATGTTGATAACCTTTCAATGTGGTTGGATATAAAGATTTTGTTTATGACGGTAAAGTCAGTTCTTACAAATGAGGGAAACGAAGATGATGGCTCGGCTGAAGTAGTGTCTTCATCTGATACTACAAACAATAATTGACAATGAGTTTTGTTAAGCAAGTATCAGGGGAGTAAGAAATGTTTGAGTTTATAAATTATCTTAAACTAATAGCAACAGCATTGATTACCAATTCTCACTTCGGAAGTATATGGCCTATAAGTGCTTTGGCAATAGGGGGACTGTTGGGTAATGTCATTTTTTTTGCTGTATCAGGATTTTTACTTTATAACATCAAGACTAATTTTCTTAAATGGTTTCCAAAACGATTTTTCAGAGTTTATCCTGCATTAGCCATTTTTACCACGATTACTGTGATTGTTGGACAGTATCCTTTAAACAGTTTCAAGGATGCATTTAAATTGTTTGTTTATCCTACAAATTATATTTTCCTGGTCTGGTTGCTTGTCTGCTATTGTATATTCTATTTTGTGGCTTATACAGACAGAAAAATCAATAAGTTCCTTGAAACTACAATGGTTGTTGTTTTCTTTGTATGGATTTTAGTTTATGTGTTGTTTTACGACAAAGATGTTTATAGCATTGATAATGTCAATGAACCATTTATTCTTTTCCTGTATATGGAAAGTATGTTAACGGGTGCATGGTTTAAAAAGGGTCAAAAAAGCTTTTTAGGGGGGGTGGACCTAGCCTCCAAGATTTTCTTAACAATCGGCTGCTTGACTTTCTATTTCATTTCGAAAATTTTATTTTCAAAAATCGAAGCACTTTTAACATTGCAGATTATAAATCAATTTATAATTCTAATAACATTATTTTCAGTTTTTGATTTATTCATCTCTTTGGAACAAAAATTCAAGAACATACCTGAAAAAATCAATTGTGTTGTCAAACACATTTCTAATATTACTTTGCAGATATATGTTGTTCAGTTCGTGATTATCAGATATTGTGAGAAATTGTGGTTTCCATTGAATTTAGTTGTAGTAATATCGGCAATTATAGTTGTGGCAACAGCACTTTATTACTTGGAAGTAATAATAAGAAAATTTATAGATTTTTTGCTATCAAAAGCAAGGAAGTGAAAAATAAATGCAAAAAGTACAAATCAAAAAGACAGATTTAGAAGTTTCTGCTCTTTGTATGGGCGGATGTCCTCTTGGTGGCTATGGCTGGGGCAATGTTTTAAGACAAGATTTAATAGATGCTGTCCGTGTAGCAGTTGATAATGGCATAAACTTTTTTGATACTGCTGATACATATGGACTTGGTGAAAGTGAAAGAACATTGTCTGAGGCTTTGGGAGATGACCTGTATAATGTGGTTATCACAACAAAATTCGGTGTAAGAGTTGAAAACGGAAAGACTTTTTATGATAACAGCAGGGAGTATATTTTCAAAGCTGTTGAGGGAAGTCTTAAAAGACTTAACAGAGATTACATCGACTTGTATCAGGTGCATTACAGAGATGGAAAAACTCCGCTTTCGGATGTTGCGGAGAGTCTTGAAATATTAAAAGACCAAGGTAAAATCAGATATTACGGATTATCAAATATTCATAAAGAGGATACAGAAGAATTGAAACAATTCAGTACAAATCCGTTCGTATCATTTCAGGATGAGTATAGTCTTGCTTGTCGTAAAAATGAAAAGGAAATGTTCAGTTTCAGAGATGAGTTTCTGATGACTCCTTTTACATGGGGTAGCCTTGGACAAGGTATTTTAAGTGGTAAATACGATAAAAATTGTAAGTTTGAAGATAACGACCGTCGTTCAAGAGAAATTTATGTAAATTTCCACGGTGAAAAGCTTTTAAAGAATCTAGAGATTGTGGAAGTACTTAAAGAAATAGCAAATGAAACAGGAAAATCAGTTTCTTCAGTAGCAATCCGTTGGATTTTAGAATATCTTAAGGATTCTGTTGTTATTGTAGGTGCAAAATCACCGAAACAGGTTTTGCAAAATGCAGAATCATTGAGTTTTTCATTAACAGATAAACAAATCAGCAAATTAGATAAAATTTCTAAGGAGTAAAGATAATGAAAAGTGAACAGTTAGCTTGGCTCATAAAACGTCATGGTATTGAAATGACGCATATTTCACAAGGTAGTCATATAGGCTCAATATTGTCAGTAGCCGATGTGGTTGCTGTCCTGTATAACGATGTTGCAAATATTTCACCTGAAAACTTGAAGGATGACAACAGGGACAGAATAGTGCTCAGTAAAGGTCATGCAGGTGCAGCAATTTATGCTGCATTGGCCGAAAAAGGCTTTTTCCCTGTTGAGGAACTCAAAACACATTATGCTGATGGTAGCCGACTTTCCGGTCACGTATCTCATAAGGGTATTCCGGGTGTTGAAATTTCAACAGGCTCATTAGGTCACGGTGCTTGTATGGCTTGTGGTGTTGCACTTAATGCAAAGCTTGAAAAGATGCCATATTTTACTTATGCAATCGTTGGTGATGGTGAGTGTGACGAGGGTTCAATCTGGGAAATGGCATTGTTTGCAAATCATTTTAAACTCAATCAATTTGTTGTAATTGTTGACCATAATAAGATGCAAAGTCTTGATTTCTGTGAAAATACATTGTCCTTATCACCATTTGCAGAAAAATGGAAAGCATTTGGTTGGAATGTATATGATATTGATGGTCATAATCATGACGAAATTCGTAAAGCGTTGAATGATGCGAAGAAGTCTGTGGATAAGCCAACTGTTATTATTGCAAATACAGTAAAAGGTAACGGTATTTCATTTATGGAAAACGATATTCTCTGGCATTACAGATTTCCACACGATGGTGAAGAGTATGATGGTGCATTGGCTGAATTACACGCAGTAATGCCTGAAGGTGTAACAGACCCTTATGAGGAGGTAACAAAATGAGAGATACATTTGTTAAAACCTTACTTGAAATAGCAAAAAAAGATAAAAATGTATATATTGTTACAGGTGATTTGGGATTTGGTGTGTTAAGACCATTCTGGGAAGAATTGCCTGACCAGATTATCAACGCAGGTATTGCAGAGCAGAATATGACATCTATTGCAGCGGGTCTTGCGTTGCAGGGGAAAATTGTCTATACATATTCTATTGGTAATTTCCCTACACTTCGTTGTATTGAACAGATTCGTAACGATTGTGCTTATCACGATGCAAATGTTAAGGTAGTTTGTGTGGGTGGTGGATTTGTTTATGGTTCACTTGGTATGAGTCATCATGCAACAGAGGATATAGCAATGATGCGTGCGTTACCGGATGTGACAGTTGTTGCTCCCGGTGATTTGGTGGAGGCTGCATGTGCAACAAAAGCAATTTATGAAACTCCGGGTACTTGCTACTTAAGACTTGGCAGAGGTGGAGAAAAGCAGATTCACGAAAGCATCGAAAACTTTGAAATCGGTAAGGCAATTAAGATAAAAGATGGTTCAAATGTTGCTCTTTTTTCAACAGGTGCGATTTTTGACGAAGTAGATGAAGCTTGTAGAATTCTAAGTGAAGAAGGATTTACACCAACAGTCTATACCTTCCCGACAGTTAAACCTATTGACAGAGACGTAATCCTTGAATGCGCATCAAGATACAATACAATTATTACAGTTGAGGAGCACAATTTGAGTGGCGGGTTCGGTTCTGCAGTTGCTGAAGTTCTTGCTGAGCAAGGTGATGTCAAGGCAAAACTCGTAAGAGTTGCATTAGATGACAGATATTCGTGTATTGTTGGTAGTCAGAAATATCTAAGAAAACAATATTCAATTGATGCTAAAGCTATTATAGAAAAAGTGAAAGAAAATTATTAAAAATGAAAAAGATTTTAATATTAGCAAATGATGTAACAACTATAATACAGTTCCGTACGGAACTTATAAAAGCATTAGTTACATCAGGTAATGAAGTTTTGGTAAGTGTTCCTAGAAGTGAACGAAATAATGAAATTGAAGAACTGGGTGCAAAAGTTATTGAAACAAATGCATCAAGACACGGAAAAAATCCGTTAGAAGACTTTTCCTTGTATCTTAATTATCGGAAACTGTTGAAAGAACATAAACCTGATTTTGTCTTTACATATACGATTAAACCAAATGCTTATGGTGGTCTTGCTTGCGGACAGCTCAAAGTGCCATATGCAGCTAATGTAACGGGATTAGGTGTTATTGAGGACGAGGGAGTTTTGCAAAAGATTATGCTGACTCTTTATAAAGTGGGATGCAGAAAAGCAAAATGTGTGTTTTTTCAGAATAAATCTAACCTTGAGTTTTTCAAACAGAGAAATGTTGTTACTGACAATGTTCAGCTTTTACCCGGTTCAGGTGTAAATATCGAGAAGTTCTCTTATATTGAATATCCACAGGATGAAAAAGTCAACATTGTTTTTATCGGAAGAATTATCAGGGATAAAGGTGTCTTTGAACTTGCAGAAGTTGCAAAACAGTATCTTAATGATGATGTACATTTTACCGTTGTTGGTAATGTGGAATATGGTTCCGAAAATCCGTTTACAGGGCTTTCAAATGTAAATTGTGTTGGTTTCCATAGGGATGTAAGGCCATTCCTTAAAGATGCTCATGCTGTTATTCTTCCGTCATATCACGAAGGAATGGCAAATGTCCTTTTGGAGGGTGCTTCTTCAGGTCGTCCTATTATTGCATCAAGAATTCCGGGATGTGAGGAAACCTTTGACGAGGGTGTAACAGGTTTTGGTTTCCAAGTGAAAGATGTGGACAGTATAAAAAGTGCTGTTGATAAATTCCTTGCTCTATCTCATGAACAGAAGTGTGAAATGGGTAAAAAAGGACGAGCAAAAATGGAAAATCAATTCAACAGAAATATTGTTATAGAAAAATATTTTAATATGATAAATAACTAATCGCCAAAAGCGGTGGAAAGAGTGTTTTATGTTTACAAATCTTTATGAAAAAATTGTAAATGGTGAAGAAAAAATTTCTCTTGTTGGTCTTGGATATGTTGGTATGCCAATCGCAGTTGCTTTTTCAAAGAAAGTAAAGGTTGTGGGCTTTGACCTTAATGCAAAGAAGATTGAATTATATAAAAATGGTATTGACCCTACAAATGAAGTCGGTGATGATGCAATCAAGGCCTGTACAGTTGATTTTACAGCTGATGAAAGCAAGCTACGTGAAGTAAAGTTTCACATTGTTGCAGTTCCAACTCCTGTAAATGATGACCATACACCTGATTTGACACCTGTTGAGGGTGCGTCAACAATCGTTGGTCGTAATCTTACGAAGGGTTCAATCGTTGTTTATGAATCAACAGTTTATCCCGGAGTAACTGAGGACATCTGTGTTCCAATCCTTGAAAAGGAGTCAGGGCTTAAATGTGGTGTTGATTTCAAAGTTGGTTATTCACCTGAAAGAATTAATCCGGGTGATAAGGTTCATCGTCTTGAAACAATCGTTAAAATCGTTTCGGGTATGGATGATGAGTCACTTGATATAATCGCGAAGGTCTATGAGCTTGTTGTTGAAGCAGGTGTTCACAGAGCAGAAAGCATTAAAGTTGCTGAGGCTGCAAAGGTTATTGAAAACAGTCAGCGTGACATAAATATCGCATTTATGAATGAGCTTTCAATCATTTTTAATAAGATGGGCATTGATACACAGTCAGTTCTTAAAGCAGCAGGAACAAAGTGGAATTTCCTTAAATTCTTCCCTGGTCTTGTTGGCGGACATTGTATCGGTGTTGACCCATACTATCTTACATATAAGGCTGAACAGTTGGGTTATCATAGCCAGATTATCCTTTCAGGTCGTCGAATCAATGACGATATGGGCAAGTATGTTGCTGAAAGTATAGTTAAAAACCTTATTAAAGCAGATGTTGCAATCAAGAGTGCAAAGGTCGCAATACTTGGCTTTACATTTAAAGAAAACTGTCCTGATACAAGAAACACAAAGATTGTTGATATTTATAATGAATTGAAAGAATATGGAATTACTGCAACAGTTGCTGACCCTTGTGCAGATGCTGATGAAGCAAAGCACCTTTACGGTATGGAATTTGTGGATATGAACACAATTACAGATTGTGATGCAGTAATCCTTGCAGTTGCACATGAACAGTTCAAAGATTTAACTCAGGCTGATTTTGACAAGATGTTTAAATCAGGTGACAATTCAAAGAAAGTTCTTGCTGATATTAAGGGACTCCTTAATCGTAAAGAATATGAATCAGCAGGATATAATTACTGGAGATTATAATTATGGGTTACAAACACTTGAAATTTCCTGAAAATTCAGTATTCCTTGTAACAGGTGCAGCAGGATTTATTGGCTCAAACCTTTGTGAAGCAATACTTAACATGGGATATAAGGTAAAAGCACTTGATGACCTTTCAACAGGTAAACAGAAAAATATTGATATGTTCCTCCAAAATCCTGACTATACATTTATAAAAGGTGATATTAAGGACCTTGATACTTGTATGAAAGCTTGTGAGGGCGTTGATTTTGTTCTTAATCAGGCCGCATGGGGTAGTGTTCCTCGCTCAATTGAAATGCCTTTGTTCTATTGTAAAAACAATATCGAAGGCACTCTCAATATGATGGAAGCAGCTCGTCAGAATGGCGTTAAGAAATTCGTGTATGCATCAAGCTCATCAGTGTATGGTGACGAGCCTAATCTTCCAAAATATGAGGGTAGAGAAGGTAACCTTCTTTCACCTTATGCGCTTACAAAGCGTTGTGATGAGGAATGGGGTAAGCTCTATTCCAAACTTTATGGACTCGACACTTATGGAATGAGATATTTCAATGTTTTTGGTCGTCGTCAGGACCCGGATGGTGCATATGCTGCTGTTATTCCAAAATTTTTAAAGCAACTTCTTAACGGTGAAACACCAACAATCAATGGTGACGGAAAACAGAGCCGTGACTTTACATATATCGATAATGTTATTGAAGCAAACCTTAAAGCTTGTCTTGCTCCAAGTGAGGCAGCAGGTGAGGCTTACAATATCGCATACGGTGGCCGTGAATACTTAATCGATATTTATTATGGTCTTACAAAGGCTTTGGGTGTGGATATTGAGCCGAATTTCGGTCCTGACCGTAAGGGGGACATCAAGCACAGCAATGCCGATATCTCAAAAGCAAAGAGATTATTGGGTTATGACCCTGACTACAGTTTTCAGGATGGTATAAAACTCGCAATCGAGTGGTATAAGGAGAATTTGTAATTTCTCTTAGTTTATTATAAAGGTGAATTGATATGAGTTATGATATTAAAGTTTCTGTTGTAATTCCGGTTTACAAGACAGAAAAATATCTAAGAAATGCAGTTGATTCAATATTGAATCAAACATACGAAAATATAGAAATTATATTGGTTGATGATGGTTCACCTGATAAGAGTCCTGTTTTATGTGATAAAATTGCCGAAAAAAATGAAAATATAAAAGTTATTCATAAGGAAAATGGTGGGCTTTCGTCGGCGAGAAACGCAGGTATAGAAGTCGCAAAGGGCAAATATATTCTCTTTCTTGATTCTGATGATGCATTGGAACAGAATGCAATAGCAGATATGGTGGAAATAGCAGAAAAAGAGAATTCAGATGCAGTTTTACCTAATTCATATTATAAAACATATGAAGATAAAGAGAATAAGGACTCTGCATTACTATTTAAAAAAGAAATGTTTTCACCTGTGCCACAAGAATTTGCCTTAAATGTGCAAATAGGAGAAACACGAGGTTATCGCTCAACAGCAGTTTTATACAGGTTAGATGTGATTCTTGACAATGATATTCGTTTCCCTTTAGGTAAAATATCTGAAGATTATTTCTATAATCTTGATTTTATGTCAGTTGCAGAAAAGATTTCTCTTTATGACAAGCCATCATTGAATAATCTTAAACGTTCGGGCTCAATTACATCAAGTTTTCATAGGAATTTTGCCGAAACAATATGGTACATGGATGAATATTCAAGAAATTTTGTAAAATTAGCAAATATAAAAAATGATGATTATGATGAAAAACTCGATTCACAGCTTTGTAGAAATATTGTTGTTTATCTTTTTTCAATTATGTCACCCCAAAATCCTATGAGCTACAGGGATAAAAAAGAATATGCTCATAGTGTGCTTAAAAATGAAAATGCAAGAAATGTATGGAAAAAGAAGAATAAGGTTCCATTTTTTGAAAGTAAAATTACCTTACTTGCATTTAAATTAGTATATATTTTATTACGATTAAGATTGGTTAATCTGGCACTGTTTATTATGTCTTTTGTTAAATAGAGTCATTTAAGGAGAAAGCATTTGATGAGAATTTTAGTCATATCAAATACACCATGGAGCAACGATAATAGCTTTGGCAACTCTTTTTCGAATATTTTTGAAGGGATTTCTGATATTGAGTTTGCAAATATTGCTTGTCGTCCCGGTCATCCTACAAGCTATCTTGTAAAAAGATATTTTCAGATTACTGAAAAATCTCTTATAAAAAACTTGAAAAATAAATCTCATCCATCAGGAATGGAGATTCCGGTAGAAAAAAAGAGTGAGGATTCAGTTTTTGTAGAGAACATAAAAGGTATGACTTTTGGCAGCCAGAAGCGTTGGCAGATTCTCTTTTGGGCACGCGACCTTATCTGGAAAGTCGGCAGATGGAGGTCGCAGGAGCTTATTGATTTTATTGATGATTTTAAGCCCGATGTGATTTTTCAGCCTGTTTATTATTCAAGCTTTATAAATGATATAGTGAGCTTTGTGAATAAGCATACCAATGTGCCAATGTTGGGATATATTTCAGATGATTGTTATACATTGAAGCAGTTTTCACTTTCTCCACTTTATTGGATTGACAGGCTTTATAAAAGAAGAAAAGTAAAAAGAACGATTGAACAATGTGAAATTCTTTATGTGATTTCTGATGTTCAGAAAAAAGAATATGAAAAATGCTTTACACCACCTTGTAAAATATTAACAAAATGTGCAGATTTTTCTGATGAGAGAAGACCTGATTTTAAAGAACCTGATGAGATTCTCAAGATGGTTTATGCAGGAAATATAAGCGGTGGCAGATATGATATTTTAGCAGAGATTGCCAAAGCAACAGAAAAGCTTAATGTTGACTCTGAAAAATTTCAGTTGGATATATATACATTGACACCTTTAACTGACAAACAAAAGGAATGTTTATCAACGAAGTCGGTTCATTTACATCCTCCTGTCAGCTATCAGGAGATTCGTGAAATTCAGAAGAATTCCGATATTCTTCTACATTGTGAAGGCTTCAGTTTAAAAGAAAAGTTAGCTGTTCACCAATCATTCTCAACAAAGATTGTTGACTATCTTGAAACAAACCGTTGCATTTTTGCAATCGGTGACGACTATTGTGCTTCTATTCAGTATTTTATCGATAACGAGTGTGGTGCAGTTGCAACGAATAAGGAAGATATTGAAAAGGAACTTTTAAGATTGCATAATAATCGTGAGTTATTGAAGAAGTATGCACAAAAAGGTTGGGAGAGCGGAAAAAAACATCACCATAAACCTCTTGTGCAAGCTATGGTGAAAAGTGATTTAAATAAATTTGTCAGATAATTAGCGAAAGGATTACGAAATGACAATATATTTAATAAATATAATATCAATTCTTGCATTTGGTTTTGCGCTTATACACACAAATCCATCAGACGCTAAAAAGAAAGTATATTGTACAATTTGTGCTGTTCAGTGGATATTGCTGTCAGGCTTGCGAGATTATTCAGTCGGTGATGATACGAATGCGTACAGTATTGCTTTTGACGGAGGAATGAGTACCTCATGGAAAACTGTTTTATCCAATTGTTGGAATTATCTTTTTAATGGTCTTAATATTAAGGACCCGGGATATTATTTGTTGCAGAAAGTTTTTCAGATTTTTTCACAAGACTATCGTATGTGGCTCTTTTTTATAGCCATAGTTTTTATGGTATTGCTGTCTCGTTGGATATATAAATATTCTTCAATGCCTGATATAAGCTTTCTTGTTTATTCTGTTCTTTTCTTTGCTTTTTATAGTGTTACGGGTCATAGACAGACACTTGCAACAGCACTGATTGTATTTCTGGGATATGAATATGCGAAAAAAAGACAGTTTGTAAAATTTGCAATAGTAGCATTTATTGCATTTATGCTGCACAAATCGTCTCTTGTGTTTATAGTTTATTATCTGGTGGTAAATATCAGTATAACATCCACATATTTTATATTTTTGTTCGGAGCATCGTTTATAATTGCACTTTTGGGAAAACAACTATATGGACCAATTGCTTCATTTTTAGGCTTTGCCGATGAGCAAATAGACTATAGCGGCGGCGGTGCTGAAACATACGCAACTGTTCTTGTGTTGTTGTGTCTTGTGTGCTTTTGCTTTTATCCTTGGATTAACAAAAATAGAAAAGATTCAAAGCACCTCTACAATATGATGAGCTTGACTCTTGTTACAACACTTCTTGTATATCAGAATCAGTCATTTATGAGAATCCAGCAGTATTTTTCATTGGTAATTATGATATTTATTCCTGAACTTATTCAGGCTTTTGACAGGAATTACAGAGTTATTGCTTATTTATTTGTTGTTGGTTTTCTGTGTGCATATTTCTTACACATCAGACCGCAATATAGCTTCTTTTTTATGTAAATATATGAAAGGGTGAGAAAAGTTTGAAAATTCTACAAATCAATGCAGTTTATGGCTACAAAAGCACCGGTATCATCGTAAGAGATATAGAAAAGTATTTAATTGACAATGGCCATATATCATATATTGCCTATCAGACTGCTCTTGACCCTACGGAAAATTCACACAAAACAGGAAATGAGCTTGATTGGAAAATACACGCTCTTTATTCAAGAGTTTTCGGTAAGCAAGCATATGCAAGTTGGTTTGCTACAAAAGGTCTGATTAATTATATTAGAAAGATTGCTCCTGATATAGTTCATTTTCATAACCTTCATAGTAATTTCGTAAACCTTAATATGTTGTGTGATTTTTTAGCCGAAAATAATATTCCAACAGTTATTACAATGCATGATTGCTGGTTCTTTACAGGGAAATGTACACATTATGCTGCAGTTAAATGTGATAAATGGCAGACAACCTGTGGAGATTGTCCGCAGAATAAATGTGAACAACCAAGCCTGTTTTTTGATTGTACATCTAAGGTGTTAAAGGATAGAACAGACCATTTAAATAAAATAAATAATCTGACACTTGTAGGTTGCAGTAAATGGATAGCAAACGAGGCAGAAAAATCGTTAATTAAAAATGCTGATATAAAAGTAGTACATAATGGTGTTGACACCTCGATTTTCACACCTCATGAAAGTGTTTTCAGAAAAAAATATAATTTAGAAAACGAGTTTGTCATTTTAGGTATGGCAAATAAGTGGTGTTTAGAAATTAATAAAAATACAGTAAAAACAATTATTGAGAAAAACAAAGATACAAAAATAATAATTGTAGGCTGTACTGACGAGCAAAAAGACAGCTTTGAGCAATATGATCATGTAATTTGTTTAGGGTTCATAAAGGACAGGCAGGAACTTGCTGACGTATATGCCGCAAGCGATGTTTTTGTGAATCTTACACACGCCGATACATTACCGACTGTTAATATGGAATGTATTTGCTGTGGGACACCTGTTATTACGTATAATTGTTGTGGTAGTCCCGAACTGGTTGATGAGGATAGCGGCTTTGTTGTAGAAGAAGATGATGTGGAGTCTCTTTTGTTGAGAATACAACAAATTAAAGAAAAGCCTTTAGCTTTTAATGTAAAGGAAAAACAAGCAAAATTCGATAAAAATACTTGTTATAAAAAATATCTTGATATATACTTGAATTATCAAAAGGATAAATTTTAATCTTTGGGGATGTCCTATGAAAATCGTTTTTGTTTCTAATTTTTTAAATCATCATCAAATTCCGCTTTGTGAAGAAATTATTAGTAAGGTGGATGATTTTTACTTTATTGCAACGGATAATGGAGGTAGTCAGGGTTATCAAAAAACAGAAACCCGAGATTATTTAATTGACTATAAGACAGAGAAATCACGTGCAGAATCGGAAATTATGTCTGCGGATGCAGTTATTTTTGGTGCTGGTCCCGACAGCCTTGTTGAACTCAGAATGAGAGAAAATAAGCTTTCATTTATATATTCTGAGAGAATCTTCAAAAAAGGTATTTGGCATTGTTTCATACCCCGAAATTTCAGAATGCTGAGAAAAAGATATTTAAATCATAAGGATAAGAATCTTTATGTGTTAGCGGCTTCAGCATTTCTGCCATATGATTTGTCCCGTGTAGGATTTCCGATTAATAAAATTTTTAAATGGGGATATTTTCCTAAGTGTAATACAACGGATGAAATAATTGAGAAGGAACCAAATTCTATTCTTTATGTAGGCAGATTATTAGATTGGAAACATGCGGAGACCGTAGTTGAAACAGCAAAATTGTTGAAACAAGATGACTATGATTTTAAAGTTCGTATAGTAGGGGATGGTCCGGAAAAGGAAAACTTTATAGCCTTAAAGGATAAGTATAAATTAGAAAAATATGTAGAATTTCTTGGTTCCAAAACGCATGAAGAAGTTTTAGACATTATGCAAAAAAGCAGTATTTATATGTTTACAAGTGATTTTTATGAGGGTTGGGGAGCTGTTCTTAATGAATCTATGGCAAGCGGTTGTGCAGTAGTCGCAAGTAGTGCGATTGGTTCTGTTCCATTTCTGATTTCTCATAATGAAAACGGTTTAATATATAAATATGGTAATAATAAGATTGCATACAAGGCTGTTAAGGATTTGTTGGTCGATAATGAAAAGGCGACCTCATTAGGCGTAAAAGCAAGAGAAACAATTGCTTCATACGATTATAAGACTGCAGTTGAGCGATTCCTTGGTGGTGTCAATGAATTTTATAATACGGGTAAAATAACACCAAGTGATTCGGGCGTGTTCAGTTCAGTTGAAATCATTAAGAATAATTGGTTTAAGTAAGGATGTGAGAAAATGCATAAACCTTTATTATCTGTAATTGTTCCAGTGTATAAAGCTGAAAAGTACATACACAGATGCATAAATAGTATTCTGAATCAATCAATAACAGATTTGGAATTGATTTTGGTTGATGATGGTTCTCCTGATAATTCCGGTACAATCTGTGATGAATATGCACGAAAGAATAGTAGAATAAAAGTTTTTCATCAGAAAAATACTGGTGTATGTGCTGCACGCAACAAAGGACTGGAAAACGCAGAGGGGAAATATGTTTGTTTTGTTGATTCAGATGATTATCTTGAAAAAAATGCAATGGAAATTTTGTATATAGATATTTTAAGTCACAATGCAGATATCTCCTGTGGACTTGAAATAGCAGATAAAAATTGTGACGAAAAAAATCTGAAGAATGGAACATATGAGATTTGGAAGGATACTGATGCTATTAAAAATTCTCTTTTAGATAATCGGTTTACATATTCAGTATGGGCAAAATTATTTAAAAGAGAATTAATTGAAAATATTCGTTTTGAAGAGGGAAGAAAGATTAACGAGGACAGTTTCTTTGTTTTTTCTTGTTGCATGAAAAAACCTGTAGTAGTTGTAAGGAATGTGGGAATATATTATCAGGAAAATAATCCGGATAGTGTTTCACATTCAGAATTTTCAGAAAAGTTTTTTGATATTTTATATTTCTCAGAAAGAAAACAAGAACTTATAAATGAAAATTTTCCAGAGTTTAAAAGAGAGTTGAATAATATCGTTATCAAAGCAAATTTTTCAATGCTCTATATGTTTTGCAGAACCAACAAAATAAAGTATATAAAAGATATGAAAAAGTGTATTAAAACTGTAAAGAACCTGAAAGAATATTTTGTTCCACTGACTCCACAAGAAAAAAGGTTTTTCTTTATAGTCACACATAATTTATACTTTGTTTATAAAATTTACTATAATATAAAGTATAAAAAGAAATAGGTAATAGTATGAAAGAAATTCTGATTGTCTCAGATAGTTTAATAACCGGAGGTCTTGAAAAAACTTTAATAGACCTGTGTAATAATATAGATTATTCAAAATACAAGGTTGACCTTTATTTATTTAATGATGGCAGGGATTTATTGCCGCAGCTTAATAAAAATGTTAATTTATTGCCCGATTCTCCTTATTACAATGTTGTTTTTAATACACCTATAATACAATCTGTAAAAACATTAATCAAACAAAAACGATTTGACTTGCTTTGCTATAGATTATATAGATTTATCAAAACACGCTTGGGTAAAACTGATTTTTCACACACTGTTGATTGGAATTTTCAGAAGAAAACAATGTTGAGAATTAATAAACAATATGATGTTGCTATCGGTTATGCAGAAGGCAGTGCTTGCTATTATGTGGCTGATTGTATCAATGCAAAAGTGAAAAACATGTGGATACATACGGACATAAAAGAGATAGGCAGCAACCGTATTCTTGATAATATGGCTTTTGAAAAAGCAAACAATATCTGTACAGTGTCACAGAATTCAAAAAAATCTCTCGAGGAGCTTTATCCTCAGTATAAGGATAAAATTAAGGTGTTCACATTGCCATCGCTTTTTGATTTTGACCATATTGACCAACTTGCAAATGAGCCAAACGAAATGGACAAAAATGCAAAGTGTATTTTGTCTGTCGGAAGACTTGTGGAGCTTAAAGGCTTTCACCTTTGTGTTGAGCCTTGTAAAAAGCTTGTTGACGAAGGCTACAATGTAAAGTGGTATATCTGTGGTGATGGACCACAAAGACCTGAATTGGAAGAGCTAATCAGGCAACATAATATTGAAAGTAATTTTATTTTGCTTGGGAATCAGAAAAACCCATACACATACATAAAAAGTTCCGATGTTTGTGTTCAACCATCAAGCTATGAAGGCTTCAGTCTTGTGGTGTATGAGGAGAAATATCTGAAAAAGCCTGTTGTGTGTACAGGAATTAAAAGTAATCTTGAAATGATTGCCAATGGTGAAAACGGCTTGGTTATCAATCGTGACAGTAATAGTATTTATCAGGCAGTGAAATATCTCCTTGATAACTTTGAAAAAATAGCTGAGTTAGGTAATGTACCATCTCTCAACTTTGTTGACAAGCAGACAACGATAAAAGAATTAGAAAAGACGTTTTAAATGGATAAGATTAAATCATTTTTATCAAAATTGAATAGTATGTCACCGGCAGCAAAGGCATCATTCTGGTTTGTTGTATCTAATGTTGCACTTAAAGGTATTTCCTTTATAACAACACCGATTTTTACACGACTTCTTGATGTTGCTGATTATGGTGTTTCGAGTGTGTTTGTTACCTGGGAAGGTGTAATCAGCATTTTTGCAACACTTTCACTTGCTGGTGGTGTTTATAATGTTGCCATGACCAAATACGAAAAAGACATTGAAACATATACATCGTCAATGATTGGTCTTTCTGCAGTATCTTCGATTTTGGTGTATGTTGTGTGTATTGGTGTCAATGCAGTATTCCCACAGCTATTTGGTTTAAGTGTCGGATATCTTGTGTTTATGTGGATACAGACCTTTACCAATGTTTCAACCACATTCTGGTTGATGCGCAAAAGATATACATACGATTATAAAAAAGTAATATTATATACTTTTACAAATGCGATTTTAAGCCCGGTTGTTGCAATAATTGCTGTAAGACTTGTGGAGGACAACAAAGCATATGCTAAGGTTATCGGTTCAGGCTTATGGGGCATTATTGTAGGCATAGCAATTATGATTATGCTTGTCTATAAGGGCAAAAAGCTTTATCATAAAGAGTATTGGAAATATGCGCTTAAATTCAATATTCCACTGCTTCCATATTATTTGTCACAGGTTATACTGAATTCATCGGATAAGTTGATGCTTGACTATTTCATAGGCTCTGCATCGGCAGGTCTTTATAGTATTGCTCACAGTATTACAGGCGTTGTCAGTATAATAACACAATCTATAAACAGTTCATTAATTCCATATACATTACAATCAATAAAAAATGGAACAGTGAAAAAATTGAATACTGTTGTGTTGGGATGTAGTGCACTTGTTGCTGTTGTGTGTGAAATGCTTGTGCTTTTTGCAAGAGAAGGAATTTTAATTTTTGCAACAGAAGAATATATGGATGCAGTGTGGTTTGTAGCTCCATTAGCGTTCAGTGTTCAAATATCTTTTGTGACAGGACTTGTTGGTAACATTATGTTTTACCACGAAAAAACAAAGGAAATGAGTACAATTACTATGATAATTGCAGTTATAAATATTGTTCTCAATTTTACAGGTATAAAATTGTTTGGATATGTTGCTGTCGGATATGCAACTCTTATCACAAACTTTATCAAATTCATTATGACTTATTCTGCTGTAAAGAAATATGAAAAGAATCTGAATGAAATAATCAATTTAAAGCTTTTAATGGTTATATTTGTAGCGTTTGCAGTATTGATGATTTATGGATTAATCTTCTGGAATAATCTGATTATGAAAATAGCACTTTTGGTTGTTATTATGATATTAGCTATCATATTCAGAAAAAATATTATCAATCTTTTAACAACGATTAAAGGAGGAAGCCGATGAAACCGATAGCAAGTACAGAATTAAAGAAAATAGAATTAGATATTTTATTAGCTGTTGCTGAATTTTGTGACAAACACAATCTTACATACTTTTTGGCTTATGGAACATTAATTGGTGCAGTCAGACATGAGGGATTTATTCCTTGGGATGATGATGTTGATATAATGATGCCAAGAAAAGATTACGAATATCTTATTAGTAACTTTAATGAATATATGAAGGATACTAATTATTATGCAATTATTCCATTTTCAAAACATTCAAAGCATACTATTGTGAAAATTGGTGATAAACGCACAGTTAAAACTGAACCGGAATATCGTTATTGTTCAAACGAGGGCCTTGGAATGATAGATATTGATGTGTTTCCTCTTGATGGTGTGCCTGAAGAAATCTCAGAATATGAAGATTGGTATAAAAGACTCAAAAATTTATACAGTGCATTTTTTATAAAACAACGTACTCTTAAAAATCTTAATAATAGAGAAAAAATAAAAATATTAAATAGAAAGATAAGGTATAACCTTTCTTTCACAAGCGAACAAATCCATAAACAAACAAAACAACTGCATAAGAAATATCCGTTTGATGAAAGTAATTATGTAGGTTGTATAGAATGCTGTTGGAATTCAAAAAACAATCGTTTTCCAAAAGAGTGGTTTAAGGATTACATTTTGCTGAAATTCTGTAATTACGAATTAAAGGCGCCGGTTTGCTATCATGAAGTCTTAACACAAATGTATGGTGACTACATGAAACTTCCTCCAGAGAAGGATCAGGTTCCACAACATCATATGAATATATATTGGAAGGAATAATAAGTATGAAAATTGGTTACACTTGTGGAGTTTATGACCTTTTTCACGTAGGTCATTTGAATTTATTTGAACGATGTAAAGAAAACTGTGATTATTTAATAGTAGGTGTCTGTGATGATGAATATGTTCGCAGATTTAAAGACAAAGACCCTATGATAGGAGAGCAGGACAGAGCGCGAATAGTTGGTGCTTTGAAGTGTGTTGATAAAGTTATAATTATAGATTCCGATACTACAGTGGACAAGTTAAAGGCATACAATAATGAGCCATATGATATTTTGTTTGTGGGAAGTGACTGGGAAGGTAGTGAACGATTTTTAGCTACCGAAAAACAATTCAAGGAAAACAACTTGAATATTGATATTAAGTTTTTGCCATATACACAAACTATATCAACAACGCAAATTATAGAAAAACTCAGGGACAGATAGTGCTTATGGAACTATTTATAATAAGTTCCTTTTAAAAAGGTGTAACGTCGTATTCAAGTATTGAAAGGATATCGTGAAATGTATAACAAAATAGGTGTTATCACCCTTCACCATAATTCTAACTATGGTGCAAATTTACAAGCTTTTGCAACATGCAAATTTGTAAATGACCATTATTATAATTGTGAAGTTGTTGATTATCGATTAAAAACCCAAGAATTAAAGAACAATGCTATAAGTTGGGTAATGCTTTCTTGGAATAATGAAAAAAACAAGTCATTAAAAAGAAAAATAAAATTAATAATAGCATTATCAATATCTTTTCCAAATCAGTATAAGAGAATAAGAAGTTTCAAAAGATTCAGAAGAAAATTTTTAGTGTTATCGGATGTTTGTCGAAATGAATGCGATGTTGCGAATAACGGTTTTGATTGTTTAATTTGTGGTAGTGACCAAGTATGGAATCCCGATATTACAGAGGGAATTGATCCTATCTTTTTCTGTGACATTGATGGAGTAAAAAATAAGATTTCATATGCTGCAAGTCTTGGCAGAGATAAATACAAAGAAATCGATGAACAAAAAGCTGCCGCACTTATTAAAGAAATAGATTATGTGTCGGTGCGTGAAGAAAAGTCTATCGAATACATAAAAAATATATCAGGCAAAGATGTTGTGGGTGCATGTGACCCTGTATTTCTTCTTTCTAAAGAAGAATATGAAAAGATTGCAAAACCAATTAAAGTGAAAAAACGGTATTTGTTGTTGTACAGCGTTATTGGTAATAACGAAATGCTTGCTGTGGCAAAGGATTTTGCGGATAAAAATGACTTGGTGTTGGTAGAAATTTGCCAGAACAAGAAACGTGGAGCAAAGTATATTCAGCTGTCAGGAATATCACCTGAGGAATTCCTGGGCGCAATAAAGGATGCAGAATATGTAATCACCAATTCATTCCATGGTACTGCTTTTTCATTGATTTTTCAAAAGAATTTTTATGCTTTTGATAATAAGGCTCGTGGTAGCCGAATTACAAATATTTTAAACAAGGCTGGCTTGGAAAATCGTATTATTGAAAATAATATTGAGAAAATCGTAAAGATCGATTATGAACAGGTTGACAAAAATCTTAAGGATTACATAGCTTCTTCAAAACAATTTTTACTTTCTGCATTACGTGCCCAAAAGAGACCATTAACAGAAAATTGTGTGGGTTGTGGTGTGTGTAAGACAGCATGTAAGCTTGATGCTATTAGTCTTACAAAAAATTATGGCGGTTTTATCAAAAGCTACATAAATGCTGATAAATGTGTTGATTGTGGTATGTGTCAAAAGGTTTGTCCAACCATAAATGTCCCACTCAAAAACAATCCTGAAAAGGTTTTGGCTTTTAAGGCAGAGGATAGGATAAGAAAAAATTCCACATCAGGTGGTGCTGCAGCTGCTCTTGCCGAAAAAATCATAAATGATGGTGGTGTTGTCTATGGTGCATCACTTGATAATGATTTCAATCTTAAGCACATCAGAATAAACAGAGTTGAAGATATCACTATGATACAAGGTACAAAGTATATCCAAAGTGATATGACAGATGTTTTTGATAATCTTAAAAATGACATTGAAAATGGTAATTCTGTTTTATTTACGGGTACGCCTTGTCAGGTGGCGGCGGTTAAAAACTATGCAACAAACAGAAATCTTAATGTACAAAACCTTTATTTGTGTGATATAATCTGTCACGGTGTTCCGTCACCAAAGGTGTTTAAGGATTATATCCAATGGCTTGGTGATGAAGAAAAAAGCAAAATCACCAAATATTATTTCAGGAATAAAGCTTTTTCGTGGCGTAGTGATTCAAGCTCTGCCGAAACTGACACAAATGAAATCAAGCGTAATAAAAATGTTTCAGCATTTATGAGTTTGTATTACGGAAACAATATCACTTGTGATGCTTGTTTTGATTGCAAATTCACATCTCAGGACAGAGTAAGTGATTTGACCATATCAGATTTTTGGGGAATCGAGAATGATAACCCTGAATTTGAAGATGAATTAGGTGTTTCAATGGTTATGGTTAATACATCAAAAGGTAAAGAATTGTTCGATACGCTTGATGGTGAGAAAATAGCTGCAAATGTTGAAAACGCAAAGCAACCTCAGTTGAAGCAACCACCATCAAAACCTCAAGGTTATGATGTGTTCTGGCAAAACTATAAGGATAATGGAATTGAGTATGCAATTAAGAATTTTGGCATACCAAAAACAACATTAAAATCAATAATTTATAATCTTATAAAAGGTAAATAGGAGAATGTGTTATGTCTAATTTTAAAAATAAAACTTTAATGATTACCGGTGGTACAGGTTCATTCGGTAACACAGTTCTCAGAAGATTTTTAGAAACAGATATCGGTGAAATCCGAGTATTTTCCCGTGATGAGAAAAAACAGGATGATATGCGTCACGAATTTCAACAGAAATATCCTGAGGTTGCAGATAAACTTAAGTTTTACATAGGTGATGTAAGAGATTTGCAATCTGTTAAGAATGCAATGCACGGAGTAAACTATATTTTCCATGCTGCAGCACTCAAACAAGTTCCATCTTGTGAATTTTTCCCTGTTGAAGCAGTTAAAACTAATGTTTTAGGCACTGATAATGTTTTGACCGCAGCGATTGATGAAGGTGTTGAGTGTGTAATCTGCCTTTCAACGGATAAAGCTGCATATCCTGTAAACGCAATGGGTACATCAAAGGCTATGATGGAAAAGGTTGTTGTTGCAAAATCAAGAACTGTAAGTCCTGAAAAAACAAAAATTTGTTGTACACGTTATGGAAATGTGCTTTGTTCCCGTGGTTCAGTAGTACCTCTTTGGATTGACCAGATTCGTGAAGGCAAACCTATTACAATAACTGAACCAACAATGACTCGTTTTGTGATGAGTCTTGAAGAGGCTGTTGACCTTGTGTTGTTTGCATTTGAGAACGGTGAAAGTGGTGACATTCTTGTGCAGAAAGCACCTGCTTGTACTATTCAGGTTCTTGCACAGGCAGTAAAGGAACTTTTTAATCCAGAAGCTGAAATCAAGGTTATTGGTATTCGTCATGGTGAAAAGGTTTACGAAACACTTTTGACAAATGAAGAATGTGCAAACGCCGTTGATATGGGCAACTTCTATCGTGTGCCTGCAGATAAGCGTGGACTTAATTACGATAAATACTTTAAAGATGGCGATAAGGAAAGAAACACCCTCACTGAATTTAATTCAAATAATACAGAATTATGGACAGTAGAGCAGGTTAAGGAAAAGCTTCTGAGCCTTTCGTATATTCAGAACGAACTTGCAAATTGGAATAAATAGATTAGATGTTATTGTGTAGTTTTGTATGAAAGAGTTGTTGATATGAAAATTGTATTTGTTTCTGATTATCTGAATTTTCATCAGACGGCACTTTGTGATTGTTTACATTCTTTGACAGATACTTTTCATTTCATTTCCGGTTATAGTGGTGATGGTAAAAAGAGCTATAAGGGAAAAGAAGAACGAGATTATGTAATTTATTACAGTAAAGAAACAAGAAGAGCAAAAGAAGAAATTATGTCTGCTGATGCTGTTATTTTCGGTTCTTGTCCGAGCAGTCTTATTGAAATGAGAATGAAGGAAAATAAACTTTCATTTGTGTTTTCAGAAAGAACGTTTAAAAAGAGTGTTTTACAGTTTTTAAAACCTGAAAATAAATCAATAATTAAGAATAGGTTTCTTAATTTCAAAGATAAGAATTTCTATGTTCTGGCAGCCTCTGCATTTTTGCCATATGACTTGTCCTTGTATGGTTTTCCAAAGGAAAAGATATTTAAATGGGGTTATTTCCCTGAGCTGATAGAAACGTCAAAAACAGAAAAAATAGAAAATTCAATTTTGTATGCAGGTAGATTTTTAGACTGGAAACATGCTGAAACAGTAATACAGACAGCTAATCTTTTAAAGAAAGATAAAATAGATTTCAAAGTAAACATTGTTGGGGACGGACCCGAAAGAGATAATTTAAAAAATCTGGTGAAAAAATACAATTTAAATGATTGTGTTGAATTTTTAGGCTTAAAGAATCATAATGAAGTTTTACGACTTATGAGTTTACATGAGATATTTATGTTTACAAGTGATTTTAAAGAGGGCTGGGGAGCTGTTTTAAATGAAGCAATGGCAAATGGATGTGCCGTTGTTGCAAGTAGTGCGGCAGGTTCAACTCCATATTTGATAAAACACAATCAAAATGGTTTAATTTATAAATATGGTAATTACAAAAATGCTTATAAAGCCGTCAAGGAGCTTTTGACAGATAATGAAAAAGCTGAAAAACTTGGAAACAATGCAAGAAATACTATAGAAAAAGAGTATGGAAGTAAAGTTGCTGCTGAAAGGTTTGTTTTTGCAGTTAAAGAGTTTTGTGATACAGGCTCAATTACACCACAAGAAAGTGGAGTTTTAAGCAGTGTGCAAGTATTAAAAAATAATTGGTATAAACAATAAGTATCAAGAGAGAGAAGACTAATGAAAATTCTTATTACAGGTGCTAAAGGTTTTGTTGGTAAAAACCTTGTTGCCACATTGAATACAATTAAAGAGGGTAAAAACAGAACTACAGATTTGCAATCTGACCTCGAAATCTGTGAGTTTGACATTGATACGGACAAATCCTTGCTGGATGAGTATTGTAATGGATGTGATTTTGTTGTAAACCTTGCAGGAGTCAACAGGCCACAGAATACAGAGGAGTTTATGAAAGGTAATTTTGGCTTTGCATCAGAGCTTCTTGAAACCTTGAAAAAATACAATAACACTTGTCCTGTTTTACTTTCATCGTCAATACAAGCAACATTGGACAACCCTTATGGACAGAGCAAAAAAGCAGGTGAGGACCTTTTCTTTAAATATTCAGAAGAAACAGGTGCAAAAGTTCTTATATATCGTTTTCCTAATGTTTTCGGTAAATGGTGCAGACCTAATTATAATAGTGCAGTTGCAACATTCTGTAATAATATTGCAAATGATTTACCAATTCAGGTAAATGACAGAAATCATCCAATGACACTTGTCTATGTGGATGATGTTGTTAATGAGATAATTAATGCAATCTGTGGCAATGAAACTGAAGACGGAAAATTCTGTAAAGTGCCTGTTGAACATAAAATTACTCTTGGTGAAATAGTTGACTTAATCTATTCATTTAAAGAAAGTCGTGAGAACAAAATAGTTCCTGATATGACAGAAGGTAGTTTTTCAAAAAAACTTTACAGTACATATCTTTCATATATTCCAAAGGACAAGTTCTCATATCCGTTAAAAATGAATGTTGATGACAGAGGTTCATTTACTGAAATTTTAAGAACTGTTAATAATGGTCAGTTTTCTGTGAATATCTCAAAACCCGGAATCACAAAAGGTCAACATTGGCATCACACAAAAAATGAAAAGTTCCTCGTTGTATCAGGAAGAGGCGTAATCCGTTTCCGTAGGATTGATGATAATGAGATTATTGAATATTTTGTTTCGGGTGAAAAATTAGAGGTTGTGGATATACCGACAGGCTATACTCACAATATTGAAAATCTTGGGGATACAGATATGGTTACGTTTATGTGGTGTAATGAATGCTTTGACCCTAATCATCCTGATACATTCTATATGGAGGTCTAAAATATGAAATTAGATTATTCAGATATTAAATTTAAAGATAACGGCAAATTAAAGCTTTTGATTATCGTGGGCACTCGTCCTGAAATCATTCGTCTTTCTGCTGTTATAAATAAGTGCAGAGAATATTTTGATTGTGTTCTTGCTCATACAGGTCAGAATTATGACTATAACCTTAATGGAGTGTTTTTCAAGGATTTGAAGCTTCAGGACCCTGAGGTTTATATGGATGCAGTAGGTGATGACTTAGGTAGTACAATCGGCAATATTATCAATTGTTCATATAAGCTTATGGCTGAAATAATGCCTGATGCATTACTTGTTTTAGGTGATACAAACTCTTGTCTTTCAGCAATTTCTGCAAAAAGACTTCATATTCCTATTTTCCATATGGAAGCAGGTAATCGTTGTAAAGATGAGTGCCTTCCTGAAGAAACAAACAGAAGAATTGTGGATATTATCTCTGATGTTAATCTCGCGTACTCTGAACACGCAAGAAAATATCTTCACGAATGCGGTCTTCCAAAGGAAAGAGTTTATGTGACAGGCTCACCAATGGCAGAAGTACTTCGTAATAATATTGCTAATATTGAAGAGTCAAATATTCACGAAAAGTTAGGTCTTGAGAAAGGTAAATATATTCTTCTTTCAGCACACAGAGAGGAAAATATTGATACAGAAAAGAATTTCTTGTCCCTGTTCAATGCGATTAACAAAATTGCAGAAAAATACGATATGCCAATTCTTTATTCTTGTCATCCAAGAAGCAAAAAACGACTTCTTGAAAGTGGTTTCCAGCTTGATAAGAGAGTAATTCAGCATGAACCACTGGGATTCCACGACTATAACTGTTTGCAGATGAATGCTTTTGCAGTAGTTTCTGACAGTGGCACATTACCTGAAGAAAGTTCTTTCTTTACTTCAATTGGTAAGCCATTCCCGGCAGTTTGTATCCGTACATCAACTGAAAGACCTGAGGCACTTGACAAGGCTTGTTTTGTACTTGCAGGTATAAGTGAAAAGTCACTTCTTCAGGCTGTCGAAACCGCAGTTATGATGAATGAAAATAACGATATAGGAATTCCTGTGCCTGATTATGCTGATGAAAATGTTTCTAATAAGGTTGTAAAGATTATTCAGTCATATACAAGTGTTGTGAATAAAATGGTCTGGAGAAAAACAGAAGATTAAGATAAAAAAAGGGGCTCTAAAGAGTCCCTTTAAATTTTGTTCATTAGTCCAAGTTTTACGAATAATTTTCCTAAACCCAGTTTAACTATAATTTTTTTCAGATAGTGTTTTGATTTTCTTACAAAAGGAATAATAATTTTTCTTATTGGCAATAATGCCATCCACAAATTACTGTAAATTCTATATGGTACATTTGTCATATCAATGATTTTACCTTTTCGTGTAATTGATGTTACAACTGCAATAATATGTTTGTCTTGAATGCCATATTCTAAACGCCATTGATTATCACCGCAAAGGATATATCCATCGTCATTAACACCAACAATACGATGAAGTACAAACTGACCGTTATCACGGAGATAAAAAATGATGTCGCCTTTTTTAGGGATTTCACATTTAATGAGGTCAACAGTATCACGACCCCATACAAGTAACGGACGCATACTGATTCCTGTAATAGGCAATCTAACAGTTCCACCGTTTTCAATTTTCTTTTTTATATCAGGATAAATATCATTAAGAGAAACTCTTATTTTTTTTGTGTTTTCCATCAAAATAACCTCTTAGAACAAACTAATATAATTATAGCTAATTTCTCTTTTAAAGTCAATTCAGTTCTTTTTTTCTTAATGAGTTCCACGCGTTGAAAATAGCCGCTGAAATGATAATTGCATATCCGATAAAGCTTAGTAAATCAGGCAAATCACCGAATACAATTAAACTTAGTAATGTTGTAAAAATAATCTGAGAATAGTCATAAACCGATATTTCTTTTGCAGGTGCTTTTGAATATGCTGCAGTAATAAAGAATTGACCGCCACTTGCAGAAAGACCGGCAAGAATCAGGAAAATCCACTGTTCAGGTGACATTGGTGTGAAATCAAGTATCAACCAAGGAAGAGTTGCAATGCATGAAAACGCTGAAAAATAGAAAATAACCAGACTACCCTTAAATCCATTCTGAGTGAGCTTTCTGACACAAGCATACGCAAGACCCGCTGCCATTCCACCTGAAAAGCCCATGAAAGCAGGTATTCCTTCAAATGAAAATGTAGGCTTCATAACAAATAAAGCACCTACAAATGCCAATGTAACTGCAAAAATTTGCTTGAAATTTGCTTTTTCCTTAAGGATGAACAATGAGAAAATAACCGCAAAGAAAGGAGATAACTTGTTAAGCATAGAAGCATCAGCAAGATTCATATTACTCAGTGCATAGAAATTGCAAAGAATGCCTCCGGTACCTGCAACGGCACGAATAAGCAGATAAGAGATATTTTTACCTTTTGGTAATTCCCATTGGTGATTTTTCGTAATAACTACAAATGCAAAAATCATAGCCACTGCATTTCTGAAAAAGCTTTTCTGTATTATGGGCAAATCTCCCGATAACTTTACAAAAAGTCCCATAAGGGCAAAGAAAAAAGCAGAAACAATAATATATATAATTCCTTTAGTTTTGTCATTCTTAATCATTAAACGTCACCACAAGTATTTTACCACAAAAAAATCCCCGTAGCAATAAACTACGAGGATAAATTGTTATTTATAGTTTATTTATCTTCTTTTTCAAGACGTTTTGAATTCTGTCCTGCAGCAAAATTCACACCGGTATCTTTTGGCTCGTCTTCAGTAAATTCATAATCTTTACCGGGAAGAATTGCATTAAGAACAATACCTGCAATTGAAGCTACTGCAAGTGCTGAAAGGTTAATAGTAACACTGCCGATTGCGAATGTTACACCACCTGAAAGACCAAGTGCACTGACAAGGATAATGGCAGCAACGATAAGGTTACGACTCTTTGTAAAGTCAACCTTTGATTCAACAACATTACGAACACCGATAGCAGAAATCATACCATAAAGAACGAATGAAATACCACCGATAATAGCTGTTGGAAGTGAATTGATAACTGCTGCAAATTTAGGTGAGAAAGAAAGCACAACTGCAAATACAGCAGCAAGTCTGATAACCTTAGGGTCATAAACCTTTGAAAGTGCAAGAACACCTGTGTTTTCACCATATGTTGTGTTAGCGGGTGCACCGAAGAGTGAAGCAATTGTTGTTGCAAGACCGTCACCTGTAAGAGTTCTGTGAAGACCAGGGTCTTTGATGTAGTTCTTGCCAACAGTAGCACCGATAGCAGAAATATCACCGATGTGTTCCATCATAGTTGCAAGAGCAATAGGTGTAATACCGATGATTGAACTGATAATAAGACTCTTGTTTGACCAGTCAACACCGAGGATGGTTGCTTCCTTGTGAATCGGAAGACCAATCCAGGCAGCCTCTTTAACTGCTGTGAAGTCAATTGCCCAACCTTCAACACCGCCAACATTACCTACAAGAATAGCAATAACATAAGCACCGATAACGCCTAAAAGAATAGGAATAATCTTTGCCATACCTTTACCCCAGATGTTAAAAACAACAACAATTGCAAGAGCAATAAGAGCAAGTGGCCAGTTTGCAGCACAGTTGTTAACCGCTGAACCTGAAAGACCAAGACCAATAGCAATGATAATCGGACCTGTAACAACAGGAGGGAAGAACTTCATAACTTTCTTGATACCAACAAGTTTGATTATACCGGCAAGAATGAGATAAACAAGACCGGCACAAGCAACACCAAGACAAGCATAAGGAAGGAGTTCTTTATTAGGGATTGTACCATCTTCACCAAGCTTTGGTGCAACAGCAGCATAACCACCGAGGAAAGCGAAAGAAGAGCCAAGGAAAGCAGGAACTTTAAATTTTGTGATTACGTGGAACAAAAGTGTTCCGAGACCTGCCATAAGAAGTGTTGTTGCAACATCAAGACCGGTAAGAAGCGGAACAAGAACAGTTGCACCAAACATTGCAAACATATGCTGGAACCCAAGAACAAGCATTTTTGGAATTCCTAATTGTTTAGCATCATAGATGCCGGTTTCAGGAATAGTATTCTTTTTAATTTTTGCCATAATTTTTCATCCTCCAATGAATTTTATCAGTATAATCATACCACCATATGCAGTGATTTTCAAACATAAAAAGCACAAAATGTTGAAATTTGTAGTAATGCACAAAAATATAAAACTCCTTTGACCATTTTGCTAAAAAAGACAATATATATTGTGACAATACTTGCTTTTTTTGGTCTTATATTGTAAAATAATGTAAAACAAAAAGAAAAAGGAGATAATATGAGAATTATATTAGTTTGTATCAGTGCATGGTTTGTTGCACAGGTAATTAAGGTTATTCTTAACACCATTAAATTCGTTTATGACAAAGTTAAAGGAAACACAGTGAAAAAGGTTACTATCGGAACTCTTTTTAAACTCGGTGGTATGCCAAGTTCACATACGGCAACTGTTATTTCACTCAGCACTTGTATCGGTGCACTTGAGGGCTTTGATTCAACAATGTTTGCAGTAGCTGGTGTTTTTGCTTTTATCACAATGTTTGATGCATTTATGGTAAGACTTCCTGTAGAAAAACTTACACAGGCTTTTCTTGTTGTCCGTGAAGCAGTATTAGGAAAAGACCTTAAGAAGCTCAGAGTGGTTGAGGGGCACACAATTCCTGAAATCATTGGTGGTGTAATCACAGGTACAGGTGTAGCTCTTTTGTATCTTGAGGTTTCACCATTATTCCCTGAATACGTTTCAATCTTCCAACAGTTTTAATTAAAAAATTACAAAAAATTATGGGACGACCGAAATCGTCCCATTTTTTCATATCATTTTAAATTTATATTTGTGCAAGTGCCTGTTCAATATCTTCGATAATGTCTTCAACATTCTCAATACCTACTGAGAATCTGATAAGGTCAGGTGAAACACCGCATTCAACAAGCTCCTGGTCACTCAACTGTCTGTGAGTTGATGATGCAGGGTGAAGCACACAAGTTCTTGCATCTGCAACGTGAGTAACAACTGCTGCAAGTTTAAGTGAGTTCATAAACTTTTCAGCAGCATCTCGTCCACCCTTAACACCGAATGAAACAACACCACAAGTACCCTTTGGCATATATTTCTGAACAAGGTCGTAATACTTGTTACCGGGAAGAGCAGGGTAGTTAACCCAGGAAATCTTATCATTGTTTTCAAGATACTTTGCAACTGCAAGAGCATTACTGCAATGTCTTTCCATACGGAGATGGAGTGTTTCAAGACCTAAGTTAAGGTAATATGAGTTCTGTGGAGCAGGAGTTGAACCGTAGTCACGAAGAAGCTGTGCAACGATTTTTGTAATATAACCTGCCTTGCCGAAATCCTTTGTATAAACAGCACCGTGATAGCTTTCATCAGGCTGTGTAAGTCCAGGGAACTTGTCATTCTGTTCCCAGTCAAAGTTACCACTATCGATAACTGCACCACCGATAATATTAGCGTGACCTTCCATATACTTTGTTGTTGAGTGTGTAACAATGTCAGCACCAAATTCAAATGGTCTGCAGTTAATAGGAGTAGGGAATGTGTTGTCGATAATAAGCGGAACACCGTTAGCGTGAGCAATCTTTGCAAATTTTTCAATATCAAGAATATCAAGAGACGGATTTGCAATAGTTTCACCGAAAAGTGCCTTTGTGTTAGGCTTGAAAGCAGCCTGAATTTCTTCCTCACTTGCATTCGGGTCAACGAATGTAACATCAATGCCAAGCTTTCTCATTGTAACATTGAAAAGGTTGAATGTACCACCGTAAATAGTTGCAGCAGAAACGAAATGGTCACCTGCACCCATAATGTTGATAAGAGAGAAGAAGTTAGCAGCCTGACCTGAAGAAGTAAGAACACCTGCAACACCACCCTCAAGCATTGTGATTTTCTGTGCAACGGCATCACTTGTAGGGTTAGCAAGACGAGTGTACATATATCCCGGTTCAAGGTCAAAAAGCTTAGCCATAGCTTCACTTGTGTCGTATTTAAATGTTGTACTCTGTACGATAGGGAGTACTCTTGGTTCACCGTTATTTGGTCTGTAAGCACCCTGAACGCAATTTGTTTCTATTTTATAACTCATTTTTAATCAGTCCTCCAAAAATTTCTTCATAAGTGCAACGCCGCTTTCAACGAAAAGTCCTGTTGCTTTTGCTGTTTCTTCGTTGATAGTATCAACACCGTCAACTTCATTATTCTTATGATAAATCATAAATGGAACAGGGTCAGAAGCGTGAGTTGCAGTAACAATAGGTGTTGGGTGGTCAGGAAGAATCATAATTTTGTAATCATCATAATCTTTAAGACCCTCAAATATAACAGGAAGTACTTGTTCATCAATAATTTCAATTGCTCGAACCTTGTTTTCAGGCTCACGTCTATGACCGCATTCATCAGGAGCTTCAATGTGAATATAGGCATAGTCACAACCGTTTTTGAGTGCTTCAACTGCAGCCTCTGCTTTGCCAACAAAGTTTGTGTCTATGTAACCCGTTGCACCTTCTACTTCAGGTGTTTCCATTTTAGCACATTTACCGATACCCTTAAGAAGGTCAACAGCTGAAATTACAGCACCTTTAATACCGTATAATTCTTCAAATGGTGAAAGTGCAGGCTTTTTACCTTCACCCCAAAGCCAGATTGAGTTTGCAGGACGCTTACCATTCTTGATTCTTTCAAGATTTACAGGATGGTCTTTAAGTAAATCATAGCTCTCTTTCATCATTCTGATAAGGTCTTTTGCATTTTCACTTGTTGAAAGATATTCACCAACAACTCTGCCTGAAATATCGTGTGGTGGTGTCATATTACCAAGGTCAGTTGTACCATTGTCCCATACAAGGCAATGACGATAGCTTACACCACTGTAGAACTTGTAAATCTCGTTACCGAAATGCTCTTCAACAGTTTCAATAATCTTTTCAGCCTCAGCAGTTGAAATATCGTCTGCACAATAGTCAACCATTGTTTTATCAGCATAGTTTTCTTCATCTGAAAGTGTAACAATGTTACAACGAAGAGTAACATCAGTGTCCTTTAAATCAACACCAATACTTGCAGCTTCAAGTGGACTTCTACCTGTGTAATAGATTGATGGGTCAAAGCCCATAACGCTCATATTAGCAACGTCACTGCCGGGCTTCATTCCGTCAGGAACAGTTTTTACAAGTCCTACTGTACCTTTTTTTGCAAGTGAGTCAAAATTAGGCTTTTTAGCCATCATCATAGGTGTTTTGCCGTCAAACTGAGGAACGGGATAGTCAGCCATTCCGTCATATAAAACTACAACATATTTCATATATAGCGCCTCCAAGGGTTAAATTTACTCATTAATGTTATTGTCAAAGTTCTGTTCATCAACAATAGGTTCGTTGTATTCAACAGCATTGTTGTCATTTACAAAAGGTGAATTGACATCGAAATTTTCCTGCGGAACAGGATATATACCAAATTCATCAGGTCTTGCAATTCCTTTTAAAAGAGCAGCGTGTTTTAAATTCTCATAACACATAGCTTGTGTACAGCTTATATACGGTGAAACATAAATTGAGGCAATACCAAAGGTTACGAGTATGAGAAGATACCAGAAGAAAAAGGATAAATCTAAAACGAATAAGTCAGATTTAAAGCCGTCTGTCATTCTTCTGCTTAAATCTCTTGCCTGCTTATGGTCTAATTCAGGATTATCGTGGATAATGTGTTTAACAAAGTAATATTCATATGTCTTGATAATACCGGGAATAATGAGCAATAAAGTCCAAAGAAGAATAATTATTTCAGTAATAATACCAACTACAATATATTTACCATATTTATCAATGCCTTCATGGTAAAGGCTTTTCCAATAGGGATTTGAACC
>JAZQUG010000041.1:0-40337 GCA_045631225.1 Candidatus Fimenecus sp.
GACCGAAGTCTGTCATCGCACCGACACCCATGAAGATAAGACAGGGGAAAATACTGCTCTTTACGCCTGCGTAAATGAGTCGCAGTACACCCGAATCGTACCAGTGTGCACCTTCAATAATGTTTGATGTATCCATAAGTCCTGTCGGGTCTGCCATAAGACCTGCTGCAGGAAGGTTTGCAAGCATCATGCCGAATGCGATGGGAAGCAACAGCATAGGTTCGTATTTCTTGACAATTGCCATAAACAAAAGCAGAAAAGAAACGAGGAGCATAACACCCTGCTGCCAGGTGATAACAGCTAAACCTGAGCTTTCCCAGATGCCCTGAAGAACACCTAAAAAGTCCATATTTTAATTAGCCTCCGAATTAATATACAGCAAGAACGTCGTCTGTGTTAACAACTGTACCGTTGCTTACAAGAATCTGCTGGATTGTGCCGTCCTGCTCTGCTGTGATTTCGTTTTCCATCTTCATAGCTTCAAGGATGAAGAGAACGTCACCTTCATTTACTGACTGACCTGCAGAAACGTTAACTGCAAGAACTGTACCAGGCATTGGAGCTGTAACCTTTGTACCGTCGCCGATAGCAACAGGAACAGGTGCTGCTGCAGGTGCAGGAGCTGCCTCTGCTGCAGGTGCAGCTACAGGAGCTGCAACAGGTGCTGCTACAGGAGCAACAGGAGCAGCAACAACTACAGGAGCTGCTGATGGAACAACAGCAGTAACAACTGCTTCGTTAAGTTCGTTTACTTCAACTTCATAATCATTTCCATTTAATGTAACTACGTATTTCATTTTAATATTCTCCTTTATTTCTCAATAAGTTTAATTGATTTAAAAACAAGTTTTTCAAGTGGGATTCCTGATTCTTTGCTTGTAAGTGCCATAACTTTTACTGCTGTTTCTTCGTCAGTTTTGTAAAGTTCAGGCATATCACAAAGTTTAATTGACTTGAAAACAAGTCTTTCGAGAGGAATACCTGTCTGATGACTGATAATAGCCATAATAGATGCTGCTGTTTTATAGTCTGTTTTATAAAGTTCAAGAGAGTCATCAAGCTTAATTGAACTGAAGTTAAGTCTTTCGAGCGGAATACCGCTTTCATGACTTACAATAGCCATAATAGATGCTGCAGTTTTATAATCAGTTTTGTAAAGAGTTACACCGTTTGAATACTGAACAGGAGCAGGTGCAGGGGTAACTGCAGGAGCTGAAACAGGTGCAGAAGCTTTTTTTGTTTCTTTAGCCGGTTTCTTTTCAGCCTTTTCAGTAGGTGCTGACTCTTTATTTGCTGTACCTTCAACAGCCTGAATAACTTTTGAAAGCATAACAATAATAACTGCGAGAAGAATAAGAACGATTAAAACGACAATAAAACCTGTAGCAGAAACACTTAAAATTTCTGATAAAGCCATTTTTTGTCCTCCTTAGTCAACTCTCTTGATTGAATATTTGAATGTGTTCTTTTCCTTTTCAGCTCTCTGTTCAAAGAATTTTTCAGCTTGCTGAGGGAATGCGATATATGAAAGAACATCTTCATCACATCTTGCCATATCACCAAGTTCTTTCTTTGTTTTATCGAACATTGGTTCAAGAGTATCAGCAAAACGGCATGTAACAGGTGCATCGTCACCAAGAACTTTCTTCTGAAGGTCAGCATCGATAGGACCCGGTGCCTTACCGTATTCGCCCTTGATATATGCCTTGATTTCCTTTGAAATATTCTTGTATCTTTCACCAACGAGAACGTTAGTAACAGCCTGATTACCAACCATCTGGCTAAGAGGAGTAACAAGAGGAGGATAACCCATATCCTTACGAACCTGAGGAATTTCGAGAAGTGCTTCTTCCATTCTGTCAAGTGCGTTCATATCTTCAAGGTTTGCCATCATATTTGAAAGCATACCGCCAGGAACTTTATATGTTAATGCGTCTGTATCTGTAACAAGAGCCTTTGCTTTTAAAAGTCCTGATGAAAGATATTGGTCACGAAGTGGCTTGAAGTGGTCGTTTACTTCCTTTAATATGCCTCTGTCAAGACCTGTTTCATAGCCAAGTTCTGTAAGAGCATCATATATTGTTTCTGTAGCAGGCTGTGAAGTACCACCTGAGAAGCAGGATGTTGCTGTGTCGATAATATCGCAACCTGATTCAACTGCCTTAAGGATTGTCATATAAGCCATACCTGTTGTTGAGTGAGTATGAAGAATAACAGGCATCTCAGGCATTGCGTCCTTAATAGCACCAACAAGGTCTTTTGCTTCAACAGGAGTCATAACACCTGCCATATCCTTGATACAGATTGTAGAACAACCCATTTCTTTCATTTCTTTACAAAGAGCAACATATTTCTTAAGTGTGTGAACAGGGCTTGTTGTATAAGAAATAGCGCCTGATGCAATTGCACCGTTTTTAATTGTTTCGTCAACTGCTACCTGAATGTTACGAACGTCGTTAAGTGCGTCGAAAATTCTGATAACATCAATACCGTTTTCAATACTCTTCTTAATGAACATTCTGACAACGTCATCAGGATAGTGCTTATAACCAAGAAGATTCTGACCACGAAGGAGCATCTGAAGCTTTGTATCAGGACACTTTTCTTTGATTCTTCTGAGTCTTACCCATGGGTCTTCATTAAGGTAACGAAGACATGAGTCGAATGTAGCACCGCCCCAGCATTCAAGAGAATAGTAACCAGCTTTATTAAGCTTTTCAAGAATTGGTTCGAAATCAGCGAACGGCATTCTTGTAGCAATAAGTGACTGGTTGGCATCTCTCAATACGGTTTCTGTAAACTGTACTTTCATAGTTTTTTGCCTCCAAACACAAGTAATTAATACATAAAATAAAAAATTTCCCAATTTAAATGTATTGTAGTAATTATACAATATAAATGTAGTATTATCAATAGAAAAGAAATAATAAATAAAAATTTGTATAAATAACGAAAAAAAGGAAATAAACGGTAATTTTTTTGTCGAGAAATCTATATTGATTTGGCTTTTATTATTTTAAAAATTGAAGATACCCCCATAACAATTAGAAAAATAGCAAATATTGTTGAAAGCCACTCCGATTTTATAAAACCGAAAAAGTAACTTGCAGTAATAACGCCTGTTATTCCACCTGCTATAACGGGCAGAATTGTTTTTATTTTTATTTGCCTTTTTATCAAATAAATTGTTGTTGCTGTGATGGCACAAGGAATAAAAAATATGAGATTTATGCCTTGTGCAACTATCTGAGGAGTGTTTGCAAATATAACAAGATAAATTATTAAAACGCCTCCGCCACCAAAACCCATAGCACCTATAAGTCCTGAAAGAAAACCTGCAATAATTGAAATTACACTGTTCATTTAAATAATAACCTCAATCCTGCCCAAATCATAAACAAGGAAAATACAATATTTAATACATTATTTGATATTTTCTTTATAAGAAATGTCCCTATAATACTTCCTGTCAGTCCCGGAATCAGGTAAATATATGAGTCTGAAATTTTAACATCTCCGTTAATAATATAAATAATTGCACTTGCTATGGTTATTGGTAAAATTGTTGCGACAGCGTTTATCTGAGCCTGTTTCTGACTCATATTCATTTTTTTGTACAAGGGAACAGTCAGCATTCCTCCACCGGCACCTAAAAGAATATTTATTGTACCAATTACAAATCCCGAAAAAAAGTTTTTAATGATAGTCATAATCCACCTCATTATATATTTACCTGAAATATGTAAAATATAATTTTGTCAAACAAAATGAATTGCATGTTCTTGCCTCCCTCTGACGAGGGAGGTGGATTTGCCGTAAGGCAAAGACGGAGGGAGAGATAGGCTTTGCTGCTAACTAAATTTCTCCCTCAGTCTCACTTCGTTCGACAGCTCCCTCGTCAGAGGGAGCCAAGAACTGGCACCCATAAAAGAACCAGATAAACTCCAAGTTGTTTATCTACATATTATTGTGAGTATAGTAATAATTGTAAAATAATAGAATAATTCCCTTTACAAGAGAATTTCATTCACCTATAATGTTATTGAAAAAAGATATAACTCAAGATAATATTAATTTGTAGCTACAAGAAATATTTTGAGGTGATTATAATGACAATCTATTTTGGTGAAAATTTTAAAAGATTACGCAAAGAAAAAGAACTGACTCAGGAAACTATTGCGGAATTTTTAGGTGTATCATTTCAGACAATCAGCAAATGGGAAAGAGGAGAAACATATCCCGATATAACAATGCTTCCTGTAATTGCATCATTTTTCAATGTAACCATTGACGACTTACTCGGTGTTGATAAGGCTAAAAAAGAAGAAAAAGTCAATGAATATTTGAGGTTATATGATGAAATGCGACTTAAGGATACTTCATTAACCTTTGAAAATTATCAAAATGCAGTAAAGGATTTTCCAGGTGATTTTCGTATTCTTGTTCGTTATATGGAACTTCTTATGGCAGAAAAGACTACAAGAGATTTACCAATATATGAAAAAGCTTCAAAAGAACTGATGTCAATTTACGAAAATATTCAGAATAATTGTACTGATGATAGTGTAAGAATGTGGTCAAAACGTCTTATTTGTCAGCATCTACACACAAAATCATATTACACAAACGATGAAAATTATCAGGAACAAGCCGAAATAATTCTTGCAGAAATGCCTGATTTGATAAATACAAGAGAATATCTTTCAACAATGTTAGTTTGTGATGTTGAAAAGCATAAAAAGGCATGCATAGATTCATTCGAAAATCTTTTATATTTGCTTCAATGCACAACAATAAATTATTGTTATTATGATGAAAAATTTGATACTAAACAAAAAATTAGGATAACAAACGCATTACAGGACCTTTTCAATGTGCTTTTCCCAAATGTAGATAAAAGTAAAAATAGTATTCATAAACTTTACAATTACGGACATTTAGGTCATTGGTTTTTTGAAATAGGCGATGAAGATAATGCGTTGAAACATCTTAAATTTGCTGCAGAATATGCAAAAGAATTGGACGAATTGGAAGAAGTGACAGAAAGAAACGCAAAGTATTATGAAAATGAAAAAGTTTATCACGAAATGAAAATGCGTACTCGAATGAAAGAACTAATGACAAAACATTATCCGTTATCCGACAAATTCAAATCAAAACCTGAATTTCAAGCAATAATTAAATCATTAGAATAACAGTAGCGGACGATGAGTCTCACCTGCCGGTTCGGTCGGTGCTTCTGCTTCGCAGAGGTGTCCACTGGACACCCGCACCCCACATCGTCCCGATATAAAAAAGAGGCTATACAGCCTCTTTTTTCATACCTGTTCACTTTTTCACATTCTTCAAATGCAATTCCTTAAGTCCGTCAACTTCATCGCATATTTCTTTAAGATTACAGGTTGAGCAATCAAACATAACATTGTCAAAAATATGATTTAATGCAGATGTTGTCTGACTTATTTTTTTAGCAACCGAATTGAGCTTTTCAAAATCACAGTTGTCAGTTACAAAGTAAATTTCAGCACTTTTAACATAAGGGAACTTAAGATATTCTTTCAAAAGTGCGTTTCCATAATCACCAAATGTAACACCTGATTTTATAGCTTTTTTGCTGACTCTTATTTGTTCTCTCATATTAAGAGCAGATGCTCTTGTCATAAATCCGTCAACATTTAAATGGTATCTTAAAGCCTCTAACTCTTTAATTTTATTGAATGTATCCTGTTCATCAGGAAAATCCTCAACCTCTATAAAAACAAACTTACCGAAAGGAGAGTCAGCGTTAATTTCATTAAGGTCATTTCCTTGTAAAAATACAGAATTCGAGAAAACCATATCGCTTGAAACAGCAAGGCTGCTGACACAAGGCTTCTGATTACCACCAAGCTCAAACGCAGTATCTGATAAGAAAATTACAGAATTTTTATTGCTGACATTCAAAGAAATTTCACTTGAAACTGAATTTGCGTAATTTAAATTACATTTAATTTCATTGATAAGGTTATTATATAATCTCATTATAATTTCTTATCTCTTTTCATTTTGTCATAGTGTTTCTGCAACCAGTCATAAACAACTCTTATAAGCTTCATATCAAGGTTGAACCAATAAATTGCAAAAGTTATAAGGAAAAGTGCAAAAATAACACCAAGAATTATAAATAATATATCCATTTTAGTTCTCCTTTGCAAGTCCCTTCTGACGAGCATATTCAGCAGCACCTAAAGCACCCATAAGCTGAGGGTCAGTCTTAAGCTCAACAACATTGATTTTAAGAACCTTTTCAATTGCCTTTTTAAGACCATCGTTCTTAGCACAACCACCTGTAAGTGTAATGCTGTCAACTGCACCTGATTTTTTAGCCATAACGAAACAACGCTTTGCAACAGCAAGCTGAATACCTGCAGCAATTTCGTCCATTGGTTTACCTTCACCAACAAGTGAAATAACTTCTGATTCAGCAAAAACAGTACACTGTGCAGTAATCGGAATAGTATTTTTTGCATTAAGTGAAAGCTTTGAAAATTCAGGTAATGTCATTTCAAATGCGTTTGCCATTGCTTCATAAAATCGGCCTGTACCTGCAGCACACTTGTCGTTCATAGCGAAGTTTTTAACAGTACCGTCTGTGTCGATTGAAATACCCTTAACGTCCTGACCACCGATATCGATAATTGCCTTAACTTCAGGGTTTGTCACATGAACACCCATAGCGTGACAACTGATTTCAGAAATGTTTTCGTCAGCAAACGGAACTTTATTTCTTCCGTAACCTGTACCGATAAGATATGTAAGCTCTTTTGCAGAGTTAAGTCCGTTTACCTGTGCTACTGCATCCTCAAGGGCTATTTCAGCACTCTGAACAGGGTTGATTTTACTTCTGTTAGTAACGTTAGCAACCATATTTCCGTTTTCGTCAAGAATTACACACTTTGTATATGTTGAACCAACGTCGCATCCACCAAAATATTTCATATTAAATCTCCTTTACCAAGCCATATCGTCTTCAAAATCAAGAAGAGAAGCATCAAGTGGCTCTTCCTGTAAAACTGTCTGCATATATTTGTTTACCTGGTCACGCATTTCTCGTCTTGAAATTGTTCGTGGGTCCATAAGGTCCTGTTTAACCCAGATAAAGTTAATATCTCTTTCTCTTGCCTGGTCATCAAAAATACCTGTAAGACCGTCCATACCTTTACAAGAAATCTGGTCATACATAATAACTGTATCAGCATTGTATTCGTCAACGATTCTCCAGAGCTCGTCAACAACGTTCTGATAACCACCCTTAGTGTGTTTTCTCATAATTGAACGCTGATAAGTTTTTGCAAGGTCTTTAAGTGATTCTTCTTTGTCTTCTGTGTTAATAGGGAGGTATGAAATCATTGTTTCCATATCCATAACAACGTTAACACCCCAACAGTTTTCAAGCCAGTTAGCAAAGCTTGTATAGTAGTTAGCAGGACAAGACCAGACAACTGCTCTGTGTCTCATTTCTTTAGAAACAGGAGTTTTCTTTTCGTATGCCTTCATCATAATCTTGTTTACTTTTTTATCAACCTTGAGGAATCTTTCGTTTGTACCACCTGAAAGGTTGAAATAGAAAATTCTGTAAAGCCAGAAGCAAGCACCTGTCATCTGTGGGTATTCCGTTCTGTTAATATCCCATTTCTGTAATTCATATTCAAGCTGTTCATTGTATTGTTTCATTCTCTTGAAATATGCATCCCAGTCAAATTTTTCACCAGTCTGTTTTTCGATGAATTCAATAAGTGCCTTAATTTCGTCAACACCATATTCCTGAACATCCTCACCATTATAACGAAGAGGAATACCGAAACAATGAGTTGGTAACTGTAATCTTCTGTCAAGGAAAGATGAGTTCATAATGGAACCGTCACATGGCATATTTGTACCAATCATACAACAACCCATTTTAGGGTAATCGTCTTCAATAGCAACACCTGCTTCAGCACTCGGAAGAGGGCAAACGTCAGCAGGAACACCAAAGCTTTCAACAACCTCAAGGTATGGAGGTGTAATCTGCTGGTCAACCATTGATGATAAGAAAATCGGTAAAGTCTGTAATGGTACAGGAATAAGATTAGGAAAACCTGTAAAGATTTCGTTAGGAACAATTTCATCCATCAGAACAATTTTCTTTGAAATCTTGTTATTCGGATTTATTTTTTCATCAGCCTTTAATGATAAGTTAATCAAATCTGTTGTATGCTTAACAATCATATTGTAGTGAAGATGAGCCATACGAAGCTGAGGACCACGAAGACCTGCAACATGTCGGTCAATAAATGAAGGAGCTGTAAGATAAGATGCCATCCAACGGTATCTCCATATGCCTTTTACTGTTGAAACAGGAGCTTTAAGAACCATTTTAATCATATCTTTCCAGTTGACAAGCCAACGGTAGTAGTCATACATGGTGTCTTTAAAGCCACGCCATTCTCTGTGCTTTAATAAGGCAGTATGCTCTGTATAGAGCTTACCATAATTATCCATTTTCTTTCATCTCCTTTGCTTTCTGAATTTTCTTGATTTCAAGACTTTCAACAAAAGCCTGAACTCGAGTCCGAAGCTGACCTGATGCAGATGCTGTATATTGTCTGTCAACTGCAGCAGTCGGAACACCATAGTCACCACTCATAACATATGATGCAAGGGCACGCTCGTAACCCCAATATTCACAGAATTTAATCTGTTCATACATAACACCGTCAGCGTTATACTCATCCACAAGCTGTTTTACATAATCACGTCTTTCCTGAACCTTTTCGTGACTCATATATCTTGGACATTGACTTGTTTTCATATAATGAAGAGCAATCTGAGTAAGAACATCATCTTCATCATTGAGAATGATTTCTTCTCTGCCCGGCATTGAACCAAAGCAGAATCTGTCAGCAACAACCAAAGCACCGCTGTCTTCAATAAGCTTTGTAAAGTCAGGGTCGTCCATTTCAGAGCCTACAACGACAATTTTTGCACGATAATTCTTTTTCTGGTCTGGTTCTCTTGTCTTTAATTCTTCAGCAGTTTCACGAAGCTTGTCAAGAATTAAGTATTTTGGACAACAGTATGTAGCAACACAAAGAACGTGGAATTCATATCCAGTAATTCTTGGGTTTTCTTCTTTTCTGTATTCACCGATTTCAGTGATAAGACGGCAGATTTCGTTGTGTTCTTCAACAGCTTTTCTTAACGCTTCATCACTTGTATCTATTCCGTAAACCTCGTTGAGTTTATCAAGCACCTTTAATCTTAACTGATTTGCATAGTGCTTGACAGTATGCTTTTCAATTTTGAAAGGTGAGTCCACGAAGGTTACAAAGAACTTGTCGTTAGGAACAAGGTTGAGTAATTCAAAATGCTCATAACAACGGTTCATTTCTGAACAGGTTTCAGCACCGATAAGAGCAGATAAGAAATTGTAACCGCCTTCAATACCTCTTTCAAGTAACGCCTTTGAATATCCACAGACAAAGGAGCTCATATAATATGTAGCAATATCCATTGAGCCTGTTCGTGGTGCACGAAGTCTTACTGAAAAACAATTATCAAGATTGAGTAATACCTCAGGAATATGATAGCAAGTGTAAGCAATAGCAAGTTTACCATCATTTGTAGCCTGTTTTACAAGGTCATTGTTTGCCTCTTGTAGCAGGTTTTCAAAATAAATTAAATGCTTTAAATCTTTCATTTATATAACCCCAATTTCATTAAGTGCTTTTTTAACACCATTTACCACATTTGATTCAGCAGGGAGATTAAATATGTTTTCACCCTTGATATCAAAAACAGACAAGTTCTTATCATCCTCAATGAAGCTGAGAACAGGAATACCGTTTGTGTCAATGTAATCCTTAAGACTTACATCAGCCATACGATTAATGATTACACCAATCTTTTCATACATAACAAGCTCATCAGCAACATTTTTAATTGTGTTTATAACCTGACAACCTTTTTTACTCGGGTCAGTAATGAGAAGCAGGTGAGTAACCTTTTCCATAACACGACGGTTAATCTGCTCAATTCCTGCTTCACCATCAATTACAACATAATCAAACTCGTTTGAAAGAATTGAAATAACTTCCTTTAAATAAGAGTTAATTTTACAATAACATCCTGCAGTTTCAGGACGACCGACTGCAATAAATGAATATCCGTCAGTTTCAACGAGTGCATCAAAAATTCTGTATTTAGCTTCACCTAAAAGCTCAATTGCAGTTCTCGTATCTCCATCATCAACAGATGCGATAATCTCTTTTCTTATGTCATCAATAGTCATTTTTACATCAATACCCAAAGCAGTTGAAAGACCAACAGCAGGGTCAGCATCAATGGCTAAAATCTTCTTGTCAGGATATTTTTCAACAAGACATCTGACAATAGTTGCAGAAAGAGAAGTCTTACCAACTCCGCCTTTACCTGCGACAGCAATAATAGTTGCTTTTCTTTCCATATAATTTCCATATCCTTTCGGCTACAACGTTGTCTGATTATTTAATTGCTATCGGCATATTCCACTTAAATGTCATAGCAAGAATTCTTAAAATAAATGTTACCGCAAAACCTAAAATGAGTGCAAGTTCATCCGTAATATGTAAAGCACCGGCATAAATATGAAGAATATAATAAACAGATGAACCTGCTAACGCTGCGATAGCATAAATCCTCTTAACAAGAACAAACGGAGTGTTGTTTGTAAGAACATCACGCAACATACCACCACAGATACCTGTCAAAAGTCCACAGGTGATGCTTATAAGAGCATCATCAGTATGTCCGTGGTCAAAAGCAACCTTAACACCCATAACAGCAAAGATACCAAGACCTAATGCGTCGAAAACATCATTGATATGTTCAATTTTCAATTCGTTTTCAAGATATGTGTGGCTGAACTTCCTTGCAAATAAAAATACGATAGTAGCAATAACAGCAGAAATGATAATGTATGATTTCATGCTGAAAAAAGCAGGAGGTGAAAAGCTTAAAACAACATCTCTCGTAAGTCCACCACCAAGGGTTGTTATAATTGCAAGAAGAACAACACCAAAATAGTCAGTTTTTCTTCTGATTGCAATCATTGCACCTGAAATTGAAAAGGCGATAACACCAAGAACCTCAAGGATAGTAGAGAATAATTCCATACATCCAACCTCCACATCATAATTGTTATAATTTTAACATAAAACAAAATAATAGTAAAGTGTTTAATAAATAATAAAATATATAATAAAACATATAATTTTAATAATTAATTAAATCGGAGTTTGTGTGGCTCTTTTATTTGGAAATGCAACCTTGTAGGGGACGACGACTCGGCGTCCCGTTCTCGGTTTATCAGTACACTTGGTTCGTGCTGCCGAGGGTGCGGGTGTCCGGTGGACACCTCTGCGAAGCAGAAGCACCGACCGAGCCGGCAGGTGAGACCCGTCAGCCCCTACAATTCATCCAATAATTTCTGTTCGACAAATTATAATTTGCAAAACAAAAGGCGAGGTTATTACAAAACCCCGCCATCTCAAATTTTACCTTTTTACACCATAAACCCATCACATAACAGCATCATAATAACACCTGAAACGCCGCCGACAGATGACACGCCGATTGTCCAACCATTTATAGGAATATGTATTGAAATATACTGTCCTATTAAATTAACAGCAAATAATGCACATACACCCTGAAGCACGGTTAAAAAGAGAACAGTAAAAAATCTTTTTGATTTAATCATTGATATAAAAATAAACAAAACATATATGGCAAATATAATTCCCAAAAACACTTTTGCACTTTGCATTTAATTTCCTCCTATGAATAACTTGTCAATTAAATTTTTATTATTTTTTTGCTTAAAATATTCGTTGTAAGAATATATTTTTATAATTACGAATTTAAGGAGGATTATTATGTGTGAAACAAAATTTACCTATGAGCAATTTTGCACTTATTATGACAAAAATGTTATTTTACAAGAAATTATCAGCAGTGACGGAACAAAAAAGGTTGTTTGTACAAATACAAAATGTATGAATAGTGAGAAAGGTTGCAAAAACAAATTAAGAGTATTGACCGAACAGTAAAAAATATGTATAATAATATCACCAAATAGCATATTACTTAATTTTTTATATATTTAGCGGTGATTTTATGCATAAAATTGTTGATTCGGTTTACGACATCATCGCATTCTCAAATGGTATCATCTTTACTCAGAAAACTGTTCTTGATAACGGTGCTGTAAAAGTTAATTTTTTCGGATATGATATAAAAAGAATGCAGAATACTCCTGTTACCAAAAGTGTTTATCTTCTTAACAAATTTGGTGCAGAATATAAAAAAATAGCTGAACAATTAGGAGATTATGTTTCCTGTGATGCAGATTTAATGGCAAGTAAGCACTCTGTTGTTGTTTATGAAACAGGTGAAACAGGTATTTTCTCTCCTGAGGGTGAAATGATTTGGTCAAGTGACCTTATTTATCAGGGTAGTGAGATTAACGGAGTCGCTGTTGACGGTATGCAGTTCTGGAGTGTTGTCCCTGATAAAAACTGTGTTGTCTGTTATTCAATTGCACACAAAAAATTCAGTATGAGAATCGGTTCGGCTGAATCAACATCTTTTCAGCATCCTGTTTCAATCTCAAAATATGACGATGAGCTTTTCATTTGTAATACAGATTCAAGAAAGGTGAGAACTATAAATCTCAAGGATTTTTCTGTAAATGATTACAGAATTTTCGACGAACCTGTTTATAAATATCTTCGTTCCTGCGGTAAGGAAATTGTTGTGCTCCAGTCAGGCGTTTATGTTTTGTAATTTATTTGCCGTACTCAGTGTACGGCATTTTCAATATTTAACAGTTGACTCGCAAATAAAATTAATGTAAAATAATTAACAGAAAAGCAAAGGAGATTTTAAAGATGAGTGAAGAATTTAATCCTGACCTTGTGTCAGTAATTGACGAAAATGGTGTAGAACACGTATTTGAAGAGCTTGACAGAATCGAAACAGATACTGCAAAATATGTTGCTCTTCTTCCTGTTTATGATGAAGCAGAAGAAATAATCGACGACGATGGCGAGCTTATTATCCTTAAGGTTTGTGAAGAAGATGGTGAAACATATCTTGAACCTATTGAAGATGATAATGAGTTTAACGAAATTGGTAAAATTTTTGAGGAAAGATTGTCAGAATTATTCGCTTTTGATGAAGAATAATTTAAAAAAATTATAATAAACTTATATTACCCTGCGAAGCCCGATAACCATGGCAAATATTAACCCAACACTCTTTAAAAGGGAGCTTGTACTCGATTTACGGGGAGCAGACCTCCCGTCTTATGACGGACGAAGGGAGCACAGAAGTAAACGGAGAGCACCCACCTGCTAACATGCAGGTTATTATTCGCCATAGACCGACTTTGTGGGGAACTGTTTTGAAGTAATAGTGAAGAAGTAATAGTGAAGAGGTAAAGTAAATAGTGCACTAGCAGTAAACGGAGAATTGCGTCTCCGTTATTTTTTTTTGTTTAAAACAGCTTTTCTTTGTTAAAAATCATTTCGACAGGAGTGATTTGGATGAAAAAAACATTAAAAATTCAATTATCGGTTGCTTTGGCGTTAATAATCTGTTGTGTTGCTAATATAAGCGTATTTTCTAACCGGTGTGACAGTATAAGAGATAAAATGTTAAGGATGCATGTTATTGCAAATTCAGATAGTGAAGAAGACCAGAAGTTAAAACTTAAAGTAAGAGATGCAGTTCTTACTATAGGTAAAGAAATTTTTGACGGTTCTGTAACCGCAGATGAGGCAGAACAAAGAATAGTACCGTATATTGATTTGATAGAAAAAACTGCAAAAGAAACAATTGCTGATGAGGGCTTTGACTATGATGTCAGGGTAACGGTTCAGGAGGAATACTTTAAGACAAGAGTATATGATAATTCCGTGACTCTACCGGCAGGTAATTATACAGCAGTAAAGGTTACAATAGGTGAGGGTAAAGGCAAAAACTGGTGGTGTATTATGTTCCCTCCTATGTGTCTTCCTGCTGCAGAAGCTGAATGTAGTATGAGTGATGTTTTAAATTCAGATGAAAATCATATTGTATCCAATGGTGAAAAATATAAATTTAAGTTTAAGTTTGTAGAAATTTGTGAAGAATTTTTCAAAAAATTAAAATAATACTTTACAAGTGGCATTTTTGTTTGATAAACTATATGTGTTGAAGTTTTACCTTTTTATTAAGGAGGAAAATTAATGCCACTTGTATTAGCACACAGAGGAGCAAATAAGGTTGCTCCACAGAATACGATTCCTGCATTCCGAAAAGCTATTGAATTCAATGCAGATGGTCTTGAAACAGATGTTCATTTATCAAAAGACGGTCATATTGTGATTTGCCATAACTATACTATTGATGAAACATCAAATGGTGTTGGCAGAGTTGATGAAATGACTCTTGCTGAGCTTAAGGGATATGATTTCGGTTCATATTTCGGTGATGAGTTCAGGGGCGTTTCATTACCGACTTTACCTGAACTTCTTGATTTAACAAAGACAATGAAGTTAATTAATATTGAAATAAAACCTCCTCAGAAGGATTGTGACCTTGTTAAAAGAGTTGTTGAAACAATTCATGAATATGGTATTGTGGAAAACTCAATTGTGTCATGTTTCGACCCTGAATGTATCCGTCTTGTTAAAGAAATTGACAGTAACGTTAAAACAGGACTTTTATATGAAGACGATAAATTAGGAAACGAGATTATGACGTTTGGTGTCGCAAAATTTTGTGAACAGCTTAATGCAAACGCTGCACATCCTCACAGAAAGCTTATTACACAGAAAGAGGTTATGGAACTGCATAACTTAGGAATTGCTGTAAATCCGTGGACTGTCAATAAGGAAGAGGAGATAGTCAGATTTACAAAATGGGGCTGTGATGCTCTCATTTCTGATGTTCCCGATTATTGCAGAAAGGTATTGGAGGACATAATATGAGTGCACCAAAATACAGTATTATTCCGAAACCGCAAAAATATGATGTTTCAGAAGGTGCATTTACCGTAACTTCAGAAACTGAAGTTTTATGCTATCCTGAATTTATAAAAGCAGGAAAGTACCTTTCAAATTTTCTCAAAACAAAAAAAGATACAGGTAACGGCTCAATTAAATTTATTAAGGATGAAAAAATTCCTAAAGAGGGCTATAAGCTGAGAGTTACCACTGAGGGAATTGAAGTTTCATCCTCTGATGAAAACGGTGCTTTTTATGGTGCAGTAACACTCAGAATAATGATTATGCAGTCAAAAACATCAAGTGGTGTGGCTGCTGTTAATTGCTCATACATATATGATTATCCGAAATACTCTTATCGTGGAGGAATGATGGATGAAGCGCGTCATTTCTATGGTGTAGAGGCTGTTAAAAAGACTCTGGATAATATGGCACTTCTCAAGCTCAATAAATTCCATTGGCATCTTTGTGATGACCAGGGATACAGAATTGAAAGTGAAGTTTTTCCTTTGCTTAATGAGATTTCAAGTAAGAGACAGTATGAGCTGCTCGGCGGTGCTGAAATATTAAGCAAGGCGGGAATAGAAAAAGGCGGAGATGAATATTTCCGTTATTATAAAAAAGATGAAATCCGAGAAATTGTGGAATATGCAAAAAATCTTTGCATTGACATAATTCCTGAAATTGACTTACCGGGTCATACCGTTGCAATGCTTGCTGCTTATCCTGAGCTTTCTTGCTTAAAAGAGAGCTATGAGGTATTTTGTGAGAATGGTGTTACAAAGGATATTCTTTGTGCAGGTCAGGAAGAAACATATGACTTTGTTGAAAAGCTTTTAACTGAAGTCTGTGAGCTTTTCCCGTATAAATACTTCCATATGGGTGGCGACGAGGCGATAAAAGGTCACGGAATCTGGGAAAAAGAGTGTCCTGTTTGTCAGGCAAAAATGAAAGAGCTCGGTATTAAAAAGGGTAAGGAATTACAGGTTTATTTCAATAACCGTGTTAATGATATTCTTAAAAAATTAGGTAAAACAAGTATCGAATGGAATGACGGTATCGGTGAAAATACTGCTTCAGACATAGTCGGTCATTACTGGCTGTTCCGTACTCCGTCCTGGATAAAATCAGAGAATAAAAAACGTAAGTTTATCGTTTCAACTTGTCCTGCGTTGTATTTCGATTATTCATATGCAATGACACCGCTTAAAAAGGTATATAAGTTTGATGTGGTAAAATCAGGCTTTATCAACGAGTCTAATGTGATGGGCATTGAGTTTGAATCCTGGTCAGAGTGGATAGATACGTATGATGCATGGGAATTTTCAGTTTATCCGAGAATTTTTGCTTTTGCAGAGGTTGCCTGGACACAGGATAAATTCAGAAACTATAAAGATTTTTATAAACGACTCGATTTCTTCAAGATGTATATGAAATCCAGAAACATCAATTACTCAAGAATTGAGAAAAAACTGTGGTTTAAGGTGAAAAACAAAACAGTTTTCCATCTTGGTAATCGTGGTGCTGAGTTTAAATACAATGAGAAGTTAAAGATGGAAGAATAAGGAGTGTGATGTTATGGACATAATGAATATATTGTCATTTTTTACAGGTATAGGTTTATTTCTTTATGGCATAGATGCCATGGGTCAGGGTCTTGAATACGCAGCCGGTTCTAAAATGAAAAAGATTCTTGGTGCATTGACAAAAAACAGATTTTTAGCAGTTATTATGGGTGCTTTGGTAACAGCACTTATTCAAAGCTCATCTGCAACTACAGTTATGGTTGTCGGTTTTGTTAATGCAGGTCTTATGAATCTTGCACAGGCTATCGGCGTTATTATGGGTGCTAATATCGGTACAACCGTTACCAGTGTGCTCATAGCAATGGATTTAGGTATGATTGCTCCTGTTGCATTGCTTCTTGGTGTTTTCGGGATGCTTTTCAGTAAAAAAGACATAATAAAGCATATCGGACAAACCATTGCAGGCTTTGGTATGCTTTTTGTGGGTATGGAGCTGATGGCTTACGGTATGGCACCGTTAGGTGAGTCTGAAGTATTCACATACTTTATGACAAACTTCAGCAATCCTATAGTCGGTGTTCTTATTGGTCTTGTTCTTACTGCGATTATTCAGAGCTCATCTGCAAGTATCGGTATTTTACAGGCACTTGCTCTTCAGGGGCTTGTACCAATCAATTTTGCAGTTTATATTCTTTTAGGACAGAATATAGGTACTTGTGTTACGGCACTTCTTTCTGCAGCAGGTTCAAAAACAAATTCCAAAAGAACAGCTGTTATGCATTTGCTCTTTAACGTTGTAGGTACAATCATTTTCTTGCTTATTACTGCATTTACACCTTATACAACACTTCTTGAAAGTATAAGTGATAATGTTTCAGCACAGATTTCAGCAGCTCATATAATATTTAATGTTGTTAATACAATTATTCTCTTCCCATTTGCAAATCTTATTATAAAAGCTGCTTGTATTCTCGTTCCTGATAAAGAGCCTGAGGATTCTAAGCTTGAATTCAAGTTCTATGACGAAAAGCTTCTTGCAACACCTCCTGTTGCTGTTGAACAGATTGGTAAGGAAGTTGTCAGAATGGCTCAGCTTGCAAGAGATAATTTTGACAGAGCTGCAGTTGCCCTTATAAATAATGACACATCAAAAGCAGAAAAGATTGAGTCTGTTGAAGAGGTTATTAACTTCCTGAATCACGGTATTACAAGACATCTTGTTAAGATTAATGCCCTTGATCTGGACTATACGGACGCTAAATATATCGGTCGTCTTTTCCATGTTGTAAACGATATTGAGCGTATCGGTGACCACGCTGTAAACTTAAGTGAAGCAATGGTTGTGCGTAATAATGAAAAGCTTGCAATTTCAGATGAAGCTGTTGCTGAGCTTGAAACAATGCGTAAATGTGTTATTGAGCTTCTCAGTGCATCGATTTCAGCATTTGAAAAACAGGAATTGACTCTTGAAGAAGCAAAGAATATCGAAACACTTGAAACTGTTTCCGATAATCTGAAAATCAAATATCAGGATGCACATCTTCGTCGTCTTAACGAGGAGCATTGCGAAACTCGTGCAGGTATGATGTTTGTGAACACTCTTATTGACTTTGAACGTGTTGGTGACCATGCTAAAAACATTGCTTTTGCGGTTAAAAAGAAGCCTGAAAAACGTGCAAAGCCATATGAATCAATCGTTAATTCATACTGATATAAATAAAAATAATGGGAGCCGTCTGACTCCCATTTATTTTTTGCTTATCAAATATTCAAATAATTTGTTGCACCCCAAATTAACATCATTGTATGTTGTCCTGAAATCTCTTGTGTACCAAGGGTCAGCAACGTCACGGTCCTGATGGGCAAAGGTCAATAATTTACGGATTTTGTTATCCTTGTCATAACCGATAATCCGATTGATATTTCTCATATTTGCACTGTCCATTCCGATTATGAAATCGTATTTTTCATAGTCGGATTTTTTTAGTTGAACAGCCTGTCTTTTAGTATAGGGGATACCCATTTCATCAAGAATCTGCTTTGTACCCCAATGAGTATCACTTCCGATTTCCTCGGTGCTTGTGGCACTTGAGCAGATAGAGAAATCATTTTCCAATCCATTATTTTTAACAATATCCTTCATCACAAATTCAGCCATAGTTGAACGGCAGATATTTCCGTGACAAACAAACATAATTTTAATCATATAATCACCGTGATTAGTTTTTAAGACTCTGTAACGGTGCAGGGATTCGACCGCCACGGTTAATGAATTTAGCAGGGGATGCAGTGTTTAATCTCATAACAGGACCATATCCTAAAAGTCCGCCGAAATTAAGTGTATCACCGATATTTTTACCGATAGCAGGAATAAGTCTTACTGCAGTTGTCTTTGAGTTTACCATACCGATTGCAGCTTCGTCAGCAATAATACCTGAAAGCACCTCTGCAGTTGTGTCACCGGGCACAATAATCATATCAAGACCAACAGAGCATACACAAGTCATTGCTTCAAGCTTTTCAATAGTCAATGCACCGCTTGTAGCAGCAGCAATCATACCTGCATCTTCTGAAACAGGAATAAATGCACCTGAAAGTCCGCCAACGTGTGAGGAAGCCATAACGCCACCTTTTTTAACAGCATCGTTAAGAAGAGCAAGACAAGCAGTTGTACCGTGAGCACCACATTGTTCAAGTCCCATTTCCTCAAGAATATATGCAACCGAGTCACCGATTGCAGGAGTCGGTGCTAATGATAAGTCAACAATTCCAAACGGAACATCGAGTCTTTTTGATGCCTCACAAGCAACAAGCTGACCCATTCTTGTAATCTTAAATGCAGTACGCTTAACCATATCTGCAATTTCAGTAATGTTAGCATCAGGAATTTTTGAAATTGCTGAACGGACAACACCGGGACCTGATACACCAACATTGATTACGCAGTCAGGCTCACCGACACCGTGAAAAGCACCTGCCATAAACGGGTTGTCCTCAGGAGCGTTACAGAAAACAACAAGCTTAGCAGGACCGATACAGCCTTTGTTTGCAGTCACCTCTGCAGACTCTTTAATAATCTGACCCATAAGCTTTACAGCATCCATATTGATACCTGCTTTTGTTGAACCGATATTAACTGATGAACAGATGTGGTCTGTCACATCAAGTGCCTCAGGAATACTTCGGATAAGTGCTTCATCACCGGCAGCAAAGCCTTTTTGTACAAGTGCAGAATAACCACCGATAAAGTTGACACCAACAGTCTGTGCTACTCTTTCAAGTGTTTTTGCATATAAAACAGGGTCACCCTTGCCTGATGCCAATATCATTGAAATCGGTGTAACAGAAATTCTTTTATTGATAATAGGAATACCGTATTCCTTTTCAATATCTTCACCTGTTTTTACAAGGTTTTCTGCCTTTCTTGTCATCTTTTCATAGATTTTGTCACAAGTTGATTTTGCATCACCTGTGCAACAATCAAGAAGTGAAATACCCATTGTAATTGTTCTGATGTCAAGATTTTCATCCTGAATCATATTAATTGTTTCAAGTATATCGTGTGTATTAATCATTTTTATACCTCAAATCAGATTCTGTGCATAGAATTGAAAATATCTTCGTGCATAACGTGAATTGAAAGTGACATTTCATTACCGATTGCAGTAACCTTGTCTGAAAATTCAGTAAACGGAACAGTTGATCTTTCTAAATCAACAAGCATAATCATACAGAACATATCCTGTAAAATTGACTGTGAAACTTCAATAACATTAACGCTGTTTTCAGCACAAACGCCTGAAACCTTAGCAAGAATACCGACCATATCTTTACCTACGACAGTGATTATACCTCTCATTGTGTGTACCTCCAAAAATAAATTGATAACATTTTAACACAAATATGAAAAAAAGTGAATAACTTTATTTAAAATATTATTGAAATAATATACGAAAATGTAGTAAAATATTTACATAAATTTGGAGGTGTCCTCTTATGTACAAGAATATTGTGGATTTACACGTTCATACTGATAATTCCTTTGACGGAAATCATTCTGCAACTCATTTTTGTGAAAGAGCAGAGTTTATGGATTTAAGAGCAATTGCTTTTACTGACCATTGTGAGGTTGACCAGTTCAGAGGAGATTCAGCATACGAAAAACGTATTTTTCAGGCTTTTTTTGAAATTTCAAAGGTCCGTTCTGCATTTCGCGGAAAGCTTCTCGTTCTTAATGGTATCGAGCTGGGACAACCTGTATATGATGTGGAAATTGCAAACGGGATTGTAAAGAGACACGACTATGACCAGATTATCGGTTCGGTTCATAATCTTCGTGGCGGAGAAGATTTTTATTTTATGGAAAATCTTTCACTTGATGAGGCAGAAAAGCTTCTGAAAGAGTATTTTAAGGAAATAATAAATATGCTCGAGTGGGGCAATTTTGATATTCTTGCTCATCTGACGTATCCGTTAAGATATTTTTATTCAAAATCAAATCTTGATATAGATTTGAATAAATTCAGGAATCAGATTGATGAAATTCTTTTGAGAACAGCAAAAACAGGAAAGGCACTTGAAATTAATACGGCAGCACTTCGTCAGCCGCTCAATAAATTATCTCCTGAGGTTGATGTTTTAAAACGATTCAAGGAGCTTGGAGGTAAATATGTTTCAGTAGGCTCGGATGCTCATTATGCAGAGCATCTGGCTTGTGATATTGATATGGCGTACAGAGCAGCATTGGAAGCGGGATTTGATAGCATCACATTTTTCCAGAAGCGTACTCCTATGCAGATGAAAATTGAAATGGAGGATTAATTATGAAGGTAAAGGTTGCAGCTAAAATTAATTTAATGCTCGATATACTGAAAAAGCTCGATAATGGTTATCATTCACTGTTTATGGTAATGCAGTCAGTTGATTTGTTTGACACTATAGTTGTTGAAAAAAATGAAGAGAACAAAATTATAATTAAATGTGATACAGAAGGTGTTCCTTGTAACGAAAAAAACATTGTTTATAAATGTGCAACAGCATTTTTTGATGCACTTTCAATTGACGACAGAGGAATAACAATCGTAATCGAAAAAAATATTCCTATGGCAGCAGGAACAGCAGGCGGAAGTGCAGACGGTGCAGGTGTTTTGTATTGCTTAAATAAACTTTATAATACAAATCTTTCACAAAAAGAGCTTTGTGAAATCGGCGGAAAAGTCGGTGCTGACATTCCGTTCTGTCTTGTTGGCGGAACTGCAATAACACTTGGCACAGGTACAATAGTTGCACCTGTTAAGGATTTACCTGATTGTTATATTGTTCTTTGTAAACCTGGGCAGGATGTTTCTACTCCGGAAGCATATGCACAGTTTGATGAGCTGTCCCGTGTCCGTCATCTTGACAGAATTTCAATGGTTGATGCTATGGCTTCAGGTGACTTTGATAAAATCTGCAGCTTGTGTGGGAACGTGTTTGAACAGGCTGTTGAAGTACCGAAACGACCTCATATTAAAGGCGTTATGAGAAAGTCAGGTTCAGATGCTTGTGTTATGACCGGCAGCGGACCGACAGTATTTGGTATTTTCAGTGATAAAGAAAAAGCAGAAGACGCATTTAATAAATTGTCAAAGAAATATGAAAATGTTTATCTTTGTAAGCCTGTAAGTCAGGGCGTTACAGAGATATAAAAGGGAGAAGGATTATTATGAAAAAGTATGATGTTTTTGTTGTGGGTGCATCTACAACAGGTTGTTGGTTTGCTCATAAAATGGCGGAACAGGGCTTTAAAGTTCTTGTGATTGAAAAGAATTTTCCTGATTATGTTTCAAGAGAATATGATGTTTTCCATATGGGAAAAGCTGATATGGAAAGATTTGATATGATAATGCCTGAAGAGGGTAGTCCTCTTCGTGAATTCAGCTTTGCTCATTCAACAATGATTTCACCTTACGGAAATTATCCCAAAGCCTGTGCTGAAGCTCCTGTTATCGGCTTACATAAACACGATTATATTATGGCAATGGCTGACAGAGCAAAGACTGCGGGTGCAGAAATTATTTACGGAGCATCATTTGTTGATTTTATTTATGAAAATAATAAAATTGTTGGTGCTAAGTATAAAACCGAAGACGGAGAAGCAGAAGCATACGCAAGAATTGTTGCTGACTGCTCAGGTATTCCTGCAGTAGCTCGTACAAAGCTTCCTGATACATCGGTTGTAGGTAATTTCAAGCTTACAAACAAGGATATTCTTTACGTTGTCCTTTATTATGCGGAATACCTTAAAAATGATTTTAACCCAAGAGATCTGGACGGCTTCTTTATGCAGTATAAATCATGGTCAGCACCGTCTGATAATCCGAACGGTGCAATTCTCGGTATCGGTGCATTCTACGGCTATTCTTATGCTGAGGAAATTTTTAAAGAGGACTTTATGAAGAATGTTAAATTCCCTGAATATAAGGTTGAAAGAGTAGAAAAGGGTATGACACCATACCATATTTCTGCATATTCACTTGTTGATGACGGTTTTATCGCCCTTGGTGACGCTGCTTGTCACACAAAGCCTACTTGTGGTGAAGGCTGTACATCTGCACTTGTTGCAGGTGAAATCGCAGTGGATGTTATTTCAAATCTCTTGAAATCAGATAAATACCTTACAAAAGAGAGAATGTGGAGTATTAACAAGCGTTATATGACAGCACAGGGTAAGGATTTCGACTCAATGCGACCACTTCTTATGGGTATTATATCTATGGATTATGATGAAGCAGAATATCTCTTTAAGAATGATGTTATGTTCAGCGAAAAAATTCTTGGAGGTATGGATACAGGTCTTGAATTAGGTGTTGATGATATTACGGATATAGTAAAAGGTATTGTAAACGGTGTTGCGAAGAAAGACCTTAAACCATCAACAATCGCAAAGCTTGTAAGAGGACTTATGTATAGTGCAAAGGTCGGCACTTTGTATGATAACTATCCTGCACATTATGAGGATTTCCCTGAATGGAAAGCAAAGGCTGATAAGCTCTGGGAAGAAATCGGTCCCGTAGCTGACACTTGCGACCCGCAGATTCTCAAAAAATTAGGATATGAATAATTATACAGAATATATACAGTATGGCGGAGTCTTAAGCTGACTCCGTCTTTATTTTTTATTTGTATTTTGCGATTTGATGTGACTTGTAACACCATATCTTGTGATTGAAAAAATATTAAATCTATGATATACTTATTCTCTCGCATTATGGGTCAAAGGAGGGAAAGATATGTTTAAAATTTCACCAAAAGTATATTCATCAATGTTTTCATTACCCACTGAAATTGCAGATAAAGGACTTAAATTTGCAAGTGGTGAACAGTTAAAGGTTATTATTGCCGTTTTCAGAAATCCTGAAATTACAATTGACGAAATCACAAAAATTACAAATCTTTCTCTCGGTACAGTCAAGGAATGTGTTGAATACTGGACTGATAACGGCATTTTACAGAGTGAGGAAATCAAAGCACCTGTTAAAACTGAAAAACAGATTACAACACCTGAAAAGGTAAAAATGCCACTTCCTGAAATTCATTTCACAAACCCTAATCAGGCTGAAATTGAAAAAATTCTCAGGAAAAACGGTGCAATGAAGCGTCTTTTCAATGAAGCACAGGAAATTCTCGGCAGAACACTGGGTTACAGTATGCAATGCACAATTTATTCTGTAGTTTACCGTTACGGAATTACTCCCGATGTGGCAAACTGCCTTCTTTACTTTGCAAAAAGCATTGATAATACAAGTCAGAACGACATTCTGAAAATTGCAAAATACTGGGCTGAAAACGGTATTACAGACCTTACATCAGCTGATGATTATATAAACGAAACTGAAAAAGCGTTGACAGTTTTCCGTGAACTTGCCACAAGAACTAATAACGACACATCTGCACCAACATTTGCAGTAATGGAGATTTTCTGCGAATGGCTTCGTTGGGGATATACTATCAACGAGATTGAAAAGGCATTCAACATTATGAAAGCTGAAAAGCAGACAGGTCGTCTTGTGTGGAATAACATCTGTCATATGAACGGAACAATCAAGAATTGGCGTAAACAGGGACTTAATACCCTTGAGGATATTGAAAAGGGCACAAAGAAGTTCCAGAGTAAATCACAGAAAGCAAAAACTGAAGTTAAAGAAACATCATTTGATGTTATAAAAGCAGAAAAAGATGCTACAGAAAATCCAAAAGATTTTGGCATGATGAAAAATAAGAAAAGAAAAAGAACAAAGGGGGCATAAAGCTTGGCACATTCAAGAGAAATGCACGAAAAAGCTCGTGCAGAGATTAAAAACAGAAGAAATAATGCTGAATATACTGCGAGTCAGCGTAAGAATGAATTAAGCTTTAAGTACCCTGAATTTCAGTTTATTGAAGCAGAGCTTGCAAAAACAGGCCACGAAACTGTAAGAGCTTTTGCATTACCTAAAGAACAGGCTGAAACAGAGCTTAAACGTATCCGTGAAAAGAACAGACAGCTTCGTGAGGAACGAAAAAATCTTCTTAAAGCATTAAATCTTCCTGAGGATTACCTTGACATTAAATACACCTGTGAAAAATGTCAGGATACAGGTGTTGTTGAAGATTTTGATAATGAGCGTCGTGTTTCTTACGGTACAAGGCTTTGCTCTTGTCATAATGACCTGCTTAAAAAATATGCAAGTGAAAAAATGTCCTCAATGACACCGCTTGAACTTTCAAACTTTGAGGATTTTGATTTAGAATATTATCCTAAAAAATCAGAAAACGGAAAATCACCTTATGAAACAATGTGTGATGTTTACAACCGTTGTATAAATTATGCGAAATATTTTGACACAGACTCTGTAAATCTTTATTTCTGTGGCAGAACAGGGCTTGGTAAAACTCATTTATCATTGGCGATTGCTAATGAAGTTATGAAAAAAGGTTATAATGTTGTCTATGGCTCTGTTATAAATTTTTTAAATAAGCTTGAGCGTGAAAAATTCGGCAGAGCAGACTCTTTTGAAACAGAGGATATCCTCATTGATGCAGATTTGCTTATCCTTGATGATTTAGGTGCAGAATTTTCAACTGCTGTTGCAACATCATCTCTTTATAATATAATAAACAGTAGAATTGCACGAGGAGTACCTACGATTATAAGCTCAAACTTAAATCTTGAAGAAATCAAAACACGTTATCCTGAAAGTGTTGCATCAAGAATTATTGGGAACTATGTAGTTGTCAAGTTTTTTGGTGACGATATCCGTCAGATACAGAATAATTAAAGTTAAAACGTCGATTGCTTAATGCTTTCGGCGTTTTTTTATTTTCATTTGACTAAAATCAAGGAATCCGTCATTGGCAATTTTCTCTGCTCTTTCCACATCGAAGCTCACGGGCTTTTCCTGTTTCGAAAAATCGTTTCTGAAAGACTTTTGCTGTTTATTTGAATAAGAATATGGTTTGCCCGAAAGCTTGTCCTGTGGCTTTTGTGAAGGAAAGTTACAAGTGCTTTCGTTTTCTGTTCTGATGTCCTTGACATATATCTTTAAGGGCAGACCTCTTTTCTGGTATTCCTTTCTTATAAGCCCTGCCTGTTCAAGTTTGTTTAAAACTTTTGTTGCAGTTTTAGGATTACATTTTAAATTTTCACATATCCGGTTATTGGAATAATAAACAAAAATGCCTTTTTCATCTGAAAAATGATTTGGATTTCTTTTTGATATGTTCATTCTGTTAAGTAGCAATGTATATAAGAAATATTCATTTGAAGAAAACTCCTTATAGTTGTTATCGGAAAGCATACTTAACGGAAAAATTGCATATGAAAAATTGTTAATATTATTGTTGTTTATAAAAACACCTCCCATATATAGGGCGGATAAGCCATTTCGTCCCGGGAAATGCGGGACAATTCTGAAAAAACGTCATATTATTAACAAAAAGTTTACAAACAGAAGATTTTTAAGACAGTTTTTAACTAAAAAAACAGCAAAAAAATAAAATAGTTAATCGATTAACTATTCTGCAATTTTATATATTATTTTTATATTATTTATATATTATTTTTAGATGGTAAAACAGACCATACCCGATGGTAAAACAGACCATACCCGATGGTAAAACAGACCATACCCGATGGTAAAAGAGACCATACCCGATGGTAAAAGAGACCATACCCGATGGTAAAAGAGACCATACCCGATGGTAAAAGAGACCATACCCGATGGTAAAAGAGACCATACCCGATGGTAAAAGAGACCATACTCTATGGTAAAAGAGACCACACTCTATGGTAAAAGAGACCACACTAATATTCCGTATAATTCAGATTAAAAACAATATTACGAATATTCAGCTCTCCTTTCTCATATTAATTTATGACGAAAAGGAGGGCTTTGTTTTGAATGATTTGGTTGATAAAAGAGCATTGTTATTGGGCGAATATATAGTAGAGAATAATTCAACGGTAAGAGCTACGGCAAAAGTGTTCGGTGTCAGTAAAAGCACTGTTCATATGGATGTTTCAAAAAGACTTTCAAGGGTTAATCCCGGTCTTTATAAAGAGGTGAGAAAAGTGCTTGATATCAATAAAGAAGAGCGTCATATTCGTGGTGGTCTTGCCACAAAAGAGAAATACTTGAATAAATAATTATAAATACATATTATTTTCTGTAAATCACTTGAAATTTCACTATATTTGTGTATAATATTATCTGTTAAAATATGTATATATAACACTTGAAAGGTGGACAATATAGTGGCAGACGAAAAAAATCTCTTTGTCGAGCTTGAGCACGAAGTAATGGAGCTCTGGGACAAAGAAAAGTTTTATGAAAAGCTCGTTGAAAAAAACAAGGGTAAGAAAATGTTCCGTTTCCTTGACGGTCCTATTACAGCAAATAACCCAATGGGTATTCACCACGCTTGGGGTAGAAGTACAAAGGATACTTTTATCCGTTACAAGTCAATGAGAGGTTACGATTGTCGTCGTCAGAACGGTTTTGACTCTCAGGGTCTCTGGGTTGAAGTTGAAGTTGAAAAACAGCTTGGCTTTAAAACAAAAAAGGATATCGAAAATTACGGTATGGACAAGTTTACTCGTCAGTGTGTTGACCGAGTTAAGCATTTCTCAGGTATCATTACAGAACAGTCAAAGAGACTTGGTATGTGGATGGATTGGGATAACTCATACTATACAAATACAGACCTTAATATTCAGGGTATCTGGCATTTCTTAAAGGAATGTGATAATCACGGTTGGATTCAGCGTGAATATAAGCCAATGCCTTGGTGTCCTCGTTGCGGTACATCACTTTCTGAACACGAAATGACAGGTTCATATAAGATGATGACTCATAATTCAGTTTTCTTCAAGCTTCCTGTTGAAGAACTTAACTCAAAGATTCTTGTCTGGACAACAACTCCATGGACACTTTCTTCAAACGTTGCTTTGGCAGTTAATCCTGAAATTGACTATGTTGAAGTTAAAATCAAGAGTGATGAACAGACATTGATTCTTGCTAAAAATGCTATTAAATACCTTGGTGATGACAAGGTTGAAGTTATCCGTGCACTTAAGGGTGAAGAGCTCGTAGGTCTTCACTATGAAACTTGCTTTGCTGATTTGGAAGCACAGCAGGGCTTTGAACATAAAATTGTTGCTTGGGAAGATGTTGCAGCTGACGAAGGTACAGGTGTTGTACATATTGCTCCGGGTTGCGGTATCGAAGACTTTGAGCTTGGTGAAAGACTTGGTCTTCCAAAGGTTATGCCTATCGATGATATGGGTATTTACCTTGAGGGCTTCGGCTTTATGACAGGTAAGGACAGCCATACAATTGCTGATGAAGTATTTGCAAAACTTGACGAACAGAATAAGCTCTATAAAGTTGAACCACATGAACACAGCTATCCTGTATGCTGGAGATGTAAGAGCGAAATCGTTTTCCGTCTTGTTCCTGCCTGGTACATCAAGACAAGTGAAATTAAGCCTAAACTTATTGAATGTGCAAATTCAGTTAAATGGGAGCCTGCTTCAAACGGTAAGCGTATGAATGACTGGCTTACAAATATGGGTGACTGGAATATTTCCCGTAAGCGTTATTACGGTATGCCGCTTCCTTTCTATCCATGTAGCTGTGGACATATTACAGTTATCGGCTCAAAGGATGAGCTTCGTGAAAATGCTGTTGACCCGGCTCAGGTTGATGCTCTTCCTGAACTTCACAGACCTTGGGTTGACGAAGTTAAGATTAAGTGTCCACATTGTGGTAAAGAAGTATCTCGTATTTCTGACATCGGTGATGTTTGGCTCGATGCCGGTATCGTTCCATTCTCAACACTTGGTTACTTTACAGACCGTGAAGCATGGGAAAAGAATTTCCCTGCAGAATGGGTTACAGAAATGCATGAGCAGGTTAGACTTTGGTTCTATTCAATGCTCTTTATGAGTACTGTACTTGTTGGTAAAGCTCCATATGAAAGAGTTGTTACTAACGGTATGGTTGTTGCTGAAGACGGCTCAAAATTCTCAAAGACAGGCTTTATGATTAAGTTTGACGAGGCTGCTGAAAAAATCGGCGCCGATACAGTTCGTTACCTTTACGGTAGTGCACCAAATACAAACGACGTTCGTTTCGGTTATAACCTTGGTGATGAAGCAAGAAGAAAGATGCTCGGCTTCTGGAATATTTATACATTCTTTGACACATATGCACAGCTTGACAAACCAAACTTTGCTGATTATAAGGTTGATTTTGGGGCATTAACACCTATTGATAAATGGCTTGTTGTAAGAACAAACGAATATCTCAAGAAAGCAACTGCTTCAATGGATGAATATAAGTCATCTGCACTTATTAAGGATTTTGAAGTTTTCGTTGATGATATTTCTAACTGGTATATCAGAGCAAACCGTCGTCGTTTCTGGAAAACAGAGGACCAGGATGATAAGATGGTTGCTTACTGGACACTCTTTAATGCTCTTAAGGTTTGTGTTCAGACAATGGCTCCTGTAATTCCGTTTATGACAGATTATATCTGGCAGAACCTCATCAGAAAATGTGACTCAACAGTTGCTGAATCAGTTCATCTCAGCGATTGGCCAACAGAAATTGAGGGCGTTGAAGATGACGGTGTTATTGAACAGACTGCTCTTGTTCGTGAAGTTATTGCAACAGCAATGAGACTTCGTAATGAACAGCAGATTAAGGTTCGTCAGCCACTCAGTAAGCTCTTCGTTTGCTGTGACGCTGATAAAGCGAATAAAATCAAGACATTTGAGAAGAATATTCTTGATGAGCTTAACATTAAATCAGTTGAATACATTGATGATATTAATATTCTTAATGACCAGTTCCTTGCAGTTAATTTCAAGGTTGCAGGTGCAGTTCTTAAGCAGAATGTTAATAAGATGAAGCAGACACTTGAAGCACTTTCAGCTGACGAAATGAAAGCACTTACAGCTGCAGTAATCGCAGGTGGTGAGGTTGAAGTTCCAGGTTGGGATGAAAAGTTCGATTCTTCAATTTTTGCTGTTCAGTCAAAGACTAAAGACGGTGTTGTTTCTGCTGAATTTGCTGAAAGCAGCGTTGTTGCACTTGATATCGTTCTCACTGATGAGCTTCTTAAGGAAGGCGTTGTTCGTGATATTATCCGTCAGTGTCAGGTTGCTCGTAAGGATGCAGGCTATCAGGTTGAACAGAGAATCAATGCTTCAATTTCAGTTGATGATGAATTTGTTGTAAACGCTCTGACTGAAAAGCTTGATTATATCGCAACAGAGCTTCTTGCTGATAAGGTTGTTATTAATGAAAGCTTCGACGCTGACTATTCAACAGAATTTACAATTAACGATAAAAAGATTACAGTTGCAGTTGTTAAAGGAGAATAAGAAATGTTTCAAGTTACAAAAGATATGAATATCGGTGAAATCCTTGATAATGCAAGAGAAACAGTTCCTTTCTTTTTAAGCCTTGGTATGCATTGTCTCGGTTGTCCTTCTGCAAGAGGAGAAACTGTTGAACAGGCTTGTATGGTTCACGGTGTTGACCCTGATGAGTTTGTTGACGGTATTAACCAGTTCCTCAAGGAAAATGCTGATAAATAATTAAAGTAAAAAATCCTCCTATAAATAATAGGGGGATTTTTAAAAAGTTGGGTGATTAGTATGAAGCTTGACAGCAGACTTATGGCGATTGCTGATTTAGTCCGTAAAGGTAAAGTATTTGCAGATATTGGTACAGACCATGCATATCTGCCTGTATATTTGGTTGAAAAAGGAATCATAAATAGGGGAATTGCTGCTGATTTAAGAGTAGGACCTCTTGAAAATGCTAAGGAAGCTGTTGTTTCATACGGCTATTCTGACAATATTGAATTAAGACTTTCCGACGGACTTGATAATTTCAGTGAAAATGAAGTAGAGGAAATTGCAGTTGCCGGTATGGGTGGCCTCTTAATATCTTCATTTATTGAACGCACACAATGGCTTAAAAATGAAGAAATTCATCTGATTTTACAGCCTATGACTCATGTTGAAGAATTGAGAAAGACTCTTTTTGATAATGGTTTTATTATTGATAAAGAGGTTGTTGCAAAAGACGGAGATAAGCTTTACATAATTTTGAGTGTTTATTTTTATGAAGGACAAACTGCTTATACTGACCTTGATTTGATTGTTGGTAAATTACCGTACAATGATGATACTTTGTCAAAGGAATATCTTAAAAAGATATATGATAAGTATAATAAAAAGCTTGTTGCTTTGAAAAATGCAGACAAAGAATGTTCTGACCTTGAAAATATGGTAGAGGAGTTGAAACAATGGCAACAGTAAAGGATATTTATAATTTTATTGATTCATTTGCACCGTTTGGGACACAGGCTGAATGGGATAATTCGGGCTTGCTTGTGGGAAATGAAAACAGCGTTGTTAATAGAATTATTTTTGCACTTGATGTTACATCAGATGTAATTGAACAAGCAAAAAATGTTGGTGCAGATTTAATTGTTACTCATCATCCTGTTATCTTCAAGCCTGTTTCAAATGTTCTTAACGATAGTCTTATCTATAAAATTATTGAAAATAATATGAGTATTATCTGTGCTCATACAAATTATGATAAAGCAACTGAAGGTGTAAATGATATTTTATGTTGCACTGTTTGTGCAGATAAGATTGAAAAAATCGACGATACATTTTTAAATGTTGCTGTATTTGATAATACATATACAACTGATGAATTTGCTAATCATCTGAAAGCCCGATTGAATGGTTCAGTAAGATATAACAACCTGAATAAAAACATAAACAAAATTGCAGTTTGCAGTGGTTCAGGAAGTGATTATCTCCCACTTGCAAAAGAACTTAATTGTGATGCACTTTTAACAGGTGACGCTTCACATCATTCATTCCTTGATGCAAATGAAACGGGTATAGTTTTGTTTGCCTGTGGTCATTTTGAAACAGAAATGATAGCAATAAATCCACTTTTGGAAAAAATAGAAAAAGAATTTAAGATTGATTGTATTCTTGCAACACAGAATACTCCTATAATCACGATTTAAGAGGTTTTATGGCATTAGACGGAATTACATTAGGACTTATAAAAAACGAGCTTAAAAGTTATATTACAGGCTCTAAAATTGAAAAGGTGCATCAGCCATCTAAAAATGAGCTGGTGTTGATTCTTCGTACACGAAATGGCGGTTACAGATTATATTTATCCTGTGACGGTCAGAGTCCTCGTGTCCATTTAAGCAGATACAACCTTGAAAATCCTAAAGTACCGCCAATGCTTTGTATGTTGCTTCGTAAAAGACTTTGTGGTGCAACACTTTCTGATATTACTCAGATAGGTAATGACAGAATTATAATATTAGAGTTTAATGGTACAACTGAAATAGGGGATAAAACAAAATATTATCTTGTCTGTGAAATTATGGGACAAAGAAGTAATATTATCCTTTGTGACATTGATTATAAAATAATTGATGCAGTTAAAAGAATTGATGAAGAAAAATCTTCTGTCCGGGAAATTTTACCGGGTCTTAAATATGAGTTACCGCCAATGCAGGAAAAATGTAATATTATTTCCGATTCTGCTGCTGAAATTACTGATAAGATATTGTTATATCCTGAAAAAATGCTTTCAAAGGCTATCCTTGAATGTGTTGAAGGTTTTTCACCGATTGTTGGCAGAGAAATTGCATACAGAACTGTTTTTGGTGATAAACAGGTTGGTCTTCTTCTTGATATTGAAAAAGAAAGACTTGAAAACGAGATTAGCATTATTAAAGACGAAATTATAAATAATAAGTCATTTACAATGCTTGTTTCTAAAGACGGTACTCCTTTTGATTTTTCATTTACAAATATTCGTCAGTACGGAACAACTCTTAATAAAAAGGAATATGAGTCTGTATCTGAATTGCTTGACGATTTCTATTTTGAAAAAGATAAAATCAACAGAACAAAGAGAAAAGCAGCAGATTTATTTAAACTGCTTAATAGTGCTATCGAACGAACAGCAAGAAAGATAAATAACAGAAAAACAGAGCTTCTTAAAAGTGAAAGTCGTGAAGAAATACGCATTTTCGCTGAATTAATAACAGCAAATCAATACAGATTGACTGAAAAAGCATCTGTTTATAAGCTTGAAAATTATTATGACGACAACAAATTAATTGATATTCCTGCTAATCCTGCGTTAAGTCCACTGCAGAATGCTCAAAGGTATTTTAAAGAGTATAAAAAAGCAGTTAATGCTGAAAAGATGCTTCACAATCTTATTGATGAAGGAGAACAGGAACTGGTTTACCTTGATTCTGTCCTTGATAACCTGTCCCGTGCTGATTCTGAAAGAGAAATTTCGGAAATCCGTGATGAATTGGAGCAGGGCGGATACTTAAAAATCAAAAAGGGTAATAAAATCAAAAAAGAAAAACCACTTCAACCTCTTGAATTCAAATCAAGTGATGGTTTTAAAATTCTTGTTGGCAGAAATAATATACAAAATGATATTCTTACTTTAAAAACAGCAATGAATTATGATATGTGGTTACATGTTCAGAAATATGCGGGTTCACACACAGTTATTATTGCAGATAAAAAGGAGATTACTGAAACGGCTATCTTTGAAGCAGCTTGTATTGCTGCATATCATAGTAAAGCAAAGGATTCCTCTTCAGTTGCAGTTGATTATACTTTGATAAAAAATGTTAAAAAGCCAACGGGAGCAAAACCGGGTAAGGTTATTTATAACACATATAACACCATATATGTTACACCTGAAAAAGAATTAATTGAAAAGCTAATAAAAGAGTAAAAAATACCGAGGAACTAAATAGTTTCTCGGTAAAATTTTTATTTATCAAGTTGTACTGAATGGTCATAAACAGGATACCATGTTGATGAACCGAAGTTTCTTGCTCTGAAAAGGATTTCATTTTCATAAACCTCCATCTGGAATCCCATTCCGCCCCAAGGCACACCATAACGGTTGACAATCATATATGTCGGAAGATTGACATAGGTTACACCATTCTGCTTTTCAACACAAGAAAAACCAAATGCATTTTCAACAAGCGGACCGTTAATGCCTGTATGTACGTGACCACTTATAAACACAACATTCTTATATTTTTCCATAATTTTCTTAACTGTGTCACTATTCTCATTAAGTCCGTTGTCAGGCCAGATTGTATCAAGACCGTTTACACCATTACAAGGAACATGACTGACAACGAACATTGGTAAGTTTCTGTCGGCAGCTTCTTTTAATGAATCGTCAAGGAACTTAATCTGTTCTGCACTCATATCAGGAGTGTCCCATGTGTCGTCACCGTCATCACAAAGAACAACAAAACGATACCCATTTACATCAATTTTGTAATATGCTTTTTCGATTTTGTGACCTGAAGGATTTAAGTTGTTGTACAAATCAACAAATCGTTGTCTTGCACCTTCCTGAGTTGTATCATCAACATGACCCACATCGTGATTTCCTGTTGCAGTAACCCAATGCTCTGCACAATCACTATCAGCCATTATGTTAAAGAAGCTCTCTATTGACGGACCGTCACCATAGTTTGTAAGGTCACCTGAAACGATTAAAGCGTCAATAGTATCTCTTGAGCGTTCAAGGTCATTAAGACCGTTTGCCCAAACCCATTCACCGATAGGCCAGTCAACGTCAATATGTATATCGGACATAATTGATGCATTCAAAAGACAGTTGTCATACGCTTCCTCAAATATTGTAAGCTCCTTTGTTGTTTCAATAGCGTATTCGCAGCATTCTTTACCTGTATCAACAATGTCCTGGAATGTTAATCCCGGAAAGATTGTCAACACAATTGCATTAACAATTGAAATGATTGATTTAATTGTAGCTATCATAATTTTTCTCCTTGATTTTTAATATGTATATTTTAACATAAAAAAGTTTCTGTGACAAGATAAATAACTGTAATTTGAGGAAGATAAGAAAAAAGATGAAGAACGGACAAACTGAGCAAAATCAAGGCTTCAGCCTTGGTTTTGTTTGCCCGAAGGCGTACAAAGGTACGTCGAGTGGCGAAGTTTGTTCGTAGTATAAAACATATAATTTTTTCATAAACAAATGCTTGTAAATAAAGTTTAAGGGATTCATGCAGTTTTTTAAATTCTGCAGAATCCCTTTATTTATTTTGTTTTATACGGTCTTCGCTTTTTTTACATTATTACATTTCATCGTTTGTTGCTAACATTTCATTCCTGCGGAATAAAAGGGAAATACACCAAATACCTGCAAGAGCAACAAGAGTATAAACTATTCTACTGATAATCGCATCCTGTCCGCCAAAAATCCAGGCAACAAGGTCGAATTGGAAAAGTCCGATTGCACCCCAGTTGATTGCACCGATTACAACAAGAATTAAAGCAATTCTGTCAAGCATTATATTCACTCCTTAATAAAAAGCATTGTTTTATGTGCATTTTTATTATGAGTTTTTTCTTTTGCATTATTCAAAAAATTTCAAATTAAATTTTTGCTTTTTCTTTTAAAATTTCAACCTTGTCTGTCTTTTCCCACATAACATCGCAATCAGTTCTGCCAACGTGACCGTAAGCAGCAAGCTGTTTGTAAATCGGGTTGCGAAGCTTAAGATTATCGATAATAGCAGCAGGACGAAGGTCAAATACTTCGTTTACAATATCACCAAGGTCAGCATCGCTGATAACACCTGTGCCGAATGTGTCAACCATAACAGAAACAGGCTTTGCAACACCGATTGCATATGCTAACTGAATTTCGCACTTCTTTGCAAGACCGGCAGCAACAATGTTCTTTGCAACATATCTTGCAGCGTAAGCCGCTGAACGGTCAACCTTTGTTGGGTCCTTACCTGAGAAAGCACCACCGCCGTGACGAGAATATCCGCCGTATGTATCAACGATAATCTTTCTGCCTGTAAGACCTGAGTCACCCATAGGACCACCGATTACAAATCTGCCTGTTGGGTTTACAAAAATCTTTGTGTTTTCGTCAATAAGATTTGCAGGAACAATTGGTTCAATAACATTCTTTTTGATATCTTCACGAATCTGTGCAAGTTCAACATCGGCACTATGCTGAGATGAAACAACGATTGCATCGATTCTGACAGGGTTTCTGTCGTCGTCATATTCAACTGTAACCTGAGTTTTACCGTCAGCACGAAGATAAGGGAGTGTACCGTCTTTTCTTACCTTTGTAAGCTGAACAGCAAGCTTGTTTGCAAGTGAAATTGGCATTGGCATAAGTTCAGGTGTTTCGTCACAAGCAAAACCGAACATCATACCCTGGTCACCGGCACCGTGAAGATTATAAAAATCATCATTACCTTCTTTGATTTCCATTGAGTTATCAACACCGAGAGCAATATCAGGTGACTGCTTGTCAAGTGCTACGAGAACAGCACAAGTGTTACCGTCAAAGCCTTTATCACTATGGTCGTAACCAATTTCAATAACAGTGTTTCTTACGATTTCAGGAATATTAACCTGAGCCTTTGATGTGATTTCACCCATAACAAGAACTTGTCCTGTTGTAACTGTTGTTTCACAGGCAACTCGTGACATAGGGTCCTGAGCGAGCATTGCATCAAGAATTGAATCAGAAATTTTATCACAGATTTTATCAGGATGACCTTCAGTTACTGATTCAGAAGTAAATAAAAATTTAGCCATATTCTTTTCCTCCATTTCAACTATAAAAAGATAAGCACCCATAAGGGTGCCATAGATTAACAACCTTATATCTCGGAAAATCCGCAGGAATTAGCACCTTGCAAAAAGCAGGTTGCCGGGTTTCACAGGGCCAGACCCTCCACCACTCTGCATAAGGGATATATTTAGTTTCAATATATTTTATCACAATATATCATATTGTCAACTATATTGTATATTTTTTTATTACTTTTTCAAAGACAATATATATTGGAAAAAATGGAACAATATTGAAAAGAGCCTTAATTGAGTTAAGTGTAGTTGAACCCCAGACACCTGCCCAGTATGTTTCACTGACAAGGGGGAATCCCATAATCTTATAAAAAATCGGTGTGAAAACCATATTTGCAATCCAACCCACAATAATTGCAATAACTATTGTTATAGCAGAAGCAAGAATATATGTTTTAAATGTAATTTTATTTTCTTTGAAAACCTTTTTGAAAATACTTACAAATCCCCACATTGATAAAATCATGCTGCTTCCGAGGATAATATTCATTATTTCACCGATACCAACGGTTGTAGTTCGTGTAAGATGAATAATGTTTTTAACAACCTCGATAAGAATTCCTTGTACAGGACCTAAAATAACTCCCGTAAGTATAGCAGGGAAGTCAGAAAAATCAACTTTTAAGTGACTGACACCAGGTACAATATTGATTTCAGGGAAAACCATATAAATAACAGTTGCAATTGCTGTCATAAGACCAACAACAGTTAAATTAAAGATTTTCTGATTTCGTTTGCTTGACATAATAATCGTCCTTTCATTTTATTAGTCATCAAACAGAAAAGCCCCGCTTAAAATAGCAGGGCTAATGTAACAAAAATGTTGCATCTTCTTTCATCCGGACTATACCGTCGGTATGGGAATTACACCCATTCAGCCAATTGGCTCGTGGACTTTAACCACCGGTGGAGAATTTCACTCCGCCCTGAAGACAACTAATATTTAATATATTTTATGATTTAATTATATCATTGTGAATCTGATTGTCAATACTGTTTTTCTTAATGTTAAGAAGTGAAATTGCAACAATCATAAAAATAGGGAAGAGTGCACCGAATCCGAGGCCTGTTTTAAGTGATTCTGCAGAAGAAGCACCTCCTGCAAAGCTTATGGAAATATAACTGATAACCCAAGGACCTAAAGTACAGCCTGTGTCTCCCGAAAGTGCAAGAACACTGTACATTGAGCCGCCACCCTTAGGGAAAAGTCTCGCAGCAAGGCTTAAGGTTGCAGGCCACATAACACTTACACTTATACCTGTCAATGCACATACCAATAATGAAATAACTGAATTGTTTATAAAGCAAGTTCCGAGATAACATAATGCACAGAGTCCTGCAGAACAGCAAAGTGCAGTTTTAAGATTGATTTTTTCACCAACGAACCCGAATATCATTCTGCCTGTTCCCATAAGTACGGCAAAAAGACAAGGACCCAATAAATCTCCTGTCATTTTTGATACCTTAAGTCCTGCTTCTGCAAAATAAGATGACCATTGTGACATTCCTATTTCTGAAGCACCTGAACAAATCATAATAGCCACACATAATATGAATTGTCTTGAAAACAGCAGCTTCAGAAAAGGTGTTTTTTCTTCTATTGTGAGGTTAGGTTGTATTGGTACGGAAATAAAGTTAATAGTATTACATAACGGAATAATTGACCATATTACAGGTGCAACATACCATAAATCATTTCCCATAAACTTAATCATAAGTGTTGTGAGCAATACTACAAAAACCTGACCCCAGCAGTAAAATGAATGTAAAAGACTCATTTCAGCTGTTTTCTTTTCTCCCGGAATTGATTCAACAATAGGGCTGATAATAACCTCGGTAATTCCGCTGCCGATAGCAGAGAGTATTATGGAAATTACGATTCCCATATATGAATTTCTCATTATATTTGGCAATATGCCGAGACATGCGAGACCTACAAAAGCAATTCCCTGTGATATGATTGCTAAGGTCTTATAGCCGATTAAATCAACAAATTTAATTGAAATTGTATCGACCAGAAGCTGAGTTGCAAAATTAATAGTAATTAAAAGCGATAATTTTTCCAGTGTGATATCAAATTTGTCACTGAAAATAACAAAAAGCAGGGGAGCAATATTGTTGATAATTCCCTGAACGATATATCCTGTATAACAGGCAGTTTTTGTGCCTCTGAATGTTCTTTGATTCATTATTACACCCTTGTAACTATAATTTCTAAATTACCTTTGATTGTAAATGTACCGTAGCCTGCAGGAACAAAAAGACTGTCGCCCTTTTTAATCTCAATATCGTCAATTGTTCCGTTGCCCTCAGTAACTAAAACAGACACAAATGATTTTTCATCAGCAACACCGTCAAAAAAGTCTTTGACATTAACCTTTTTAACATTAAATAAATCGCATTTTGTAAGTAACTGTGATGAATAGTTATCATATTCAACCAAATCACCTTCAGGCTCTGTTGAACGTGTAGGCGGAATACAATTTGTAACATCAATTGCCTTTTCCACGTGTAATTCACGAGGCTTTCCGTCTGCACCGAGACGTCCGTAATCGTAAACTCTGTATGTAGTATTGGAATTTTGCTGAATTTCTGCAAGAAGAATTCCTTTACCGATAGCATGAAGTGTTCCGGCTTCAATAAAGAATAAATCACCCTTTTTAACTTTAACTTTATTTACTGTTTCAAGGAATGTATTATCAGCAATCTTTTCCTTGAATTCTTCACTTGTTATTTCTCTGTTAAAGCCATAGATAAGCTCTGCGCCCTCATCACAGTCAAGAATATACCAGCATTCAGTTTTGCCGTACTCTTTTTCAATACGCATAGCATATTCATTATCAGGATGAACCTGAACAGATAAGTCATTTTTAGCGTCAATAAGCTTTATAAGAATAGGGAAATATTCAAACCTTTTACCGTTTTCACCTAAAAAATCAGGATTATTTTTTATTATTTCTGTTAAAGACCTTCCTGTAAATTCGCCATTTGCAATTGTGTTTTCACCATCTTTGTGACAAGAAAGCATCCAACCTTCAGCCAACTTTTCAAGGTCAGATTCAAAACCGTATTCGTCACGAAGCTTTGTACCACCCCAGAGATAATCTTTAAAAACAGGATTTAATTTTAAAATATACATAAAAACACTCCCAATTATTTTTCAAAGTATTTTAACATAATAATATTTTCATTTCAACAATTGATTATCAAATTGTTTCTTTGTTGTAATTCAAATTATAATTTGTCAGGGAGATAAATTATGTATCTATGCCTCCCTCTGACGAGGGAGGTGGCAAAATCTTTGATTTTGACGGAGGGAGAGATAGTTTAATAGTATAGTTGACTACCCCTCAGTCTGCTTCGCAGACAGCTATGTCTCACCTGCCGGTTCGGTCGGTGCTTCTGCTTCGCAGAGGTGTCCACCGGACACCCGTACCCTGACAAGGGGAGCCGAGAAGAGACGCCCATTAACTCCCCGATAAA
>JAZQUG010000042.1:0-40738 GCA_045631225.1 Candidatus Fimenecus sp.
GCACGTTTGAGGGGCGTGTGGTAATCCCGTACGGGTTCAAGTCCCGTCTCTCGCACCAATAAAAGAGATAACACTTCTGTGTTGTCTCTTTTATTTTTTGTTTATATATCTTTTCCTTTTCTTGAATAGCAGTTTTATCTCTGCTATAATAAAAACAAGGGGGATTTTATTATGGCTCTTTTAAATCGAATTATTGCTTTTTTCACTGCATTGATTACTTTGATTACAAATTTTCTTGGGATAAGTCCTGACAATATCATCAAGAAGGTTGACAACTTCAAGGTGACAACATATATACGAGGTGATTATATTCAGAATCCTGACAGCTTATATGCAGAAGATTTTGACATTGTCACTCATGTTATTCTTTTCGAATGTGCTTCCTTTGATAATGAAGGCATCGTAAATGTTGATGAAAAGAAAACAGAAACTGCTCTTGCTAATATTCAGAAGGCTATTGGTGACAGAAACATCCACATATCTCTCAATCTTCTTGGTCCGGATGGACAAACTGCTTCAAGCGTGTGGGAAGAGCAGATGGAAGCGCAGAGCGATGAGCACAACAAGGCTTTCACAAGTGGTGTTTTAGAAAACAATATTATTGCAGTTCTTGAGAAATACGATTTTGATGGTGTTCATTTCGACTATGAATATCCACTTTCTCTTAAAGCATGGCATTATTACAATAAATTCCTTGTATCTATGGACAAAGCTCTTGGTGATGATTACACTCTTGGTGTCGCGTGTAGTTCATGGAATCTTAAATTCTCTGCCGCATCAATTGATGCTGTTGATACATTTGAACTGATGTCATATGACAATGTTGATGGTGAAGGAAAACATGCTACTTATGACGACACGATTTCACAGCTTAAAAATGTAGGTCTTCACGGAATTCCTTCCGAAAAGGTAAATATCGGTCTTCCTTTCTATTCCCGACCAACAGATTTATCACCTTATTGGTATGGTTATAACGGTTGTTATAATGAAATTGATGAAAACGGATGGTACCATTGTCCAAATACAGGAAAAGATTTCTGGTTCAACACTCCTGATGTTATTGAGGCAAAGACTGATTACGCAATCAACAATGGTTATGGAGGCGTTATGATATGGCATTATAACTGTGACCTACCATCAACACACGAAGACTCACTCCTCAAAGCAATTGAGACTGCAATTAAATAAAACAAAACGGCACTTGACTATACCATAAGTAAATAATATAATGAAATGTATGCAAAGAGGTGATATAAATGCAAAAATTGTATAGAGATTTCTTTTCAATAATCAAGGCTGCTCTTACGGATGAGCCTGTAACACTTTGTAATGATATTGATTATGAAAAGATTTTTCTGTTAAGCAAAAGGCATAAAGTTGTTCCTCTTGTTTGCCACGGTTTATACAAAGCCAAGGGCAACTTTGAAGAACTTGAAATTTTCAAGAAATATACATTTTTCATGATTGGTCGTGACCAGAATCTTATGGCCTGTCTTCAAAAAATAGAAAATATTTTTGCAGACAACAAAATTGACTATATGCTATTAAAGGGTTCTTCTGTAAAACGACTTTACCCTACATCTGAATGTCGTTTGATGGGTGACGCTGATATTCTTATTAAGGAATCACAATACAATGTAATCAAGGAATTGATGCCACAGCTTGGTCTTGTTGAAAAGATAGAATCTGACCACGAACTTATATGGGTTGGTCAGGGTGGAATCGTAATCGAGCTTCACAAGCGCCTTATTCCTTCATACAACGACGATTATTACGCATATTATCGCAACCCTTGGAAAAAAGCAGTTTTCAACAATAATTACAGCTTTTCTATGACAAAAGAAGATGAATACATATATCTGTTCACTCATCTGACAAAGCATTATCGTGATGGTAGTGCTATGTTCAGACCCCTCATTGATATATGGCTTTTCAAATTAAAGCATACTCTTCTTAATATGGGATATATCAACAAGGAACTTGAAAAATTAGAATTACTCACCTTCCATAATAATATATGGGATACACTTGATGTGTGGTTTAATGGCAAAGAGGAAACTGAGCTTACCGAATTTATTACAGAACAGATTTTCACTGCTGACCCAAAAAAACGCGCTGACGCTGCTAACGCTGCACGTATCAGTGCTCGTTCAGATTCTGTTGCTTCAGCAAAGGCAAAAACAATAAAAAACCTTATTTTCTTGCCATTATCAATTATGAAGACAAAGTTCCCTATATTGGAAAAATTACCATTCCTTTTACCTATTATGTGGGTTGTAAGATGGATAAATGCAATTTTCCACAAAAAGAATTCCATTGCTCACGAAACAAATCTTTTAAGCAAAATGGACAACGAAACTGTCCACGAATATAACGAAGATTTAAACAAAGTCGGATTAAGATATAATTTGAAAAAAGATAAATAACAACTATGAGGCAGTATTTATATACTGCCTTTTTCAACACTTTACAGTTTTATGTTTTATTTTCATAATACGGGTTGAAATGAACTTTTTTGCCGTGTTATAATCGCAACAGGAGGTTATATTTATGAAAAAACTTTTATCTTTTATTTTGGCGACTATTATGCTTTTTACAGCATGTATACCTGCATTTGCCTGTAAGGTAGGCAACACAACATATGACGATGTTCTTGGCGAATTACAAGAACAATTTATTGCCGGTAAAGGTCCTGAAACAAATGGATATACCATTGATTACAGATATTTTTCACCTGTACAAAAGGGTGACAAAACAAAATATCCTCTTGTAATCTGGCTTCACGGTATGGGCGACGGTGCATATGAGGGAAAGCAGGCCGTAGCAAGTGATATTGCATTCTGGACATCTGACGATTTCCAATCTCGTTTCAAGGGAAGTGAAGGTGCATTAATTCTTGCTCCACGCTCACTTGAAGAAAACAACATTTACTGGTCAAACGACCTTATTTATCCTTTGCGTGCAACAATTGATGATTTTATTGCTAAAAATAAGGACAACATTGACATCAGTCGTATTTATATTGGTGGATATTCAATGGGTGGCAAAATGACCTTGCAGATGGCTGTGGCTTATCCTGAACTTTTTGCTGCAATTTTCCCAATCTGCCCTGGCTGGACACCATCAGCAAATCAAGCTGAATTGATTGCAGATATTCCTGTGTGGCTTACAAGTGGTGTTCTTGACCCCCTTGTAAATTATTTCTTTTCTGTTCGTAAAACATGGAATAACATTATAACAACAAACAACTCACCTGCTGATTGTCGTTTTTCATCTCTTCTTTTCGTGAAATTCCCAAGTGGAAATCCCACATCAAGTTCACATCATTCATGGTTTTCAGTAAACCACGATATGTTCAGTTCTGACAATGGTAATTATCCTTTTATGAAAACTGTAGACGGTACAGGCAATCAGGTTACTCTCACCTTCCCTGATGGTATGATTTCATGGCTTTCAGGCTTTACAAGTGACTATGACGGTTCTGTTGCAACAGACAACGGTAATCTTTAATAAAAAACAAACCTCACAGGGCATTTAAGCCTTGTGAGGTATTTTTTGCGATAATTTCCACTTGATGAATTATAATTTTTCGCCTGTTGTTGCGTTTATAACATCTTTAAAAATAGCACGATAGTTATTTGATATAAATTTATCCACGTGAAGTGAGCCGAAATACCACTTACGGAATCTGCAATTCTGTGCAAGCTCTTCAAAATATGCATTAAGAGCACTTACACGAAATTCAGACATATCGTTAAGATTCAGGAAGTTCTTAACCTTAAGTGGTGGTTCGTGAGTTATAATAATATCTATATCATATCCTGCGATTTCAAGATTTTCTGCACCTTCAAGCAATTCTTCCTGAGTCGGAAGCTCTTCCTTTGACCAGGCATTCACATCACGACGGATATCAATATCGGCACTTTCACCACCGCCCATTGTAAAAACCTTTCTTCCTTCGATTTCATATACCTGACCACGCATAAGATGATACAGATTGCCATAAATCTTATGAACCTTACCACCATTCCACTGGCTGACCTCGTAATTATTAAGCAGGGCAAAATTTTCGTGAGTTCCGTCAACAAAACAGATGTTATATTTTCTCTTGCCCAAGGACATAATATAGTTTTGCTCTGCTGTTGTATTTTCCCACAAAAATCCGAAGTCACCACAAACAATGAGAGTATCTCCCTCTTTTAAGTTTTTGAGTTTTAACCATGACAATCTTTTTCTGTCACCGTGAATATCCCCTGTAATATATATCATATTTCTGTACATCCTTTAAAAATTTTACTTTTTGCTTATTGGATATTGTTGTTAATTGTGTTATACTTTATTATATACAATTATCTGTATTTTTCAAGTAGGTGATTTTATGAAGAAATTTTTATCGGTTATTCTCGTTACCGTTATTATAATGTGTTCTTTTTCAATAGGTGCAAGTGCATCATTTAACTCTTTGTTAGAAACAGAAGCTGAAATTGTGTTCCTTGTTAATACTGATAGCGAAACAGTTATCCTTGACAAAAATGCGGACAAGCGTTCAGCTCCTGCATCTCTCACAAAAATCGTTACCTGTATGCTTGTTCTTGAAAACTGTCCTGACTTATCAGCAACAGTTACATGTAAGAGAGAATGTCTTAACGGACTTTACAAAATGAACGCTGCAACTGCAGGTATTCTCCCTGATGAAACACTCACAATCCATGAATTACTTTATTGTCTGATGCTACCATCTGCCGCTGATGCTGCTAACATTCTTGCTGACTATGTTGGTGGAAGCATTGACAATTTTGTTGTTATGATGAACGAGTTTGTGGCAAAGCTGGGATGTAAGAATACAAAGTTTGTAAATGCTCATGGTCTTGATAGTGACCCAAACGGATACACAACTGCAAGAGACCTCTACAAAATCACAAAATACGCATTGAAAAACAACACATTTAAAGAAATTACAAGTACATCACGATATGATATTGACCCTACTGAAAAATATCCTTATACAAGATATCTTCACAATACCAACAAAATGATGAATCCCGGAATCCGTGACTATTATCACAAAGCAGTATCCGGTGTTAAAACAGGTACAACTGAAAAGGCAGGTCGCTGTGTTATTACAACAGCATCACAGGATGGCTACAACTATATGCTGATTGTTATGAATGCTCCACAGTATGACATTGACAAAGATGGTGTTGAAGAAAACGTTGCTTTTACTGAAAGCAAAAAAATCTATAATTGGGCATTTGATAACATTGAACTTACAAAAATCACAAATACTACTGATGTGGTAACAGTTGTTGATGTTAATTACAACAGTAAGGTTGACCATGTAAGACTTCTTCCTGCTGAAGAATTGTCAGCGCTTGTTCCTATCGGCACAAAAACAGGCAGTCTTATTATCAGACCTATTGAGGATAAAACACCCGAGTCAATAAACGCTCCTGTCAAAAAGGGTGAAGTTATCGGTGAAGCAGAAATTCTTTATGGTGAGGATGTTGTTGCTACCGTTGACCTTGTTGCCGGTGAGGATATTGACCTTAATATTTTCCTGCTTATATTCGGTGTTATTAAGAAATTGTTCTCTACAACAATTTTCAAGATTTTATTTGCATTACTTGCTATTCTTGTTGTAATTTACATTCTTCTTATAATCCGTAAAAACAGAATCAAATCTAAACGCAACAAAATCAGAATGATAAAAGGTTGATAAAACATGAAACTTTCTTTAATTATCCCTTGCTATAACGAGCAAGATAATATATTCCCTTTCTTTGAAGAAACTGCAATGGCATTCAAGGAATTACCAAAAACAATAAATTCCCTTGAAATGATATTTGTAAACGATGGCAGTCAGGACCTTACCTCACAAAAACTCAAGGAACTTTATTCGTCTTATCCATCTGTTGTATCAGTTGTAGAATTTTCAAGGAATTTTGGCAAAGAAGCTGCGATGTTTGCAGGGCTTCGTCATGCACAGGGTGATTTTGTAACAATTATTGATGCCGATTTACAACACCGACCTGAAATCGTCGTTAATATGGTAAAACATCTTCTTGAAAACGAAGATTGCGATATGGTTGCTGCATATCAGGACAAAAGAAATGAAGGCAAATTTATTTCTTTTATGAAAAAGTGCTTCTACAAATGCATCAATATGACAAGTGAAACAGAATTTTTTCAGGGTGCAAGTGATTTCAGAACCTTCAGAAAAAGAGTTGCCGAAGCTATTCTTTCCTTGCCTGAATATTATCGTTTTTCAAAAGGTATTTTCTCTTGGATTGGCTTTAACACACACTATATGCCATACACAGCTGAAGAACGCCTTTCAGGTGAGTCAAAATGGTCATTTTTCAATTTTTTTAAGTATGCCATTGACGGAATCATTGCATTTACAACATTACCTTTAAAAATTGCAACAGTAAGTGGATTCGCTATATTCGTTGCTTCAATACTCTATATGGCATTTGTTATTCTCAAAAGATTGATTCTCGGTGTAGATGTACCCGGTTATGCAACAATTGTGGTTCTTATTCTCTTCCTTGGTGGATTGCAGCTTCTGCTTTTAGGCGTTGTGGGAGAATATATTGCAAGAACGTATATCCAAGGGAAAAATCGTCCTGTATACATTGAAAAAGAAGTTTTAAAAGCAAAGAAGATATCCTATGATGAACAAGATAATTGAACTATATAAAAAACATAAGGAAGTCATTAATTATGTCATCGTCGGTGGACTGACAACTATTGTCAGTATGGCATTCTTTTATGGCAGTACATGGACCTTCCTTGACGGCAACGACCCTTTTGAGCTTCAGGTTGCAAATGTGCTTTCGTGGGTCGGTGCAGTTTTATTTTCATATATTGCCAACAGACTTTTTGTTTTTGAAAGCAAAAACCCAAAAGTTCTTAAAGAATTAACCGCTTTCATATCATCAAGACTTCTCACTCTTCTGCTTGATATGGGAACAATGTTTTTGCTTTCATCCGTACTGCACATAAATTACAATTTTTCAAAAATCGTTGCTATGGTGTTAGTCACAGTGGGGAATTATGTGATAAGCAAGATTTTTGTTTTTAAAAAAAGGGATAAATAATAAGGGGGATTTACAATGTCAAACGCTTATGACATTCCAAGAGCTGATTCTCCAAAGGATGTAGGAGTTTCTGCAAAAGTAATTAAAAGCTTTTTAGAGGATGCAGTAAAAAAAGGCTATGAATATCACAGCCTTATGGTTATTCGTCACGGCAAGGTTGCTGTTGAATGGTACAACGAGCCATATAATAAAGACACTCCTCAGGCTGTTTATTCAGTGAGCAAATCATTTACATCAACTGCTATCGGTTTTGCAATTAGTGAGGGCCTTATTTCATTAGACACAAAGCTTATTGATATATTCCCTGACTATCCACCGAAAAAAGCTGATGAACGATTTGAAAAACTGACTGTAAGAAATCTTTTAAAAATGTCATCAGGCAAACAACCAAGTTTTCTTTCTGATAAGAGCAAGGTTGACTGGATTGAGGATTACATAAACTCACCATGGAAATTTGAACCCGGTGAAAAATTTCTTTATATCAACGAAAATATTTTTATGCTTTCTGCTATCATTAACCGTGTTACTGGTATGAGTATGAGAGAATATCTTGAGCCTCGTCTTTTTAAACCACTTGGAATTGATTTCCCGTTCTGGGAAACTGACCGCAATGGTATCGAAGCTGGTGGTTGGGGACTTTATATCAAGACAGAGGATATTGCAAAGCTCACTCTTTGCTATCAACAGAAAGGCAAATACAACGGTGTTCAGGTTCTTCCTGAAGAATGGGCAAATGAAGCAACAAAGAAACAGATTGACAACGAATATAACCGACCCGGCACAGATGCATCATGTGGCTACGGATACTGTTTCTGGAAAAACAGTATTGACGAAGACTCTTTCCGTGCTGATGGTATGTTCTCACAGTTTGGTATCGGCATTCCTGAATACGATGCAACTGTTGTTCTTACATCTGCCGTTACTGACGAAACAGGTTGTCTTGATTTCCTTTTCAACTATTTCCCAAAGGCATTCCAGATTGCTGACGAAGAAAATGAACAAATTGAAAACACAATTGTTGAACAGCTTGTTTCAAGTGACCGTCCACCAATGGAGGATGTAATCAAAAACAGATATATCAAATTTAGAAAGAAGCTTCTTCTTAACCTTACAGGCTTCCAATTAAGCGTTCTTCCTATGGCTGTCACATATATGCTTACAGACAAGCCCGGTAATATTGATATGGTCAAATTTGATTTTCAGGATACGGAATGTTCAATGACATGGTCCGAAGGATTAGAAACAAACACTATTATTCTTGGTCTTGATGGCAGATATCGTTATTCTAAAATCACTCTCGGTAACATTGATTTTACTGTTTGTGCAAATGCAATATGGCTTGATAACGAAAGTCTTCTTGTAACAATAAGACCTATCCAGACCGTTGCAAAGAGAAATCTGATTTTTGAATTCCATCCAAAAGACAAGGTTGTTATGATTCCATCAAGCTCACCATCAGGTGGTGAAATTCTTAACAATTTAACAGGATTCTTTGAGCAGATGATTCCTAACAAAGCAATCCTCAGTGTTTTCAACAAGATAATGACCTTTGCACCAAAAATTCTGGAACCAAAACACTACGGAAAATTTATCGAAAAATAAGTAAAAAAATTACTCCACTTGTTCGTTTGAGCAAGTGGAGTTTTCTTATCTTATTCTCTCTAAACTATCAACCAAAGCAATGTGGTCAGTATAGAATTTACGGGTTTCTTCAGTTTTTCCGTTCATTCCTATAACTGCACCGTGGTCACCCTCTAATGTTGGGAATACATACCATTGTCCACGCTGAAGTTCTTCAAGACCTGAGTTATATTCCACAAACGTATCTCCTGTTGGATACTGTGCAGAAACAACATTTACAAGTCCGTCATTAGGAAGCCAGCTATCGTCGATTTTAATTGTGGCAGTCGAACTTGTATTTGTATATCTTCCTATCAGCGTAGCAATCGGCATAAGCACTACCATTGTTGATGAAATAGGTATCTGATGATTTGATAATGGTGATTTTTTAGTTGTGTTATATGCAAAAGAGAAATAGTACACACTATCAACTAATTTAATGCTTTCATTTAATTCCATAGCACCGTCAGGTGACAAATCATAAAAGGCATTGTCTTTTCCGTTGCTGAAATCACCATTCACAAGTGAAATTGTCTCTTCCTCACCTGACTTAATTCCAAAATGTTCAAGCTGGAAATCAATAAGACTACTGTTATATAAATTACCAATTCCACTTGTGGCAAAAAGTACACTTAAGGCTGTTTCAACAAGCTTTCCCTTATCCACAACATAAAACAAGGTTGAACCATTATGAGGTGAACAAAGTGTTGTAACAGTATTTACAAACTCACCTTTTCCACCCTTAAACAATGGTGAACAGTCATCAGGACTTGCCTGCATCTCTGCTTCGTTGCCATATTCAAGAAGACTTGTAATAAGACGAACTGTATTACCACCGAATGAATGACCGATAAGATTGATTTTTCTCATCTGTCCACCTTCGGTTTTTGTTCCCCAATTTTCCACAAGAGGTGTAGAATATGCTCTGCCAAATCTTTCGTGACCATGTTCTTTGCTGTGTGCTTCACCATAGTCAACTGTTGTACCCATGAGCTGTGCATAAAGCTCGCAAGCTCTGTCCCACGCACTTGAAAAAGGTCCTACGGTTGCTTCTTTTACAAGGAAACCATTTGAACGCAAATGCGCTGAAATACTGCCTGTTGTTGAGCCCCAATATGGTGTAACGCTGTTCATTCCGGCATTTTCGCCCCAGCCACCCATACCGTGTACAAGTACATATGTATAGTCAATCGGATCTTCCGTTAATCTTGCCCACATCTTTTTGTAGCCACCAAAAGGTATAGGCAAAACTGCTGCAATTACAAGGCAAATCGAAAGAATTGCCGCTAAAGTCTTTTTTGCACTGAATCTGTCATTTTTCATAGTCAGGCACCACCCTTTTTAATTTTTAGGAAATGGTCGTTTTTTTGCTGTGAATTCAAGTGTATCAATCTTGATTATGCTTACAACAGTTGTAAGCTTGTCCTCAAATGAAAAATCTTTTCCTGTCTGTGTCTTCATAAGTATTGAAAGTGCTGACTTTTTCTCATCAACATCTTCAATAATAGCGGCATGTCCTCTGCCCATAATTGAAGCATATGTAATACCATATTTGCAGGCAACTTCACCCTCAAATGGTGTAATATCACAACACATTTCAAAGAAAACCTTAGGATTTGCTTTTAAAACATCGATTTTTCTTCCTCTTTTTGCGCCGTGAAGATAAAGTGTCAACTTGCCATTTTCAAGGGTATATCCGTAATTCATAGGGACAACATATGGCTCGTCACCGTCAATCATTCCCACGTGAACAACCTTTGATTTTTCAAGTATTTCAATGATTTCATTAATATCAGTAACCTGTTGCTCTCTGCGAGTCATTCCATTCATATCGATACCCCTTTATATAACGCTGAACAACAATTTAAAATAACTGATTATCATTTTAAGAATTTCAATCACAAATGTATTTAAATGCTGTTTTGCTGTTTCCTGATTAACATTTGTAGGCAATTCAACATAGTTGTCATTTACCGGTCTTTTTTCTGTCTTTTTGATACCGTAAGAATCAATAAGTGTTGTTTCGTTTGTCTCATCATCAACCATATATGCCTTGTAAACAAAATGCTCACTGTCAAGACTTACTGTCGCGAAAACACCACCGTCTTTTGTATCTCTTGCAAGTGCTGAATTCTCAAGAATTGGTGGAATTGCCTCTTCATTTACACCATATCGTTTTGTTCCCGCTGTTGATGGTAAAATATGAGTTGTTCCGTCAGGATTAAGTGCAAATGTTGTTGATTCACCATTCCAAACTTCCGTAACAGTGTTATATTCCTGTGCCTTTTCACCCTTGACAGGCTGTGTTCTCATATACATATGGTCGTGGCCTGCAAATACAACATCAATTCCAAGCTCGTCGATTACAGGTAAAAGAAGATTTCTCATAATTATTGTGTCAGGCTTGTTTATATTTTTACCTGCTGAATATAAAGCACGGTGCATAAGCACGATTTTCCACTGTGCATCTGACTCATTCATATCGTTTTTAAGCCAGTTAATCTGTGATGCAGACATTGGATACATATCATTTGAGTTAAGCACAGCAAAATGCGCATCACCCCAGTCAAATGAATAGTAACAGCCTGTAATAACAGCACTATTCTCTGCTTCACCGATATTAAACATATTGTTAAACTTGAACCATTGAAGGTTACCCTCGTGATTACCTGAAACAGGCACAAGAGTTGTGTTCATATTCATAAATTCAAAGTTTCTGAAATAGCTGTCCCATTCTTCGTTTGTGCAGTCATTCACAAAGTCACCAAGTCCAACTGCAAAATCATATTCAGGCATTGTATTAACTGCAGACTGTAAGACCTTAGCTGCCTGTTGAAAATTTTCTTCGTTACTTGCCTGAACATCGGCAAAAACAATAAAATCAGCCTTGTCACTTGTTTTTGATGCTGTTGTGAAATAACCGATTTCACTCCATACACCTGCTTCGCTGTCACCTACTCGGTACTGATATTTTGTATCTGGTGTAAGATTTTTTGTCTCTGCCTTATGTACATATTTTTCCATTGAAGGATAACTAATACCCTTGATAACTTCTGTTTTTGTCAAATCAGCACCCATAGGAGCAACCTGTAAATCTGTTCCTGTCTTTTCGTCTGTATACCAGCAAAAACCTCTTGCAGTAGCAGAATCACCATTAATTGTAACATTAACTCGTGTTACTTCATATCCTGCCATAGCACTTGCCATAACGGGAAATACCATACATAACACAAGAATAAGTGAAATGATTTTTTTCATTGTTTTTTTCATAATGATTGCTCCTTTTGTAGCATTAATTACTTTTCAATATCATACTTTTTCGACATCATACTCAATGCCTGTTCTCTTGTGATTTTGCCTGTATTACAGTCAATCATCACCTGAACATCCTTATCCTTCAAATCATAGAAAGACCAAACGATAAATGCCAACAAACCACCTATTGCAGGAATAAGCATAAATATCAACCAAAGCATATTGAGTGCATGAGGTGTCTGTGTTACTCCGCTTTGCTCAAGCTCCTGGAATGAGCCTACCTCAACAACTTTCCAGCCAACTGAATCAAGACCAAGTATAAAGAGTCCTAATGCACCGGAAATTGAACCTGTAAGCTTTGCCATAAAGGTCTGCACAGCAAAGGTTATGCCCTTTGCCTCAGTACCACTCTTGAATCGACCATATTCCGCACAGTCAGGTGTAAACATAAACATTTCAAGACTGACTACTGCCAACGGAATTGAACGGATAGTGAAGAGAATGATATAAACAACCGCATTACCATAGCCTACCAACCACATAATGATGCTGAGTACTACATAAAGTAATAAGCATATCTGATTAACCTTCATCTTATCAAATCGACGAATAATCTTTGGCAACAGCAATGAAATAATAAGCTGTGGAACAGTTCCGATTGCACCAACAAGTATAGAGAACAATGCACTGTTAAACAGGTAATATGATACATAAAGAGTAAATGCATTACCTATGCTAAGTGATGAATAGAAGAAAAGTCCCAAATAATATATCAACAGATACTTGTTCTTGAAAAGATATGAAAACATACTTCTGATAGTAAATGTTTCTTCACTCTCTGCGTGAAAACGTTCTTTGAGTTTAAATGATGCAGGTGACATCAACGCAAATGCAACAACGCAGATGATTATTGATATCATGCCATAGTTCATACCAACCTTTTCACTGACAAGAACAGTTGAAAGCGTAGATGTTATACCAACACCGGCATAAGTAGCGATACTTTTGTATGACTGAATAGTATTTCGTTCATCAATACTCTGACTCATAGAGGTCAGAATTCCGAAAATAGGCACATCACAAAGAGTATATGCTGTATCCCAAAGTATGTACGCAATTGCAAACCAACCTAATTTAACATTTTCTGAGGAATCAGAAGGAATCACAAATGTCAGAATAGTAGCAAGCGGAATAAGTATGGTGGAAATTCGTATCCAAGGAAGATATTTCTTTCCACTTCTGAATTTGATTGAGTCAAATATCACGCCAAATAATGTATCGTTTACTGCATCCCAGACTTTAACGATAAGCATAATCGTTGCTGACTTAATCGGGTCAATGCCTAAAAACAAAAGATATGTAGTCAGGCACACATTAAAAAGCGTGTAAATCATATTCTGCCCAGCAAAATATGAATAGTAGCTTGCCCTTTCAGCAGGCTCTGTTGACCAATCTTTTCCCGTTACAAAAATCTTTTTTGCTAATGAAGAAAGTTTCATATATACTCCTCCTTGGTGTTATAAATCTTGTTTCCGTTAGGAAACATATCGAGTGCGACTGCACATATCGAATCCTTTAGGATATATCGAAAATCATAACAATGATTTATATCGAGGAAAGTGTAAGTAAAGCGACACTTTCTGTATGAGCTGTTTTCGGGAACATATCAACAGGGGTTACTTCTATTGTTTCATATCCCAATTCACGAAGCACAGCACAGTCTCTTGCCTGAGTTGACACATCACAAGAAACATAGACAATTCTTTTCGGATTCATTTCTGCGACATATTCTAAAACCTCTCTGTCGCAACCCTTTCTTGGTGGGTCAAGGATTACTGCGTCAGGCTCAATATTTTTATCTTTAAGAATTTTTACCGCATCTTTTGCATCACCACAGTAATATTCACAATTTTCAATGTTATTGCGCTTTGCATTTTCCTTTGCATCTTCAATGGCTTCGGGGATAATCTCGACACCGATAACTTTTCCCACACTTTTTGCCATTGAAAGTCCGATTGTACCTGCACCGCAATAAAGGTCAAGCACAGTTTCGTGCCCTTTTGTCTCCACATATTCCAACGCCTTGTTATAAAGCAACTCTGCACAATCATGGTTGACCTGATAGAACGACAATGGTGAAAGTCTTATTTTGACGCCACAAAGAACATCTTCAATATAATCTTCACCCCAAAGAGTTGTGCAATTTTTACCGAGAATTACATTTGTCTTTTCTGTATTTTCATTTATTACGATGCTCTTAATTTCCTTAAATCGCATCAAATCGTCACAAAGTTCATCTGCATATGGTAATGTATTGCCATTGATTACAATGCAGACCATAATCTGACCTGTCACAAATGCTTTTCTTATATAAATATGACGGACAAGTCCTGTATGGTTGATTGAATCGTAAGGTTCTACACCAAATTCAACCATCCAGGATTTAATTGTTCTTACAATTTCTGCAAATTCTTCAGGCTGTAAAGCACAATCAACAGAGTCGATTATTCTGTGGCTTTTCTGTGCATAAAAACCTGCCACAATCTCTTTTTCCATTCCAACGGGATACTGGGCTTTATTTCTGTATCGTTCCGTCTTGCAGGTGATAATATCCTTTACAGGCACATCAATATGTGCAAGACGAGTAAAGGCATCAACTACCTTTTGTCTTTTAAGTTCTTTTTCTGCATCATAGGAAATATGACGGAAAACACAGCCACCACAAGAACGGAAACAAGGACAATCAACCTTCACTCTGTCTTTTGATGGTTTTATAATCTCCTTGATTATACCAATGGCATAGGTCTTTTTTGCCTTGATAATATGAGCAATTATGGTATCACCCTTCGCAGCACCTGAAACGAATACAGCCTGACCATTATAATGACCTACTCCGTTACCTTCAGCAGTATAACCCTCAATATTCAATTGTATATCCTGATTTTTCTGAAGTGACATACAAACAAATCCTTATAATTTCAATATAATACCTGCAAGTGCACCGACTAAAAGCCAGAATGCAGGATGTAATTTTTTCAGTTTCTTTATGAACATAAGTGCAAAAAGCACTACCGCAATTGCAATTACAGGAATTGCAAATTCTCCATTTACATAGAAAATTGGTTTAATAATTCCAAAAACTGCAAATAAAACAAGAGCTGTAACCACAGGACGGATGCCTGAAAATGCACCTTTTACATATTCATTCTCTTTAAATACTTTTAAAAAACCTGCAATAATTACGATTACAATAATTGATGGTGTTACAAGTCCCATAGTGGAAATTATTCCACCAAAAATCCCACCAACTGTGCCGAATTCCGTAAATCCTGCATTGTATCCTGCATAAGTTGCCATATTGATGCCGATTGGTCCAGGTGTACTTTCTGCAACTGCTATCATAACACCTAACTCTTCAGGATTAAACCATCCGTAATCACTTCTTGCCAAATCCTGCAAGAAAGGAATGGTAGCAGGACCGCCACCAACTGCAAAAAGTCCGATTTTAAAGAATTCTAAAAACAGATACAAGTAGGTCATCATTTTGCTTTAACCCCCTTGATTTTACTATAAACAACACCAACTATACCACCGAAGATAACAAGCAAAATCGGTGTTATATCAAATACAAAACATGCAACAAGGCCAATTATGAAAAGCACAACGGAAATTACATTCACAAGACTCTTTTTTGCCAATGTGATTACGGTATGAGAAAGCAAAGCGCACACAACAGCATTAATACCCGAAAGTGCTGATGCTACTATAGGGTAATCCATAAACGACTGCAAAACGGATGCCACAATCGTGATGATTATTATGGACGGTGCTACCATTCCAAGTGTAGCGAATATGCCACCTAAAACTCCTGCCTGATAATAGCCCACAAATGTTGCTGTATTTACTGCAATAATTCCGGGAGTACATTGTCCCACAGCATAATAATCAAGCAACTCCTCTTCTGTTGCCCATTTTCTCTTTTCTACAATTTCCCTTGTAAGAAGCGGCAACATTGTAAGACCGCCACCAAATGTTATCCCACCTATTTTCGCAAAGGTCAAAAACAGACTTAGTAATTTTTTAACCATATTATTCTCCACCGTTTAGTTATTTTTTATCTCCACTCCAGAATATGAAGTCTGAAACGAGAAACGCCCTTACGGGAGCAGCCTCTGCACCACTTATTTTTAAAGGTGCAGCTGACAAAAAGTAATTACCTGACTTAGCATCACTTAAATCAAGGTTTTCAAGAAGTGTAATATCATTCATCATAAATGTTCTATGTGTTCTTCCGTCACAACCCTCAGGTTCAACAGTCATTCCGTCAGTACCAAGGAGAATATACCCTAAATCAGCAAGTGCTGATGCTGCAGATTCGTGAAAATACGATATTCCGCTGCTTTTTACAAGTATTCTTTTCGCATTTCTTGGAAAATATTCTTCCACAAAAGCACCTGTAATTACAGGAGTATCTGTTTCAACAACTACGCAAGGTCCGAAGAAAACTTCGTGAGGAATTTCAGTAATATCTCCACCGTCAGGTAAAAAATGTAACGGTGCATCCATGTGTGTTCCGTTATGAAGGCACATATCAATCTTGCTGAGATTATACTGACACTCACCATCAATGTTTTTTACTCTCTGAAGATTTGCAACAGGGTCACCGGGATAAACGGGACAGCTTAAAACTTCTCTTGAAATATCAATTATCTTCACGCATACTCCTCCAATTTAATTTATCATATAATTTTATCATATATTTTCCACCAATTCAATATATGACAAAAAGAAAACACGCAACAATCTCCTCGACAAATTATAATTTATTAAACAAAAAATACCGAGCATTCGCAATGAACACTCGGTAAAATATTTTTATTGAATTAATATGCTTTGCCCCAATAGAGCATCTTGTCAGCAGGTTTACCACAGCAAACACACTTGTCACCTGTTTTTTCCTGAACAAAAGGAATACAACGAGATGTAACACCTGCCTGCTCCTTAAGAGCATCCTCACATTCACGGTCTCCACACCACATAGCCTTGATAAATCCAGGCTTGTTTTCTGCGATTTCAATCATTTCGTCCATATCATGAGCCACATAAGTCATATTGCTACGACGCTCAAGTGCTGAGTTATAAAGACCATCGTGAACCATCTGTAAAAGTTCAGGAATCTTTGTTTCCAACTCATCAAGAGATACAAAATACTTTTCTCTTGTATCACGACGAACAACTACACACTGATTATTTTCGATATCACGAGGACCTAATTCAAGACGAAGTGGAACACCCTTCATTTCATATTCAGCATATTTCCAACCAGGTGAGTTATCTGAAAGGTCAATTTTTGCTCTGCAAATCTTCTTGAGGTTTTCATAAACCTCTGTTGCCTTTTCTTTAACACCAGGTTTATGACTTGCAACAGGAATAACAACAATCTGAATTGGAGCCACTTTTGGTGGTAAAACAAGGCCGTTATCGTCACCGTGAGTCATAATAAGAGCACCGATAAGACGAGTTGTACAACCCCATGATGTCTGGAAAGGATGCTTTAACTTATTATCCTTATCCTGGAACTGAATTCCGAATGCTTTTGCAAAACCATCACCGAAATAGTGGCTTGTTGCAGATTGTAAAGCCTTACCATCATGCATAAGTGCTTCGATTGTATATGTATCCTCAGCACCTGCGAAACGTTCTTTTGCTGTCTTAACACCCTTAACAACAGGCATTGCAAGGCAGTTTTCACAGAAATCTGCATAAACGTTAAGCATCTGGATTGTTTCTTCCTGTGCCTCTTCAGCTGTTGCGTGAATTGTATGGCCTTCCTGCCATAAGAATTCACGAGTACGAAGGAAAGGCCTTGTAGTCTTTTCCCAACGAACAACAGAAACCCACTGGTTATAGAGCTTTGGCAAATCACGATAAGACTGAATTATATTTGCATAATGCTCACAGAAAAGTGTTTCAGAAGTAGGTCGAACACAAAGACGCTCTTCAAGCTTTTCACTACCACCGTGAGTTACCCAAGCAACCTCAGGAGCAAAACCTTCAACATGGTCCTTTTCTTTATTCAAAAGGCTTTCAGGGATAAACATAGGCATACAAACATTTTCATGTCCTGTTTCCTTAAACATCCCGTCAAGTGTCTTCTGGATATTTTCCCAGATTGCATAGCCATAAGGTCGAATAACCATACAACCTTTAACGCTGGTATATTCAACTAACTCTGCTTTTTTTACAACATCGGTGTACCATTTGGCAAAATCCACGTCCATTGAGGTGATTTCTTCAACCATCTTTTTTTGTTCAGCCATTTTTTCTTCCTTACTTTCTGTCTTTGTATTTTGATAAAAGATACAGGGACAAAAATTTTCTGTCCCTGTTAATATAGTTTAATTAAAATTGTTAATTAGTTTTCTTCGATAAACTTAACAATATCAGCAACAGTTCTAATATTTTCAAGCTCTTCGTCGGAGATTTCCAAATCGAATTCATCCTCAAGAGTCATAACAAGGTCTGCAAGGTCAATACTGTCAGCACCAAGGTCTTCAAGAAGAACAGAATCTAAAGTAACAGCATCTTCTTCCATTTCAAGCTGGTCGCAAATAATTGCACGTACTTTTTCGAATACCATAATCACACCTCCATTCACATTGTCGATAACTATACATTATCTTTGTCTCATAATATAGTAAGTTTTTTTATACGATTTGTCAACACTTTTATTATATTTTTGTGAATTCTTCCAATGTTGTAAAGTCAATTCCCTTTACATTTTTGACTAAATCATAAAAACTCTTGCAAATTTCAACACATCCGTTTTGAGAATTACTTTCTGTGTTAAACGGCATAACAGGATCGTGAACTGACAAACGGAGCAAAAACCATCCGTTTCTCTTTTCATCTTTAAAAGAAACTCGAACACCCTCATAATTATCAGGTGCCAGAATCATTTCATCATTACTCTCTGCAATTACCTTTATATCTTCAATGAGTTTTTCCCCGATTTCTCTGAAATTTTCTTCTGTAATATTAAAACGAAGTTCTTTTTCTTCAAGAGGCTTTTTAAGAGAACTGATGCAATCACCGATTTTCTTGTTTTCTTTTCTAAGAACTGCAGCCTTAATTATAATTTTTGTAACAAGATATGCACCGTCGTCAAGATAATAATTCTCCTTAAATGCTGCATGACCCGATGTTTCAATTGCAAGAGGAGTATTTTCACCAAGATTTGTACGACGGATTGCCTCATCAATTACATTTTTATATCCGCGCTTAAAACGAATATGCTTACCGCCAAGTGTATCTTCAATAAATTCACGAAGTCCGTCACTCGTAACCGAATCGGTAACAATACTGCCACCCTCATTGCCTTCAAGTGCAATTACAGAAGCTAATGCTACAATAGCATTTCTGTTAATCTCCTCACCTTTTTCGTCAACACATGACGCACGGTCAACGTCTGTATCAAAAATCACACCTAAATCACAGTTATTCTCCACCGTTGCTTTACGGATAAATTCCATAGCAACTTTGTTTTCAGGATTTGGAATATGATTCGGGAACATTCCGTCAGGCTCTAAAAACTGACTTGCAGACACATCTGCTCCTAAAGGAGCTAAAACCTCAGTTGCATAAAAGCCACCGACACCATTACCTGCATCAACTGCAATTTTGAACCCATTAAGAGGTTTTTCGAAGTTTTCTGCATTCACACCTTGCTTAATCATATTGCGAAGAATCTCTGCATATTCGCTGATGTAATCAATTTCTGTAATTTCTCCACATTTTTCTGCTGTTTCAACAGATTTCGTTTCAGCAACTGCGAGAATTTCCTTTAATTCTTCGCCAGACAAACCACCATCACGTGTAAAAAATTTAAGTCCGTTTCTGTCGTATGGATGATGGCTTGCAGTAATCTGAATTGCACCGTCACAATTTCTTGTAACAGTTGTCATAAACATAGCAGGAGTTGAACAATATGAGCAATTGAGCACATTAACACCCATACCGCTTACAACTGAAATTACTGCATTTCTTATTCTGTCAGCAGAAATTCGTGAATCGTGACCAACAGAAACAGTTAAATCATTATTATTCTTTCCTGTTTTCTTGCTTAAAAATTTTATGAATGATGCTGAGATAAACTTTACAACATCATCTGTCAACTGAATTTCAGGATACTTTTCTGTTGCAACTGCGACGCCTCGAACATCAGTACCACTTTTTAAATGCATAAGTTTCATTTTATAAGACCCCTTTTCAGCATTTCTTCTGTTGCGAGCATTACACCGATTTTACCACTATGGAAATTAAGTCCGCCTTGCATCCAGACTGCAAATGGCTCACGAAGCGGTGCATCGGCAGACAATTCGATTGATGAACCTGATGTAAATGCACCTGCTGACATAATAACCTGACTGTCATATCCCGGCATATCCCATGGTTCAGGTGTTACATATGAATCAACGGGAGCACCCTTCTGAAGTCCCTGACAGAACGCAACAAGATTTTCAGAATTCTTAAGGCAGATTGCCTGAATAATATCGTGACGGTCTTCCTCAACAGTTGGTGTAACATCAAATCCAAGCTCTGTAAATACAGATGCAGCAAAAACTGCAGTTTTAAGTGCTTCACCAACCACATGAGGTGCATTGAAAAGTCCCATAAAAAGACTTCTGTTCTGGCCAAGTGTTGCACCAACCTCTGTACCGAGTCCAGGAGTTGTAAGACGATAGCCACAAAGCTCAACCAAGTCCTTACGACCTGCAATATATCCGCCACAAGCTGCGATACCGCCACCTGCATTCTTAATAAGTGAACCTGCCATTAAGTCAGCACCAACTTCAGTTGGTTCTTTTCTTTCTGTAAACTCACCATAGCAGTTATCAACCATAACGATTGCTCGTTTATTAACTCTATGTACGATTTCACAAACATTTTTGATTTCCTCAACAGAAATTGTATGACGAAGTGAATATCCACGAGAGCGCTGAATATATACCATTCTTACAGAACTATCACTTGCTGCTTCTTCAATAGCATCATAATCAAGCTTGTCATCTTCTGTTAAATCAACCTGAGCATAATGCACACCAAAATCAGCAAGAGTGCCATCACCCATATTTTTGCCACCCAATCCGATTGTTGAATGGAGTGTGTCATAAGGAGTGCCACTTACACAAAGCATAGTGTCGTTTGGACGAAGAATACCATAAAGACAAACTGCGAGAGTATGAGTACCGCTTGCAAGTGCACCTGCACGGATAATCGCACTTTCAGCGCCAAAAATATCTGCTGTAAGAATATCAAGCTTTTCTCTGCCTTTGTCACCATAGCCATAGCCTGTGGAAGTATTGAAATCTGTTTCATCAACTCTGTTTCTGATAAATGCAGAGAGTACTTTTTGCTGATTATATTCAGTTAATTCATCAATTCTTCCAAAAACTGTTTCTGCTTTTTTTAACGCTGTTGCAGAAAGTTCTTTTACTCTTTCACTGATTTCAAAAAACATTTTTAAACTATCCTTTATAATCATATATTTCTTTTACGATTTCAAAACCGCATTTTTTATAAAATTCTAAATTATGTTCCTTTGATACAAGGTACACATTTTCATTTCTTGAAAGTTTTAGCAATTTTTCAACTATCTTTTTTCCATAACCCTGATTTCTGTATCTGTCATTTGTGTAGATGTCAGTAATTAAAGATATTTTTTGACTAAAGGTTATAAATCCACCACTTAAAATTTCATCGTTATGGCTGATTACTGCACCTTCACACTTTCCCATACTGTTTAATAACGATTTGAAAGCTACAATATCAAGATGTTTGTCCTTATCCTCGCTGTTAAGACTTTTTATTTTCAAATAATCTGCTTTATTTATTCCTTTTTCAGGATTCTCATTAACCACAGATTTTCTTAATAGATATTTTTTATCTATTTGTGTTTCATCACCATTATCCACTATGAAATCAAGCTCTGTCTTATCACTGTATTCATCTGCAAAAACAAGACTTTTACCATTTCTGCTTGTAGCAATAACGGCTGTAATATTATTTTCATCATTATACTGAACCCATACAACGCCATCGTTAAGCCTTATTTCGTCACAAAGTCCTGTCAAAGCAATAAGCTCAGCATAATTATCTTCACCAAGATAGTTAAAAATCGACTCATCAATAAACTGGAGAGATTTAACCATTAGCAAACTCCTTGAGCAATACTTCGCAGAGTGATTTTACTGACTCCATATCCTTTTTACTGCCAACAGAAGATGCTGAGTGAATATATCTGCAAGGTAAAGAAACTGCAACAGTTTTAATTCCACCTGCTGCTTTATGAATAGCAGCAGCATCATTTCCACCTGCAACAACAGTCTTTGTCTGATTCGGAATACCATTCTTATCTGCAATTTCTCTTGCTTTTTTATACAAATCTTTGTTGTAGATTGTGCCTCTGTCCATAAAGGACACAACTGCACCTTTTCCCACCCTGCAAACCTTTTTGTTTTCAGGTGTATCCGGAATATCTGATGCTGTTGTTGTTTCAATCACAATAGCATAATCAGGCTTTACTGTGTATGCAGAACCGGTAGCTCCTCGAGTTCCAACTTCTTCCTGAACTGTGAAAACACAAGTATAGTTAATTTTTGACTTTTTCTGTAAAAGTTCAATCATAATTGCACAACCAAGACGGTCATCAAGTGCCTTTGACTTAATCATATCGTTACCAAATTCAACAAAATCTGACTTGAAATAACCATAATCACCAAGGCTTAGATGTTTTTCTGCTTTTTCTTTATTTTCAAATCCAAAATCAACATACACATCAGCAATATCGGGAATTTTTTTAGCCTCATCACCTGAACATTGATGAACTGCTTTACCACCAATAACACCGATATTACCATTTACAGTTATTTTTTTACCAAATAATGCTGAGTTGTCAATTCCACCTACATTTGCAACATTCACAAAACCATTTTCGTGAATATATGTTACGATAAAACCGACCTCATCCATATGGGCAAAGAGTGCAACCTTGTTTTCAGGTATAATTTCACCCTTTTTATTCACAATAAGATTACCCATTGGGTCAACTGTATATTCACAATCGTCAGGTAACTGTGAGATTATGAAATCTCTTATCTGTTTTTCATCTCCTGATGTGCCGTTAAGCTCACAAAGGGTTTTCAAAAGTTCAAAATTCATATTCTCACACCCTTTCCAAAAACTCTGCAATAAGTTTTGCACAAGATTCAATGTCACGCACATCAACTGTTTCAACAGGAGTATGCATATATCTTAACGGAAGTGACACCAATACTGATGGGATTCCACCCTTTGATATAGTGATATGGTCAGCATTTGTCCCTGTTCTTCCGTTCATTATTTCTTTCTGATACGGAATGTCCTTTTCCTTTGCAGTCTCCACTAACATTTCTGTATATTTTCTGTCAAGAATAGGTGCATAACCTATCATAGCACCACCGTTCATTTTTCCACAGTCCCTATCACTTGAATCAGGAGTTGTTGCAAAGCTCACATCAACAGAAACAGACAAATCAGCCTGTACATTAAAGGATGCACAAGTAGCACCTGCACCACCTGTTTCTTCCTGAGCAGAACAAACAAGTGTAATTTCATTTTCTGTTTTTGTGTATTCAAGCGCTTTTAAAAGAACTGCAATTCCACCACGGTCATCAACATATGGTGACGAAACAACATTCTCGTTGAGAACTGAAAAATTACTTCTGAATGATGCTCTGTCACCAACAGAAATAACCTTTTCTGCAGTTTCCTTGTTCATACCAATATCAACAACAGCTGTACCGTCTGCTGAAACCTTGCTCTCACCATTTGAAAGATGAGGAGGCACAGTGCAGACAACACCATAAATATCATTTTCACCATGAAGAGTCAATTCCATACCCTCCACAGTACGCATATCAACTCCACCGACTTTTTGCACACGAACAAAACCATCTTCAGTAATTTCCGTTACAACAAAGCCGATTGTATCAAGGTGTGCATCAAGGAGAATATGTTTTCCTGTGCCTTCACGATGAATTATTATGTTCCCCGTTGTATCACAGGAAACATCTCCATAAAGTGAAAAAAGCCCCTTTAAAGACTCAAAGGAGCTTGACTCTTCTCCTGCAACACCTGCAGGAGAAGTCAAATTTTTTAAAAGTTCAATAGTTGTCATTTAAATCAACCTTAATTTTATTGTTTGCTTTTATAATCTGTAAATAATAACGTAGTATTACGGAATATCACTAAAATATATTTTTGAGTAGATTTTTCGTAAGACAAGGCACCGAGCTGAAGCTGTATGAGATATACTGCGAAGCGAGGTAACGAAGTATTACGGAAAATATACCAAAAATTAAACTTCTACACCACCAACTGGGCGGATGATTAATACATAACAGCTTCCTTCACCAAAAATACCTTCCATTGCATTTTTGTAATCTGCAAGAATATCGTTTGGAACAAATGCCTGAATTGTACCTGCAAATCCACCACCGTGAACACGCCAAGCACCTTTTCCTTTAAGGATGCTTTCGCTTACTGCAAGTGCCAATGAAACAGGCTGTTCAGATGGCTTTTTAACAGAAAATACATTCTGATTATACTTGTATGAAGAATCTCCACTTTCAAGTATGTATGATTTGAATGTTTCAAAATCGCCATTCTTAAGAGCATCAACTTCTTTTAATACTCTGTCATTATCAGCAAAGAAGTGCATTGCACGGATAACTGCTCTGTCACCAACTTTTTCACGAACTGCAGGAATATTCTTCTTGAATTCTTCTTCATCAACTTCACGAAGAACGTTTTTACCGAAACAACCTGCAACTGCTTCCATTTCACTACGGATTGCAGCATAATCATCTGTCAAATCTGAATGGCTACCCTTTGTATCAACAATGCAAAGAGAATGACCTGATGATGCGAAATCAAACTTAACTTCGTTAACGACTGGTTCCTGAGGATTATTGAAGTCGATTGTAACAAATCCACCTACTGAACAAGCCATCTGGTCCATAAGTCCGCAAGGTTTGTCAAAATATACATTTTCTGCATACTGTGCAATTTTTGCGATTGTAATTGCATCAACCTGACCATCATTGTAAAGGTAGTTAAGCATTGTACCAACAAGAACTTCATATGCTGCTGATGATGAAAGTCCTGAACCTGAAAGAACGCTTGACATTGTAACAGCATCAAATCCACCGATTTTGTAGCCGTACTTCAAGAATCCCGCACACATACCACGAACAAGAGCAGGTGAATGACCTTTTTCATCCTCTTTGATTTCGAGGTCTGTAATATCACAAACGTCCATTTTGTATCCACGTGATTTTACACGAACAATATTTTCATCATTTTTTGATGCAACAGCAATAGCATCAAGATTGATACCTGCTGCAAGAACACGACCGTGATTGTGGTCAGTGTGATTACCACCAACCTCTGTTCTGCCCGGTGCTGAGAAAAGTCTTGCATCTCTGTCTTCGCTGAAGATTTCTGCAAAATCGTTTGCAAGGCTCACATATCTTTCGTGCTGTGCTTTAACAGCCTCTTCTGTAACATAAACTCTCTTAAAACGAGCATCATACTCGCCATTCATAATTGCATCTTTAAGCATCTGAATCTTTGACATTTTTATTATCTCCTTTTCTTTCCTCTAATGCAAAATTGACAATCAGGGTTGCAACACCCGATAAAATTAACAAAAATATAATTGGCCCCATAAACTTCCATGTGAATGGTTGTGCTATGTGTCCACCCATTACGGAATAAACCCATATTTTAGGAAAAAAACCTAAAAGTGAAGCAACGACAAACCCATCCAATGGAAATTTCATTCCACCATAAGCTTTACTGACCATATTCATAGGTACTGACGGAATAAGTCGTAACGCCACAAGGACACCTAATTTTGTCTTTCCATGATGACTCATCATTTCACGGACATTGTCGTATTTTTCAAGTTTTTTTATAGCAACTCCACCATTGGTGGCCTTGCCCCAATAATATGTTATTAAAAGAACAATTGTTGTTCCTATTGTATTGATAATAATAGCATTTACAGGTCTGAACATTACACCGGTCATCATCAATATAAACGGAAATGGTATAGGCAAAACCCCTCTGAGTACATACACTACTAAAATTGCAATAACAATAAGATACTTATTGTCAAGTGACATAATAAAATCCTGCAATCTGTCAAGAGTGTGTAAAAATTCAGCCCATCCACCTTCTGCCACTTTTGTGCTCATAATCACCGTAATAACAGCTATTACTATAGCAGCAACAAAAAGCCCTATTGATGTGAGATTTAATGCTTTTTTTCTGTTAAGATTTTTCTTTTCCATTAAATACTCCATTCAGGAAATTTCCATACATCATAATTTTATAATATTTCTTAAAAAAGGTCAATGTTTTTATTGTTATATTATATTAAAATGTGATAGAATAATATGTAATATTAAGCAGATAATTAAAGGTTGTGATATTTTTGAAAATAGTTGTTCTTGATTCATACGCATTAAACCCCGGAGACCTTACATGGGAATGGCTTGAGGCTTTAGGTGATTGTGAAATTCATCATCGTACTCCTCAGGATAAAATTCTTGAAAGATGTAACGGTGCAGACATAATTCTCACAAACAAAACACCACTCACAAAGGAAACTCTTTCACGCCTTCCAAATCTTAAATACATTGCATTACTTTCAACAGGTTATAACATCGTTGATTGGGAATATGCAAAGGAAATCGGTGTTCCTGTTTCGAACATTCCTGCATACTCCACAAATGCTGTTGCACAGCTCACATTTTCATTGATTCTTGAAATCACTAATGCAGTTGGATTACATAGTGAAAGCGTTAAAAATGGTGATTGGACCAGTTGTCCTGATTTCTGCTACTGGAAAACTCCATTGACAGAATTATGTGGCAAAACACTTGGTATTGTAGGCTTTGGCCAGATTGGTCAGGCTGTTGCAGATATTGCAGAAGCATTTAAAATGAATGTAATTGCTGTTTCAGGTCACGAAACAGACCAGAGTAACAGAAAGAATTTCCGTTGGGTTGATATGGAAACTCTCGCAACAGAAAGTGATATAATTTCATTCCACTGTCCTCTGACAGAAAAGACAACAGGACTCGTAAATAAAGAATTTATCGATAAGTGCAAAGACGGTGCAATCATCATAAACACAAGTCGTGGACCTGTTGTAAACGATAATGATTTAGCCGATGCTTTGAATAACGGCAAGCTCCGTGGTGCAGGACTTGATGTACTTACAGTCGAACCACCAAAAGCAGATAATCCTTTGCTTACTGCAAAAAACTGTTTTATAACACCTCACATTGCATGGGCAGGATTTGAAACACGAGAAAGACTTATGAATATCCTTAAGGAAAATATTACTGCATACTTAAATGGCAACCCACAGAATGTAGTGAACAAATAAGCAAAAAGAAAAAGGTGGAAAAATCCACCTTTATTTTTATACTATTATATCATTTATTCGCTGTTTTGCTCGTCGCATAGTTTTGCTTAAGTAAATTATACTCAACACCAATGAGAAGCATTCTGCAATAGGGAATGCAAACCATACAAGCTCAAGTCGTCCTGTCAGAGAAAGCAACCACGCTGACGGTAAAAGCACTACCAACTGACGGCAAACGGAAACTATAAGACTATAAACAGGTTTGCCAATTGCCTGACAAACTGAACCTGCGATAATACAGAAACCTGCAAAGATATAATGTGTGCCGATAATTCTCAATGCCGGTACACCGATTTCCAACATTTCCTTTGATGCATTGAAGAAAGACAACAGAACATCCGGAATCAATTCAAAAGCCAACAAACCAATCATCATAATCAATACAGCAGAAGCAATTGATAAAGTTATGGTTTTCTTTACTCTGTCGTATTTTCTTGCTCCATAGTTATATGCAATAATCGGAACCATACCATTGTTCAGACCGAAAATAGGCATAAATACGAAACTCTGAAGCTTGAAATAACTTCCGAATACTGCTGTTGCAGTTGTTGTAAATGCGATAAGAATTTTGTTCATAGTGAAAGTCATAACAGAGCCGATTGACTGCATTATAATTGATGGTAAACCGATTTTGTAGATTTCCTTTGCAATATCCTTATCCCAACGAATAAGTCTTGTTGTAATATGAATTTCCTTATTGCATTTAATGTTGAATGCTATCGCTACAAGTGCTGCTACAATCTGGCCTGAAACAGTTGCAATTGCAGCACCGAGAACCTCTAATCTAGGCATACCCAAAAGACCGAATATAAGAATAGGGTCAAGGATTATATTGATTACTGCACCCAACAACTGAGCAATCATTGAATGTGTAGTTTTTCCTGTTGACTGCAAGAGCTTTTCAAAACAGAATTGGCTGCAAATACCTATTGAACATCCAAGGCAAACTGAAGCATAATCCGTTCCGTAATCCACAATCTGCTGAACGTCCGTCTGAGCCAGGAAAAATGGTCGTGAAAGGAATATACCAATCAACGTAAACACAATCGAACTGCAAATGAAAAGGAATACACCTGTATTTGCAATTTTATTTGCTTTTTCATACTGCTTTGCACCTAATGAACGTGAAAGCATAGCGTTCATACCTACTGATGTACCACCGCAAACAGCAATCATAAGCTGTTGCAACGGGAACGCAAGAGAAACTGCATTAAGTGCATCTTCACCTAATTGAGACACAAAAATACTGTCAACAACATTATAAAACGCCTGAACAAGCATGGAAATCATCATAGGTGTTGCCATTGATGCTAAAAGTCTGCCTATAGGCATGGTTCCCATTTTATTTTCTTGTGGTGGAATATTTTTTATTTCTGCCATTTTTCAAATTCCTTCTACATACACAAATTTTGCTCACAAGTCTTTACCTGTGAGCAGTTTTCTTTTAGTTTTCTGATACCGTACCGTTCATTACAGTAATTATTCTGTCGCAATCCTCAAGAACCATTTCACGATGTGTAATGAACACAACTGTTATTTCATCATTATCTTTGAGTTTTTTCATAACTCTTCTTTCTGTTTCACTATCAAGAGCACTCGTTGACTCATCCATAAGGAGAACTTTTCCTTTTCCTAAAAGAGCTCTTGCAATTGCAAGTCTCTGTGCTTGTCCCTGTGAAACACCTGCACCCGATTCACCGAGCACAAAATCAAGTCCGCCATCCAAATCATAAGCGAACTCTGCTGCTGCATTTTCCAAAGCTTTTCTGATTTCATCATCAGTAGCATCAGGATTAAGAATTGTAATATTCTCTCTGACTGTACCGCTGAAAAGCATATTATCCTGTGGAACGAATGAGAACAATCTCTTTGCATATTTACAATCTATATCACCTTTTGTAGTTTCCACAACTGCACTACCGCTATCAAGAGGATAAAGTCCTGTAATAAGCTTGAAAATTGTACTTTTGCCTGCACCTGACGGACCTTTTATGCCAACAAACTCACCTTTATTTATTGTGAAGGTTGCATCTTTGATAACCTTTTCATCTCTGTAACCAAAATCTGCATTTCTGACACAAATTTTCATAAATTCATCATAATCTACCGGAGGATATTCAGTTTTTTCACTTTCTGAGCCTGTAACCTCAATGAGTCTTTGTGCAGAAGAAATCATCCCGTAAAATGCAGGAATAATACCTGTCGCACCCATAACCGGAGCTCGTATCTGATTAACAAGCTGGATAATCGCAACAACCGAACCGAAAGTCATTGTGCCGTTTAAAACGCCATATGAACCATAAGCCACAGCAATTAAAAAGCCTATTGAGAAAGTAAGTGAAAAAGCAATACCCGCAAGAATTGAAAAACCTTTTCTTTTTACTTTTTGACGATAAAAGCTCTTCTGCTGTTTCAACGACATTTTTATTATTTTTTCTTCTATGCCAAAAACCTTTACTGCAAAAAGATTTTCAATCATTTCCTGCATAAAGGAGCGGACCTTGGCATCCTTTTCACAAACCTTTCGATGAAGGTCTTTTATGTATTTTCTTGATATGGCAATAACAAAAGGCACAAACACACTACAGACAAGAATCATAAAGAAGAATGTTCTGTCAAGAGAATACAAGGCAACCACTACTGTACCCAATCTTACAACTGCAGAAACTATATTCGGCAAAAGATTAACATATTGGTCACCTACAAGAGTTGCATCAGATGTCAATCTCGTCATCAGGTCACCACTATGCTTCTCAACAGATTCTGCATATTTACCATAAATAATTCTTGAAAAGACCGCTGACTTAAGACATATTTCAGCTTTACCTTGACTTATCGCATGAATAAATGAGGACAAAATACTTGTAATTAACTGCACAAGTAACAATATTAAAAGGATAATAACACTTTTAATTAATTGTTCCTTATTACCGTTCTGAGCACTGTCCATTACAGTTTTTGAAACCATTGCAAACGAAGTTGCACACACAGCAGCAAGGGCGTTAAGCACAACAAGTGCCACACCCTCAGCATTACGTTTACCGCAATTTTTGTATATCCACTTTAAAACAGATATATCCTTCATCGTTTTTCCTCTTTTTGATAATAGACAGTTCTTTTATTCCTCAATAAGACCATGTACTCTCATCTTTTCGATGAGCTTATTCACATCAGCTTCTACTGTTTCATATGGAGCGTCATAATCCTTGGCAATTTTTGTTGCAATTACTTCTGCAGAATTTGTGCCGTCAAGCATATTAAATACATCAGCACCGACATCATTGAATGTTATGATTCCTTTTACCTCTTCCTGTCTTTCGCCAAGCGGAAGTACAACGTTACTTCCCGCAACATTTTTCATTATAAATCCGTCTTTAATCTTCATCTTTTATCAACCTTTCTATTCCATTGTATGATACAAAAGCAGCGTCGTCATCCATATTGCATTCCAAAGAAAATACAGGAACACTTCTCAATACTGAGTCCACAGCTTCCAATAATTTGTGTGCACGGTTTTCATAGTATGTCCTTATTGTCTGTCCGAATAAAAGCTTAACCGCCTCGTTAACAGGGAGTTTACTTACCTTATTCTCTTCTCCTCTTTTTATGAAGGTGATAGCTCTGACAGGTATCTTTACATTAAGATTTTCATCAGTTTTTCCTGAAAACGGTGTTCCGCAAGCATACCAGATATCATTTTCTTTTATAAGAACCGGTTTGTCATCATTGATAATTCTTGTTCCCGGTAAATTTTTAATCCACAAATGAGTGTGTGTTGATTTACCCGTACCACTATCCGCAGAAAAAAGATATGCATAACCATCTTTTTCAACACAAGATGAATGTAACATAAATCCATTGAAATCCATCAGATAGCTATTGAAAGCCTGTCCTGTCCAGAAATACTCATGTCTGTCCATAGACATCTGTGGAATTTCTGCTTTCCTATTTTCAAGGTATTCATCACTTATCCGAATTTTGATATCCGCTTCCGAACTATCAAACTCAGCCTCGTACTCTTTTGCTCGTTCACGAAGAAAATCATAGCGAGTCTCAAATTCAGTTTTAAGTCCTGCAATTATGTATTTTCCCATCTTTATACCTACCTAAAATTTATAAATATAATGCCGGATTAACATTTCTTCCGTTCACTTTTACTTCAAAGTGAAGATGTGGACCCGTAACATATCCTGTTGCACCAATATTGCCTATTGCCTGTCCTCTTGATACTCTTTGACCTGAACGGACCTTAAGAGTATTCTGCATATGACAATACATAGTTGTCATTCCGTTTCCGTGGTCAATTATTACGGTATATCCGCCTGAATTGTACCACCCTGCAAATGTTACTGTTCCTGCATCTGCAGCAACAACAGTACAACCTGAGCTTCCACCGGGACGAACAATATCAATACCCGCATGCCATCCGTCACCAAAACTACGCTTACCATATGGCGATGAAACAGATGTGGCACCGATTGCAGGCCATCTGAGTTTTCCTTTTGCCGAGCCTGATGAGCTTGATGTGTTCGGAGCTTTTTTTGTTCCGACCTGAATTTTTTCGGTAATAGCATCTTTTATAGTTTCTCTTGAAATCTCTTTTGAAGAAACCTTTGCGCCACCGATATATGTTACAAGTTCAGTTATTTTTTCAATACCCGGTTGACCTTTTGTAAGCACCTTTTTATCACCTACATAAAGATTGCCTGTATTGATTGTCACTGTATCATAAGGAATTTCAATTTCCTTGTATTCAGTTTTGGTTGTCTGAACTCTTATAAAGCTTGTTGCCTCTGAAATGAGAATTTTTTGTCCTGCCCGTATTGTTTCACCGAGCTCAGGATTAAGTCTTTTAAGCTGCGAACTGCTTATATCAAATTTCTGAACGATTCCTGAAATCGTATCGCCATCCTGAATAGTATAATATTTTGCTTCACTTGTGTTTGAATTAAGCTTTTTCTGTAAATAATCAGCATCCTTGATAATAGTCTCACTGTCAAGATAAAGTCCCTGAACATAGTCGATATTTTCAACAAAGCTGACAACAACATCTTTTTCACCTGTCTCATGTTCCGCAAGAATTGAATCAAACACACTGAGTGCATCCGTTTCATTCTTTACGGCACAAATAAACTTGTCATCAACATATACACCACAGGCATTTGTGATTTTATTATCTGACTTTTCAATGAGATGGTCACAGATTTCTGATGCATCATTCAGCTGCGCTCTTTTAACAAGCTTAATGTTATATTCGGCTTCACCAATCAGCTGAGTGTTTTTCTGGTCTTCTTGTGTCAGACCCACAGACGCTGTGTTCATATCAAGTCGCTGAAATGCCATTTCTCTTGCTTCTTTATAAACATCCTCATCCTGAACGTAACCAATAACCTCATCATTATAGTTAATTTCAAGAGCAAAAGCAGCGTTACTCCAGAAGTTTATAATATTGATTAAAAACACGAGAGAAACAACAGGAAGAATGAAATTGAGAACATATAAAAATGCACCTTTATATCGACGGATTGCAACTCCTGTGTAATGATTAAAATATTTAAAACTCTTTTTTTCTTCCTTTGGAGTATTTTTAGAAACCTCTTTAGCCTCTTGTGAAAGTTTTTTCAACTCTTCAAATCTTTTGTGGAATGTTTTAAGCGCATGTTTATCAATAACAACAAAAATTGTCACAAACAACGCCCCGATTGCCTTAACAGGCTTCAGAAGCAACGATAAAAACCATGTGAAAAATCTTTTTCCGTAACGGATTGTCTGAATACCGATATAGTATATCTGTTTATACAGAAAATATAATATTTCCATAGGACTTTTCTCGCTCCTTTCTGAAAAATTGCATATTTACTCATAATAATCCAATATATAATTGCATTATATCACAACACAATCAAAAAGGCAAGTTAATATAAAATTCCGTACTATGTATGCCATAACCAACCTTCCCACACCCACAACAAATTATCTCCCCGACAAATTATAATTTGTCGGGGAGAAACAAAACGACATAGGGCAGAGTCCAGACATAATCCCTACCGTCATATATCCCGTTTTTGCAATTACAAAAACTGGCGCATCTGAATAATCATATCCTCTTCAAGATTGATAAGGCGTTTACATATATCCTTTGATTTTTCATCGGCTGCTTCATATTTATTGAGATATTTGTTAAGTGATTTAACACCCATATTGCAACCGTCTGTAATCAAATCTGCAATCGTGTGGTCAGACTCGTTCATAACAAGCTTCATGTTAGTTTTCATCCACGACATACCTTTTGCCATAGGATTAGGCTCTTTTCCATCATCATGATAATTATCGAGAAGCACCTGCAACTCCTTGTCAAGCTTACAATGCTCTTCTCTCTGGTCATTAAGGTCTTTACGGAGCTTTTCTGATTTTACAAATTTTAGCACATCATCAATAGACGAAATGCCCATTTTTACTCCTGCATCACACTCTCGCAACAACTTGATTGTATCCTGTTCAACCATAATTAACTCTCCTTTACTTTTTTATTAGTATTAACTGAAAATAAAGGAATATAACAAAAGACAGAGTCAATGCAACTCTGTCTTCTCTTCTTTTTTATCTTCTGTTTTTTCTTCTTTTTTCTTAAAACCTGCTATCGCAGCCGTTACACAATAAACTTCACTTGCACCTCTGATTTTTAAGATTGCAGCACAATCGTCAAGGGTTGAGCCTGATGTTTTAACATCATCCACCAACAGAATTGTTTTACCTTTAACATTTATGCCGTTTTTCACATCATAAACTCCGAAAACATTACCTTTACGCTCACGACGATTCATTTTATGTTGCGATTTTGTTTCAAAAAGCTTTACCAGAATATTACATAAAGGAATTTTTAATTCTTTCGCAAGGTTTTCAGCAAGTATTTCACTCTGATTATACTTTCTGTTGATTTTCTGCCAATTTGTAAAGGGTACAAAACAGATAAAATCAAATTTTTTATCCTTAAAATCTTCTTTCACTGCAATTGCCATGCTTTGTGCAAGAGTTTTTCCTATTTCAATTTTACCGCTGAATTTAAACCTGATAATGCAGTGTTTAATGCAATCCTCATAATAAAACGGTGCTGTTAAGCCATCAAAACTCAATCTGTGCTTTTTACAATCACATCTTGATTTTTCTGCAGCACAATATTTACATTTTTCACCTTTTATTACGGGCAGATTTTCTGAACATTCCTTACAAAGGACTTCGTCCTTTTCTATAATCCTACCACAGTAAGGACAATGATTACCAAAAAGTAACCAAAGCACTCTGTCATAAAAAAATCTTTTAATTTTCTCCATCGTTTTTCAATTGAAGTTCATCCATATAAGGGCAAATAAGTTTTGCAGCAGCACACACAGTTAACCTTGTTGTGTTGTACAATGAATCCACATCGGTATTTTCCATATTATCTTCAGGTAAATGATTGTTTGGTGGACAAGCAAGGTCAAAATCAGCACCCTTACTTCTTTGAGCATCAATGCATCTCCACGATAATGATACTGTTTCCATACCTTCTGCACGGAAAGGAATTATATCTGATATACCTGCTCGTACAGGAGAATAATATCCGTCTTCACCAATGTCACCTAACATAGCTTTTGCACTATCAATAGCAATACTTCCTATATTTCCCTTGGCAACAGACGGAACATATAAATCAGTTTCAACAGGCTCTGTACTTACTGTAAGATAATACTTCTCACCAGGTTTATAATTATCATTCGGCTTTGCTGTCATATCAACATTAAACACAATTTTATGTCTGCTTTTTTCTGCCTCAGGAAGTGACCTTGCATAATTTCGTGCACCGTAGAAATACTGTTCCTCACCTGCTGTGAAAAGAAATCTTATTTCTACACCATAATCCTTACCTGATTGCAAGAAAATTTTTGCCATCTGCAACAATGTCACAACACCTGATGCATTATCTACTGCACCACTCACATTGCGAACAGTATCATAATGAGTAACGAAAAGTAAAATATCCGGATTCTCTTTAGCTGTCGGAATAGTCGCTAATAGATTTATACCCTTGACATCATTATGTCTGAATTCTATTTTTTTACAATTTGTACTTGTATATCCATAAGAAATTAATTTCTTATAAATTTCTCCTCCTGCATTATTCTGTGTTAAATCCCACCAGCTTCTGACACCAATATCATCAACAAGCCATTTAAGGTCAGCACTTGTTTCATCATAAGACACTTTATTAAAAATATCTTTTACCCATTTTTCACGAAGCTCGTTCAACTCTTTTTCGTAAGGATTAACCGGTTTAATCAGCCCTGCAGTAACCTGAAGTACAATGCGTGCATCAACTGCTGTCACTTCTCCATCTTCATTACAATCTGCATATTGCATAGACTTTTCATCAAGTTCCACAAGCCCTGCTGTATATCGTAAAATCATTCGTGCATCAACAGCAGTTACAAGTCCGTCTGAATTCACATCACCGAGATATTCTTTACTGTAACCATCTTCAAAAACTTCGAGCGCTGATGCCGAAAAAACGAAGCTTTGTGATGAAAGAATAATTACTGAAATTAAAATAAAAGAAATTAAAGAACGGATACGTTTCATTTTGTATTGACCTCTGTAATAATATTATAAATTTATATATTTCTTGTAATCCTCATATAATTTTGCAGAATTCTTGTGTCCTGCAAAAGCTTGAGAATCTGTTGGATTCATAAGCCCTAAATATTGATAACCAAGAATTTTATCAGCATATGGTGCTACATTTTCAATTTGCTTCTTGATTCTGTCAAATGATGCAGGAATCAATGCACTCTGATAAACCATTCCCTCAAAATCGAACAGCTCAATATCTGCCCAGAGTTCAGAACGCCCTGCTTTATCATGGGCTTTTCTCAGTTTTTCAAAAAGCCTTTTTGTTCTGTCAACCTTTGTTTTGCGAACTCCGACTTCGTCCTGATAAGCAATAAAATCCACATCCAATTCAGAAAGTGAACGGATAAAACGATTATTTGCAAAGACGAGATTTGTGCCGTAAGGTGCAATTAATGTTTTCTTGTCAGGAGTTAATTCACGACATCTTGCTGAACAAAGATTTACATATTTCATAAAATCCTTTGAAAAATTCAGAATTATGCACGTTTCATCAGGAAAATACCATCCGTAAAAGCTTCTGTGATGTGAATAAAGTGCAGCTAACTCCTCCATAGCCCTGAACGAACGGTCGATTACCTCTTTACTTGTAATGTTATAATTCGCTTTTCTCCAGTCACCATAAAACCCGTTACCTAAAAACACCTTTACACCACAAGCATCTGCTTCACAAAGCAGCTCCTCAATAGGGTCAGCACAAGGAATATCTGCAAACGGAAAAACTGACGATTTGAAATAGCACTTTTCATAAAGTGCAGTTGCCATTACAACTGTGTATTCCATTCCGAGTTCTGAAATTTCACGGACCTTTCTTTTCCAATCCACTGCTTTGAATTGGTCAATTATCGGGTTCCAGTATTTTCCCTCAGGAGTATTATGATGATGAAACTCAAAAAAAGTCCCGTCAATTTTTCTGTTCATTATTTCACCTCAATTATCTTTTGAGTAAAAATGCTTTTGCTCTGAAATCTCCCTCAAGACTGCTACCAATTTCTTTTTTACTCTTCCAATTTTCAAGATACTTTTCAATCTGTGGGTTAGCACCATTTTTAAATGTGTGAACAATCAACAAGGCTTCATTTTCAATTTCACGAAGCACAACCTGATAACCCTCAGGGTCGTTGTAATCTTCCACATTGCAATCGATAACACTTGTAAAGCCATCTTTTATAATATGCTTGATTTCGTCATAGAATTTTACAGAATCAAGTGCTATCTGCCAGTTTTCCTGTGGTAAATCAAAAATTTCACCGCTGATGCAAAGACGACCTAAAAAGCCTGAAATAAGACTGTAATAGGTTCTGTGAATATCGTCCTTTGCACGGAGAACTGCCCAAATCTGACTCTGGCTTGGTTTAATCATCCTCTGTACATTGGCTGCAATAATCGGAATACTTGTACATTCGTGAGCATCTGAAAAGCTTGCCTGTGAACAGAGTTCCATTGTTGATGGTTCAAGTCTGTGACCACCACTTGCACAGTTTTCAATTACCAAATCAGGCAACTGCTCTTTAATTCGTTTGAAATAATTCTGACTTGCAAGTACATATTGACGAAGACCTTCACCAAGGCTTTCTGCACCGTCGCAACCAATACCGATATTCTCGTTGTAGTCAACCTTAAGGTATCCGTAACCGCTGTCACGAAGAAGCTCAATTACCTTTTCATCAAGGTAATTTACACACCACCGGTCACGCAGGTCAAGGAATCTATGACCCGACACATTCAGAGGTGTACCCATACGGGTAAGTAAGTGGTCAGTTTCACCGTAAATCCGTGACAATGGTGCAACATTTTCCATTTCAAACCATATTCCCGGAATAAGTCCGTACGATTTAATCATATCATTGACTTCTTTAAGTCCGTTTGGAAAAAGCTTTTTACTAACATTCCAGTCACCGATAGTTTCCCACCAGTTTTTATCTTCTTCCTTATACCAACCGCTATCCATTACAAGATATTTAACACCGCTACCCTGTAATTTTTTTGCAGTTTTCTCAAGATTTTCTATTGTAGGATTACCCCATGATGTACAGTATTCATTAAATATAACAGGCAAATCCTCATCAACAGGAGAAATATCAGGATTTTGTGCCTTAACAAGCATATCGCACACTTTAAGAAGCGAATCACCGACAGCAACCACTGCTTTTGGAGTTGTAAAGCTCTCGTTCGGCTGAATTTCCTTATACCAATGACCGTAATCGAAGTCAGCAATACCACCCAATAATGTCAATGGCTCTCTATGACGGAAAAGTTCAATCTGCCAGCTTGACGGAATATAAAGCTGAACACCGATGAACTCGTTTGTTTTGCTGTTTTCTACTGCAACAAACGGAAACCATTTACGAACAGGCATTGAGCCCAACTGACCGAATTTTTCAATTCTTATACCGTGTCCGCTCCATGAACGTTCCATATTAAGCTCTGTCAATTTCTGACTTAGCATTTTGCCCTCAGCACTCCAGAATGATGTTGCTCTGTGGAGAGTGTCCGCATCAATATCGGTAATTGCAAAGGATGAAATCATATCGAGAGTTACAAGTTCCTCTGTATTGTTTTCAAAAACTGTATAGCATTCGAAAATATCACCTTTTTTTATGTGATATGCAGTAATTTTATATCCATCTCGTGACTCATATACACTTTTTTCATCATCAGCAGAAACGAGCTTACATTTCCACACACTTTCGCTATCTGCCATTGAAATACCGTTTATAAAGTGACCTCCAAAATCGTCACCTCTTACTTTAAACTGAACTCCAAATTTCATAAATCCACCTCTAAAAAGCTTTATAACAATTCGATTTCTATATCTTCCACCAATTTTTCACGGAAAACAATTTTCCATTCAATATCATTTGCAGGTTCAAAACGCAAAGCCGATAAGGCAATGTGTTGCTCTGTTTTATGAATCGGTGAAACAAAAACTGATGTGGGACCGTCTGCATCACCTATAATACCAACACAACAAGCATCATATTCTGATTGTGGTTCAAATTGATTTTTAGGTTTGAGTTTTGGCTGTTCATTTGGCAAACAATCTCTCACCTGAAAGTTTCTGCCTGGCAATTCAGGTTCTAATACATAAGTCATTGCCACATGATGTTTAGGAAACTCAAATGTCTTCTCCTGAAATCCGTCTGTTGGAAATTCTTGTTGTTCATATTCCAGCACAGTTAATTTGTGTTCTGTTTCAGAAATTGGATGCACAAAGGTAATCACATCACCAACAGAAGGATTCTTAAAATGAACACCCTGAATCGCAACAGGGTCTCGTTCTAAATTAAGTTTAACGGTTTTTATTTCAGGTTTTCTTTTTGTTGCCCAAGGACAAGACCATCTATGAAACGACCAAGCTCGTGTTTCATCAAGACCATAATGTTCTATAAGTTCCTTTGATTCTCTTTCACTTTTCACACCATCAGGAAGGTAGTGTTCCGGAATCCACGAAATTGAAGAGCCATGTTTTCCTGTTAATCTGTAGATTAAAATGGAAATTAATATCCATCGGATTTTCGTTTTCCATCTGTTCATGAGCTTCACGAGATAATCTTTCAGTTTTTTCAAGAGTTGGATACCACTTATCAATAAATTCTTTTACCTTTTCAGTGTCAACCTCAACACAAAAATCAATAACTAATCCCTTACTGCAAGAATAAATTGCAGGGATGTGCCATACTTCATCATTCCAAGAAAATCGTTTATTTAAAACTATTTCTTTACCCTGTTTGCCTTTGGCATTCCTGTTCCAAAAACCATGGTCATAATATACTGCCCATTCTGTTGGCCTTTCAGGAGCTGCAGTATTCATTTCAGGGTCATAATAATCTTCGGTATACGGAATCTGAGATAAATCAAATTCAGCCTGCAAGTGTTTTACATAAGAAAATGCATCCTCAATTGGTTCAAGATTACATTTATCCTTGATTTCATCTAAAATTTTCTGTTGCTCCTCGGTAATAGGATAATCAATCAGAAACGCTTTAAACTGTTCCTCATCCCAAGCGAAACACTGTTCCAAAGCGGCAATATCTCCACAATTCAACAGTAATCGAAGTAAATCCTCAAAATTTCGAGAAATAGGATGAACACAGTCACCAAAGTTCATAGGACTTACAGCAAAAACCATTTCACCAAATTGAGGAATTGTGCAGTAATGAACACCATCAATACCTGAAGTCGCAATTATCTTTGAATTTTCAGGTGTACAGTAATACAATTCAAAATCACCATTTTGCATAAAGCCCAATAATGATAAATCTATATTCATTTTGTTGAATATTTTTATATCCATTTTCAACCTCACGAATAAATATAATGTAAAGAACATTATATCATTATCATCATACAAAAACAACAAAAACTCTTGATTTCTCAAGAGTTTCTGCATTAAGTCAATAATTATATGTTTTATTAAACAAATCGGAGTTTATCGGGATGATAAGAAACTAATCCGCTCCCTCCGTGAGGGAGCTGTCGAACGAAGTGAGACTGAGGGAGTAAACGTAAAACCAACAAACTCCCTCCGTCATTTTCTTGCGAAAATGCCACCTCATTA
>JAZQUG010000043.1:0-23263 GCA_045631225.1 Candidatus Fimenecus sp.
TGGCTGCGGTGATTTATTGCTTGCCGACAAAGAGAGAAAAGATTTATACAAAGAAACTTTCAATATAAATGAATTCGACATGGAAACAGGTGCAGAAGCTTCTGTTTGTTATGACGCAGGTATTCCCTTCCTTGCAATCAGACAGGTCAGCGATACAGCAGATGATACTGCCGCAGAGAGTTACAGAGAACTTAATGCTTCTCAACCCGTCGATCTTACAGTAGTTATAAAAAAAATCATCGAATTATTATAAAAAACCACGCAAAATAGCCATTTAGAAAAAACCTTAAAAAAAATTGAAAAAAATTTAAAAAAAGGTATTGACAAATCGGATTTCATGAGCTATAATAACACACGTTGCTGAACGAAAGACACAACGAAACAAACACGGCGGCATAGCTCAGCTGGCTAGAGCATTCGGTTCATACCCGACAGGTCATTGGTTCAAATCCGATTGCCGCTACCAACCGTCAGCTAAGCCTGACGGTGTAATATGGCCCGGTGGTCAAGCGGTCAAGACACCGCCCTTTCACGGCGGTAACACGGGTCCGATTCCCGTCCGGGTCACCACGAAGAAGCATCGCAGTAGCGGTGCTTTTTTATTTTGTAAATTTCAAATCATAATAATCGAACCCGTGAGGGTTTTTGCGTTAAGAAAATAGTCCGGTGGACTATTTTTAGCAAAAAGTGGTGAAGGCGTAAGCCGAGCCGATAGTATGCAAGGCATAGCCGCAGCAGACGGTCGATTCCCGTCCGGGTCACCACGAAGAAGCATCGCAACAGCGGTGCTTTTTTATTTTTGTAAATTTCAAATCATAATAATCGAACCCGTGAGGGTTTTTGCGTTAAGAAAATAGTCCACAAGTTGGGCTGTTATTTTTTTGTAAAAACAGATGTATAATAAATCGAATTATAAAAAGCCACACATTTTGTGTGACTTTTCTTTTAATCTTAAATCATTCGAAATTTGCTACACTTGAATATTACAATTCCAAATCAGTTATAGTTTTTACACTTTCTTTCTCATAAGTCCGTGCTTGTTACAATAAATATACAGATATCCTCTGCCACGGAACTGCATTCTTGTTTCTGCATTTCCCTCAGGATACAGCTTTACAAAATGGACTTTATCTGATGTTACATAAGCTATAAACGAGATATAATGAGTTTTGGTCATATGGTGATTAACCGTAATAAACTTCTCATCTTCCACATTTTCAATAGTTATAATATGTCCATCATCAGTTTCTTCAGCTTCAAGAGGTGGCAAAGTGATACCGCAACAACTGATTACTGTCTCCCCTGTTGTGTGAATTACGTTTCCACAAACGGGACAAACATAAAACTTTGAAAACAGAATATTTGATGAAATATTCTTATTGATTATAGTTTCTCCTGACATAAGCTCCATTACAGAAACACCAAGAGCCTGACTCAACGGCTCAACAAGTGAGATATCAGGTAAACCTTTTGCAGTTTCCCATTTAGAAACTGCTTTACTGCTGACACCGATTTTTTCAGCAAGCTGAAGTTGTGTAATGCCTTTGTTTTCCCTTAATTTTTTAATTGCAGAGCCCGTTATATATGAATTCATTATTTTAACTCCTTTGATTTTGTGTAAATATATTATAACTGTATTGTATCCACCTGACAACCTACGCATCGTGGAATTAATTTTATTGACAGAATTTTTTGTGAGAATTATAATGAAACTATAAAAACGAAAGGAGTGGTAATTATGTATGAATTAATTGGAACGTTTGCAATTCTGGCACTTCCTGTAACATTTTTATTCAGCCCTGTTATTGCACTTATTGTCAGCATTGTCAGAGTTGTAAAGTATCACAAAGTCAAACAACAATACATAGAAAATCCTGACAATTATACATATGAAGATATAACAGCTTTAAAAAAATCTGCTGTTGCGGCTTTTATCACTTCACTGATTCTTACAATAATTGTTGTTGCTATCATTGCATTATTTGCTGAAGAAATTACATATATGTAGTTTTCATAAAAAAATCACGGAGGTATTCAATTATGATTTACGGAATTATAGCAGTATTTTTAGCAGTTCCCGTTATAGCGGTTATTGGTTGGCTCTTAAATCTTATAGAGTATTGTAAAATGAAGCGGAATATTGAATCTAATCCCGACACAAACAAAAAAGAAGCCTTAAAACCCATTAAAACAAATCTTATTATTTCCTCTGTTATAGCGTTTGTATTGGTAGCAATAATTGTTGGTTTAATAATTACATTTGCTATGGGTATTGCATATATGTAGGGTGACCGATATGAAACAGAAAACTTATTATAATATTCTAATTACAATTGTTGCAATTTGCCTTATTTTGACAGTTGCACATCTTATTTATGCCATTGACGCTTATCAGCATTGCTCTATTATTTACTTCATTGCAAAGGAGCTCTGGTGATATGAAAAAGAATAGTTTGCCCAAACAGATTTTCACAATACTTCTTGTAATTTCTTTATTTGTTTCATTCAATTTAAGTATTTATGCTCTTCTTACAATGCGTCTTGCAAACAATTTCAGCGATACATCGCAGGCAAAAATGATTGATATAAGTCAGTATCTTCCATTTGAAGAAAACTCCGACCTTGCAAATGTTAAATCATCATTAAAGTTTACAGATAACTTGCCTGTTTTAGATGGTGCAGCAGCACTCGTTCCTGTCTATGCATCAATAATTCATAATGTATATCCGAAAGGCTCTGTTACTTATGATGGCGGAGAATTTTCCGACGATAATTTCTATGGTGAAAACTTTGCAAAAGACAGTAAAATGCAATATAAAAACACAGTAAGAGGTTATCAGGCAATCGTTGACGGTGATACTGATATACTTTTCTGTGCAGCACCGTCAGCAGAGCAAAAGGCTTATGCTGAAGAAAAAGGCATTGAACTTATATATGTACCCGTTGGTCTTGAAGGGTTTGTGTTTTTTGTAAACTCAAATAATCCCGTTGATAACCTTACCACAAGCCAGGTCCGTGACATTTATGGTGGAAAATACAAGAACTGGTCACAGGTTGGTGGCCCGAACAGAATTATCAATCCTGTCACACGATTAGAAGGTAGCGGAAGTCAATCGGCAATGAACACCTTTATGGGCGACACAGAAATTGCACCCAAATCTCCTCTTGCAATCACAGGTGGTTCAATCGGTTTTTCATTCCGTTATTATATGGACGGAATCGTTGCAAACAGTGGTGTTAAAATGCTGTCACTTAATGGTGTTTATCCAAGTGCTGAAAATATTCAGAATGGCTCATACCCTGTTGTTGCAAAGTTTTATGCTATTTATCGTGCTGACAACAAAAATGAAAACATACATGTTCTTATAGACTGGCTACTATCCGATGAAGGGCAAAAACTTATTGAAAAAACAGGTTATGTAAGAATCAAATAGAACAAAGACCTTGAGGACCATAAAAATCTTCAAGGTCTTTTATTGTTATACTTTTTTAACTATACTTAATTTATCGAAAATTCCACCTGCAAAGCTACCTGCTTCTGCCTGGAATTTCACAGTAATCTTTGCCTTATCGCCTATCATACTCTGTGGGAGTTCATAGTACATATCGTAGAAATTATTTGGATTCGGGTCTTCAAGTATTACATCTGCAAGAAGCTCACCATCAACAAGGATTTTGAATTTTCTACCCACATCACCACTGTAATATTTAACTTTAAGATAATTTGTGGTTGTGTTGTCAACTGCCATATCATAACTGAACCATCCCTCGGAATGGGCATCGCGGAACATAAGTCCCTTATGGTTTCCTGATGTTGAATTTTCCGACTTTAAGTTATGGGAAAACTCATACTGGTCGTTACCTACAGGCAAAGAGTCAATTACAACATACTTATCATCATTATTTTCAGGTAATTTTGTCCGGCTGTCTGCAAGGGTGAAATAAATTCCGTAACGATTTGTGTGTTGCTTGTAATGTGGTGAGAAAATCAGTTTCTGATTTGTGCCCTTCAGTTCAAAATTGAGAGTGTCACCGATTCTTACAAGATTATTTTTAAGGTTGCAAAGCCACATTCCCACAGTACTTTTTTCAACAACAAGAACATCACTTATTGTTGCATCCCAGAGCGGAACTGTAACATTAACACCTGTTGTGCCTGTATTCATATCCTTTTGTCCCATATCTGCACTGAGCACCCAAGGACCATATTTGAATGCAACCGTGTTTTCATTGTCGGGAAGAGGATATGCTGCAACCTGCATATTCATTTCATATTCGATTGTGTCACCATCATTCCACTCTCGCTGGAGAGTAATAAAACCATCTTTTACAACGACAATTTTCTTCTCTCCATTAATGCTGACAGTTGGCTTATCCTCACACCAATCAGGCACTTTAAGAACAATTTTTGCATCTGCAGAGCCACTTATTGTGAAAGTTACCTTTGGCAATTCTGCATTCTGGGTAATTGTAAGTCCTTTTTCTTCCCAAGCTACTTTTGATGATGTGTAACGATTTACAAATATGCTGTCTGCACCATAGAAATAAATACTATCACCGAGTTTTGAGAAATTCTCCATTCCTGAACCTGTACAACACCAGAAATGGTCAGTCGGTGAACTGTAAACCTTGAAAAATCCCGTTGCCATAGGTTGAAAATATGTTGTCATTCCTGTTTCAGGATTCTGTGATGAAAGAATTGCATTGATAAATGTATTTTCGTAGTAATCAGAGTATTTCTTGTCACCTGTTACCTTGAAAAGTGCACGTGTAAGCTTCAACATATTATATGTGTTACAGGTTTCACAGTTGCAGTTTGTACGCTCCGCATCAAGAACCTTTGGCTCACCAAAATGTTCCCACTCACTGTTGCCACCTGTAATATATGTATGATTTTGTATAACCATTTCCCAGAAATTAGCCGCAACCTGAAGATAATACTCCTCACCTGTTACTGTGTATCTGTTGATAGCTCCTACAATTTTAGGAATTGTTGTATTAGCGTGCTTGCCGTTTAAAACATCTTCGCCTTTGTACAATGGTTCAAAAAGTGTCATTTCATCAAAGCTGTGTGCCGCTGACAAATGATTCTCATTCTTTGTGTATTTATAAAGGTTGTAAAGGCAGTCATTCATACCGCCATATTCCACATTAAGGACAGTTTTCTGTGTTTCTTCTGTCCATTTGCTTGTATGACTATACACCCAATCACCAAGTCGGGATGCAATTCGAAGTGCATCCTTATTCCCTGTAAAGATATATACATCAATAAGTCCTGCAAGGATTTTGTGCATTGAGTACCAAGGCACCCAAGTGCCTGTTGTATTGCCGTTTTCAATCTGGTCAAAATGGCTTTCAGGAATTGCATGGAGATAGCCATTCTTAAGCTGACAACCCTCTAAAACAAAAATCATATAGTCTGTGATTTTCTTTAATTCCTTGTCATCTGATGTAGCATATGCCTGAGAAACGGCAGTAAGGTAATGACCAAGAGTATGGCCCTGAATTGCTGATGTTTCCCATCCGCCATATTTTTCCGCATTAATTTTTCTGCCTGAAATATCACCAAATCCTCGCATAAGACGGTTTGCATCAAGAGATTTTAAATATTCAACTTCCTTTTCAAAGGCATTCTGTTCATAACTATCCAAAAGTGTTACGTTTTTCATAGAAAACTCCTCCAACGGTGAATCAAGCGGTTCAATTCTGACGTTAATCAAATCTTTGTTGCTAAAACACGGAAATAAAGATAAAATCGACATAATAATTGCTATTATCTTTTTAATCATAAGCTTCTCCCATATTTTTTGAAATTATTTTATCATACAATCTTTCCCACTGCAATATTGTAATTTTTCAGTTAAAACTATATAATATTTGTGAAACAAATCAGAGGTGAAATATGACAACATTTGAGAGAATTTATGAGGTAGTGAAAAATATTCCGAAAGGAAAAGTTGCAACATATGGTCAGGTGGCCTTACTTGCAGGAAATCCAAGATGGGCAAGAGTTGTGGGATATGCTTTACACAATAATCCTGCACCAGGAATTATCCCTTGCCACAGAGTTGTGAATCGTGAAGGCAGAGTCTCATATGCCTTTGCTTTTGGCGGTGGTGAAACACAGAGAGAGTTGCTCGAAAAAGAAGGAATAGTCTTTGAAAACGACGGACATATTGACCTTTCCAAATATGGAATTAATCTGTATTGATATTTCCGTTGACAATTGTCAACATTTATGGTAAAATATGTTTATCAAATTAATAAGGAGGTACGCAAAATGTCAGCAATTTTCGAATTCGTTATGGGCATCCTTGGCATTGCAGGTACAGACCCTGAAGCTACTGGTATCGTAGGTCAGGTATTTGACCTCATTATTGGCTTCTTCGCTGCATAATTAAAATTGAATAATCATATGAGAAGCTATCCTTAATTGGATAGCTTTTTAATTTTTATTTGCATTTTGCGTTTAATGTGTTACAATATTTCAAAAGGAGTTGTTATTATGAAAACAAAGCAGATATCTCCTGAAAAATCAGCTAAAAAACAGCTTCGTAAGGAGAAAGAACTCAGGTATTGGGAAAAGCAGAAAGCAAGACCAAAGGGAAACACATATTTCTGGTATCTTGTACTTATTATCGCAATGATTTATGCAGTTGACGAAATTGCATCACAAATCAGCACACTTATGCAAACAGAAATTGCAAATACTTTTTTCCAAAGTGAAAGTGCCGTTACACTTCTTAATCTTTTACAGATTGTGGCAATACCGTTTCAGATTGTAGGAATTCTTTACAGACCGTTGGCAGACCGTTTTGGAAGAAAAACCTTCCTTATTATCAATACATTTGGTATGTCTTTTGCAATGTTTATGATTTTCCTTTCACAGAACGTATATATGTATTTCTTTGCAGCATGCTTAATTATGTTCTTTATTCCGCACGATATGCATGTTGTATATATTATGGAAACTGCCCCTAGCAAAAGCCGTGCAATAACGTATTCTGTTGTAAAATTCTTTGCAAATATGGCAGTTATGCTTGTGCCTTTCCTTCGTCGTTGGTTAATGGAAACAGCCGGTCAATGGCGTAGAGTTTACTTTATCCCTGCTGTTGTAGGTATTGTGGTTTCACTTATTGCACTTCTCTGTGCAAGAGAAACTGACGCATTTATTGAGTCCCGTATCCGTTATCTCAGTATGACAGAAGAAGAATTACAGGCAGAGAAACTCAGAAAATCTGCACAGGATTCTCAGGGCGGCGTTATTGATGCTCTTAAATTCGGTTTCAGCCACAAACAGCTTCGTTGGGTATTCATCTGCTTTGCTCTTGCAGGTATCGGTGTTATCGGTAGCATGAACTATCAGGCAATCCTTACTCACGGATATGCACAGAGTATTTATGGCTCAAGTGCAAAGGAATTTCTCGACCTTGTAAGCGTAAATCAGGTGAACAAAGCGATTACATTATATCCAATCGGCATGGCTCTTTCACAGGTAATTATGGGCTTTATCTCTGATAAAAAAGGTAGAAAAGCAGCAGCAATCACCGTTGCAGCAAACTGCGTTGTTTCCTTTGTTATATTCGCATTAGGTGCAAGAATGAATTTCTTAACACCTGAAATTATCGGTTTCTTCTGCGGTACATTCGTAGGTAGTTATTATTCTACAAACGACGTTCTCATTATGATGGCAAGTGAATCTGCACCTACAAATCTCCGTTCTTCTGCAACAGCGGCACAAACCGTTGTAGGCTTTGCAGGATATGCTGTCGGATTTATTACAAATATGATTTTAGCACTTATTTTTGGTGATAGTGTAATCGGTACAGTTGCTCTTTGTCTTCTTGTTCCAAGTTTTGTAATAACTCTTATTGCACTTATTAAGAATACTCACGAAACAAAAGGCATTGACCTTGATACAATTACAGGTTGTGAGTGGGACTAAGCTCAAGTAAGAAGTAATAGTGAATAGTGAAAAAGTAAACTCCCTACAAGTTTGTAGGGAGTTATATTTTTGATTAAGTTTATTTTACACTTGCGATAAATCTCTTGAACTGTTCTCTACCCTGTTCGTTTCTGTCATAAACGCCACACTGACCAAGGATTGCCGTAAACACAAGACCAATTTCATCTTCAATGATTTTGTCAATATTATCTGCATTGATTTCCGTATATTTTGCCTTGATTTTCATTGTCCAGTCATAATGCTTTGCAATTCTTTCATCAGCTGTGATATCTTTATTCTCAAGAATAGCATCCTTTAAGATTGCCATTTCTGTTTTAAGACGAGATGGTAAAACTGCAAGTCCCATAACCTCAATAAGACCGATATTTTCTTTCTTGATGTTGTGGTATTCAGGATGTGGGTGATAGTAACCATCAGGATATTCTTCAGTAGTAATATTGTTACGAAGAACAAGGTCGATTTCATATTTACCGTTTACAAATCTTGTAATAGGTGTGATTGTGTTGTGAATTACACCATCATCAGTTTTTGCGATGATAAATGCTTCATCATCTGAATATTCACGCCATGTTGCAAGAATTTTACCTGCAAGTGTACAGATTCTGTCAGTATCGTCACCCTGAAGACGGATAACAGACATAGGCCATTTAACGATACCTGCTGTCACATCAGCAAAGCCTTCAAATGTAACGTATTCTTCAATCGGAGCCTTTGCCATTGCAAATTCATAACGGCCACCCTGGAAATGTTCATGAGTAAGAATTGAACCACCTGAAATAGGTAAATCTGAGTTTGAACCGATGAAATAATGCGGGAACTGTTTTACGAAATCGAAAAGTCTTCTGAAATTCTTTTCGCAAACCTGCATTGGCTTATGTGCCTCATCAAATACGATACAATGTTCATTATAGTAAACATAAGGTGAATACTGTAAGAATGCATTTACACCTTCAAGACAGATTGGAATAACCCTGTGATTCTGACGTGCAGGATGATTAACACGACCTGCATAACCTTCGTTTTCCTTACAAAGCATACACTTTGGATATGAGCTCTGCTCCATTTTTGTTGCAGCAGCAATAGCTTTAGGGTCTTTTTCAGGTTTTGCAAGGTTGATTGTAATATCAATATCACCATATTCTGTACTTGTTATCCATTTAACATCATTCTTAATTCTGTATTCACGGATATAGTCAGATTTACGAGCAAGGTGATAGTAATAGTCAGTTGCACATTCAGGAGATTCTTCGTACTTTTCCTTGAAAATCTTGATAACCTCTGATGGTCTTGGAGTGAAAACACCCATTACCTTTGTGTCGAACAAATCTTTATAAACAACAGAATCCTCACAAAGACCCTTTTCAACTGCGAAATCCAGGATAACCTTTAAAAGCTCTTCAAGGTCAGCATCCTTTACTTCTGCATCAGTTTCCATACTGTCCAACTGAAGAATTTCAAGCACACGGTTAACTGCCCAGATTTTATCCTCATTCTGGATAAGGTTTTCTTTCACAGCATAAGCCACAAGAGAATTGATTGCTTCATAAATATTCATCAAGAACACCCCATTATAAATTTAATAATAGTCTAATCTATATTATAAATAAAAATCATAACTTTTCAAGACATTTTTATAAATATGTTGAATATTTTTTTCAGTTATGGTATTATATTTCGGTTGTAAAAGAGGTGCATAAAAATGGTTTATAATAACATATTAGAAGCAATCGGCCATACACCTATGGTCCGTCTCAACAGAATGGTTGACGAGGATAGTGCCGAGGTGCTTGTAAAATACGAAGGACTTAACGTTGGCGGTTCAATCAAAACAAGAACTGCCTACAATATGATTCTGGATGCTGAGAAGAAAGGTATCATCAACAAAGATACAATTATCGTTGAGCCTACAAGTGGTAACCAGGGCATCGGTCTTGCTCTTATCGGTGCAGTTAAGGGATATAAGACTGTAATTATTATGCCTGACTCTGTAAGTGAAGAAAGAAGAAAGCTTGTTAATCACTACGGAGCAGAGGTTGTACTTATTCACGATGACGGTGACATCGGCAAATGTATTGATGATTGCCTTCAGACTGCTCTTAATATGCAAAAGGAAAATCCTGATGTGTATATTCCACAGCAGTTTGTTAATCCTAAAAACCCTGAAGTGCATAAGCACCACACAGGACTTGAAATTCTCGAACAGGTTGCCGGTGATATTCACGGTTTCTGTTCAGGTATCGGTACAGGCGGTACAATTTCAGGTATTGGTGAAGTTCTTAAAGCACAGAACCCTGACATCGAAATCTGGGCTGTTGAACCTGAAAACGCTGCTATTCTTGCAGGTGGTACAATCGGAACTCATATTCAGATGGGTATCGGTGACGGACTTATCCCTGATAACCTTAATCAGAACATTTATAGTGACATTTATATCGTCACTGACGAAGAAGCTTTACAGACTGCAAAAGATTTAGCAAGACTTGAAGGTATTATGTGTGGTATTTCAAGTGGCACAAATGTTGCTGCAGCACTTAAGCTTGCAAAGAAACTTGGTAAAGGCAAAACAGTTGTTACTGTTCTTCCTGACACAGCAGAAAGATATTTCAGCACACCACTATTTGAAGACTAATGTGTAAAACTAAATAATTAGCGCTTGTAGCTCAGCCGGATAGAGCGTCAGACTCCGACTCTGAAGGTCGCTGGTTCGACTCCAGTCAGGCGCGCCAAAAATACCGCACACGAGAGTGTGCGGTATTTTTACTTCTTCACTATTAACTAATCACTCTTCACTATAATTACACCCTTGAAGCCACATGGTTTCAGGGGCTTTTTTGTATTTCCGTATTTGAATATTACTCCTTAAAGTTTACCTGATATGCTTTCTAAAAATTCAAAATTGTAACAAATGTTATTGACGAGCAGACATTCAAAGTGTATAGAAATCTATGTGGCAGAATACAAAGGATGTTAACCTCATCATGTATTACTATTGAGAACAAAATTAAGAAGTAGAGAAAAATCCCTGACTTGCGAATTTGCAAATCAGGGATTTATTATTTATCCAGTTATCAAACTGTTCCTGCTACCATTTTTAAGATAATTCTCGCATCGGATGCTGTAAGTGTATCATCACAGTTCATATCACCATTCATAAGCTGTTCTTCTGTTGCACAATAAATTCCAGCAGTTGCTTTCAAAATAAGTGCAGCATCAACCGCAGTAACCTTTCCGTCACCTGTCACATCACCACTTCCGCAGGTATATGGCATAAGCTTTGGAATTTCTGTATTGTAATACATAAACTGTGGATACTGTGGATTTGATTCGACTGTGTACTGTTTATCTGCTGTAAGCAACCAGATATAGAAATCACAAGTACCGTCATTGTGGTCGTATGCAATATGTCCCCAGTTCTTTGTAATCCAAGTCTGCATTGGAGCCTGAGCAGTTGAAACGTCAACAACATTATCAGGAGAAACCATATCTTTTCCGTTGTTTACTGCCTGAACATAATCTGCACCGAGAGTTTCACCGATATTCGCAACTGTTGCAAAACCACTTGTGTTGTATGTTTCAATAACGCCATCTGAATTCCAACGAGCTGTCTTTGTTACAGGAGCAATATATTGATTATAGTTTGAAACACAGAAATAGTTCACATCTTCACTTGCAACCATTTCTTTTACTCTTTCAGTTGTCTTACTTGCAACCTTTTCGTAATAATCATTTGCAAAAGCCTTCATTTCAGGACCTGCATCAGGGAGCATCATTTCAATTGCTTCTTCGAAGTGATATTCAGGAACAAAGCACCAGAATGATGGAAGATATCCGAAAACAGGAATCAGAACTTCCTTATAAATTCTATCCCCTGCTACCTCAAAAATGTAGTTTGCAAGATTTGCAAGGTCTTCAAAAAGTGGAATATACGGGATAAGTGAAGCATATTCAGTTGAACCGTAAATACTCTGTGCAATAAGCCCACCAAGAGCAGGACCATCAATTTCAGGATTACCGATAAACAACTGACCAATCATTTCAAGTCCGTTGAATGCTGAGTTTGCCATTACAAGATTCTGAACATCACCGTAACCATAGAGTGCAAGGTATGTATTTGTCATACATCCTCCCATGCTTTCAGCACAGATAGTTACTTTATCGTGACCTGACTTAACCTTAACTTCCTTAATGAACTGATTAAGGTCTTCTGCAATTTCAAAAGGATTTCCTGTCCAGTCATAAATGAAAAGGTATGAATGCTTTTCACCTAATTTTCTGTAAACAGCCTGTGCAAGTGTGCTTTCTGAGCTCACTTCGTCTGCTGTTAAATCCACATAAGTTTCAATAGGGTCACTTGTATAACCCTCAACAGTAACAACAGAATCACGATTAAGGTTGTTGTCGTAAGAAACAGGAGCAAAAATTGCTGTAACAGCCATATCCAACGCTTCAACAAGAGTATCCATATTGAGTGTTACAAGGAACTCTGCAAGCTTTGGTACAGCAGGTAAAATTCCGTTTACAATGTTATCAGTTGAGAACACAGGATTACCCTCACCATCATAAAGGGTTTCACCGATACCTCTTACCTGAACAACAGGTGCGGTACCACAATCACATTTTGATGTTGCAGCAAAAGAAAAAGGAACTGTTGTCACCAAAAGAACAACAGACAAGATAATACTTAAAACTGCTTTCATTTTCTTCATAAAAATCCCTCCGAATTAAAATTCCGAGTTCATTTTATCACAACTTTTTCCTGTTTACAACAATCAAAACACACTTTCGATAATTTTTTCTGCAATTTCAGGTGAATATTGCCACATATCCATATGGTCACCGTCGTAAAAGTATTTCACAGGCTTTGGTTCTGCCTTTTCAGGAAAACTGTCCACAATGGAAAGTTTAATTTTCATTTTTTCAGGATTGATGCTTTTTATGTAAACACTTGCAGAATCACCTTCGTGTACTTCACCGGAATATTCAGCAAGACCGGCAAGATTTGGAGATAATTCAATAAAAACTCCGTATTTTTCTATTGAACGGACAATCCCGCCAACAGTCTGACCTGCTTTGAATTTTTCTGCGTTTTCATTCCATGTACCAAGCAACTCTTTGTGTGAAAGCGTCACTCTGCCAGATTCATCGATATTCTTAACGACAGCCTTAATCATAGTGTTAACGGAAAATCTCACATCAGGATGTGGAATACGGGATACAGAAATGCTATCGATAGGTAAAAGTGCAGAAATTCCACAACCTATATCACAGAATGAGCCAAAGGTTTCGTTATGAGTAATTCTTGCATCAATTATATCGCCCGGTAAAAGAGTTTTGATGTATTCTTCTGCACACTCCTCTTGTACTCTTCTGCGACTCAATATGGCAGTACGGACTCCCGTCTCATCATCCATAAAGTCAATTATTTTAAAAGCAACAGGTTTATTTACCCTTGAAATGATTGCAATATCACGAACGCTTCCGTCCGAAATTCCCATAGCACATTCTTCTCGTGGAATAACACCCTGAATAACACCCAAATCCACATAAAGATTGTGGTCACGGTCACACAGCGTTGCTTTTGCCTCTAAAATTTTTTCTGAAAAAAAGCATTCACGAAGACTGCTTATTGACTCCATACATTTTCTGTTCTGTTTTGTTTCAAAAAGAATTCCCTCAGGATAATATTTTTTCATATATCTCACCTTTATTTTCAAATTAATATATAGATATGAGATAAATCTTCAATTAAGAATTAAAAATAGGTATTTTATTTTCATAACTTTTATGGTATTATATAATGTAATATATTTTGAGGTAAAATTTATGGATATTAAAGTAAATGATGTTCTTGAAATGAAAAAGCCACATCCATGTGGCGGAAAACAGTTTTTAGTGCTTCGTGCAGGTATGGACTTCCGTGTCCGTTGTACAAATTGTGACCGTGAAGTAATGGTGCCAAGAGTTAAAATTGAAAAGAATATTAAAAAAGTATTGAGAGATGGAGAACAAGTAAATGTTTGATAAGTTATTAGGTATTGAAGAAAGATTTGAAAGTGTAAATGAACAGCTTTGTGACCCCGCAACTGTCAGTGACCAACAATTATACACAAAGCTTATGAAGGAATTAAAGCAACTTACTCCTGTTGTTGAAAAATTCCGTGAATACAAAGGATATAAAGAAACTTTTGAAGAATCAAAAATGCTCCTTGATGAAGGTGGAATGGACAAGGACTTCAAGGAAATGGTGCAGGAGGAATTTGAAACTGCAAAGAAACAGCTTGAAGTTACATGGGAAGAATTGAAGATATTACTTCTTCCTCGTGACCCTAATGATGACCGAAGCGTTATTATTGAAATACGTGGTGGTGCAGGTGGTGAAGAGGCAGCACTCTTTGCAAATTCTCTTTTCAGAATGTACACAATGTATGCAGAAGCTCGTGGTTGGAAAATGGAAATTCTTTCTGAAAACCCAACTGAATTAGGTGGTTATAAGGAAGTTATTTTCTCTGTTGACGGTGACGGTGCATACTCACGATTTAAGTTTGAAAGTGGTGTTCACAGAGTTCAGCGTGTTCCTGAAACAGAAAGTCAGGGACGAATTCAGACATCAACTGTTACTGTTGCTGTTCTTCCTGAAGCAGAGGATGTTGACTTCGAATTAAACCCTGCAGATTTACAGATTGACGTTTTCCGTTCAAGTGGTGCAGGTGGACAGAAGGTTAATAAGACTTCATCGGCAATCCGTGTTACTCATCTTCCTACAGGTATGGTTGTTGAGTGTCAGGATGAACGCAGTCAGCATAAAAACAAGGACAAGGCACTTAAGGTTCTTCGTTCACGACTTTTAGAAATCGAACAGGCAAAGCACGACGCTGAAATTGCAGGTCAGAGAAAGAGTCAGGTAGGCACAGGTGACCGAAGTGAACGAATCAGAACATATAATTTCCCACAAGGTCGCGTAAGTGACCACAGAATCGGTCTTACACTGTATAAAATCGAGCAGATTATGAACGGTGACCTTGACGAAATTATTGATGCGCTTATTACAGCAGATACTGCAGAAAAACTTAAAGCAAACGAATAAAGGATTTTGTTTGAAAGGCTGGTTTTATGAAAACTTTTAAAATAAATAAACTCGAAATGTTTGCAATAACTAAACCCACGGTTTTTAAAATTATTTCTACAACATTTTTCCTTTCACTTGCATTTCTTGTAGTCATAACTTCTTCTTTAACTACAATAGATTCTGATTCAATTACTTGTTGTGTAACTCTTATTCTTGTTGCAACTATGTTTTTGTTTTTTCCTAAATTAGTTGTGAATTCAAAAATAGTTTTGTCAGTTCAACCACAAGAAGAGTTGCAAAATGGTGAAGCACTTAGAAGAACAGACTACCTTTTAAGCATAATAAACCCAGCATTCAAAAAAGAAATTCATCAACTTTGTGCTAACAGAATCGCTTACTTAATAAATTTAGGAAATTTCCAACAAGCAAAAGAAGAAAACGAATTATTTATTCAACATTTCGGCACAGAAACAATTCCACTTATATCTGCAGCTTTTTTCTACAATAAAGCCATTCTTAATCTTTATGAAGAAAATTTTGATGAATACCAAATAAATATAAAAAAAGCATATGAATTCAAGGATTCTGCTAAAGGATTAGCAAAAATCAATCTTATTAATAAGATTGATAATAATACTCATTTTGTTAATTCATTTTTCACTGATGACCCTAATTTTGAAACGGTTGTTTTTAATGATATGAAATTAGCTGAACGTATTGGTAAAAACGCTGTATTTTCACGATACTTGGCTATTTTCAACTACTATAAAAGACACGAAAACAAAGAAAAAGCAATACAATACGCAAACACATTAATTCAAGTAGCAAACGGAAATTTTGAATTATATGATTGCAGAGTAGCAAAGGAATACATAGAAAATGGAAACAGTAGTAATTAACATTACAACTGAATACGAAAGAGCATTAACTGAAGCTAAAAAGCTCATAAATGACGGTGAAGTTGTTGGTATTCCTACCGAAACCGTATATGGTCTTGCTGCAAATGCCTTTGACGAAGATGCAGTTCGTAAAATCTTCGTTGCAAAAGGCAGGCCAAGCGATAATCCGCTTATTGTTCATATCAGCAAATTTGAGGATTTAGCTCCATTGGTTGAGGAAATCCCTGAAAAAGTAAAGGCTATGGCTGAGCATTTCTGGCCTGCTGCACTTACTATGATTATGAAGAAGAGTGACAAAATTTCAGGTGTTGTTTCAGGAAATCTCGATACAGTAGCAGTAAGAATGCCTGAAAACGATTATGCAAGAGCAATAATTGAAAGCTGTGGTGTGCCACTTGCTGCACCATCAGCAAATCTTTCAGGAAGTCCGAGTCCTACAAATGCCAAATACGTTTATGACGATATGAACGGCAGAATTCCGCTTATTATTGATGGTGGAAATTGTGAAATCGGTGTTGAATCAACTGTAATTTCATTTGCAGAAGAACCACCAAGACTTTTACGACCGGGTGGTGTAACTCTTGAAGAAATGACAGAGTTAATCGGTGAAATCCTGGTTGATGATGCAGTACTTAACAAATTGGAAGAAGGTGCTGTCGCATCTTCACCCGGTATGAAATACAAGCATTACGCACCAAGTGCAGACATAACAATTATCAAAAGCGATTTTGAATCTTTTAAATCTATTTGTGAACATGAAAATGTAACAGCATTATGCTTTGACGGTGAAGAAAAAAATCTTTCTTGTCCCGCTGTTACATACGGAATGGAGAATGATGGGTTCAGCCAGAGTGCAAGACTTTTTGATGCACTTCGTGAACTTGACGAAATGGGTGCAAAAAAAGTTTATGCCCGTTGTCCCCACACAAAAGGCATGGGATTGGCTGTGTATAACAGACTCATAAGAGCAAGTGGATTCAAAATAAAAATATTATGAAAGAATTACCAAAAAGAAAAAACATAAGGTTGCAAGGGTATGATTACAGTAGTGAGGGATGTTATTTCATTACAATTTGTACAGAGCATCGTAAAAATTTACTGTCAGCCATTGTAGGGGGCGACGACCTCGGCGCCCCGAAAAAAATCACATTAAAACCTTATGGAAAAATTGTAGAAAAATACATATTATCAATAGAAAAGGCTTATGAATCAGTAAAGGTCGAAAACTATATTATAATGCCCAACCACATTCATTTATTGCTTTTGATTGATACTTACGGGCTGCCGAGGTCGTCAGCCCCTACGATTGCGAATGTTGTAACTGCTTTAAAAAAATTTACAAATCGTGATTGCAAACACAATCTTTGGCAACGGGGATATATGGACCATATTGTTCGCAATCAATCAGATTTTGAACACCATTGGAACTACATTGAATACAATGCGTTGAAGGAATATCCTTTAAAGGAAGAAAACATATGAAAATTATCGGTCTTACGGGACTTACGGGTGCCGGTAAAAGTACTGTCGCACAAAAGTTAATGGCATACGGTTGCTATCACATTGATGCTGACAAAGTTGCCCGTGAAGTTATAAACAACAATGAAAATGTCAAAAATAAATTAAAAGAGCGTTTCGGTGAGGATGTTATCAATGCAGACGGCACAACAAACAGACCACTTTTAGCAAGTCGTGCTTTTGCAAGTGAAGAAAACACAAATGCACTCAACGAAATCACTCATCCTGCTGTTACCGAAGAAATTCAATCTATCATAAAGGATATGAATGAAGTTGGTTATCGTGGTGTGATTATTGATGCAATTGCACTTTTTGAAAGTGGCGAAGACAAACTTTGCGACTTTACTGTTGCTGTTGTTGCACCAAAAGATATCCGTCTTGAAAGAATAATGAAAAGAGACAATATCACAGAAGAAAAAGCACTCGAGAGAATCAATGCTCAAAAAGATGAAAGCTTTTTTACCAAACAAGCTGATTTTGTATTATGGAATTACCCTCCATATGATATAAATGTAGAAATAAAACCAATCACATTACAAATTGGATTATAACCGAAGGGAGAAAATATTATGGACTTAAATGAAATGAAAAAAGAACTTTTTTACGAACCAAAACACGCTATGGAAACAGTTGACGATACAGTAGTTAAGGCTGCTGACGATTTCTGTGAAGGATATAAAAGTTATCTTGATTTTGCAAAAATCGAGCGTGAATCTGTTGAATTTTTCGTAGCAGAAGCTGAAAAAAGAGGTTACAAGGAATTTGACAACACAAAAAAATACAATGCCGGTGATAAAGTTTATTTTAACAACCGTGGCAAGGCAATTATCCTTTGCGTAATCGGTAAAAAGGATATCAGTGAAGGTGTTAAAATCTCTGCTGCACATATCGACTCACCTCGTCTTGACTTAAAACCAAACCCACTTTATGAGGATTCTTCTCTTGCATATTTCAAGACCCACTACTATGGTGGAATCAAGAAGTATCAGTGGACTGCTATTCCTCTTGCTCTTCACGGTGTTGTAGTTAAGGCAAATGGTGAAACAGTTAAAGTTAATGTTGGTGAAGACGACAACGACCCTCAGTTCTGTGTAACTGACCTGCTTCCACACCTTGCTCAGAATCAGATGAAACAGACAATGAGCGAAGGTATTCAGGGTGAGCAGCTTAATATTCTTATTGGTTCAAGACCATTTTCAAAGGATGAGGGTGCTGACAAGGTTAAACTCAATATCATCAAAATTCTCAACGAAAAATACGGAATCACTGAAGGTGATTTCTTAAGTGCAGAGCTTGAACTTGTTCCTGCATTCAAAGCACGTGACATCGGTTTTGACAGAAGCCTTATCGGTGCTTACGGTCACGATGACAAGGTTTGTGCTTATCCTGCTGCACAGGCAATTTTCAATGTTGAAAATCCTGAATTCACTTGCCTTACAGTTCTTACTGACAAGGAAGAAATCGGCTCTGACGGTAACACAGGTCTTAACTCATCATATATGAAGTATTTCATTTCTGACCTTGCTCGTATGGGTAATGCTGAACCTTGGAGAGTGCTTTCAAAGTCAGAATGTCTTTCTGCTGACGTTAATGCAGCATTTGACCCATCATTCCCTGAAGTAAGCGAAAGAAAAAACTGTTCATTCGTTAATAACGGTGTTGTTATTACAAAATATACAGGTGCTCGTGGTAAGAGTGGTACTTCCGATGCATCTGCTGAATATATGGGCAAAATCCGCAGAATGCTCAATGCAAACGATGTTGTATGGCAGATTGGTGAACTCGGTAAGGTTGATGCAGGTGGTGGCGGTACTGTTGCTATGTATGTTGCTAATCTTGACATTGACACAATCGACCTTGGTGTTCCTGTTCTTTCAATGCATGCACCTATGGAGGTTGTTTCAAAGCTTGATGTTTATATGGCATATAGAGCATTCAAGGTGTTCTTTGAGCAAAAGTAAAAAGTGTAAAACGTAAAACGGAAAATGGAAAACTGACGGTGAGAAAATTCTCACCGTTTTTTCTTATCGTTTTCCACTTTCCATTTTCAATTTTATACTTATAGAAGTATCGGTTGTACTTGTGTATTCGTTGCAAGTACTTCCTTTACTGTATCGGGAATATACCTAAAATCTGCTACTATGGAGTTAGGCTTATTTATATAATCATCCTGTTCCATAGGCACAAAATAGATATTTTTACTGTTCATAAGTAGTCCTATATTTTTTGCCGATGCACCGAGAGCATCGTTTGACGAAACTGCGATTATTACCGGACGCTGATTTCTTAAATGTGCTTTTACTGCCAATGTAACAGATGTATCACTTATTCCGTTGGCAAGCTTGCCGAGTGTGTTGCCTGTACAAGGTGCAATCACTAAAACGTCAAGCAATTCTTTAGGACCGATAGGCTCTGCACCTGAAATTGTATAAATTATGTTTTCCTTGCATATTTCTTCAATCTGTTGATTGAAATCTCTTGCTTTTCCGAATCTTGTATCCGTTGTATATGCTGTATGTGACATAATGGGTATTACCTTATATCCATCATCAACTAACTTTTTCATTTGTGGGATTACCTTTTTGAATGTGCAGAATGACCCACAAAGTGCAAATCCCACGGTTTCTTTGCTCAATTTTATTCCTCCTTTAGCAGGTGCTCTTCTATTTTTCTGCCAATTATCTCCCCTGCTGTTTTAGGTGTGTATTTTCCGGGTAAGGAAAATGCTTTTACCACATCAATCGAATTATTTCTTGCTATTTCAAAATCAAGTCCATATGGTGCAGATGCAAGTTCAATTATTTTACAACTTTTCTTCATATTCTTTATTGTATCCTCGTCTATAATATGACTCGGTACAGTATTTATAACAATATCAAAATCACAAGCCTTTATGGGCAAATGATTTAAATGCTCAGCTTTGCATCCTTTTATCATAGCATCATCACGCTGAGATGCGTTTCTTGCAAAAACAGTAACATCACAACAAAGTGCCGTCAGCAAGGATGCTGTTTCTCTTGCAACTCTCCCATATCCGGTAATCGCATATTTACCTAAAGGTAAGGCAAAATCAATATGCTCTAAGAGAATTTTCAATGCTCCAAAAGCAGTAAGGACAGCATTTTTCTCTATAAATTCATTGTCATAATAATCCACAAAGGATATATCTGTCTCACGAAGTCGTGAAAGCAACTCACCTTTTATTATCCCACCAAAAACAATATTCCCTTTACCTAAAAGTGACAGAAGTCTGTCAATCGTAATTTCTCTTTTTGAAAAAGGCATCACTATAGTCTTGTCGTTTCGGGTTGCAGGTAATGGAAGAATAATAACAGAGTCCTCACCTATTATACCCTTAAGTTTATCTTCATCTTCATTCCAGTCAAAAAGTCCGTAGGAGGAAACATCATATCCTTTTTCAGCAAGATATTCCTTAAGGTATTTCTGTCTTTTATCCCCACCGATTATGACAATGCTTCTTGTATTCATATATTTCACCTTACCTTTGTGGTATTATATTATGTTTTTTATGAAAAATTGGTGATTAGGTGTTTAAATTTTTGACAAGATGTAATATAATAAAAAAGGTGATAAAAATGAGTAATATTTCAAAAGTTTTGGAAACTGTAAAAACAATACATTTTATTGGTATCGGTGGAAGTGGGATGTGTCCTCTTGCAGAAATTCTCCATAGCAAGGGATATACACTTCAGGGCTCTGACAATAACGAAAGTTCTATCGTTGACCGTATCCGCAAAATGGGAATCAAGGTTATGATGGGACAACGTGCTGAAAATATCCGGGGTGCAGAAATGGTTGTTTATTCAGCTGCTATTTCAAAGGAAAATCCTGAATTGAAGGCTGCTCTCGAAAGTGGTATTCCAACATTCCAACGAGCAGAGCTTTTAGGTGAGGTTTCACGTCAATTCAGCAACTGTATCGGTGTATGTGGTACTCATGGAAAAACAACCGTAACTTCGCTTACAGTACAGACTATGCTTTCAGCAGGACTTGACCCTTCTGCAGTTATCGGTGGCAAATTACCTCTTACAAACAGTTACGGTCGAGTAGGACAAACTGAAACTATCGTTATGGAATCCTGTGAATATCAGGATACTTTCCTTAAAATGAGTCCCGATGTTGCTGTTATCCTCAATATTGATGAGGACCATCTTGAATATTTCAAGACAATGGATAACCTTATTCTCAGTTTCACAAAATTTGCAAATTCTGCTACAAAGGCAGTTATTTACAATGGTGACGATGAAAACACTCTTAAAGCCATTAAAGATATTAAGGGTAAAGAGATGATTTCATTCGGTTTTGACAGCAAAAATGATTACTATGCCGAAAACATTGAAGAATACAAGGGTGCATTCACAAAATTTGATGTGATGTACAAGGGTGAAAAGTTAGGTAGTGTTGAACTTTCAATTCCCGGTATTCATAATGTTCTCAATGCACTTGCAGCAGTTGCTTCTGCAATCTATTCAGGTGCAAAGTTTGAGGATTGCATTAAAGGATTACAGGAATTCAAGGGTGCAGGTCGTCGTTTTGAAGATTTAGGAACATACAACGGAATTGATTTCGTAGATGACTATGCTCACCACCCTGCTGAACTTAAGGTTACTCTTGAAGCTGCTATGAAGATGGGCTACAATACAGTTTGGGCAGTTTTTCAGCCATTTACTTATTCAAGAACGGCAATGCATTTCGATGAGTTTGTCGATGTACTTAAAATTCCTGACAGATGTGTTATGACTGAAATCATGGGTTCTCGTGAAGTAAACACATATGATATTTACACTTCACAGTTAGCTGAAAAAATTCCTGATTCTGTATGGTTCAACACTCAGGAAGAGGTTGCTGAATATGTTGTAAATAATGCAAAGGCAGGAGATTTAGTCCTCACAATGGGTTGTGGTGACATTTATAAATCTGCATTTATGATGATTGAGAGATTGAAAAATGGTACAGTTTAACAACAGTTGGGATATTCTCTTAAAAGACGAGTTTCAAAAACCTTATTATCTCAATTTGAGAAAATTTCTTGTGCAGGAATATAAGACAAAAACCATATATCCTCATATGAACAACATTTTCAATGCACTTAAATACACTGACTACAAGGATGTTAAGGTTGTAATTTTAGGACAAGACCCTTATCATCAGCCAAATCAGGCACACGGGCTTTGTTTTTCGGTACAAAAAGGTGTTAAAGCACCTCCGTCACTTCAGAATATGTATAAGGAAATTCACGCTGAATACGGATACCCTATTCCTGAACACGGTGAACTTACATACTGGGCAAAGCAAGGCGTGCTTATGATGAACACAGTTCTGACAGTCCGTGAAAGCCAACCCAACAGTCATAAGGGAATGGGTTGGGAAATCTTTACAGACAATGTGATTTCACTTCTCAACCAAAGGCCCGAACCAATGGTATTTCTTCTCTGGGGTGCAAATGCAAGAGCAAAGACAAAAATCATCACAAATCCAAATCATCTTGTGTTGGAATCAGCACATCCAAGCCCTTTGTCAGCATATAATGGTTTTTTTGGTAACGGTCATTTTAAAAAGGCAAATGAATTTCTCCGTTCCCGTGGTATGACGGAAATTGATTGGAGAATTTTATAATTTCAGCAAATCGGAGTTTGTCGGGGTGTTAATGAGCGTCTCTTCTCGGCTCCCCTTGTCAGGGTGCGGGTGTCCGGTGGACACCTCTGCGAAGCAGAAGCACCGACCGAACCGGCAGGTGAGACTTAGCTGTCTGCGAAGCAGACTGAGGGGTAGTCAACTATACTATTAAACTAT
>JAZQUG010000044.1:0-156934 GCA_045631225.1 Candidatus Fimenecus sp.
AGCTTATCAAGGTTTATATCAGTGATGTTAAGGAAACAACACGCGGACCAAGCATTATAATTTCAAGAGCTCATTCAGGTCTTGTTAAGAGACTTTTTGAACAGGAGGTTCCTGAAATTTCAGAAGGTATCGTTACAATTCACTCTGTTTCCCGTGAAGCAGGTGTAAGAACAAAGATGGCTGTAAGCAGTACTGATGAAAATGTTGACCCAATCGGCTCATGTATCGGTCCTCGTGGTGCTCGTGTTAACAGCATTGTTGAGGTTCTCGGTGGAGAAAAGATTGATATTGTAAAATACAGTGAAGACCCTGCTGAATTCGTTGCAGCTGCTTTGGCTCCTGCAAATGTACTCAGCGTTGAAATCATTGACGAAAATGAAAAGAAATGTCAGGTAACAGTACCGGACCACCAGTTATCTCTTGCTATCGGCAACAAGGGCTTGAATGCAAAACTTGCTGCAAAGCTTACAGGTTGGAAAATCGACATCAAGCCTGAAAGCGGTTTTTACGAGGGATAAGATTTAAAAGCTTTTTGAAGGGAGATACTAAAGTTGAAGCAGAAAAAAATTCCTATGCGAAGATGTAACGGCTGTAATGAACAAAAACCAAAAAATCAGCTTATCAGAATAGTTAAAAGTCCTGACGATGAAATCAGTCTTGACCTTACAGGAAAAAAATCAGGCAGAGGAGCTTATATCTGCAATGACGCTGAATGTCTCCGAAAAGCAAGAAAATCACGCAGAATCGACAGAACTTTTGAAATGACGATTCCTGACCATGTTTATGACAGTATGGAGGAACAAATCAAAAAAAATGATTAGTGATAACTTAAGAGGTTTTTTAGGTCTTTGTCGGAAAGCCGGTAAAATGTCCTTGGGACATGACGCTGTAATAACATCAATCAAAAAGCGTAAGACACAGCTTGTAATCACTTGTTGTGACGCTTCCGACAGATTAAAAAACGAAATGAAAGACGAATGTTCCTTCCAAAACAGAAATATAAAATATGTAGATGTTCCGTTCAGTATGAAAGAACTTTCACTGTGCATAAATGCCCGTGCAGGAGTTATTTCAATTGATGATTACGGTTTTGCAGAAAAACTCTATATGATAATAGGAGGTAATGAGAATGGTTAAAAAGTACAAGGTACATGAAGTTGCTAAAGACTTTGACATCCAGAGCAAATATATTATAGAAAAACTTTCAGAAAACTTTGAGGGAGAAAAGAAATCTCAGACTGCTCTTGAAGAAAAAGAACTGGACTTTATCTTTGATATGATTACAAAAGATAATTCGGTTAAGAGCTTTGATGAATATTTCAACGCAGTGCCACAGGAAAAGCCAAAGGCTGAACCTAAAAAGGAAAAAGCTCCTGCAAAAGATAAGAAAGAAACAAAAGACTCAAAAGACAAGAAACCAGCTGAAAGCAAAAAGGAAAAAACTCCTGCAGCTGCTCCACAGCAACAGACTCAGCAGCCAAAGAAAAAGGAAAAAGACCAGAACAAGCCTATGCAGGCTCGTACTAAAGGCGAAATGCGTCACATTGATACAAGAGCAAACTCTTTCGACGCTGAAAAATACAATGAAAAATACGAAAATATTGCTCCTGCAAATGCACACCAGAGTGATAATATGGTTAAAAAGCAGAAGCTTAAGCAGAAGAGTCAGCAGTACCGTAAACAAGGTATGAGAAGCGGTAAAAAGGAAACTGAAGCAGAAAGACTTAAGAGAATTGCAGCAGAACGTGCTAAGAAACCACCTGTAATCACAGTTGGTGACGAAATTACAGTTGGTGAGCTTGCATCTCGTCTTAAGATGACTGCTGCTGAAGTTATCAAAAAGCTTTTCACACTCGGTATGATGGCTTCTGTAAACGAAGTAATCGATTATGACACAGCTGAAATCGTTGCAACTGAACTTGGTGCAAAGGTTAACCGTGAAGTTGTTGTGACAATCGAAGAAAGAATTATTGACGACTCAGAAGATGATGCAGAAAACCTCGTTACCCGTGACCCTGTTGTTGTTGTTATGGGACACGTTGACCACGGTAAGACATCACTTCTTGACGCTATTAAGAATACAAATGTTACTGCAACTGAAGCAGGTGGTATTACTCAACATATCGGTGCTTACAGAGTAAACCTTAACGGTCAGTACATCACATTCCTTGACACACCTGGTCACGCTGCATTCACATCAATGCGTGCTCGTGGTGCGAAGGCCACTGACGTTGCAATCCTTGTTGTTGCTGCTGACGACGGTATTATGCCACAGACTATCGAGGCTATTAACCACGCTAAGGCTGCTGAAGTTGACATTATCGTTGCTATCAACAAGATGGATAAGCCAGGCACAACTGTTGACAAGATTATGCAGCAGCTTACTGAGCATGGCCTTGTTCCTGAAGAATGGGGTGGCGACATTATCTGTGTTCCTGTTTCTGCAAAGACACATATGAACATTGACAAGCTCCTTGAAAACGTTCTTCTTACAGCTGAAATGAGAGAACTCAAGGCTAACCCTAACAGAGCTGCTAAGGGTATCGTTATCGAAGCTCGTCTTGATAAGGGTAAGGGTCCTGTTGCAACACTTCTTGTTCAGAACGGTACTCTCCATTCAGGTGATATTGTTGTTGCAGGTACAGCAGTTGGTAGAGTTCGTGTTATGGTTGACGATAAACACCGCTCAATTAAAGAAGCAGGTCCATCAGTTCCTGTTGAAATTATGGGTCTTGATGAAGTTCCGCAGTCAGGTGATGTGTTCAACGCAGTTTCTGACGAAAGACTTGCAAGAGAACTCGTTGAAAAGAGAAAACAGGAAAAGAAAGAGGAACAGTTCAATCAGTACCAGAAGGTTACTCTTGATAATCTCTTCTCATCAATCAATGCAGGTAAAATCAAGACTCTCAACATTATCGTTAAGGCTGACGTTCAGGGTTCAGTTGAAGCAGTTAAGCAGAATCTTGAAAAGCTTTCAAACGAAGAGGTTGCAGTTAAGGTTATTCACGGTGGTGTTGGTGCAGTAAGCGAATCAGATATTATGCTTGCTAACGCATCAAACGCTATTATCGTAGGCTTCAACGTTCGTCCTGACCCTGTTGCTACTGAAATTGCAGAGCGTGACGGCGTCGATATGAGAATGTACAGAATCATATATGACTGTATCGAAGAAATTGAAGACGCTATGAAGGGTATGCTCGCTCCTAAGTACCGTGAGGTTCTTCTTGGTCGAATTGAGGTTCGTAACGTATTCAAGCTTTCATCAGCAGGTACAATCGCAGGCTCATACGTTCAGAACGGTAAGGTTTTGAGAAATGCACAGATTCGTGTTGTTCGTGACGGTATTGTTATCGCTGAAGATACAATCTCTTCACTTAAGAGATTTAAGGATGACGTTAAGGAAGTTGCTTCAGGCTACGAATGTGGTATCGGTCTTAACAAGTTTAACGACGTTAAGGAAGGCGACATTTTTGAAGCATTCATTATGGAGGAATACAGAGACTAATGGCAGGTTACAGAGTAGGAAGAGTATCGGAAGATATTAAACGCGAAATCGTTGCCGTTATCCGTGAGCTTAAGGACCCGAGAGTAAGAGACAAAATTCTTACTGTTGTCCGTGTTGATGTAAGCTCTGACCTTTCCTTTGCAAAGGTTTATGTCAGCTCAATGAGTGGCATTGAGGATGCAAAAGAGGCAGTTAAGGGGCTTACATCTGCAACAGGTCTTATTAGACGTGAGGTTGGCAGTAAATTGCACTTGAGAAAAACTCCTGAGCTTAAATTTATTGCTGATGACTCCGTTCAGCACGGCATGGAAATATTTAAGAAAATCGAAAGCACAGTTATTTCTGATGCTGACGATAACGAGGATGAATAATGAATAAAATTGGGGTAAAAGAGTGTGCGTCACTTTTAAAGGAATATGACAATTATCTTATTCTTTCTCACAGAAACCCTGACGGTGATACTCTTGGCAGTGCTTTCGCACTCAAAAGAGCACTTGACCTTATGGGTAAAAAATCAATGGTACGCTGTAATGATGAAATCCACCCGAAGTTCTCATATCTTTGGGATGGGATTTCTGACAGCGAAATCACCTTTGATAAAATAATTGCAGTTGATGTTGCTGACAAAAAGCTTTTAGGTGAAGATTTTGAGGCAAAATACGGTGACAATGTATTTTTGTGCATTGACCACCATATGACTAACAAGGAATATGCCGAAAATCTTCTTTTAGAGGATAAGGCTGCTGCAACAGCTGTAATTTATGAGGTTATATGCGAATTGGGTGTTACTGTCACACCTGAAATTGCAAACTGTATTTACACAGGACTTGCTACCGACACAGGTTGCTTTATGTTTTCAAACACTTCACCTGCTGTTCACAGAATCGCAGCAGATGTTATGGAAAAGGGCGCTGATTACACACTTATCAACCGTCTTATGTTTGAAACAAGAACACTTTCATATATCCGCCTTGAGCAGATGGCTGTTGCCTCTATCGAAGCTCATTTTGATGGCAGATGTGCGATTATGACTATAACACAGGAAATGTTCGAAAAAAGCGGTTCAAATGCAGGAGAATGTGACGGAATAGCATCAATCCCTCGTAAAATTGAAGGTGTTAAGGTCGGTGTGACAATCCGTGAGCAGACTAACGGCAAATACAAGGTTTCAATAAGAACTGTTGAGCCTTATGATGCTGCTAAAATCTGTGCTAATTTTGGCGGTGGCGGTCATAGTGCAGCGGCGGGTTGCGAATTTGACTGTCCACTCAATGAAGTTAAAACACAATTACTTGAGATTATAAAGGCGGAATTTTAATGACAGGTATAATTTGTCTTGACAAACCCTGTGATATGACATCATTTATGGCGGTTAAAAGAGCGTCGAGAATTCTCGGTGTCAAAAAAGCAGGACATACAGGAACACTGGACCCAATGGCTACCGGTGTGCTTGTCATAATGTTAGGACATTGTACACGATTCATTGAGCTTTTACCTGAACACAAAAAAAGCTATACTGCAAGGGTGAAATTGGGACTTACTACTGACACACTTGATATTACAGGTGAGATTTTATCCGAGAGTCCTGTTAATGTGTCCCTTGAACAGCTTTTTTCTGTAATTGAAGGCTTTAAAGGTGATATTTTGCAGACTCCGCCTATGTATTCTGCTTTAAAAAAAGACGGTGAACGACTCTACGATTTAGCTCGCAAGGGCATTGAAATAGAGCGTGAGCAAAGACAAGTTACTATTGAAAAGTTAGAAATCTATGATTTTAACGGAACAGAATTTTCAATGGATGTCACCTGCTCGGCCGGTACATATATCCGTTCTCTTTGCGACGATATAGGCAGAGAATTAGGCTGTGGCGCTGTTATGACTGAGCTTCGCAGGACTGAAGCAAACGGATTTTCAATTGAGAATTCAGTTACCTTAGAGGAATTAGAAAGACTTGTAAGTGAAAAGAACGCTTTAAGTGTTATCACTTCAGTTGAAAAAGCACTTATGAGTTATCCTGAAATTACAGTTACAAAGCCACAGGCTAACCGTTTTCACAATGGTGGTGCATTAGGCTATGAAAGATTACACGGAAATTATCCTGTCGGAATTTATCGTGTGTACTCCCCTGAAAGAAAGCTTTTAGGACTTGGAGAAATACTTACAGAAAAAGGCGACCTGAATGTTAGGAGGGTGCTTGTAGAAGAATGAATAAGCTTGCATTGGCACTTGGCACCTTTGACGGGTTGCATAAAGGCCATCTCAATGTATTAAAGGAAGCAAAAGCATTTGCTTTAGAGGGCTTTGTACCTGCTATGCTTATGTTTGACACTCATCCTCAGTCGGTGCTTAAGGGAACTGCTCCTCCTATGCTTATCACAAAGGAGGATAAGGAGGATTTTGCAAAGCAGAACGGCGTTTTGCCTGTACATATAAGCTTTGAGGAAATACGAAATCTCTCACCGGAGGAATTTCTGCGTGATATTCTCATTGAAAAATTCAATGTCGGTGCTGTTATCTGCGGTGAAAATTTTCTTTTCGGTAAGGATGGCGGAGGTAACAGTAAGGTGCTTTGTGAATTGTGCGAAAAGCACGGTATAATCTACAAAATGGCACAGAGCACTATGTATAAGGGTGAAATGATTAGTGCCACAAGAATAAGAAAAGCCTTAGCAGACGGAGATATCACAACTGCCAACGAGATGCTTGGAAGAAAATTCTCCTATGATTTTGTTGTTGTTGAAGGAAATAAAATCGGCAAAAAGATTTTAGGCTTTCCAACAATCAATCAGCATTTTCCGAATGGCTTTATCAATCTTAAATACGGTGTTTATGCTTCACAATCAACGGTTAACGGAAAAATTTATCCGTCGGTTACCAACTTTGGGTGTCATCCCACAATCGGTGGTGACAAGGTGCTTTCAGAAACATGTATTTTAGGCTTTGACGGTGACCTTTATCACCAAAAAATCAAGGTTGAACTTATAGATTTCATCCGTGAGGAGAAAAAATTCGGCTCAAAAGACGAATTAAAGGCACAAATTGACTCAGATACGAAATCTGCTATTGAAATATTCAACAAATTGGTATAAAATGTTAATGATGCTTATTTCCGAGCTTTCGGATAGCAATATAAATTACGGGTTGTTAGAATTGAGTATTGGGGTATAAAATGCTCAGTTCTCTTCACCAAAAATGAAAGGGAATGATTTTACATGCCAAACGTATTTTTTAAGGCCTTCTGCCGAGTATATCAGAAGGTAATCTATCTTGTTGAGTTCTTCTTACCTTGGGGCGAACCTGAAATGCTTACAGGTCCCGGTAGTATTAAAAAGCTCCCAGCATTTGTTAAGAGCAAGGGTGTTGACAATGTTCTTATCGTAACTGATAAGGGACTTACTTCACTTGGTCTTCTCAACTCACTTTATGAAGAAATGGACAAAGCCGATGTTAAGTACACAGTATTTGACGGTGTACAGCCTAACCCAACAATTGACAACATTGAAACAGCAAGACAGATGTATCTTGACAATGGTTGTCAGGGTATTATCGCATTCGGTGGCGGTTCACCAATGGACTGTGCTAAGATTGCTGCAGCAAGAGTTGTAAAACCTAACCAGCCAATCGAAAAAATGCGTGGTATTATGAAAATCGGTAAGAAGCTTCCTCCATTCTTTGCTGTTCCTACAACTGCAGGTACAGGTTCAGAATGTACACTTGCAGCGGTTGTTTCTAACCCACAGACACACGAAAAATATGCTTGTAACGACTCTGTTCTTCGTCCTCCTTATGTTGTGTTTGACCCTGAACTTACAGTTGGTCTTCCTCCACACATTACTTCAACAACAGGTATGGACGCTCTTACACACGCTGTTGAAGCATATATCGGTAAATCAAACGTTCCATCAACAATTGCTTTTGCTGAAAAGGCAACTAAGATGATTTTTGAAAACCTTGAAACAGTTTACAACGACGGTAAGAACATTGAAGCAAGAAATCAGATGCTCCTTGCATCTTACAACGCAGGTATGGCATTTACTCGTGCTTATGTTGGTTATGTTCACGCTATTGCCCATAACCTCGGTGGTTTCTACGGACTTCCTCATGGTCTTGCAAACGCTGTTATTCTTCCTGTTGTTCTTGAAGCTTACGGCAAAGCTGTTTATACACCACTCGCAAAGCTTGCTGACATCGTTGGTATCAAGGGTGCTAATGAAGAAGCAAAGGCAAAGGCATTTATCGCTGAAATCAAGGCTATGAACCAGAGAATGAATATTCCAACAGGCTTTACACAGATTCAGGAAAAAGACATTCCAACAATCGTTGAGCGTGCTCTTAAAGAAGGTAACCCTGGTTACCCTGTTCCTGTAATCTTCGGTAAAGAAGAAATGACAGCTATCGTTAAGTCATTGATGATTAAAGAAACAGCAAACGTATAAAATTTAATTACATAAAAAATTATGACCTCTCAAAACCGAGAGGTCATTTTTTGTATCTATAAAAATGATAAATCAAATTAGTTTGCATATAAATCAACAGTGGCGGGGTCAAGACCCCGCCCTACCGTGTTGCAATTACTTATTGCTTATCTTAGCAATGCTTTCTTCAAGCATACTGAGTTTTTCGTTATATTTTGCAAGTTTTTCTCTCTGCTCGTTAACGAGTGCTTCAGGTGCTTTTGCAACGAATTTTTCGTTGTTAAGTTTTCCTGAAACGAATGCAATTTCTTTAAGCACACCTGCTTTTTCTTTTTCAAGTCTTTCAAGTTCTGCCTTGAAGTCAACGAGTTCATCAAGTGGAATAAAGAGTCTTGCATCCTCTGTGATAATCGCAACAGCTTCGTCATTTTCGTAGCCCTTAACGATTTCAACATCAGAAGCTGAAGCAAGTCTTACAAAGAAATTAGCACCTTCACGGAATGTGTTTTCGTATGATGTTTCAATGAAAATCTTTGCTTTCTTTGATGGTGGAACATTCATTTCTGCACGACGGTTACGAACAGCCTTGATAGCAGTCATAACTCTTTCCATTTCTGCTTCATCAGCCTTGAATGAAAGCTCTTCAGTAAATACAGGCCAATCAGAAACCATAATTGAATCACCATCGTGAGGAAGTGTCTGCCAGATTTCTTCTGTAATAAATGGCATAAACGGATGTAAGAGTTTAAGAGTATTTGACATTACATAAACGAGAACTGCTTTAACAGTAGCCTTTGCTGTTGCACATTCACCGTTAAGACGGATTTTTGCGATTTCGATATACCAGTCGCAGAATACGTCCCAGATAAAGTCGTAGAGCTTCTGTACAGCAAGACCAAGCTCGAACTTTTCAAGTGAATCTGTAACATCCTTAACAAGGTCATTGTACTTACTTAAAATCCATTTATCTTCAATAGCAAGGTTCTTTGGAACATAAGGTGCATATTCGTTTTCATCAAGATTCATAAGGATGAAACGAGCAGCATTCCAAATTTTGTTAGCAAAGTTTCTACTTGCTTCAACCTTTTCGTCAGAGAAACGCATATCGTTTCCCGGGCTGTTACCTGTTGCAAGAGTGAATCTAAGGGCGTCAGCACCGTACTGGTCGATAATTTCAAGTGGGTCGATACCGTTACCGAGAGATTTTGACATCTTTCTGCCCTGAGCATCACGAACAAGACCATGAATAAGAACTGTGTCAAATGGAACCTGTCCTGTATATTCGAGAGCAGAGAAAATCATACGAGAAACCCAGAAACCGATAATATCGTAACCTGTTACGAGAGTGTTTGTTGGATAATAGTGTTTCAAATCCTCTGTCTGTTCAGGCCAACCAAGTGTTGAGAATGGCCAGAGTGCTGATGAGAACCATGTATCAAGAGTGTCTTCGTCCTGACGTAGATGTGTGCTGCCACATTTTGGACAAACAGTTACTTCTGTCTTTGAAACAATTGTTTCACCACAATCGTCACAGTACCAAGCAGGAATTCTGTGTCCCCACCAGAGCTGACGGGAAATACACCAGTCACGAGTACCATTCATCCAGTTAAGGTAGTTCTTTGTAAATCTTTCAGGAATGAACTTTGTTTCGCCTTTTTCTACTGCTTCAATAGCAGGTTTTGCAAGAGGTACCATACGAACAAACCACTGCTTTGAAACCATTGGTTCGATTGTGTTATGACAACGGTAGCAAGTACCAACTTCGTGTTTACGAGGTTCAACTTCTTTAAGGTAACCACCTGCTTTAAGGTCCTCAAGAATAGCTTTTCTTGCTTCCATTGTTGTCATACCTGCGTATTTACCACAGTCAAGAACTTCAGGCTCATTTTCAGTAGCACGACCACTTGCAATAAGCTCGTCTGCAATTCTCTTATCCTCAGCACCTGTAAGGTGACCGTCATAAGTAAATGTACGAACAATTGGAAGATTATTTCTCTGACCAACCTCAAAGTCGTTAGGGTCGTGAGCAGGAGTGATTTTAACAACACCTGTACCCTTTGTCATATCTGCGTGTTCGTCACATACGATTGGAATTTCTTTATTAAGTAAAGGAAGAATTACGTGACAACCATGAAGATGCTTATATCTTTCGTCAGCAACGTTAATAGCAACAGCTGTGTCACCGAGCATTGTTTCAGGACGAGTTGTAGCAAGTTCAAGCTTTTCTCCTGTTTCCTTAACTGTGTAAAGAAGATGCCAGAAGCTACCGTCCTGCTCTTCATATTCAACTTCTGCGTCAGAAATTGATGTGTTACAGCAAGGGCACCAGTTAACCATTCTGTTGCCACGATAAATCAAATCTTTTTCATAAAGACGACAGAAAACTTCATTAACAGCCTTACTGCAACCTTCATCAAGAGTAAATCTTTCTCTGTCCCAGTCGCAAGATGAGCCGAGTTTCTTAAGCTGTTCGATAATTCTGCCACCATACTGCTTTTTCCAGTCCCAAGCTCTTGTCAAGAAGCCATCACGACCCAAATCTTCCTTTGAGATACCCTCTGCACGCATTGCTTCAACGATTTTTGCTTCAGTAGCGATTGATGCGTGATCAGTACCAGGAAGCCAGAGTGTATCATAACCAGCCATTCTGTGATAACGGATAAGAATATCCTGTAATGTGTTATCAAGAGCGTGGCCCATATGGAGCTGACCTGTGATGTTTGGTGGTGGAATTACAATAGTGTAAGTCTTTTTACCTTCTTCACGCTTTGCGTGGAAATATTTGTTGTCGAGCCAGGTTTTGTATATCCTGTCTTCAACATTCTTCGGATTATACTGTTTTTCAAGTTCCTTGGACATATATATTCTCCTTTTATACTGTTAACGATGTTATTATTGACGAATACACCTTAACAGGGTCGTTTATAAAATTCTGTTTTACTGTTTCTAACTGCAAACTGTCAACCACATAAATTGACAATTTCATAAGCTCTGTACCACGGTCAAAAAGTGTGAATGTGATGGTATATCCACCGTCATCCTCTTTCTTGACCTCAATTTTGTTATCTCTTTCAACCTTTGCTCTTGTTGTGAGTCGGATAGCAGAATTAACAGCTTTTTCACGGACTGTTCGTGGGAGACTTGTCTGTAAAAGTTCAGCAGCTTCCCTACCTCTTTCTGTTACTGTTAAAACTTCCTCATCATCAAGAATATCGGCTGTGATATTGCCTGTTTTTAAAAGTTCTTCAATTGCCTGACCAACCTCAAAAAAGTTTGCAAGTCCATCCTCCTGCATTGAGTCATTGAGCATCTGTCTAGTCATTGGCGCATCAATACTCTTTAACAAATAGCAGATAAGAAGTCGGATATCATCACGGCTACGAAGACCACCAAGTTCAATACCAGCGTCAAATGCATCAAATTCCATAGCTCTTACTCCTGCAATTCTTTAAGTATTTCTTTAATATCCTGACGGACATAAGTTGGTTTGATTTCACTACTTTCGATGTCCTCTTGTGTGCTTTCACCACTTAAAACACAGATTGTATCAACACCTGCATTAACACCTGAAGCAATATCAGTATAAAGTCTGTCACCGATTACAACAGTTTCTTCCTTTGTGAAGTCAGAACGCTCAACAGAAAAGTCAATCATAAATCCGTCAGGCTTACCGATATAGAGTGGTCTGCGATTTGTTGCATAATTGATAGCTTCACACATTGCAAAGCAGTCAGGCACAAGACCGAATTCAGTAGGACATCCTCTGTCAGGATTTGTTGCAATGTAAGGAATATCCTTTTTAGTCTGCAACAAATATGACACATCCCACAGCTTTTTATATGTAAGTTCAGTATCATAACCGACACAGATACAATCAGTATCTTCGTCTGCTTCAGTTGTGATATTGACTCCGTATTTTTCCATTTCAGCAATCATTGAGGCAGTTCCCATACAGTAAATTTTCTTGTTTGGGAAATGCTTGTTAAGATATAAAGCAGTTGCCTGAGAAGATGTGAAGAAATTATCTTCTGTCACCTTAATTCCCATATTTGAAAGCTTTATAACATAATCCTTGACTGAACGGGAGGAATTGTTTGTAATGAAAACATACTGTCCACCGATGCTGTCGATATATGCAAGGAATTCGTTTACACATTCGAAAAGACGAGCACCCTCATAAATTGTTCCGTCCATATCAAGTAAGAATAACTTTTTATCTTTAAGCGACATTATTAATCAATCCTTATCTATTCGCTTTTAGCTTGGCAAATAATTTTACATTTCCTGATTTTACCTTTGAGATAAATACACCCTCAAGGTAAGTTAAAAATGCTGATTTCATTTTTACAGGAATAAGCATAATTTTCATTATAAGTGAATTTGGTTTTGCAACCTTTAATGATATTTTCACATTTTCACTTGTAATTATATTTTTAATCTCCTGAATCTTTTCTTTAAAAGAAAGTGTACAGGCAGAATTAGTTACATTTTCAATACATCCGATTACTCGTTCAATATATCGACGATTAATCATTTCATAGCTTTCATCGGAATGAACATTCCAATATTCATATAGGTCAAGCATCCAACCATGCTCTTCTTCACGTTTTTCGTACATATCACTGCGATATTTTGCAGTTTCGCTGTCACTTCTTGCACGCATAAAGTGATAATAGCAATTCTCAAGAAGAACAACACGCTCAACATCACGAACAACATCAAGGTTAAACGGAAAATCGTCCCAGAAAGTGTTCTTGAAACGGATATCATTGTCCATTATATATTTTCTCTCAAAAAGCTTGTTCCAAGGAGTGTAAAGAAGATTTTTGTCAAACATCTTGTGAGCAAACTCCCTGAATTCTCTCTGAGATTTAAACTCCCTTGAAGGTACAGTCTGCTTCTGAGTATAAAATTCTGTATCAGAATGATATGTGTCAATAAAGAAACCTGCCACAACCAGCTGTGCATTGTTCTTCTTAGCTGAATTGTACATATCCTCAAACATTGTAGGCTCTGCCCAGTCGTCGGAGTCAACGAAGTAAAGATATTCACCACGAGCTTTGGGAATTGCAGTATTACGGGCTGACGGTGCACCACCGTTTTCCTTATGAATAACAGTAATTCTGCTGTCCTTTAATGCATAAGCGTCACAGATAGCACCACTATTATCAGGTGATCCATCATCTACTGCAATAAGTTCCCATTCCGTAAGAGTCTGAGCCTGCAGACTTTCGATACATTTTCCTATAAAATTTTCAACGTTATAGACCGGCATTATGGCTGTGATTTTAATATCACTCATTACCTAATTCCTCCTCACAAAGAGCCAACGCAGACTCAATGCATTTATCCATATCGTAATATTTATATTGACCTAAACGACCACCGAATATGACATTTTTCTCATTTTCAGCAAGGCGTTTATACTGTTCATAAAGAGAATTGTTTCTGTCATCATTAACAGGATAATAAGGCTCATCACCCTTTTCCCAGTCGGCAGGATATTCTCTTGTTATAACTGTTTTTGGTTGATTACCGAACTCAAAATGCTTGTGCTCGATAATACGAGTGAACGGCACCTGTCTTTCGTTGTAATTAACAACTGCAACAGGCTGAAATTCTTTAATATCAAGCATTTCGGTTTCAAATCTTAAGCTGCGATAATCAAGCTCACCTAAAGAATAGTCGAAGTAACTGTCAATTGTTCCTGTATAAACAATTTTTTCGGCAAGTGACATATATTCATCCTTGTTTTCAAGAAAATCTGTGTCAAGTCGGACCTCAACACCCTCTAAGAGCTTGTCGATAATCACATTATATCCACCAACAGGAATACCCTGATAAGTGTCGTTGAAATAGTTGTTGTCGTAAGTGTAACGGACAGGCAGACGCTTGATGATGAATGCAGGTAAATCCTTGCAATCCCTACCCCATTGCTTTTCTGTATATCCCTTTACAAGCTTTGTGTAAATCTCACGACCAACAAGGCTTATTGCCTGTTCTTCAAGATTTTTTGGCTCACCCTTGATTTCGGCACGCTGTTCTTCAATAACAGCCTTTGCCTCTTCAGGAGTTGTAACACCGAAAATCTGTGAAAATGTGTTCATATTGAAAGGCAAGTTGTAAAGCTTACCCTCATAATTTGCCATTGGTGTATTTATAAAACCATTAAATTCACAAAGGGAACTCACATAATCCCATACTTTTTTGTTGCTTGTATGGAAAATATGTGCACCGTACTTGTGAACGGTAATATCTTCAATATTTTCGCAGTAGATATTACCACCCGTATGATTTCTTTTTTCAAGGACAAGGCACTTCTTACCCTGTTTTGTTGCTTCGTGAGCAAATACTGCACCAAAAAGCCCAGAACCCACGATTATATAATCATATTGTTTCATAAAACACAAATAGAATTCGCAATTTGGAATGCGTAATTCGTAATTATAATTTGAAAATTAGTTGTGGCGGGGGCAAGCCACCCGCCCTACCATGTTGCATCATCGAGAATTGTAGGTAAAATAGATGTAGTTTTGCTTTTGAGGGCGAAGGAATACGAGTGTATTTCGAGACCGAAAAAGTGAAACTACGCTATTTTAACGCAATTATCCTTCGTAATCGTCTTCGTTTTCCCAGTTATGATACACGTTCTGTACGTCATCATTTTCTTCAAACATCTCAAGCATTCTGCCCATATTCTTGATGTCGTCTGGGTTTGTAAGTGTTGTGTAAGTGCTTGGAACGTATTCTACTTCAGCAGAAACGAACTTGTAGCCCTTTGCTTCAAGGTCGTCACGAACTGCACCCATATCATTTGCTTCTGTACGAACATCATAGATTTCGTCTTCTGCGATAAAGTCAACAGCACCTGCTTCAAGTGCATCTTCCATAAGCTGGTCCTCGTCGATTCCTTCCTTTTCGAAAAGGATTACACCCTGACGGTTGAACATAAATGACACGCAACCGCTCATACCCATATTACCACCGAACTTGTCAAAGTAGTGACGAACATCAGCTGCTGTTCTGTTTCTGTTATCTGTAAGTGTTTCAACGATGATTGCGATACCTGATGGACCATAGCCCTCATATACGATTTCATCGTAGTTTTCACCGCTGCCTTCACCTGCTGCCTTTTTGATAACTCTTTCAATGTTATCGTTTGGCATATTTGCAGCCTTAGCCTTTGCAATTACGTCCTTAAGCTTTGAGTTGCCTGCAGGGTCCGGTCCACCTGCTTTAACTGCAACTGCGATTTCACGACCGATTTTTGTGAAAACTTTTGCTCTCGCGTTATCGGTTTTTTCCTTTTTTCTCTTAATGGTACTCCATTTTGAATGTCCTGACATAAAAACAGACCTTTCCACTTTAATATATTCGATATATTGTACCACACAACACTATATTTTTCAACAGTTATTGCAATAAAAAGTGCAAAATGCAAAGCGCAAAGTGCAAAACATTGGAACTGCGTTGCAATTATAAAAATTAACCAATTTGATTTTTGCATTATATATGATTTTCTTGCATAGACTTAACCGAAACACTATGTTTGAAAAGGAGAGATAACTATGGATTTCAATACACAAAAAGAATGTATATGCCTTGGTGAATCAGGATACAAAGGCCGAAGCGAACACGCTGTTGATATGGATATTACACTACCTGAATATCTGCCTGATATTGTAAGAATTCTTCGTTGCAGTTGTGTTCCGGGTGTCAGGTCGCATCAGGTAAACGGTGACAGAATTACAGCAGAATGCACTTGTCTTGTAAGAGTTCTTTACATAAACGAACAAGGAAGACTTTACTGTTTTGAGCAGAATGTTCAGTTTGCGAAGCAAATTGAAATAAAAGATGATAACGGAAGGGACTTTTTCGTCGGCGCAAAAGCTGATTATATGAATTACAGAGTATCAGGTCAACGTCGTTTTGAGATTCACGGAGCGGTTACTGTTTATGCAAAATCCTGCACTAAAAAGAAATACGAAATCGTAACAGATGCCGAAGGCTACGGAATTACTCTTAAAAATGAAAAATTTGAAATCTGCAACCTTAAAACAGTTGTGGAAAAGCTCTTTAATGTAACAGAAACTTGTGATGCAGGTACACTTTCAGAACCTATGGGCTCAATAATCTCATCATCTGCAAGTGGAATTATTCACGAGCTTAAGGTCGTTTCCGACAAGCTGTTTTTAAAAGGTGAACTTATTGTTCACACATCATTTACAGGCACCGATACCGGAGAAATTCAGTCTCTTGAAAACATAATAAACATAAATCATATTATCGAGGCAAACGACATTAGTGAAACAAGCAGAATTGATGCTCACCTGACTGTTTCCGACCTTGAAATCAAACCTCGTTTTGACCTTTCAGGCAACAAAAATCTCCTTGACATTTCTGCTTGTGTGAATTTTTCAGGCTACGGTTATGAAAACACTCCGATTAACTGTGTCAAGGATGCATATTCAGTAAAATACGAAACCGATATAAAGAAATCTGTTATTTACACTGCCACAATTGAAGAAGAAATTGACGACACATTCCTTTGTCGTGGTGTTGCCGATTTAAGTGCAACGGGCGTTTCAAAGGTACATTCATTTATGTGCACTGAATTATCATCAGGCTTTTCAGTTTTTGAAAACAAATACACTGTATCAGGTGAAGTCGTTGCTGAAATCATTTATGAAGATGTTAAAGGTGAAATATGTTTTGCACAGAGAAATATTCCATATGAGTACAGCCGTTCTGCTCCTGAAATAAACGGAATACTCACTTGCAATCCGAATTGCGATATAACTGCACGAAGCTATGTTATCAATGGTGACAGTCAGCTTGATGTACGAATTGAAATCAATGTAAGAGGTTTTATCTTCTGTGAAAAGGAAAGCCTTGTGACAACTGATTTGGTTGTAAATAAGGACAGAATCAAAAATACCGATACTGCATCATTGACCATTTATTTTGCAGACAAAGGTGAAGCTCTCTGGGACATTGCAGAGAAATACAACACAACTGTTGATAAAATTTTAAGAGAAAACAAAATGTCAGACACCTGTGTTATAGAAAAATGCAAATTGCTTATACCAAAAATGTAAAGGAGTTGAGATTATGAGTAATTCAAGTATTTATGAGAACATTGCCACAAGAACAGGTGGCGACATTTACATAGGTGTTGTAGGTCCCGTAAGAACAGGAAAATCCACATTTATCAAACGTTTTATGGACTCCGTTGTGCTCCCCAACATGGAGGATGATGCTGTCCGTCAAAGGACAACCGATGAATTGCCACAATCCTCTGCAGGGAAAACAATTATGACAACAGAGCCTAAATTCGTCCCTGAAAACGCTGTCAAAATCACACTTCCTGACAATGCAAGCTTCAATGTACGTCTTATTGATTGTGTCGGATATGTTGTACCGTCATCATTGGGTTACATTGAGGGAGATGTCCCTCGGATGGTGCGGACTCCGTGGTACGAAAATGAAATTCCGTTTAATATGGCTGCTGAAATCGGCACAAAAAAGGTTATTACAGAGCATTCCACAATAGGACTTGTAATCACAACTGACGGTAGTATAAGCGACATTCCGAGAAACGATTATGAAGAGGCAGAAAAAAGAGTTATTGACGAATTAAAGGAGCTCAACAAGCCTTTTGTGGTGCTTCTCAACAGTATGAATCCTGAAAGTGATAGTGCAAAAACATTGGCAACAGAATTATCATCAAAATACAACGTTCCTGTTATGGCTGTCAGCTGTCTTGACCTTACTGAAATGGAAATCAAAGAAATAATTACTCAGCTTCTTTTTGAATTCCCTGTTAAAGAAATCGGTGTTGATTTGCCACTTTGGTTAGTCGGACTTAATGAAGGTCATTGGCTCAAGGATGAATCATATAAAACTATCACAAAAGCAATTCAGGACATTGAGTATGTGAGAGATATAGGCACAATGACAGAAACACTGTGCAACTGTGAATATATTTCAGGTGCTGAAATCTCGGGAATGGATTTGAGTGTGGGAAGTGCAAGAATCACTGTTAAAATGAAAAACGGACTTTTCTTCAAAATATTAGAGGAGCAAACAGGTATTTCAGTTGACAACGAGCAAAATTTACTGACCTGTATGAAAGAATTGTCGGAAATAAGACGAGAATATTCAAGAATAAAATCTGCACTTGACGAGGTACAGACAACAGGCTACGGAATTGTTATGCCAACCATCGACCAGCTTACTCTTGAAGAGCCTGAAATCGTAAAACAAGGTGGCAGATATGGTGTTCGACTCTGTGCATCCGCACCGTCAATCCATATGATGAGAGCAGATATTAAAACAGAGGTTGCACCGATTGTGGGTAGTGAAAGTCAATCGGAAGAATTGGTAAAATATCTTCTTGAGGGATTTGAGGAAGACCCGCTTAAAATCTGGGAATCAAACATTTTTGGAAAATCACTTAACGAGCTTGTCAATGAGGGGCTTCGTAACAAGCTTTACCATATGCCAACGGATGCACGAATGAAGTTCCAGGAAACACTCGAAAGAGTCATAAATGAGGGCTGTAACGGTCTTTTGTGTATAATTCTGTAAATCGAATGTTATCGGGATGTTAATACAGAACAACAAAAAGGCGAGGTCAAACGACCTCGCCATACCTATATTAGATTGTTATTTAAGTTCTTTTCTTTTTCTTGAGTGACAATGCAACAAGTACAACTGAAAGAGCCATAAATCCTGCGATATAAAGTGGCTGATAATTATTATCTGCAGATGTGTTTGGAATTTCAGGAGCATCAACAACATCATCTGTTGTGTCATTATCAACCGCAGGAACATCTGTTACAGGCTTATCTGTTACAGGTTCATCAACTACAGGAGCATCTGTTGTTGGTTCATCTGTTATCGGTTCATCAGCAACCGGCTTTTCAGGAAGATTCTTTTTAATTGCGAACTGGTCAACTCTTGTTTCCTTGTCACCGTCGATTGCGTATGAATCGAAATAGAGTGTGTCACCATCAATCTGGATGTATGAGTATGTTGGAATTTCGAAGTAAGCAACTGTTTCACCAAGTGGGAAGAGCTTGTTTGTTTCTTCAACCGGCTTTGCCTTATAGTGCTTAACGCCGATTGTACCGTTGATTGAATAGATTGTACCGTCAGGATTTACCTTTGCAGTATAATCAAGACCATTGTATGTGAGTTCCTCAGTTTCTGTCTCAACTACTACGTTGTTGTTCATAACGTCTGTACGCATAAATACGTGGTCGTGACCCTGGAATACAATGTCAATACCAAGCTCAGGCATAAGACCCATAAGCTGTTCACGGATTACGATAACGTCGTCATCGTCAAAGTGTGAGCCGTTTGAGTAAGGTGCTTTATGAAGAGCAACGAATTTCCAGTCAGCATCTGAAGCGTTCATATCAGCCTTGAGCCATTCAATCTGTTCAGCTGAAAGACCTTCGTCTTCACCAAGGTTATTTGTGTTGAGAACTACGAAATGAGCATTATTATAATCGAATGAATAATAAACACCTGTGATTTTATCCTGTTCAGGAACATTAGGGAAGTTGAAGTAATAGTCAAGTGCGTAGTCGCCTTTTTCTTCATGGTTACCTGCAGCCGTCATAAATGCAGTATCCATAAGTGAGTCTGTTGCAGAATTGAACATTCTCTGCCACTGAATAAAGCTTCTGCCGTCGTCAACATAGTCACCTGTACCAAGGATAAAGTCAGCATCGTGATTTTTGAATGCTAATTCTACTGCAGGAGCAAATACTTCGTTATACTGCTTTTCAGTTGTTGACTGTGGGTCAGTCATATGGAAGAAGCTGAATGAATCAGAATTATCAGCTGTATCGATAACACCAACTTCACTCCACCAACCCTTTTCTGCATCACCAAGACGATAGCAGTACTTTGTATCAGGCTTAAGTCCTGAAATCTTTACATAGTGGCGATTTACGTATTCTTTATGATAGATAATTCCGATAAAGCCCAAGTCAATTGCAGGCCATTCACGTAATGTTTCAACATCACATTTTGTTTCAATTTTTGCAGGTACTGCTGAACCCTTTGAGAAATCAGGATTTTCTGAGAAAGGCACAATCTGAACATCAGTATCTGTGATGCTGTATTTTGTGTAGTAGTTAATATATCTTTCAGTTGCAGCATTTTCACCAAGAGTTACTGCAATATGTGAAGGAAGTCTTAAATTCTTCTGTGAAAGAGGAACTTCAACAGGACCGTCATAAACGAATTTGCCTTCGTGGTCGGCCATATAACCAGGGTTTTCATCATGAGTAAAGTCCTTCATGATTCTGTAGAATTCCTGGTCAATAATATCATACTGACTTTCTGTAAGATATTCATCAAGGAATGAGAAAACAACTTCTGTAACTGTGTCACCGTCCAATACACCAAGAGCAAGAACGATAGAAACAACATCAGTAAGGCTGAGTGAAAGAAGACCGTCATCACCAACAAGGTCGTTGATATAATCAACTGTTGAGTTGACAGCATCATTATTGACAGCACTGATTCCAAGTGAAACAGGGTCAATCTTGATTTCACTGAGAATGTTATCAACAAGAAGCTGTTCGATAACCATTTCAGCAAGAGCATCAAGGATAATTTCACCATTTTCGCCGTTGTCAAAACGTTCAAGAGCGCTCATAAGGAACTTGTCGTTTTTAGGGTCTTCGTTATTTACACTGTGCATAGCAATAACAGTTGAAGCAAGGTCACTTACAGTACCCTTGTCACCCTCACTGCCAAAGCCGAGAGTATCTCTGTAAATTGTTGATGGATAATCAGAAATTTCAAGGTCAAGGAATGTGTCAAGAATTCCTGAAACCTTTTCTACAGTTGCATCATAATCAGTAAGGTATGCATTTTCAAGCTGATTACAAAGAGAAAGGAGCAAACCCTTAACTGCAACAGCAGAAACGCCACCAAGGATTTCGTTACCGATAAGGTCAGTCATAAGCTCGTTGAAGTCAAGCATATTTGTAAGATACTTGTAAAGACCACCCGCATCCTTAACATCCTTACCAAAGCCGTAACGAAGCTGATACTGAAGAAGATTTGTTACGAAATTCTTAATATCTTCGCCACCGTAGTTGTATGCAAACGCCTGATTTCTGAAAGGCTTTTCCTGTGCAACGCCGTTGATGTAAACAGGAATTGTTTCGTCAACATCGTGTGTACGATATTCACATTCAACTCTGCCTGTTGCATATGTATCCATTGTAACTGTTCTGAACATATTTGGATAACTAAGAATTGAAGATGTTGTAATTTCAAGAACCTCATCACCACTGTCAGTAATGTAAGATGCAGTATCCTGCATATGTGAGTGACCTGAAACAAAATGATGAGCACCTGCTTTTGCAATGGCATCAATTACTTCCTGCCAGTTGAAAAGAACAAACTGGTCAAGAATATCAACCTGTGTTTCCATATGAGGAACAAGGTTGTTATGACACATAACGATAACTGTTTTACCATCTTTAACTGCCTTTTCAGTTTCAGCTACTGCCCAAGCAAGGAATTCATCAGACATTCTACCGCCTGTTTCCTGTTCAGCTTCACCTGAATCAGTTGTATCAGGTGAATACATCATAGCATCAAGAGCGATAAGACGATAATTTTCATTTACGTCAGTAACGTAAGAAAGTGAACCTTCTGAATTGTTTCCCTTTTCCTTGTAACGAGTATAGTATCCGTCACCTTCAGCTGTGAAACCGAAATCCTTGTAAAGTGCTTCAAACTCTTCAGGAGAAGTATCAATTCCATCACGAAGAGCAGGATTTTTACTTGAAGCAACAAGGTTTTCACCATCATAATACATTGAACGCTTGTTGTTAATGTCGTGGTTACCATTGATAACATAAACAGGAATACCTGTTTCTGCTTCAAATTTTGCAAGCTTTTCTGCCTGTTCCTTATGACCTGCATATTCAGCATTCTTTGTAAGGTCACCCGGCATAAGAAGGAACTCAATTTCGCCATTCTTTGCTTTTAAAGCAAGATTTGCCAAAGCAGCATCTAAAAGAGCTGGTGCAAGACCTGTTGTTGAGTTGTTGAGGAGCATCATGTCAATAAACTCCTGCTTATCTTCTGCTGTTTCGCCCATTGATGACTCTGCAAAATAGTGAGTATCACTGAGAATACCGAAATTCACAGTTTCTTTACTCGCAGCAATTGCAGAGAAAGGGATACCAACTGCAACAGTAGCAACTGCAAGAATCACACAAAGGACTTTTTTCAAAGCCATTTTTGTTTTCATTTTCATTCAACCTCCAATTATTTTTGCAAAATAAAAATATTCATATAATTTTAACACACAAAAAAATAAAATGCTACCCTTTCGGATAACATTTTTATCAAAATAAGTTAATTTTTTTCAATTATTTTTAAACACAACACAATATATTGTGCATTTATAGACTATTTGTTCATTATGTCAGAAACAATTTGTCCGTCCTGAATTCTTATAACTCGTTGTGCCTCGTTTGCGATTTCATTATCGTGAGTAATGAGGATAACTGTTCTTCCCTCTTCGTGCAATTCGTGAAGAATTTTCATAACTTCAACACCTGAATGTGAGTCAAGGTTACCTGTCGGTTCGTCAGCAAGGATGATTGGTGGTCGTGCTGCAACTGCTCGTGCAATAGCTACTCTCTGTTGCTGACCGCCTGACATCTGTTTAGGCAAATGGTCAAGTCTGTGAGAAAGTCCCACACGATTAAGAGCATCAACAGCCAATTTATTTCTTTCTTCCTTTTTCATACCACGATAAACAAGCGGGAGCTCAACATTCTCAACTGCAGTAAGGCTTGTAATAAGGTTAAAACCCTGGAAAATAAATCCGATTTCCTTATTTCTGATTTCAGAAAGCTCGTCATCCTCAAGTCCGTCAACATCTTGACCGTTAAGAAGGTATTTACCGCTTGTAGGAACATCAAGAAGACCAAGCATGTTCATAAGTGTAGATTTACCGGAACCTGACTGACCGATTATAGCCACAAATTCACCGTGTTCAATAGTAAGGTTGACACCATCAATGGCACGAACCTCGTTCTCACCGGGATTATAAATCTTATACATATCACGAATTTCAATTAAACTCATATTATCACCACTAAAAATACTTATATTATTTTACTCTTTTGGAAAATTTAAGTCAATGAATAAATTGTTAAAAGTGGAAAGTTGAAAGTGGAAAACGGAAAATTATTTTTTATTTTGTTGTGTTGTTTTGCATATTGAAGTTAACAAGGCAATTATCTCTCGAACATCAATTTCCATTGAAACATATTCCTTTTCAGTTATATAATCTGTTGCAAATAACAATCTTAACCAATAATAAGTTTCATTTGCTTCTTTTAATGCAATACACATTTTCGAATGGAAATCAGCTTTTGACTGTCCTTGTTCACCCTCGGAAACATTTGCCCCTATGCTTGTTCCACTTTTTAGGAGTTGCTTAGACATAACATACTCTTTTTTCGCTGATGTCAAATATTTATACAAATTAACAACTCTTACAGCAAATTCAAAACTTTTCTTTTCAACAACACTACTCATAACCCAATTCTCACTTTTCGTTTTCAACTTTCAACTTTACATTTTCCAATTTTAATATATCCTTAACAACCTCACCGGCTATGATAAGTCCTGCTGTGCTTGGAACAAATGAAATGCTTGCAGGTGTTCTTTCACCGTCGTTTTTCGGAATTTCTGTTGAATAGAGAACTTTTAACTTTTTAACTCCTCTTTGTTTTAACTCTCTTCTCATAACACGACACAAAGGACAAGTGTCAGTTTTATAAATATCAGTAATTTTAAATGCTGTCGGGTCTAATTTATTTCCTGTACCCATTGAAGCTATAATAGGTATATTCATTTCCTGTGATTTTATTGCCAAATCAATTTTTGCTGTCACATTGTCAATGGCATCTACAATATAATCATATTGCGACAAATTAAATTCATTACTGTTTTCAGGCAAATACATTTTAACAACTGATGTGACCTCACATTCGGGATTTATGTCGAGAATTCGCTCCTTTGCCACATCTGCCTTGTTTTTGCCAATGGTTGATTGAAGTGCATAAAGCTGACGGTTAATGTTGGTAATATCGACCGTATCCTTGTCAACCACCGTCATTTTGCCGACACCACAACGAGCAAGAGCCTCAGCCACATAAGAACCGACACCGCCAAGACCAAATATAATAATATTTGCATTTTTAAGTTTTAGAAGATTGTTTTTGCCAATCAATCTTTCAGTTCTTGCAAATTGTTCCATTAAATCACCTAGCCTGTATAAGCCTCCCTCTGACGAGGGAGGTGTCTGCGCAGCAGACGGAGGGAGAGATAGTTAAAACGTAAACTGACTACCCCTCAGTCAACTTCGTTGACAGCTAAGTCTCACCTGCCGGTTCGGTCGGTGCTTCTGCTTCGCAGAGGTGTCCACCGGACACCCGCACCCTGACAAGGGGAGCCGATTTAAAACATACTTAAATTATACACTATTGAAAAATTTTCAGCAATAGTGTATAATACATTTTTAGAATTTATATTACATTAAGGATGATAAAAAATGAAACTTGGTATTGTTGGTTTACCAAATGTTGGTAAAAGTACACTTTTCAACGCTATTACAAATGCCGGTGCACAGTCTGCAAACTACGCTTTCTGTACAATCGAGCCTAACGTAGGTGTTGTTGCAGTTCCTGATTACAGAATTGACAAGCTTGCAGAAATGTATAACCCTGCAAAAATTACTCCTGCTACAATCGAATTCGTTGATATTGCAGGTCTTGTAAAAGGTGCTTCAAAGGGTGAAGGTCTTGGTAACAAGTTCCTTTCTCATATCCGTGAGGTTGATGCGATTATCCATGTTGTCCGTTGTTTCGATAATGACGATATTATCCATGTTGAAGGTAGTATTGACCCACAGCGTGACATTGAAACAATAAATCTTGAACTTATTCTTTCTGACGTTGAAATTCTTGACAGAAGAATCACAAAAGTTGAAAAAGACCTTAAGGGTGATAAATCACTCCAGAAGGAGCTTGATTTTCTTAAGAGACTTCGTGGTGAACTTGAAAACGGTGTTAACGCTCGTGCAGTTGAAATGGACGATGAAGAAAGAGAAATTTTAGGAACTGTTGCACTTCTTTCATCAAAGCCAATTATTTATGCTTGTAATATGAGTGAAGACGATTTTGCAAACAACATCCGTGAAAATGCTCGTTACAATGCTGTTTGTAAGCTTGCAGAGGCTGAGGGTGCTGAAACACTTCCTATCTGTGCTGAACTTGAGGCTCAGATTGCAGAACTGGACAAGGAAGAAAAAGAAATGTTCCTTGCTGACCTAGGAATAGAACAAGGTGGTCTTGACCTCCTTATTCAGCGTTCATATGATTTGTTGGGACTTATCTCATATCTTACAGCAGGTCAGCCTGAAGTTCGTGCCTGGACAATCAAAAAAGGCACAAAAGCACCACAGGCTGCAGGTAAAATCCACACTGACTTTGAACGTGGCTTTATCCGTGCAGAGGTCATCCACTTTGACGACCTTATGGCAAACGGCACAATGCAGGCTGCAAAGGAAAAAGGTCTTGTACGAAGTGAAGGCAAAGAATACGTTATGAAAGACGGCGACATTGTATTATTCAGATTTAATGTTTAATCAATAATTTTTTAGAGCGGGGCTTTGACCCCGCTTTTATCATTTTGGGATATAAATTATAATTTGTTGAATGACATATCTTGCAATTGTATTATAAATACTCTATAATTGTCTCAACACAAATAAGGAGAAAGAAAATGGGAAAAATTAATCAACTCGTTTCAAACATAAAACGTTATTGGAACACTCCTGCTGAAGGTAATTATGTTCCATATAAAGAAATCGTCAATCTTGGTGTGGCAGGATTTGGTATTCACTGGGCTTCAACTCTTGCAAATGCCATAGGACTCAGTGCAGCTAACTTTATCGTGGGTGCAAGTATCGGACTTCAGCCTGTGCATCTTCAGGTAATGCTTATTCTTGCAAACATTGTGGGTATTCCTATCGGTATTTTCAGAGGTTGGTTCTTCGACAACCACAAAATGCCCGGTGGTAAGTTCATTCCAATCCTTCTTAAAACGCCTGTTCCTATTGCTGTAATTTCCACAATATTCGTATGGTTGCCATATGAACAATGGGACTACTGGACAAAAGTAGTGGTTGTCTGGATTGGATTTATGATTCTTTCTGTGTTTCTTGGTTTCTATAATGAATCTTTTGCGTTCTACAAGCAGGTTATCACACCGAATGCACAGGAAAGAGCAAATGTTTCAAGTATTTCACAGATTCTCTATTCATTAGCACCTACACTTACATCACTTGTTGTACCTACTATTGCAGGTCTCACATGGGGTATGGATAACATCTGGACATATCGAGTAATATATCCGGGTTTTACAATAGTGGGACTTATCGTTCTTTTTATTTTTACACCGAAGCTTAAAGAACGAATTATCGTTGCAAAGCGTCCTGTTGAATATGTCAGTCTTATGGACTCACTTCGTGAAGTTGCTAAGAATAAATATTTCTGGATTATCAACTTAGGTGGTTGGCTCGGATTCCTTGAAGGTGCAAGTGCTATTCTTGTGAACTGGACTTTCAACTATGCTGACAATGGTGCTCATAAGGTATATATGGGTCTTGCTACAACACTCATTTCAAATGCAGCACTGTGGGCTATGATGTTAGCACCTTTTGCAATCAAACTTCTTGGCAAGAAAAATCTTCTCATTGTACATAACACAATAAATGTTGTGCTCTATGCAATTTTATTATTGGTATATAAAAATGTGTTACTTATGTGTGTTGTTGTTTATGTAAATACATTTATCAACACATTCTCCAATGTTTACACACCAAATATCAATGCTGATATGCGAGATTATCACCAGTGGAAAACAGGTGTCAGAGTTGACGGACTTTTCACTCCGCTTACAATGATTGGTACAATTATAGGCTTCTTCACAGGACTTGTTATACCTGCAATTTATGAAAAAATGGGACTTAAAGAAGATTATTCTGTGCTTTATAATGATGAGATGAGAAACAATCTCTTTACAGTGCTTATTATCTGTTCAATAATCGGTTCAATAATGAATCTTATTCCATACCTTTTCTATGACTTGTCTGAAGAAAAGCATCGTGGATATGTAAATGTTCTTAAAATCCGTGCTATGTTTGAGGACTACGGAAATAACGAACTTGAAGATGCACAGCTTATTGATGCAATGAAAATTATAAACGGTGCAAGAGATGGTCTTACAAAAAAGGCTGTTGATAAATCTGCATTAAAATCTGCAAAGAAAATTCAGGATAAAGAAGAAAGAAAACTTGCAGTTAAAAAGGCAAAAGACGAAATTCGTGAAATCAGAAAATACAATGAATTTGTTGAAGGATTACCTATCGTTAAGGAAGAACTTGAGAAATTCAACTCAGAAAGATATAAAGCAAAGCTTGTTTCTGCAAAACAGACTTTATCTTTAGGTGAAATTCATCTTTATGATGATTGGAAAGCAGAAATGCAGGCTGCAAAGCATCTTCCTAACTCCACAAAGGAAGAAAAGGAAATCCGTTCAGATGCATTATCCCTTGCTCGTGAGAAAAAACGAAGTGCAAAACTCCTCACAAAACACGGAAAAGATAACCTTACAATTCCTGACGAAAGAATTCCTGAAGAAATCAAAAATCGTGAATATAATTCAGATAAAGAACGTCGTCAGGCAAAGGCTGAACTTAAAGCATATACAAAAGGTGTTTCAGTTTATCGAAGAATCACAAAACCATATAACGATGCAAGAAATCTTATAATTCAGGCTGAAAACTATACTCACCTTTCAGAAATCGAAGCACTTTATGAAAACGTAAAGTTAAAAGCATAAAACACATTACAGTATACTTATAAAGCAAAAATCCTCTTGGAAACACACCAAGAGGATTTTTTTATGTTATGTACCGATTGATATCGAAACTCCGTTATTGTTTGACTGTGCCAAAATAGCGTCAATAATCAATACAACAGATATAACCCCAACAGGGTCAACACCATCTGCAATGTCAATAGAATACGCATCACCAAATGTGAACCATTCCTTTGAGATGGTTGCAATAGTGTAGTCATTACGATAAATTTCATATTCGTGAGCAAGAAAATCACCGTCAACCTGCCAGTCGTATCCCGTAACGCTGAATTTCTGATTAAAAAGTGTAAAGTGCTTTACAACCTCGGCAACATCTTCACCATTAATTTCAATGAAAAATCGTGGTAAGAAAGATAATACTTTCTGATGAATATGTGCTTTGTGATTGTTATCTTTATCAAAAAGGTCAAGTTTTTTACCAATTGAAAAGATTTCGCCTTCAACCCAATAAGCATCGTTCCCGAATTCATCATAAATCGTGAATTTATCCTTCCACGAAAACACCTTTTGCTTCATATATAATTTCATAATTATCACCGTTTATTTTACACTTAAATTTCCTTACCATCTTTATCAAATAATGGTAATCTTTCAAGGAAGATTATGTCGTCACGGTTTGCAGCATCACCTTCTGCCAAAATAAACATTTTGCCACAGACAATTCCACCTGCATCATTAACAAGTTTTTCAACTGCATTAAGTGATTCACCAAGTGACACAACATCGTCAACAATAAGGATTTTTTTACCTTTCATCAGCTCGGCATCTGCCATATCAAGATAAAGTTTCTGTGTACCCACCGTTGTAATTGAATTGACAGTTGACTCAAAAACTCCTGTCATATAAAGCTTTGGCTTTTTACGAGCTACAAAATATTTCTGATTTCCCTGAAGTCTTGCCATTTCGTGAGCTAACGGAATACCCTTGGCCTCTGCTGTAATGATGTAATCATATTCGGGTGCTTTTCCTAGCAATTCCTTGGCACAAGCAGTTGTAAGCTCAGGGTCACCGAAAATAACAAAACCTGCTATCATAAGCTCATCATTTAACGAGCACATTGGAAGATTTCTCTCGTGCCCTGCAATATTCATTGTATAAAACATAATAATCTCTCCTTAACAATACTTGATAAAAACAAAAAGAGGACGGAAATCCATCCATCCTCCAACTTTGTTGAATTAGTTAGCCAATGCTCTGCTGAGCCAAACCTCAGCAATATCAAGAGCAGCATAAAGGCCTTTCTTTTCACTTGATTTAACAATTCTCTCACGAGGGCTTACATCAGGGTCAGTATTGAGCAACTGAATTGAAACCTTTGAAGCAATCTCAATATCATTAACAGGCTTTGTTGCAAGAATCTGCATCATAATAACATACTTGTCATTTGGAAAGCCGTAATAAAGAGTGTTGCCGTTTCTGACTAATGGTTTGCCTTTAAAAGTGAGGAATTTGCTTTCTTTTGCCAAAGTCAACACCTCTTACTTTTTGGAATTTTTAAGATAATCCTTAACAAGGTCCTGCAAAAGCTCATCTCTGTCAAGACGACGGATAAGGCTTCTTGCATTGTTATGAGTAGTAATGTATGTTGGGTCCTCGGAAAGAATATATCCAACAATCTGATTAATAGGATTGTATCCTTTTTCTACTAAGGCATCATAAACAGCTACAAGCACCTGTCGTGTTGTTTCCTCACGTTCATCCTTTAATGAAAATTGTATAGTCTTGTTAGGGTCGAGCATCCTGCCACCTCCAAATATCTAATCCATATTATTATATACTGTCTTTTGAAAAATTACAATAGGAATTTTTCAAAAAATGCAGAATTAACTATTGTAGGGGCTGACGACCCCGGCAGCCCGAAACGAATTTTTAATAAAACTAACGGGGCGCCGAGTCGACGCCCCCTACAAATCATTATGATTTCAATGCAATTCCGTCTTTGCTGAGTGCATCAATAATTGAGTTTGCAACATCCATAACTTCTTCTCTTGTGAGAGTCTTTTCAGGATGTGAGAAAGTGATTCTTGTTGTGATTGATTTACCATTTTCATCACGGTAAGTGTCAGTCACTTCAACCTTCTTGATAAGTGGACAATTAGCATCCTTAATTGCCTTGCCGATTGGTGCAAATGTTTCACTTACAAATGAAAGGTCAACTTCAATTGCAGGGAATTTTGAAGGCTCTGCATAGTGGATACCGGCATCAGCAATCTCTGAGAATGCAGGAACATCGATTTCAGCAAATACGATTGATGCTTTCTTATCGATTTTCTTGGCAACTGTCGGATGAACAACACCGATTTTACCGAGAACTACACCATCACAAGAAATTTCGTTAAGGTTTCTCGGATGTTCATAAGAAAGAGTAGCTTCAACAGGTGTGAATTCAAAAGCTTTGTGCTTGATGTTATCAGAAAGAACTGAAAGCATTGTAGCAAGCTCAATGTAAAGTGTTTCAAGTGACTTTGTCTTGCTGAAAAGTGTTACACAAAGCTTTTTGTGTTCATCACACATACCGTCAGCCTTAAGTCCGTCAACAGTTCTGCCTACCTCGAAAATACCGAAATCAGGTGCATAGTTTGTGTTTACCTTAACCTGACAAAGCTGGGTTGGGATAATTGACTTACGGATTGTTTCAATATTAGGATTTGTAGCATTCTGAAGCTTGATATTATCTTCAATTTCAATGCCTAATGCTTTATATTCATCATAATACTGCCATACGTAAGAATGAACCTCGTGAAGTGAATATCTGTGAACGAGAATCTCCTTGATTCTGTCTTCGACTGTCTTTTCAACTGCTGCACGAACAGGATAGAGAGGAGCATTTGCAGTATGGATATCAAAGTTGTCGTAACCGTAAATTCTTGTAATTTCTTCAACGATATCAGCCTTGATTGTAACGTCCTTTGTTGCTCTCCATGATGGTACTTCAACTGAGAACTTGTCACCATCGTTAGTAGCCTTGAAACCAAGAGAATTAAGAGTATTTACGATTGTATCATTAGCAATTTCAATACCTGTGTACTTGTCGATAAATGCTTTATCGAAATCAAGTGTAACAGATGGATACTTGAACGCATATTCGTCAGTAAGTGCTGAAACAACCTTTGCTTCAGGGTCAATTTCAGTAAGAAGCTTAACAAATCTTGCAATAGCCGGAACTGTCATTTCAGGGTCAAGACACTTTTCATATCTCATTGAAGCATCAGTTCTGTGAGAAAGTCTTACAGTTGACTTACGGATTGATGCAGCATTAAATGTTGCTGATTCAAGTGTAAGAGTTGTTGTGTCTTCAACGATTTCTGAGTCAAGACCACCCATAATACCTGCAATAGCAACAGGAGTGTTGTCGTTGCAAATCATAAGTGTGTTTTCGTCAATATTTCTGTCAATTCCGTCAAGAGTCTGGAATGTAAAAGGCTCATTAAATCTCTTGATTCTGATTTTCTCAACCTTTCTTGAGTCAAAAGCGTGCATTGGCTGACCCATTTCAAGCATAAGGTAGTTTGTAAGGTCAGCAAGGAGATTTATTCCTCTCATTCCACAGTAGAAAAGACGGATTCTCATATTAACAGGACTGACGTTCTTTTTAATATTTTCAACCTGTAAGCAAGAATATCTCTGACAAAGGTCATCTTCAATTTTAAGGTCAATCTTTGGAAGATTGTCATACTGTGAAAGGTCAACCTGTGGCATTGGCTTTAATTCACGACCTGCAAGTGAAGCAAATTCACGAGCAATACCATAGTGACCCCAAAGGTCAGGACGGTTTGTAAGAGATTTATTATCAACCTCAAATACGATATCGTCGATTTCGTAAACATCCTTAAGGTCAGTACCGTTCTTAACATCTTCAAGAATATCCATAATACCTGAGTTGTCATCGGAAATACCGATTTCCTTTTCAGAACAGCACATACCGTTTGACATATATCCTGCAAGTGGTCTTGGTGCGATTTCGATTTCACCAAGGCGGGCACCAACCTTTGCAAAAGCAGTTTTCATACCAACTCTCACATTTGGAGCACCACAAACAACGTCAACAAGTTCAGCTTCACCGATATCAACCTTTAAAAGGTGGAGCTTTTCTGATTCAGGATGATTTTCAACTGATTTGATCTCAGCAACAACGATACCTGAAAAATCGCTACCTTTCATAAAAATTTCGTTTTCAACTTCTGCAGTTGAGAGTGAGAATCTACGGATTAAGTCCATTTTGTCAAGACCTGTAAGGTCAACGAAATCACTAATCCAGTTCATTGATAAAAACATAATTTGCTCCTCCTTTCTTAATCTTCATCATCTGTGAACTGTGAAAGTGCTTTAAGACTACCACTGTTCAAATCACGAATATCTTTAACGCCATATTTCATCATTGCAAGTCTTGTAAGACCAAGACCGAAAGCAAAACCTGTGTATTCTTCAGGGTCAATTCCACCAGCTTTAAGAACTTCAGGGTGAATCATACCACATGGGCAGAGTTCAAGCCAACCGCTGTGCTTACATGATGGACAACCTTCACCACCACAGATAAGACAACTGATGTCAAGCTCAAAACCAGGTTCAACGAATGGGAAGAAACCAGGACGAAGACGAACTTTGATATCCTTCTGGAACACTTCTGAAAGCATAGTTTTCATAAAGTAAATAAGGTTTGAAATTGAAATATCCTTGTCAACCATAACGCCTTCCATCTGGAAGAATGTGTTTTCGTGACAAGCATCAGTAGCTTCATTTCTGAAACAACGACCAGGGAAAATAGCCTTGATTGGAACACCGTCATTGATAAGTGCATCCTTATACTTCTTATAAATAGCATTCTGTGCTGCAGAAGTCTGTGACTTTAACAACTGGCCATTTTCAAGGTAATATGTGTCCTGCATATCACGAGCAGGATGGTCTTTTGGAATGTTGAGTGATTCAAAACATTCATAGTCAGTAACAACTTCGCTGTAATCTTCAACATTAAAGCCCATTGACTTGAATATCGTTTCACACTGACGCTGAACAAGAGTGATAGGATGATATGAACCTCTTGTTAAATTTGCAGGAACTGAAATATCGAAAACAGGTGTGCTTTCGATTTCTTTCTTGAGTTCAAGCTCTTTGAGTTCAGCACTCTTTTCAGCAATTTTCTGCTCAACATAAGCTCTTACTTCGTTTACAATCTGACCCATAACAGGTCTTTCTTCAGCAGACAATGAACCCATCATTTTAAGCATAGATGTAAGTTCACCTTTTTTGCCGAGAACCTGTACTCTGAAATTTTCAAGCTGGCTCTGTTCAGTAAATGTAGCCAACTCCATATCCGCTCTTACGCGGATAGCTTCAAGTTTTTCTCTCATAGTCTCAATCCTTTTCTTAAAATAATCGGAAATATAGGGAATAAAAAAATCCCACACTCCATAGAGTATGGGACGAATAAAATCCGCGGTACCACCCAAATTTTTGCAAAAAGCAAACACTTTCCGTATCCTGTAACGGGAATAAACCGTTGTTACCTACTACAACTTTCAGCAACACCACTCCAAAGGGAACTTCAATTAAGCTTTAGTCTTATGTGCTTCCAGCCAAGGCACAATTCTCTGTCAAGGGTACTCGCTTAATCTACTTTCTTTTTCACTGTGTTTTCAATATCGCAAAAAATTATATCAAAACAAGTTATATAAGTCAAGTGAATTTTTTCTTTTCCTTCAATACTTACTACATTGTAAAAAGAAGTTATAATTTGTCAAATTATTTAATTTCACTTGAGTCATTAAGCACCAATGCACTCTGCAAAAAGAGAATATCCTGATTTGTAAACTCGACAAAATTGCCAAGATACAGAGGTGATACTCTTCTTAAATCAATAAGAGTTATTTTGCTGTAACCCTCCACAAACAGTGGTGCAATAGCATTTGCATAAGAATCTCTGAAAATAATCAATTCTTTATCCGTTGTGGAGTTTTCATTTTCTATCACAAGAATTGAACGGTTAGGTCCTGACAAGAACATTTCATAAGGGTCAGGAATTTTGGTTGGGTCATCACTTGTGATTTTGTTCATATCGTAAACAGGAATCTGTGAATTTGTTTCCAAGTCTGTTACGATGCATTTATCAAGAATATCGTTTGTGAGATAACACAATTCATCAGGATCAATCGGCATTGCAAACTGACCGTGATAAACGCCATAAAAAGGAGTTTCAACCTTTTGCAATTCATATTCTGCTTTGAGAGTTACTCCCATTTCCTTTGCAATATATTGTGCTACATCGACGAGCTTTTCCTGACGCCAATGTGTATCGGTTGCATAGTAATCAGAAAGCTCAAGCTGTGGAAAAATGTCGATATACTGTGAATAACTCATCTGATTTTTTACCATATCTGCAAAGGCATCATAATCTATTGAAAGATAACCTTTGTCCTTTGGAACAAAGTAATTCTTATCGGGAATAAGAGTTGAATAAACCTTTATATCCTTATCCTTAAGGTACTTGTCATATACAAGCTGAAAACGACTTGTGGCATATTTAACGGAATCTTTATTCAAAGGATATTCCATCTTTACAATATAATCATCATATGAGAAAAAGTCGTTGTTGTCTTTCTGTCCCATTCCGTAAAATGTTGCAAAGCCTTTAAGTGTACGGAACTTATCTCTTAACGGAAAATGATCAAGAGTGTATGACTCAAATTCACTCATAAACTTGCCTGACGATATATTTTCAATTGTTATTTCAGGGAATTTACTGAGTTTTCTGCGTTCTGTTTTTGAAATTTCCGAGTCAGGCAATATAATGCCCCAGATGAGGAATCCGAAAACAAAAATAACAGAAAATGCAATAATAATATAATTCTTAATTTTTGACATCTGAACTCCTCCTCTCTAAAAACGGAAATACAAGAACGGATTGAATGAACCATCTATAAGGAATGCTGTGCAGAGTGCCAACAGTCCCATAAGCACTACTGTTTCACCAACAGCCACAACCTTTTCACCAACTGCAGAATTCCCGATTGCAGTAACAAATTTCTTTGGTAATGGTGTTGAGCCAACTGCAGCAATTATAAGGAGTATTCCAAAGCTCTTAAGATAGAACAACGCTTCCTGTGAAATTGCAGGTATATCCCCTGCTCCAAGCATTGCGCCAACTGTATTAAACGCCTCACCCAATGAAACTGAATCGAAAATCACAAAACTTACGATTACGAAGAAAAGAACGTAAATGTGTTTCATAACTCGTGTTTTATTGAGGTATTTCAAAAGGAATGATTTTTCGATAATCAGGAGAACTGCAAAATAAAGTCCCCAGAAAATAAATGTCCACGCTGCACCGTGCCAGAAGCCTGTTGCCATCCATACTACAAACAAATTAAAGAAAAATCTTGGTTTTGAAACTCGGTTACCGCCCATTGGGAAATACAGATAATCCCTGAACCAGCTACCCAAGGACATGTGCCATCTTCTCCAGAAATCTGTGATACTTGAAGAAATATACGGATAGTTAAAGTTTTCAAGGAAATCAAATCCGAATATTTTGCCAAGACCTATTGCCATATCACTATAACCTGAGAAATCGAAGTAAATATGGAAAAGATAAGCGAGAGCATAAATCCAATAGAAAAGAACTGATTTGTCGTCAGATGCTTTAAAATCAGCAACAACTTCACCAAGCAGATTTGCAAGAAGAATTTTTTTACTTAAACCGATTATAAATCGTCTTACACCTAAAGCAGTTTTTTCGAGAGTATGTGTTCGTTCTTCAAGCTGAACTGCAATATCGGAATATCTTACAATCGGACCTGCTATCAGCTGTGGGAACATTGAGATATATGCTGCAAGGTTTATAAAATTTCGTTGGGCTTTTGTGTCCTGACGATATACATCAACAGCATAGCTCAAAATCTGGAATGTATAGAAGCTGATACCGATTGGGAGAACAATTCTTAACAACGGTACAGACACACCTGTCAATGCATTGAAATTCTCAATGAAAAAGTCGACATATTTATAGTAACCCAATATACCAAGGCTTAAAACTACAGATGTTGTCAGAAAAACCTTTGACAAAGCTTTACCGTGATACTTTTCGATAAGCAAACCAAAAATATAGCCCTGTGTTATGGAAATCAGCATAAATATAAGAAATTTTGGTTCGCCCCAACCATAGAAGAAAAGGCTACTGAGAAGTAAAACTGTATTTTTTAATTTTGGGGGTGCAATAAAATACAAGAAAAGTGCTATTGGCAAAAAATAAAATAAAAACGGAATACTAGAAAAAAGCATATGATTTTCACCTTAAAAAATAACCGCTGATAATTTAGATTAACAATCTTCAGCGGTTACTATATCTTATTTTAAGTTTTAAAAAAGAAATTATGCAACGATTGGTTCGTCAACAACAACTTCTGCTGATGGATATGCTGCCTGAAGCTTTGTTGTAAATGTGCTTACCAAATCAGCATTACCGAAGTAAGAAACCATATATTCACCAACAGTTACGATAACGAGCTTTTCAGGGAAACCACACATCCAACGAGTAGCCAAAATGCTATCCTTAACTTCTGTTACAAGAGCAGCCATATCAGCATCAACTACGTGATAAGCAGCACTTGTAAATGTGTTAGCGTTCATCATGTGCATAAGTGTTGCAGCAGAATCAATCTTTGCTACTGATTCAGCAGGGAAATGAGTAATTGCTACAAAGCCTTCTACATCTTCAAGACCATATACGCCAGGGCCTTCCATATTCATGTTAGCTTCTGTCATATCGCCACCAGCAACAGGGAACTTTTCTTCATCAGCGTATGATGCCCATACAGTGTTGAGAAGTTCAACAGGAGAAGCAATTGCAACATCAGGAGTTTCTTCCTTGTTTGTGTTACCACCACAAGCTGCAAATGTGAGCATAAGTACAGCTACCATAATTAATGCAATAATTTTTTTCATTTTTTTACCTCCAAAACTTTTAACAAAATCGTATTGCTTTTATTACGCCACATATCTTACCATACACTACACACTCCCGTCAACAGATATAACAAATTATTCATTAATATTTAATATATATAATCAATTGACTAACTGTTTGATATGTGATAATATATGTCGTTATTCAAATTAGGAGGATTATGAATGAAGAATTTCATAAAAAAAAGTATTGCTGTTTTATTGATTATCACAATGGTATCAGGACTTTTCACTTGCTATGCAACTAAATATGAAAAGAAATACTATGACTATGGTTCTTATGTGCTTTTAGGTGACAGTGTTGCAAGTGGTTGGAGTGATGTTGTTGAAAAAGAAACAAGATTTGTCCGTGTTGAGGGTTCATATGGTGCTCATGTTGCCGATGACCTTGGTGTAGAGTATCATCCGATGGCTTGTATCGGTTTCCGTACGGTTGATATGCGTTACATTTTTGAAGATGATTTTGTAGCTGACCGTTTCCTTTTCTATTCTATTGATGAGGAAGTTATGGCTGAGAAGATTCCGCAAATCAGAAAAGCTGTTGCTGAAGCAGGTCTTATCACTCTCAATATCGGTGGTAATGACTGGGGTTCATTCCTTGGCTGGCATATTTACGAAGAAATGGATAAATTCGAAAATAAAAACGAAAAATTCATGACTAAGGCTTACGAACACCTTAAAAATGCAGGCACAGAAGAAGATACTGTGAATTCACTTATCGACCTTGCATGTCTTTGTGGTGCTTTGCCCGATATTATCAGAGTTTTACCAAAAGCACTTAAAATCGGTATTGAAAACTATGTTACAAACTGGAATTACATGATTGAGGACATCTATGCACTTAATCCTGATGTTACTCTTCTTGTAATCGGTATGTTTGATAATATGGTACAGGACCAGGAAACTGCTGATAAGAATGAGGCTGCAGCTCTTAAACTCAGTTTAAGTCAGTTGATTGTTGATTTGGCAAACAAGCCTATGATTGAGGGTGCTGAAAAGTATGGTTACACATTTGTTGACACAGCAGGTACAGTTTGTGAACAGAATCATCCAAGTGCAGAAGGCCACAGATATATTGCTGATTTAATTCTTGAAGCACTTCCAGATGCTAATTTCACATACAAAGATGTTCCAACAAATTCAAAGGAATATAAGTCAGTTGAATATATGTTCCAGCACCGTATTATGAATGGTCTTTCAAAGTCAGAATTTGGCTATGATAAACCATTGACAATGAAACAACTTGCTGACGCAACATATAATGTTTCCAGTGTAAAAGACATAGTTGAAGCTTCAAATGAAAATTCAAATTATAAAGATGTAGTTTCTGCATCATATAAAATGGTAGTTAAGAGCACTAAAAACCCTCAGAAACAGCTTAAGGCTACTATTCTTACAATGGAACTTATTTCAGGCAAATGCAAAAATGACCTGAATAAAGAAATTACAAAAGCAGAAGCTGCTGTAATTCTTAAGGAATATATTGATATTATATAATCAAACAAAAAGCCCTTTGGAAAAATCCAAAGGGTTTTATTTTGCAATAAAACGAAGGCGTACATCCCGCCACTATGCAACATTCTCTATCTCCAACTCATTTTCTTTAAATGAGCAGATATATGATTTGCCTTTTTGGAGGGATTTGTCGAGAATTTTTTCGGAGAGAATATCCTCTATTTTTGTCTGGATTGCTCGTTTTAGTGGCCTTGCACCATAGATTTTATCAAAGCCTTCCTTTGACACAAAATCAATGACAGAGTCGTCAAAGGTCATATTTATTTCAATGTCACTCAATCTTTTTTCGAGAGATTTTAAAAGTCGTTTGGCAATTTCTTTTATGTCTTCCTGTGAAAGTCTTGTGAAAACGATTGTGTCGTCAATTCTATTTAAGAATTCAGGACGGAAAGTCCTCTTCAATTCATCCATAACAGCCTCTTTGATTTTTTCATCAGAGTGGCTGTTTTCATTTGCAGTGAAACCAAATGTGGTTTTTTCTTCGTTTATAAGTCTTGCACCGACATTTGATGTCATAATAATCACACAGTTTTTGAAATCCACTTTTCTTCCCTGTGAATCAGTTAAAATTCCGTCATCAAGAATCTGTAAAAGAGCATTGAAAACATCAGGATGTGCTTTTTCAATTTCGTCAAAGAGGATTACTGAATATGGTTTCCTGCGAACTTTTTCAGTAAGCTGACCACCTTCGTCAAAACCAACATATCCCGGTGGTGAACCGATAAGCTTTGAGACAGTATGCTTTTCCATAAATTCAGACATATCCAGTCGTATCATAGCATTTTCATCACCGAACATAGCTTCACTGAGTGCCTTTGTGAGCTCAGTTTTGCCAACACCCGTCGGACCACAGAAAAGGAATGTTCCCATTGGTCGTTTCGGGTCCTTAAGACCTGCACGACCACGACGGATTGCACGGCTGACTGCTGAAACAGCCTTTTTCTGACCAACAATTCTCTTGTGAATTTCCTGCTCCATATTAAGAAGCTTTTCGCTTTCTTCTTGGGTCATTCTGCTTACGGGAACTCCTGTCCAGCCTGACACAATTTCTGCAATTTCAGTTTCTGTTACAGACAAGTCGTGCTGTGGCGCTGATGACTGCCATTTTGCTTTTTGAGAATTCAACTCCTGCTGAAGTTCTTTTTCCTCATCACGAAGCTTTGCTGCTCGTTCAAAATCCTGCTGATTAACCGCCATTTCCTTTTCACCACAAATGGCTGTAAGTCTGTTTTCCAATTCTTTGATTTCTTCAGGTGGTGTAAGCGATTCAAGACGCACCTTCGAACAAGCCTCGTCAATCAAATCAATTGCTTTGTCGGGTAAGAATCTGTCACCAATATATCTGTGAGAGAGCATTACTGCTGATTTGATTGCTTCATCTGTAATTTTCACCTTGTGATGTGCTTCATATTTATCACGGATACCCTTAAGAATCTCGACAGCCTCGTCAGTTGATGGTTCACCAACCATAACAGGTTGAAAACGTCGTTCTAGTGCAGCATCCTTTTCGATATTTTTACGATATTCGTCGATGGTTGTAGCACCTATTAACTGTAACTCACCACGAGCCAATGACGGTTTAAGGATATTTGCAGCATCAACTGCACCTTCAGCACTACCTGTGCCGATAAGTGTGTGAACCTCGTCAATAAAAAGAATAATATCCTTTGACTCCTTCACTTCATCGATAATACCTTTGATTCGCTCCTCAAAATCACCTCGGTATTTTGTACCGGCAACCATTCCTGTCAAATCAAGCGACACGATTTTCTTATCCTTTAAAAGTTCAGGAACAGTTCCCTTTGCAATTTTAAGTGCAAGTCCCTCTGCAATAGCAGTTTTACCAACACCGGGTTCACCGATTAAGCAAGGGTTATTTTTACTTCGACGACTTAAAATCTGGATTACTCGTTGAATTTCATTTTCACGACCGATTACAGGATCAATCTTATTCTCTTTTGCAAGACTTGTTAAGTCACGCGAGAATTTCTCGAGAACGGAATTAGCCTTTTTGCCCTGCTGACCAAATGTTTTCTGCTGATTATTTTTATTACCTGTGAAGCTTGCAATATCACGAAGTAAACCTTGCGGACTTACACCTGCACTATTGAGAAGCTGACATCCGTAGCCATTTCCCTCACGACAAAGTGAAATCAGGATATGTTCTGTCCCTGCAAGGCTCTGTCCCATTGAATTTGCAAGAGCCAACGCACTCTCAACTATATGCTTACTTCGTGGTGTGAAATCTGACGGATTCAGTTCTGTCGGTAATCCTGTCCCGATTGTCTGACATACAACATCATAAATTTTACTGTATGTTATACCTTTTGAATTAAGGAGCTTTCCTGCGACAGAGTCGGATACGCCTAAAATACCCAATAGAATGTGTTCACTACCGATATATGTGTGACCTGAATCCTCGGCAATTTCAAGTGCAGAATTCAGCGCTATATTTGCCTTTTCACTAAAACCTGTAAAGTTGTACATAATACTCACTCCTTATATTATTTATAATGCACCGACAGGTGCAATTCATGTACGCAGTACAATTCATGATGAAATCATTTCATGCAATTTATTGCAATTCATTTTTTAATGATTTGCGACCCATGAATTGGCGTTGCCATGAATTCTCACTTTGCTCCATGAATTGAATTCTTGTGAATTCATTTATAATTACGAATTTAATTTATTCCTCACTTCACTTGCTCTCACCATATCTCTTTCCTGTGTCGGGAGTTTTTGTCCTGCACGGGAATTGATGCTTGCAGGTTGCATTGAAATCATAAGTTCATTGACAGTTTCAATAGGGACATTGATTTTCCCTGAAACAGAGCCAAGTCGTACAAGAGAAAGATTTTCCATAAGTTCCTTTGTAGACAAAAGTCTTGCCCATTTAAGAGTACCGTAAGCACGGAATATGGCATCATCCGTGTCGATTGACTTGAGAAGTTCTTCTCTTGCAGCACGCTCATTTGCACAAAGCTGTAAAGTGATGGCCTTTAAATTTTTAATTGCAAATTCTTCTGAAATACCGAGAGTAATCTGATTAGAAAGCTGATACATATCACCTACTGCCTTTGTACCTTCACCAAATGCACCACGGAATGTAAGACCAAGCTTTGAAATAGTGTTAATAAGCTTATGAATCTGTCCATTCATTGTAAGAGCAGGTAAATGAAGCATAACGGATGCTCTCATACCTGTGCCAAGGTTTGTAGGACATTGAGTAAGATAACCTATTCTCTCATCAAAAGCATAATTTAAACCACTACCAATCAAATCGTCAATTTCGTCTGCAATCTGAAACGCTTCATCAAGTGCAAAGCCTGATTTCATAACCTGAAGACGAATATGGTCTTCTTCATTGAGCATTATACAAATGTCCTCGTCTTTTGAAATCATAAATGCACGACCATTATCGTCAGACGCAAATTCAGGACTTATAATATGTCGTTCGGCCATTGATGCAGCCTCAAAGCGAGCAAGAGTTTTCATTTCAACAAATCGCAAATCATACTTGTTATCCTTTTCCATTGCATCCTTAATAATATTATTAAGCTCTATTCTGTTTTTAGTATTCAATTTATTTGGAAATGGATATTCACTGATGTTTCTTGCAAGTCGGATTCGTGTGCTTACAACAATATCACTCTGTTCACCAACACCTAAATACCATCTGTTACTCATTATTGCCACCTGCTTTCAACTCATTAATTCTGTCACGAAGCTCTGCTGCTTTTTCAAAATTCTGCTCACTTATTGCAGTTTTCAGTTCATTTTCAAGATTTTTCATCTGATTTTCAACCGTATTCACTTCAGTTCTGATAATTGTCGGATTTTTACCCTCGTGTCTTGTTTTCCCGTGAATTCGCTGTAACGACGGTAAAAGCTTATCATAAAATGTTTTATAGCAGTCTGCACATCCGAGCTTTCCGTTGTTCACAATATCCTGAAATGTGTTACCGCATTTTTCACAACGGATTGTACGTGAACTTAAGGTTGCTGTCTGTGGTTCACCGAAAAATGAGCCGAGCAAATCGGTAAACGTGTTACCGAAACCACCGAAAACATCGTTGTAACCAAGTGCCTTTGCACAATCCTGACAGAGATGAGCCTCCGCACTCTCACCATTTATAATTCTTTTTACATGAGTTGTTGCCTCATATTTTCCACAATTCTGACATAACATAATTTATTCACTCCTTATTTACAATGCACCGTCAGGTGCAATTCATGTACGTAGTACAATTCATGATGAAATCATTTCATGCAACGAAGTTGCAATTTATTTCTTTTGATGAATTACGTTGAAACCTCAAAATGATGAAGTATTGCTACGCAATATGAAGTAATCTTCGATTATGAAGTATTTATCGTTGATAAATATGAAGTAAAGTAAATCCTTTCATATGCCATCAGGCATACTTCATAGCAAAGCTACTTCATATCCGTTAGGATACTTCATAAATCCAACGGATTTACTTCATTGTGGCAAAGCCACTTACATTATATTTAAAATCATTTGCTTAAAAATCGATGCACGGATAATGTCACCGTATTCTCGAGGAATATCACGATAAGCATTTCCCGTAAGTGCTGACAAGAATATTTTGACCGTTTTTTCGTCAATAAGATCTCTGTCATAAAGATTTTTTAAATGAGCACGACATGTATTTTCCGATAAAGAATTACCTATTGAATTAATCAGGTGCATTTTAAGGGAATTTCTGTCATATGTTGCCCTTGTAATCTTTATATATCCGCCACCACCACGACGACTTTCCACAATGTATCCGTGTTCAGGTGTGAAGCGTGACGATATAACATAGTTTATCTGACTTGGTACACAACCAATTTTTTGAGCTAATTCATTACGCTGAATTTCTGTGTAGCCATCATCCTCCAACATTTCCTGAATCATAGATGCAATTATGTTGCTGATATTCATATTCTCACGTCCTTTTGTTTGACTTTGACTTTCTTTGACCTTTCTAATTATCATTATAGCAAAAAAATTGACCTTGTCAAGGTCAAACAAGGTCAAATTTGAATTATTTACATTTTGTTAATAAATTAATGTATTAAATGAAATATTGCTACGCAATATGAAGTAATCTTCAATTATGAAGTATTTACCGTTGGTAAATATGAAGTAAAGTAAATCTGTTTCATATGCCGTCAGGCATACTTCATAGCAACGCTACTTCATATCCACAGGATACTTCATAAATCTGCAAGGATTTACTTCATGGATAAGCAACGCTTATCGTCGATTATCCTAATATGGGTTTGTCCACAAACTCAACAACTGCATCGCCTTTTAGTCCGTCGGATTCAAACACGATAATCTCATTTTCACCATCTTTAAGGACTGATGCCGGGACATAAAGTGTCTGCTGAGGACCTATTTCCCAATAACGACCAAGGTTAAACCCATTGATAGTAACAAATCCTTTTGTAAAATCAGGAAGTTTTATAAATGTATCTTTTGGATTTTCTATATTGATAAAACCACGGTAAAAAGCTGATTTTTCATTGAAATCCTTATTCTCAAAAGGAATATTACCAAGGTTATCCATTGGCATTGTATAAACATCCCAGTTAAAGTGAACACGGTTATCGAAAAGACATCTGCCTGCAATACCCTTTTTACGCATCATTTTTGCACCGAAATTACATCTGCCCATATTTTCACAAAGAACCGTAAGTACGTCACCCTTTTTACCACTGAATCTTGTTTCAAGACGGTCGTTGATATAAAGGATATCAATAAGCTCATCGTTTATGTAAATCTGTGCTCTGTCACCAAGGCTTTCAAATGAAAGACGAGTATCCTCATAATCACGACCAAGAGTTGTTCTGTATGCAATATAACCATATCCGTTTCCGTATTTTTCCATACATTTCGGAACATCAGAGTGAATTGGATTTGCAAGATAAGGAAGTGCAGTAAAGAAGCCTGTACTTTCATTAAGAGTTACCTTACCGTAAGCCTTTTTCTCTCTGTCAGCAGGAATAGGTGGAAGCTCTGTACCGATATGCTTCTTTATAACCTCACGGACTGCCATATATTTTGGTGTTACATCACCACATTCAGTAAGCATAGCATCATAGTCATAGCTTGTAACGTCAGGTTTGAACACTTCGTAGTGATTTGCACCTGATGTAAAACCAAAGTTTGTACCACCAATGAACATATACATATTAAGGTGGCCTTTTGTCAGCATATCGTCAACGACTTTTGCATAGTCCTCTGCTGATGTTGTGTGGTGGTACTCATCACCCCAGGCATCGAACCAACCATTCCACATTTCCATACACATTTTTGGCATTTCAGGGAAAAGTTCATCGTGAGCCTTGAAATTCTCTTCAACTCTGCTACCGAAATTAAGTGTTGAAAGGCAACCATCAATAGTTCCATCAAGCAAGTCTGTCATACCTGTACCGTCAGATGTGAAAAGTGGAACATCAATTCCTCTGTCCTCAAAGCCTTTCTTAAGGTAATTGAGATATTCCTTGTCGTCACCGTAATAGCCATACTCATTTTCACACTGAACCATAATGATATTTCCACCATTTGTAGTAAGATATGGCTTAATCTCTGCACAAAGTCTGTCAAGATACATATCAAAACGCTCTATGTACTTTTCGTTCATACAACGGATTTCCATATCTTCATCAGCCTGAATCCACCAAGGTAATCCACCGAATTCCCATTCAGAACAGATATAAGGACCCGGCCTTACAATAACCATAAGATCTTCATTCTGTGCCATTTCGATAAATTTAGCAATATCGAGGATTCCTGAAAAGTCAAACTGACCCGGGATTTTCTCGTGCATATTCCATGCACAGTATGTTTCAACACAGTTACAACCCATAGCCTTTAATTTCTTAAAAATATCTGACCAGGTGTCAGGCATATTACGAAAATAATGAACTGCACCTGAAATAAGCTTGATAGGTTGTCCGTCTTTTACAAACTGGTCTTTGATAATTTCAAATTTCATAATTTACACCACATATTCTTTATATTTATCTGCCATAGAAGCAGGCAGAATTACTTTCAACATTGTACCGTCATTAGTAAATTCTTCACTTAAAATCTTACCATTGTTACGGATGAAATTCACTTCTCCACCTTTTGAGAATGGAATGAGAAGATTAAGAGTCACGCTCTTAAGTTCAAGAACTTTTTCAATTTCCTTTAAAAGAATATCAAGATTTGTGCCATTGAGTGCACTAATCATAACAGTTTTACCGATTGAAATAAGGTCAAAAACATTTTCTGCCTTATCACATTTGTTCATAACAGTAATTATGTTGTCACCTTTACAACCTAAATCACGGAGAATGTCAGTTGTAATCTCAATATGCTCACTACAATGAATATCCGACGCATCACACACATTGAGAATCACATCAGCCTCACTTGCTTCTTCAAGAGTTGATTTAAATGCCTTGACCAAATCGTGTGGTAATCGGCTGACGAAACCAACCGTGTCAATAAGCATGACATCTTGTCCGTTTGGTAAGGATAATTTTCTTGATGTGGGGTCAAGAGTTGCAAAAAGCTTGTCCTCAGCTAATACTCCCGCATCTGTCAAAGCATTCATAAGCGTTGATTTACCTGCATTTGTGTAGCCCACGAGCGCAACTGTGATAACACCGTCTTTTTCTCGTCTTTTTCGTAAGAGTCCTCGTCTTTTTTCGACTTCGTTTAACTGTTCCTGTAAAGCGTGCATTCGTCTCATAATATGACGACGGTCACTTTCCAGCTTTGTTTCACCGGGACCTCGGGTACCGATACCACCACCAAGACGGGATAACTGTTTACCTTTACCTGTGAGTCTTGGAAGTGAGTACTTGAGCTGTGCCAATTCAACCTGCAATTTACCTTCACTTGTCTTTGCTCTTAATGCAAAAATGTCAAGAATCAACTGTGTTCTGTCAACAACACGCACGTCAGTTGCATTTTCAATATTTCTGATTTGTGACGGAGTTAATTCACCATCGCAGACAATCAAATCAATTTCTTGATTTTCACAGAAGAGCTTTGCCTCCTCCAGTCTGCCTTTACCTAAATAAGTTGCACCGTCAGGAGTGCTTTTTCTTTGAATAATTGAACCAACGACTGAAGCCCCTGCGCTTTCCGTCAGGAGCGTAAGTTCTTCTATTGAGGCGTCAGCATCAAAATCCCCGGTATCAACGGAAATCAGCAACGCTTTTTCAGGTTCTCTTGTAATTTCGTAAAAGTCCATAATATTTACTCCGTAAAAGTGTAAAGCTGAAAATTGAAAATGCAAAACGAATGGCCTGCGACGCTAAATTTTATATTCGTTTTCCACTTTCAACTTTCCATTTTCCACTAAAAAAAGTGGCAGGGATATTTCCCCACCACCAAAGCCTTTTTATCCTTTATCTTCACTTATTTAATTTTAGCAGCAGCAATCATAATCCTTGCGCTGACAACCGCAACCGTCATTTCTGCCGTTGTTGCAACCACAACCATTGTTGTTATTATCAGAGAGAAGAATTAAGATGATTATGATAATTAACCAAGTGTTGTTACCGAAGAAGTTACACATTTATTATTTCCTCCTTCCCATTTTGTAATTACATTACATATTATGGGAATTGAGAAAATGTGTTACATTTTGCACTTATTTAAGTGATGCTAACAATCCACCCTTAGAAATAATATTCTGGATAAACTCTGGGAATGGCTGAGCTTTATAGCTTGTGCCTTTTGTAACATTTGTGATTACGCCTGTATCAAAGTCAACTGAAACCTCATCACCTGCCGCAATATCATCACAAGCCTCAGGACATTCAAGAATCGGAAGTCCGATGTTAAGTGAGTTTCTGTAGAAAATTCTTGCAAATGTTTTTGCGATAACGCATGAAACACCAGCAGCCTTAATAGCAATAGGAGCATGTTCACGGGATGAGCCACAGCCGAAATTCACGCCTGCAACCATAATATCTCCATCTTTAACTTTATTAACAAATTCCTTGTCGATATCTTCCATACAGTGTGAAGCCAATTCCTTATGGTCGGCAGTATTCAAATATCTTGCAGGAATAATAACGTCTGTATCAACGTGGTCACCATATTTATGTACTAAACCTTGAATTTTCATTATTAGAGTACCTCCTCTGGTGTGCAGATATAACCTGCGATTGCACTTGCAGCAGCCACATATGGACTTGCAAGATAAACTTCACTTGTAGGATGTCCCATACGACCTACAAAGTTACGGTTTGTAGTAGAAATTGCCTTTTCCTCAGCTGCGAGAATACCCATATGGCCACCAAGGCAAGGACCACAAGTTGGTGTTGAGAATACAGCACCTGCTTCAACAAAAATTTCAGCAAGACCTTCTCTTACACACTGGAGATAAACATTCTGTGTTGCAGGAATAACAATACAACGAACATTTTCGTTAACCTTTTTACCCTTAAGCACTTCAGCAGCAGCACGCATATCTTCAATTCTACCGTTTGTACATGAACCGATAACTGACTGATCAACATAAATCTTATCGAATTCACCAACGATATGAGCATTTTCCGGAAGATGAGGGAAAGCAACTGTTGATTTGAGTTCACCTAAATCAATATTGATTACTTCATCATAAACAGCATCTTCGTCAGCCTCGAAAATTACAGGAGTACGGTCAGTTCTGCCCTTCATATACTCAAGTGTTTTTTCATCAACAGGGAAAATACCGTTCTTTGCACCACATTCAATAGCCATATTAGCAATACAGAATCTGTCATCCATTGAAAGATTTGCGATTCCGTCACCTGTGAATTCAAGTGAACGATACAATGCACCGTCAACACCGATTTTACCGATTAAGTGAAGAATTAAATCCTTACCGCTTACCCATTTATTAAACTTACCTGTAACATTAACCTTGATTGCAGATGGAACTTTGAACCAAGCCATACCTGAAATCATACCGGCTGCCATATCAGTTGAACCAACACCTGTTGAGAATGCACCGAGTGCACCGTATGTACAAGTGTGAGAGTCAGCACCGATAACTGTGTCACCTGAAATTACAATTCCTTTTTCAGGAAGAAGAGCGTGTTCAATACCCATCTGTCCTACATCAAAGAAATTCTTGATTTTATATTCTCTTGCAAACTGACGAACCTGTTTACAATGTTCAGCAGATTTGATGTCCTTGTTAGGTGTAAAATGGTCCATAACAAGAGCAATTTTTTCTCTGTCGAAAACATCAGTAAAGCCTTTTGCTTTCATTTCGTTGATTGCAACAGGGCTTGTAACGTCGTTACCCATAACAAGGTCAAGACGAACATTGATAAGCTGTCCTGCTTCCACCTTTTCTAATCCTGCGTGAGCAGCCAGGATTTTTTGTGTCATTGTCATTCCCATATTATTCAACTCCCTTAATGTTTCTGTCGCCACTTTCAAGAGCAGTAACACCTGAACGAGAAAGCTCACAGATTCCGTGTTTTTCCATTTTGTCGATAAATTTATCAATAAGGCCAGGAAGACCTGTAAGTTCAGCAGTAATTGTTGTGTGACCAATATCCATAACACGAGCACCGAAACCGTTAATTGTCTTAAGAACCTTTTTTCTGTCCTTGTTAAGTGCGTGAACCTTAATAAGAAGAATTTCTGACTGAATTGTGTTACTTTCGTCAAGGTTAATAACCTTGATAACTTCTTCCAGACGAGATAACTGCTGTTCAACCATTGTAACCTTGTATTCCTCAACGTCGGAAACGATAGTCATACGAGAAAATTCAGGACTTTCAGTTTCAGAAACTGTAAGAGAAACAACGTTGTATCCACGACGGGCAAAAAGTCCCGCAACTCTTAACAACACACCTGTACGGTTATAAACAAGTGCTGATAAATAAACTCTTTTAATATTTTCCATAGTGTTTTTCCTTTCATTACGCACCGCAAGGTGCATATCGCAATCGAGTAGAACGAGATTATATCGCAATTATGAAATAATTATATCGCGTGACTTGTCACATATCGCGATATACAAGCTGACGCTTGTGCGATATATTCACTTCGTGAATGCAATGTCATTAAACTGTAATCTTATAAATTGTAGTTGTCTTAACAACCTCATCCTTATCAAACACACAGTTATAAAAACTTGGTGTATTTGTAGCATTCGGATAATACTGAGTTTCAAGGCAGAAGCCAGTTCTGAATTCCATTGGAGTATTGTTCTTACCGATTTTACCCTCAAGGAAATTACCTACATATAACTGCATACCAGGTAAATCTGTAAGGCAGTCAAGTCTTACGCCATTTGGAGCAGTAACAGTAGCTGCAAGACGAAGTTCCTTATTGTAATCATTGATACAGAAATTGTGGTCATAGCCGTTACCTGCATCCAATTGCTCATAGTCAGCACCGATATCCTGACCGATTGTTTTAGGAGTTCTGAAATCAAAAGGAGTACCGGTAACATCTCTGATTTCACCTGTCGGAACAAGTCCCTCACCCATTGGAGTAAATGCATCAGCATTTATATAAAGTGTATGGTCGAGAATATCACCGTTCTGGTAGCCCTTAAGATTAAAGTAAGCATGATTAGTAAGGTTGAATGCAGTCTTTTTGTCAGAAACTGCTGTGTAATCCATAACAATCTCATTCTTATCAGTAAGAGTATATTTTACAGTAACCTTTTTGTTACCCGGAAATCCTTCTGTACCGTCAGCACTGAAATATGAAAACTCAACTGAATCAGAGTCCACTATAATTGCATCCCAGACTGCTGTTGAAAATTCTCCGTTACTGTGTAATGTCACATCACCGTGAGTTGTTGTAACAGGAACTTTTTCACCATCAATTGTAAGTCCGCCTGCTGAAATTCTGTTAGCAACAGGACCTACTATCATGCCCTGGTAATCGTGACGATTTTCGAAACCTTCCATATCGTCAAAACCGAGTAACAAATCGATTTCGTTTTCGTCCTTATCCTTTACGAGAATGCTCTGCAAAGTAGCACCATAAGTGATAAGGTTAATCTTCATATTATTGTTGTTCTCGATAAGAAAAGCGTCAACTTGTTTGCCATCTTTTGTCATACCAAAAACTGATTTTGTAATGCTCATAAATTCCACTCCAAACCATATTTTATTTAGAAATTTATATATAAATATAATTATATTATTTTAATGCGATAAAGTCAACAATTATTTAAGTACAGAATGAATAATAAATCGGAGTTTGTAGGGATAAAGACAAATTATAATTTGTTCAAATCCCACTCACTCATCAAAACAAAAAATAAGACCACAGGCACTTCCGATGGTCTTTTACGGCTGGGGAATAGGGATTCGAATTATAGCTTCACAATGCAAATCTCCATTCGCATTGTGCTCTTCGCTAAAAACAGTCCACCGGACTGTTTTCTTAACGCTCAGACCCTCCCAGGTTCGAATCCTATAACTTATCAAAAAACAAAAATAAAACCACCGGATATTTCCGATGGTCTTTTATGGCTGGGGAATAGGGATTCGAATTATAGCTTCACAATGCGAATCTCCATTCGCATTGTGCTCTTCACTAAAAACAGTCCACCGGACTGTTTTCTTAACGCTCAGACCCTCCCGGGTTCGAATCCTATTAACTTATCAAAAAATAAAAAATAAAAACCACCGGATATTTCCGATGGTCTTTTATGGCTGGGGAATAGGGATTCGAACCCCAACAAACAGAGTCAGAGTCTGTCGTGCTACCGTTACACTATTCCCCAACGGCAAAAGCAATTATATAGCAATGTTTTGGAATTGTCAAGTGTTTTTTTATAAAAACTAAAAATCTTTTATAAAATTAGTGATATTTCTTGTAATTAGTTTTTCAGGACAGTCACCAATGCTGTTATTTTTTATAATTATATTGTCACTATCCTTTATGTCAAAACACGTTCTTTCACATTTTTTGAACGTATTACCCTCTATTGTGATATTTTTATGCACTGCGCCTGCATATCTCTTGTTTTCAGGCTTAATGAGAATACCGTTTTCACCACAATAATCAAACTTATTATTTTTGATTGTCATATCCAAACACATTCCGCTTTCATACCAGTTATCTGCATCATCAGAAAGAAGAATTCCACTCATTGTTGTGCTATAAAAATGATTATTTTCGATATTTGTTTTGCCTCTTGTTGTCAAAAGTAATCCTCGGGTTATTATTCTGTCAATTTCATTGTTAACAAACTCAACCTGTGGACAAGCTGTTGCATTTTCAACATATTTTCCAACAACTGCACCGTCAGCTATATCAAGCTTCAGCTCAACATCATATTCACTAATCATCGCTGAACCAACAACACACGCACTACCCTTTGGCAACAATGTTTCAGGATGAATAAACTCTATTGTGTCACCGATTTCAAAAGCATTGTATCCGTGGGACTGAGGATGCATAAATCTTACTGTAATCTTATCATTCTTTTTATCCACAATCTTAAAATGGAATCCGTGAACATTCATACAGTCATCACCTGCACCACTGAAATAACAATCCTTGACCGTCACCTTTCCACGGCACATACAAATCTGAATAAAATCAGCAACAGAACACATAACTCTTTCTTTTTCAGGTGAAAAATCAAGATTTGTCAATGTAATATTTTCTGTATTCTGTGCTACAAATGCAAGAGAATAATTAAAGCGCTGCTTAACATTATGAAGAGTGACATTTTTACTGTTCTGAACAAAAATTCCAGCATATTGACGACGCACATCATAAAGATAATACTTATCTCCCACCTGAAATTTATTTGCAGTAAAAGTATATGCCCTTATACTTCTTTTTCCTATTTCCGATACCTTAAAAGTATCTCGCAACGGATGATATGTTCGCTGACAGAAATGAGGCTTGTCCTTTGGGAAATGTGCAATCCACCAAGCAGTTTTTGATTTATCTTTAAATTTTCGCTTATAATCGTGGCCAACAAAATAAAGTTTTCCTTTTTCGTTTACATATTTTGTCTGTTCATCAATCTCATAATCAACATAAAACAGACCTTTATTAATAACTTTCAATTCATGCATTTCAGGGTTATCTGCCGTAATTGTAAGATTCTGGATTGTTATATTTTCACAAGCATCTATTACTGCATTTGTTGATTTTCCATGAATAATGAATTTTGCACCATTACCATCAACTGTCACATTTTTAAGTCCGCTAAACCACAAGGGTGCACGATTAAGGTGAGGTGTTTCATCACCTGAAAATTCCTTATCACCTACTGTATTTGTAATATACAATTTTTCTGTACGAAGTTTTGTGGCATCAATTAAATATGTACCATTTTCGAAAACAATAGTTTTTTCTTCCTCGTCCTGTGGAATAGAGGAAAGAAAATTCTCAAGTTCTGTTTCACAATATGTATAAGGTTTTACACCGAAATCTAAAGCATTATAAATCTTCAATTTATTCACCATTCATTTCTTTTAATGTCATTTCTATTCCGTCGGCTATGGCTTTGGCATAATCATTCAGATACTTATCGTATTTTTCATTATCCTCTTTGCTTGAGATAAAACCTATTTCTGCAAGTACAGACGGCATTTTCGTGTTTCGGTTTATGTAATAATTCATAGTTTCACCATCACGATATCCTATATAGATTCCACGATTTTTCATAATATCAAGTGTATCAAAACAATCGAGGATATTTTGTGCTAACAGATTGTCATCGGTAGGATTTGAGGAATGAACCCACATTTCAACACCTGTTGCAGATGAAGAACTACTTGAATTTCTGTGAACAGAAACAAAAAGCGACGCTCTCGCCTTATTTGCAATTTTGCATCTTTCGGCAAGGGACACGTCGCTGTCATCATCACGAGTCATAACAACCGTGTAGCCTCTTTCCTCAAGAATATCTCTGACAAGAAGTGAAAGACGCAAAGTATCGTCCTTTTCAAATCTTGTCCCGAGCACTGCCCCTGAACTGCTTCCGCCATGGCCAGGGTCAATGCATACAGTTTTCTTATCCGGTATAAAATTCAACTGATTAAGATAGTAAACAGTTTCGTCGCCACCAACCACAATCAGTGCAAAAACCACGCAGATTGCTACGGTAAACAGTGCAAATATCGGAAAAATAAATGTTTTTCGGTTGTTACGTTTCTTTTTGATTTTTTTCATATTATGTCTTTGGATTTATTTAAGATTTGAGAATTTCTCCTTGATTTCTAATGCTCTTCCACAAGTCATTCTTCCTTCAGGACAAGCACCTACAAAACAGCTTGGACCATAGAAATTGAAAATCACAGGCTCGATTTCACGAAGCTTTTTAAGTGCATCAACAGCATATTCCTGAATTTCCCACTGAGCACGAGTACATGAACGAAGACGCATAAACAACATAAGCTGTCTTGCATTCATTGTTGTTACAATATCAAGTGTATTACCTGAAAGCTGATAATATACCAGAATTTCTTCTGATATACCAAGTTTTTTGAGTCTTTCATATTCTTCTGCAGTTTCCTTGAAAGCATTTTCATATTTTACCAGAAGCTCAGGCTTATCCTTTAAAACAGGAGGAATGATATAGCTCATTCTGTCCGTTTTTATAAGTTCAGGGATTTCGATTGACTGAATTCTGTGACGAGCAAAATGAGTGATACAAGAAAGTGAAACATTGTTAAATCTTAATGTGTAATTCACACATTCCAATGGCCTTGGTCGTTTGCATTTAACAACTGCTTCAACGATTTTCTTTGTTGTATCCTCGTCAGAAATAATGCTTTCAATCTGTTCTGTGGCAAGGTTTTTGCCTGAAATCAAAGCATTTCTCGCAACACATTTTGCAGCATCAGGAGTATATGCTAACAATTCAACAGGAGTAGCTGTGTGTTCAGGCTTAATATCGATAAATGAAAGGTCAGGAACATCGTTCACCTGTCTTTCAGGGTTAAAACTTGCCATAATTCCGGGAGCTCGTGTCTTTGCCTGTTCATAAAGCTCAAGACCTAATTTTTTGATTTCAGGGTAACGGGCACCTCTGCCACAAATCATAGCAGTAAGCATATTTAAAAATTCTCTGCCATTTACTGAACAGAAGAAATTACTATAAAGACAATATGGCAACACAAAACGAGCATCCTCACGAAGAACACCGTTAGCACAAAGTTCATCATAAAGTGCGAACATCTTACCCATATGCTCTTTGTATGATTTTTCGATTTCTTCATCGTTAAATTCAGGCACATAAAATCCTGCATCACTGAAGTTTACATATCGTCTTGACTTAACTGTATATGAAGCAAGTCGGAATTCGATAATGAACTGTTCAACAACAGCTGTAACATTCTGGAAAGCAAGCTGAAAATATGTATGCTCGACTGTACTTGTATGACCGGAAGCAGTTACTTTTCCGATAAGATTTGCATTTTTCTCTCTGTCCTGAGACTTATCCCAAATTGATAGTGCAGTACCCTCCTGAGTTGAAATTCTGCCACTTGCAGCAGTAACCTTTTCATCAGTATCTGTCATACCAATAATGAGTGCTGTGCTTTTATTGTAATCGCATACCATAGTAATCCCTCTTTAAAATCAATACTGTATAAATTGTAACATAAAAAAGAATGGTATGCAATAACTGTTTTATCCACGGCAAATTATAATTTTTATTTGCAATTATTATTGTATTATTAAAAGTTTTTTGTTATAATGTATTTTGTATAATTATGAATAGTGGTGCATTATATTATGAACAAAAAAATGATTGTAATTGAAGGTCTTGACGGAAGCGGAAAATCAACTCAGGTTGAGTTTCTTAAAAGCAGACTTCTTGAAAATAATATAAGTCTTCGTCAGATTAAACTTCCTGATTATGACAACAAGTCAAGTACACTTGTAAAAATGTATCTTAACGGTGAATTCGGCAGTAATCCCGCTGATGTAAACATCTATTCAGCATCCCTTTTTTATGCTGTTGACAGATATGCAAGTTACAAGAACATCTGGGGTGATGATTACAACAACGGTACACTTATTCTTGCTGACAGATACACAACATCAAACGCTGTTCACCAGACCGTAAAGCTTCCGAAAGAAGAATGGGACAAGTATCTCCAGTGGCTTTTCCACACAGAATATGAAATGATGGAAATTCCAAAACCTGATGCAGTAATTTATCTTGATATGGATGTTGACATTTCACAACGCCTTATGTCAAAAAGATACAATGGTGAGGAAACTAAAAAGGACGTTCACGAGGCTAATGTAGGCTACCTTAAATCCTGTCGTGAGGCTGCACTTTATACTGCTGATAAGTTCGGTTGGAATGTAGTTAAGTGTTTTGATGGTGACGAACCACTTTCAATCGAAGAAATCGGAAACAAAATTTACAACATTGTTGAGGAGATTTTATAATGGAGTTTCGCTCTCCTGCTTTAACCGATAAACAATGGGTTGAAGAAGCATTTTTAAACGGAAATACAGATTGCTGTGAATACTGTTTCGGCAATATTTATATGTGGTCTGATATTTATGATAATAAAATATTCAATGATAACGGAATTTTTGTTTCTGCCGATTTTACGGATAAACCTATTTTCTGCTATCCTATCGGCGATGGCAACAAAAAATCAACTATCGAAAAGCTCATTGAATACGCAAAAGATAATAATATTGAATTGGAATTTTTCGGTATGACAGAAAAGGATAAGGATGAACTGAATTCCCTTTTCCCCGACCAATTCCACATAGAAGAAACACGTGACTTTTTCGATTATGTTTACCGTTCGGAGGATTTAGCAAACTTGTCCGGCCGAAAATATCACAGCAAGAAAAATCACGCTTCATATTTCGAAAAAAACTTCGATTGGAAATATGAGCCCATAAATGAGAACAATATCGAACAATGCTTGCTTCTCAACAGTCATTGGGAGGGCTTGAATTTACAGAAAAACCCCGAGGAAATCTCTGAGGAAAGTCTTGCGATTCAAAAAGCACTGAAAAATTATTTTCAGTTAGACTTTGAAGGTGGCGTGCTGACAATTCAGGGTGAAATTGTTGCTTTCACCTTTGGTGAAAGACTTAACCACAACACATTCTGTACTCACGTTGAAAAGGCTTATGGAAATGTTCGTGGTGCTTATCAGATGATTAATCGTGAATTCGCACGACAACTCAAAGACAGATATGAATTTATAAACCGTGAAGAGGATACGGGAAGTGAGGGCCTCAGACGAGCAAAGCTTTCTTATCATCCTCATAGATTGGTAATTAAATATTCGGCAATTTACAAAGGATAGTTTATGATTACTTTTGCTGACAGAAACGATAAAACTCAATTAGAAAAAATGTGGCAGAGCATTTTCCTTGAAGAGCCGCAGGTTGTGGAGAGCTTTTTTGAAAATGTATTTGATTTCACAGTAACGCCTGTTATAAAAATCGATAATGAAATTGTTTCATCATTATTCTTATTGGACTGCAAAATCGGTGATTATAAAGGCAAATGTGTTTACTGTGCTATGACGAAATATGCTCACAGAGGCAAGGGTTATATGAAAAAACTTCTTGATTTTTCATATAACTACTGTAAAGAGAATAGTTTTGATTTTCTTTTTCTTGTTCCTGCTGAAAAGTCACTTTTTGATTATTACAAAACTTGTGGTTTTATTACATTTGGCGTCAGCAGAGTTCACACTATAAATGATACAATTCCACCTGAAAGAGAATTGTTGAAATGTGAATACGAAATAAAATTTGACGATTCTGTTGTAGAATACTGGAAAAACACTTGTACAGTTTACGGTGGAGAAGTTGCCGAGTTCGGACTTGTTTTTTCTGATGAAGAAACCTTTATCAGAAATGCAAAAGGAAATTATGAAAACATTCCTGAAAAATACAAAAAATCAGGAACAACAATCAAAGGCAACATAAGCTTTGGTGAAAATTACTCACCTGCTATGATAAAAACTGAAACCACAGAACTTAAAAATGTTATTTGTTATATTGGAATTACATTAGAATAGGAGCAGAATTATGATTTATGTTTTTTTAGCACCGGGATTTGAAGAAATTGAAGCATTGGCAGTTGTCGACGTGTTAAGACGAGTAGAACTCAAGGTTTTAACAGTTGGCGTGGGTGAAGATTTTGTGATTGGTTCACATCAAATTCCTGTTGCTGCTGATATCAGTGAAAAGGCTCTTGTCCTTGACGATACAGTTGAGGCTATTGTTCTCCCCGGTGGTATGCCGGGAACTTTAAACCTTGAAAAAAGTCCTGTTGTGCAAAAAGCAATTGATTGGGCTGTAGAAAACGACAAATTAATCTGTGCAATCTGTGCTGCTCCGTCAATTTTAGGTCACAAAGGTCTCTTGGATGGCAAAAAAGCAACCTGCTTCCCGGGATTTCAGGATGAGCTTTTCGGTGCAGATGTTACAAATGATTTTGTTGAAACAGATGGTAACTTCATCACTGCAAAAGGCATGGGTAGTGCAGTTGAATTTGGTCTCAGGATTGCTGAAGCTCTTGCAAATCCTCTTGAAATAAAGAAAATCCGTGCATCTTTACAGATTTATAATGGATAAAAAAGATATTAGAAAAACGCTGAAAGAAAAGCGTAAAAATATTTCCAAAGAAAAAAAGATAATATACGATAAGGCGATAAGTGAAACAATCACTGCTTCCGATTACTTTAAAAATGCAAAGCAAGTTCTGGTGTTTTCTTCAACTGATGACGAATTTGACACAAGCTATATAATTGAGCGTTGTCGCAATGATGGAAAATCAATTTTCTATCCTGTTTGTACTGACAGCAACGGAAATATGAAGTTTTTTAAAGTTGATTCCAAGAACGACTTAACAGTTGGAATGTATGGTATTTCAGAACCGAAGCCTTATTGTAAAGAGTATACACCAAAAGAAAATGATATTATCATTGTGCCGTGCCTTTCCGTTGATAAAAACGGATATCGAATCGGTTACGGCAAAGGATATTACGACAGATTCTTAAAAAATTTTAATGGTGTTAGTATTTGTCCGTGTCACGAAGAAATGTTGACAGATACTTTGCCCACAGACGAATATGATATTAAAGTAAATATTATCGTGACACAAAATTCAACAAAGGAGGTAATCCTGTGAGTAAATTTCAAGATGAATTTTCAAACAATTCTTATGAAGACCTTTTAAATGAATACGCAGGGAACTCTATTACAAGCAAACCAATCAAAAATCCTGAAGAAAGAAAAAGTGCTCCTGTTTACCGTGAACAACCGGATTCAAGCCGTGACATTTCTTCATTCAGTGATAATTTTCCTGCAGACGAAAAGAAAAAGGCTCAATCTTTTGATATTGACTTATTAAAAGCTTACGAAGAGCCTGTTCAAAGACGACCTGTAAAAAAGGAAGAACCACAGAATAAAGGCAAGTTCACAGTTAACGCTGACAATGCCAAAACTTTTGCAATCGGTGTTGTTAACAAAGTGAGAACTGTTGCTGACAATATAAGAGAAAATGCAAATGCAGCTGCTGAGCAAGTTAAAGAACAAAATGCAGAGCAAATATCAGAAGATATTGAAAACAACAATAAAAAGAAGAAAAAGAAAATTACTTTTGCAGATGTTGTTGGTCATACTGTAAACTCATTTCGTGAAAATAAACAGCAATTTGTAGCATTTGGTTGCTGTCTTCTTGTATCATTTATACTCGCAGGCTTTGCCATCAGTTGTGTCAACGATGTTTTTGCCATAAACCGTGACGGTGAAGAAACAATTGAAGTTGTTTTACCTGATAACGCTGATACGGCTGAAGCAATAAAAGTTCTTGATAAAGCAGGACTTATCAAAAACAGCATTTTCTGTAATTTATTTGCCAAGGTTATGGGTGTCAGTGATGACAATTATCTTGCAGGTATTTACTATTTTACAGATGATATGGGTATTGAAAAAATGCTCACTCGGTTTAAGACAAGTAGTACAAGAGGCACTATTATAAGCATCACAATTCCTGAGGGCTATACTGTTGACCAGGTATTTGAAAGACTTGAAAAGAATAATATCTGTACAAAAGAATCTCTTTACAGAATTCTCGATACTGTTGATTTCGGTAACGAATATGACTTCATTGCAAAAATCGATAACAAAGATGAACGATACTGTATTCTTGAGGGTTATCTTTTCCCTGCTACCTACGAATTTGAGCAAGGTGCTGAACCGGGTTCTGTTATCCGTAAATTCCTTAACACTTTTAACTCACGCTGGTCAGAGGAATATGCTGCAAAGGCTACAGAGCTTGGAATGAGTGTTGACGAAATAATCACACTTGCATCAATTCTTGAAAAAGAAGGTACAGGTGAAGGTCAGTTCCTCCAGATTTCTTCTGTTCTTCACAACAGACTTAACCGTTCAGGACTTTATCCGACACTTGACTGTAACTCAACCAAGGACTATGTAAAAAACACTATTGCAAAGCGTATTACAACTCCTGAAATCAACAAATATGTTGTAAGCTATAACACTTATGAAATTGCAGGTTTGCCACCAAGTGCTATCTGTAATCCCGGATTAGATGCTATTGAATCAGCTCTTTTCCCTACTCCATCACAGAATTATTTCTTCAGACACGATAAAAACAACAAAATTTACCTTGCTGAAACTATTGAAGAGCATAATGCAAACGGTAGAGAAGTTCAGCGTGTAAATTCAGGAGGTTAAAATGATTATACCTGAATTATTAGCTCCTGCCGGTGACAGAGAGCGACTTGAAGCCGCTTTAATGTATGGTGCAGATGCAGTTTATCTCGGTGGTGACGCTTTTGGTATGCGTGCAGCACCACAGAATTTCAATTTTGAACAATTAAAAGAAGCCGTTGACCTTTGCCATGCAAAGGGGGTTAAGGTTTATCTGACTTGCAATACATTAGCTCGTAATGATGAGATTTTAAAATTACCCGAATACCTTGAGAGATGGGCTGACATTGGCGTTGATGCATTTATTGTTGCAGATATCGGTGTATTGTCACTTTGTAAAAAATATGCACCAAATGTACCTATTCACATCTCAACTCAGGCCGGTATCGTAAACCACGTTACTGCAAATGAGTTTTATAATATGGGAGCTTCACGAGTTGTTACTGCACGAGAATTATCAATGACAGAAATTGCTGAAATCCGAGCAAAAGTACCAAAGGAACTTGAAATCGAATGTTTCGTTCACGGTGCTATGTGCGTGTCGTTCTCAGGCAGATGCTTACTTTCAAACTATCTTGTAAACCGTGATGCTAACCGTGGCGAGTGTGCTCAGCCATGTCGTTGGGAATACGCTATTATGGAAGTTAAGCGTGATGGAATGTACTTCCCTATTCAGGACTCAAAGGAAGGTACATATATTCTCAACTCAAAGGATATGTGTATGATTGAACACATCCCTGAAATGGTCAAGGCAGGTATCAGTAGCTTTAAAATCGAAGGCAGAGCAAAATCTGCATATTATGCTGCAGTTGTCACAAATGCTTACAGAGTTGCTATTGACGAATATCTTAAGAATCCGTCAGATGACTTTAAACCATCTCAATGGGTTATTGATGAGGTTTATAAGGTAAGCTATCGTGACTATTGCACAGGATTTTACTTCAATGCTCCTAACGAAGATGCTAATATCAGCTTTGAGGGTAGATATAAGCGTCATTATGATGTAATGGCAGAGGTTAAGGAGTGTAAAGACGGATATATCATAGCAGAGCAGAGAAACAAATTCTCCCGTGGTGATGTGCTTGATGCACTTCAACCGTCAACTGAGCCTGTTGTTTTCACAGCAGACGAGCTTTTTGACGGAAATGACAATGAAATCGAGTCAGCACCACATCCGATGATGACAGTTAAAATCAAGAGTGATTTGGTATTCCCAAAAGGAACACTTTTGAGAAAAGAGAAATAGGGTTGTTTTATGGTATTAAAATTACTATTAGCACTTTGTTATGTTCTGTTCTTTATATTTTTACCGCTTTATGACAAAGCATATTGGCCGGAACCAACAAAGAAATCACTTTCATTTAAAATAGTTGCTGCTACCATGTTCGTTGCTATCGGTTTTATCGGTATGCTTATAACAGGTAATAAGACTCCGTTTGCATATACAATGATTATAGGACTTATCTGTGGTTGGTTTGGTGATATACTGATGCATATCCCATCCAAAAAGAATATGACTTGCCTTTACATAGGTGCAGCAGGATTCCTTGTAGGACACATTTTCTATGTTGCAGCTTTTGTAAATGCTACAAAAGCACTTGTGACTGATTATAAAATCATCACTATGCCTGAACTTATTGCATTCTTAATTGTTTATTTAGCATTTATATTAATGCTTAAGCCAGTTTTCAAATTTAATTTTGATTCTAAATTTCTGCAATATGGATTGTATATTTACGGAATTTTCCTTATAGGGATGTTATTTAAAGTTATCGGATTTGCAATTACATATTTTAAATACGGTGCAACAAACAACATGATTTCAATGATTATACTTATTGTTGCAGGATTCAGCTTCTTTACTTCCGACTTAACACTTGGTATAAGACTTTTAGGTGGAAGAAAAGACAGTAAATTCATTAAATCATTAAGTTTATATACATATTTCTTTGCACAGTTACTACTTTCAACATCAATTTTATTTATCAAAGCATAGGATGAAACATATATGAGACCAAGAAAAATCAGAAACCTTACAACAAGACGAGAAAACTGTACAGATTTAAGAATTCCATATACACTTGAATCTTTTGATTTTCGTACAAACGAAAAAAATGAAAACCTTTTTGACCTTGACGAAATTTTTGGAAGAAAAGCTCCGCTCGTAATGGAAATTGGCTGTGGTAAAGGACAGTTTGTTTGCGAATATGCAAAACGCAATCCTGACAAAAATATTATCGCAGTTGAATGTGTACCAACGGTTTTAGTTGAAGCTTGTGAAAGAGTTAAGAAAGAAAATATTGAAAACATCCGTTTTCTTGAAATGAAAGCAGAATATCTTCCTTTATTTATGGAGGATAATACAGTTTGTGAAATTTATCTTAATTTCAGTACACCATATCCAAAATCCCGCCACGAAAGTCACCGACTCACAAGCAAAGGATTTTTAGATATTTACAAGAAGCTTCTTTGTGACGACGGATTTATTGCACAAAAAACTGACAGCCAATGTTTATTTGAGTATTCGCTTGAAAGCTTTTCACAAAACGGATTCCGTCTTTCTGAAATCTCACTTGATTTACATAAAAGTGATTTTGAAGATAATATTGTTACAGAATATGAAGAGAAGTTTGTAAATCAAGGTTTACCAATTTACAGACTTGTTGCTCGACTTAAATAAACAAACTTGTTGAATAACTCAAATTATAATAGTCAATATAACCAACAGACCATTTGTTTTTTCGTGAAATAAATGGTCTTTTTTATTATATATTCATATGGTATAATTATATGAATAATATTTAAGGTGGGATCTTATGAGTAACACAGTTACAAAAACCAATGAACAAAAACACGTTGGTAAAAGTGAATTTGTTCTGTACTTAATGGGTGTATTCTTCTACACCACAATGACAGGTATGGTAGGCGGTAACAGAAACGCATATCTCGTTAACGTTTTGAGACTTCCTGAAGAACAGACTTCTCTCTTCAACCTGCTCACATCAATCATTCCATTTGTTCTCAACTTCTTTATCGTTATGTATATCGACGGAAGAAGAATGGGTAAGGGTGGAAAATTCAGACCTATTGCAATGCTTGTTGCAATTCCAATGGCAATCGTTATGGTACTTTCTTTCTGGGCACCTTCAGGACTTACAGGTACTATTCTCTTTATTTACATTATTACTCTTGCAGTATTATGGAGTGTATTCGGTACATTTGGTAACTCAATCAATATGGTTGCAAATGTTATGACTCCAAACCTTAAAGAACGTGACCAGGTACTTTCTTTCCGTAGTATTTCAAGTGCGGTCGGCAACTCAGCACCTGTAGTTATTGTTCTTGTTGTTGGTCTTATCTGGAGTAAGGACAACCCTGCACTTATTGAAGCAGTTACAGGCACAAGTATCCGAAGCGTTGAAGGTCTTCAGTATATAATTTCAGCAGCACTTTGCAGTGTTGTTGGTGTTATTACAGTTCTTCTTGGTATGAAAATGGTTCGTGAAAGAACAGTTTATACCGCTGAAAAGAAAAATCCACTTGTTGGCTTTGTTGACATTATCAAGAACAAGTATGCATGGACAATTATCGTTTCAGAATTCTTAAAGAGCTTCCGTGGTATTGCTACATATATGGAAGCATTTATTGCAGCTGCTGTTCTCGGAGATATTTCAAAGAAGATTCTCTTTGTTCTTCCTGTTGGTATCGGTACAGCTGTTGGTATGCTTGTAGTTAATTTCCTTTTAAAGAAATTCGATGCAAGACAGCTTTACATTGCATCCGGTATTTATTCACTTTGTGCAAACTGTGCTGCATTTGGTGTCGGTTATGCTTATTTCACAACAGGAAATGGTATTTTACAGATTATTTTTATCGTATTCTTGTTCCTTATCGGTTTACAATTCGGTGCTTCAAACCTTCTTCCTTCTATGTTCCAGGCAGACGTTCTTGAAGTAATTGAACTTAAAACAGGCAAACGTCTTGACGCATCTTTCCCGTTTGTTATCGGTATCGGTACACTTATCAGTGGTACAATCGCAAGTACAGTTGCACCACTCATCCTCTACGGTGATGGTTCAATCATCGGCTACATTCAGCCAACAGACCTTATACCAAACCCTGTTCAGAGTCTTGAAACAAAAGTTACTCTCCTCTTCTTCTACACAATTATGCACGGTATTATGATGTTCCTTGCAGGTGTTCCGTTCTTCTTCTACAAGCTTACAGGCAAAACTAAGGAAGATTTCCACAATGCACTTTTAGAAAAGCGTGCTGAAATGGAAAATAAATAAAACTGAACAGTTCATATAAATACACTTGTCATAATTGGCAGGTGTATTTTTTTATCTTTTAAAAAAACTGCACAAACTTTTTGACATTTCTCACAGTTTTTCAACTTTTAATTGTTACTTATTACCATAACATGCAATTATATTTGTACATATTGAACAAAAATACATTTTTACTTTGTGAAATATTACACACCATGCAAAATTTTTTATTCACACTTTATTTGTGCAATATTAACAAATAATTAATAATTTTATTGTGCAAAAATACTTGACATTTTGAATTTTTTCTGTTATTATATAGCCACAACAGAATAAAGGAGGCGGTAATAGTGTATAACGCCGAACAGGAGCAGATGAAAATCGCTGTTGAGTTACTTAGCGAAAAGTTCTCAATCAAGTCAATGCTCAAAGTTGTTCAGTTACTTAGCTTCGCAGCATAAAAGCTGAACAAAATTTTTCCTTTAGTTTGTTTATAATTTCTGTGTGGTGGTTTTTCCAATCCCCAACAAATTTTCCCTTTCCTTTTTCATAAAGTATAACACCAATCCCTATTTTCCACTACACAGAAATTTTTAATATATAGACTTCAAACAGTGAAGTCGCTTAATTCAGGTTTTTTCATAATAATTTTTCTCATAAAAAGAAGGCTGTCACCTCGGTGACAGTTTTCTTTTTTGCCTTATTAACTTTCAAAGTAAAAAAGGTGCTTACGCAACATCAGAAATTGCTAAAGCACCTTTTATTTTATTCTGCACTTATCAGAGCAGTTCTGTTATACTTTTTTCATATCTACAAGATCAATAACTCCCACAGGACAAACCTCGTGACATTTGCCACAGCCAATACATTTCTGGTAATCAACATGAGCTACAAAGTTTTCAACCTTAACGGCATCATACTCACAGGCCTTAACGCACTTCATACAACCGATACAACCTGCGGTACATTCTTTCCTTGTAACTGCACCCTTATTATGGTTTTTACAAAGTACGGCAGCTGTAACACGATGAAGCGGCATCATTTCAATAAGTCCCTTAGGACAGGTATTTACGCACATTTTACAAGCACGACATTCAATAGGATTAATTCTTGCAACACCGTTGCAGATGTGAATTGCATCGTAAGGACAAGCCTTGACACAATCACCAAGTCCCAAGCAACCATATACACATTCTTTAGGGCCACTGTAAAGCTGTGTAGCCATTCGACAACTATCAACTCCCTGATAGTCATATTTAAGCTTTGCATTTCCGTCATGCCCCATACAAAGCACAACAGCAGCTTCAGGCATAACCTCACCAGCCTGCAACCCTAATATAGTCGCAATATCCTTTGACACTGCATTACCACCCGGTGAACAAAGAGCAGTATTGTCAGTTTCACCTTTTGCCAAAGCAGCAGCATAACCGTCACATCCTGAAAATCCGCAAGCACCACAGTTAGCACCGGGAAGACATTCACGGACAGCCTCTGCTTTTTCATCCTTTGGAACAGCAAAGACGATTGAGGCAATTGCAAGTCCAAGTCCGAGAACAAGACCAATTACAGATACAATAACTACAGCAGTTAAAATTTCCATCTTATTCCCTCCTTAACCGAAAATTCCATCAACAAGTCCTGTGAAGCCTAAGAATGACATTGAAACAAGAGATGCTGAAACAAGAGTGATTGGAAGTCCTTGTAAGCTCTTTGGAATATCTGCACCCTCAAGTCGTTCACGGACACCTGCGAACATAATCATGGCAACCATAAAACCGAAACCTGCGCCCAGTGAAGAAACGATTGATTCGCCGAAGTTATAACCATTATCAATATTAAGAAGAACAACACCAAGTACAGCACAGTTTGTTGTTATGAGCGGAAGATAAATACCCAACGAGTTATAAAGAGCCACCATATACTTTTTAAGTATAATTTCAACAAGCTGAACAAGTGCTGCGATTACAAGGATAAATACGATTGTCTGAAGATACTCCATCCCATTTTTCACAAGTAATGTGTTGATAGGATATGTAACAGCAGTAGCTAACACCATAACGAAGATTACGGCAGCACTCATACCAACAGCAGTATTTACCTTTTTAGAAACTCCGAGGAACGGACAGATACCCAAGAATTTTGAAAGAATAAAGTTGTCAGTTAAAATTCCTGTAAGAAGAATTGCTAAAAATACTTTAATCATTTTGTTTCCTCCTTACACGCATCATTTGTACCGATAAGTGAGCATGATGAAGCCATCGGACAAGCCGAACAGCCCTTAAGCTCTGCCTTTGGCTTACCGTTGCTTTCAGCAACCTTATTTGCAAGAGCTATAAGAATACCGAATACAAAGAAGCCACCCGGTGCCAAAACGAAGATTGTCATTGGTGGAATTGCTTCCGGTAAAACAGTAAATCCTGCAAGTGACCCTGCACCAAGAAGCTCACGGATACCACCCATAAGGAGAAGTGCGGCAGTAAAGCCAACACCCATACCTACACCGTCGATAGCTGAATAAAGAACTGTATTTTTACTTGCAAATGCTTCAGCACGGCCAAGAATGATACAGTTAACAACGATAAGAGGAAGATAAACACCGAGCATTTCGTCAATCTGTGGTAAAAACGCCTTAACAAGCATCTGAACGATTGACACGAAGCCTGCGATAATAACAACATATGCAGGAATACGAACCTTTGACGGGATAACCTTACGAAGTGCTGAAATAACAATATTTGAGCACACAAGAACAACAGTAGCAGCAAGTCCCATACCGATTGCACTTTCAACAGATGTGGAGGTTGCAAGAGTCGGACAAGTACCGAGAACGAGTCTTAAAACAGGGTTTTCCAGAATAAGACCTTTAGTAAATTCTTTTCCGAGAGATTTTTTCTCAGCCATTCTTAAGCCACCTCCTCATAAAGCTCTAACGCAATATTAACAGCCTCTGTAACTGCCTTTGATGTGATTGTTGCACCTGTAAGTGCCTGAATTTCGTTTTCAGAAGGTGCATTTTTGTTAACTGCAATTTCTCCTGATTTACCTACATACTGATTTTTGAACTCATCAGCATCAGCATTCATACCAAGACCTGCAGTTTCGGAAATAGTGAGGAAATCCATTCCGCTGACTGTACCGTCACTTAACACACCCACCATTGTTACAATGTCACCGCCATAACCCTTGGCTGATGTTGTGAACACGTAACCATTGACATTATTTTCCTTGTCATAGCCTTCAAAGTATGTATAAGCAACACCGTTTAATTCAACTGTTTTTTCCTCTGAAAAGCTTTCTGCAGTTGAAAGCACCTGTGCCTTTGTTTTATTGGCAGTTTCAATCTGAAGCTTTTCAATCTGTGGCTTCGTTACTGAATTTGTCAGGGCTAACAGCATTGTCACAACTGCACAGATAAGGAAAAGTGAAAGAGTAGGAACGAGAACTTCTTTTATATCGAATTTCTTCATTTTGCAGCTACCTCCTTCTTTTTCTTCTCCTTAATCTCACCGAACGGTCTTGCAGTAGTGAGATGCTCAATATGAGGAACGAGAATATTCATAATGATAATTGAGAATGAAACACCCTCAGGTAATGAACCGAAAATTCTGATAAGTGATGTTAAAACACCACAGCCGATTGCATAAATGATTTTACCCTTAAAGGAAACAGGAGATGTTGTGTAGTCAGTAGCCATAAATACAGCACCAAGAACAAGACCGCCTGCCATAAGCTGATATGCAACAAATGTGAAGTCACCCTTACCTGCTACAAGCATTGCAACAGCAACAGTACCCACATAAACAAGAGGAATCACAGGAGAAATCACCTTACGGATTACAAGGTAAACAAAGCCTAAAACAAGGGCTAAGATACAAACCTCACCAAGACAACCACCCTTGACACCAAGGAACATATCGAGAAGTGAAGGAAGTCCCGCTGTATCAATAGCAGCACCCATATCCTCTGCAGAATAAACTGAAGTCATCTGTGCCAACGGAGTTGCAGTTGTTACTGCATCAACACTGTCCTTATGTGAGAACGGTGCTACGAAATTGCCGATTTGTGACGGATAGGAAGCCATAAGAACGATTCGTCCGATTAAAGCAGGGTTTACAAAGTTATTACCGATACCGCCAAAGAACTGTTTTGCAATTACTATAGCAGTAAATGCGCCGATTACAACCATCCACACAGGCATTGTTGACGGTAAATTGAATGCTAAAAGCATACCTGTTACAACGGCACTCAAATCTCCGATTGTGTTATGTCTTTTCATAACCTTTCTTGAAAGATATTCAAATACCACACAGGAAATAACGGAAACAGCCGTTAAAATAAGAGAATTCAATCCGAAAAGGACTACTGATGCTATCAAGGCAGGTATCATTGCGATTATAACATCAAGCATAATAGATGTCGTTGTTGTCTTTGAACGGAAATGTGGTGATGCACTGACAACAAGCTTTTTAGTTATTTCACTCATTTCTTTGCCTCCTTTTCACGAATTGTAGCCTTTGCAAGTCTCATATGCTGAACCAAAGGCTTACCTGCAGGACAACTGTATGCACAGGAACCACATTCCATACACACCATTGCACCCGAATGCTTAAGCTTTTCAATGTCACCGATTTTAGTGAACTTTTCAATGTTTGTAGGAACAAGATTAAGCGGACACGCTGCTGCACAACGACCGCAACGGATACAATCTGTTTCCTTTTTTATACTTAAATCGCCTTTTTTGAATGCGAGTAAGGCGTTGTTACCCTTAAGCACAGGATAATTGATATCTGTTATTGCAGCACCCATCATAGGACCACCGCAAACCACCTTTTCAGGTTCTTCAACAAAGCCACCACAGTAATCAATAATATAGTCCATCATAGTACCCACAGGAACACGGATATTTTTAGGATTTTTGATTGCTGAGCCGTCGATTGTCATACTACGACTTACAAGCGGCTTACCTGTTTCAACATAACGACCTACAAAAGCAATACTTGCAACATTCATTACAACACAGCCAACATCAGACGGTAATTTTCCAGGTGGCATTTTTCTACCTGTTGCTGACTGGATAATCATTTTTTCAGCACCCTGAGGATACTTTGATTTAAGTGCCATAACCTTGACCTTGTCACCTTGAGCAGCACTATCTGCAATTTCCTTAAGGATTTGTAATGCCATCGGTTTATTATCCTCAACAGCGATAATAACATTATCAATATTAAGATATTTGCTGACAACATCAACGCCAAGCATAATATTACCACTATTTTCAACACATTCACGATAGTCAACTGTGATATACGGCTCACATTCAGCAGCATTGATAATAAGCGTGTCAATCTTTGCCTCCTGTGGAAGATTAAGCTTTACATGAGCAGGGAAACCGGCACCGCCAAGTCCCACAAGACCTGATTTACGGACAGCAGCAACAAGGCTTTTTGCATCTGTTACCACAGGTGGTGTAAATTCATCAGGAGTCATAAGACCGTCACTTTCAATAACAACAGCCTTTGAAGTAACACCTGTTGAAAGTTTGATGTCCTTGATTTCAGTAACTGTACCTGAAATTGAAGCGTAAATCGGTGCGCTGATATAAGCATCACTATCGCCTATAAGCTGACCCACCTTAACATAGTCACCAACGTTAACCACAGGTGTACACGGTGCACCAATGCCCTGAGTCATAGCTATCTGAACAAATGGTGGTGTTGGGATTTTCACAACACGCATTTCAGCAGTATTCTTATGATGGGCAATGCTTACACCACCACGACCCTTTTTAACTGCCTTAAGAACGCCTTTTACTTTAAACTTTAAAGGTTTCACTTTTCCATCTCCTTTAAATTTATCATTTTTGAAAAATACGGCATTGTTAACCGTAATAATGTACCTGTTAAAATTCCTGTAACCACCGATGCAACAAGCATTACAGGAGCATAACCAATAATCGCACTGCTCTGTACCAGAAAAAACGATACGGACAGCTGACCTAAATTATGAAATATTGCAGACAAAATGCCGATTCCGGCATATCCGAAGCCTGTTTTATTCCGCAAAAGAATTATCATACAGATTGCACTGAGAATTCCGCCTGCAAGACTCATACAGAATGCTGTAAAGCCTCTTGTGATAAACACAAACACAGATTTTGCAAGAACTATAAACAGCGTTTCACCCATACTCAGCCTTGATGCCGAAAACATTACGGGAATATTGGAAAGTCCGAGCTTACTACCCGGTGGCATAAAATATGCTGTGGGCAAAAGTCCCTCCACAAATGACAACACAAGGGAAATTGCAGTCATTAGTGCTGTGAATGTAATTCTTTTAATCTTTTCTCTTCTCATACATTCACCCTGTCAACGCATCAAGCTGACCTTCACCGCTTATCTCAACAGCAACTCTGTTGGGAGCACAGATAATACCCTCACCTGCTTTTGAGATTTTACCGCTCCTGACACAAACCTTGTCAGGACAGCTCGAGTCCTTCACATAAATTTCACCATTTTCACGACAGACAGTAACACCGTTAATTTCCTTTTCAAGGTATTCACCATTAAGTGATACAGTCTCAACAGCCTTACCGTCAACCTTTATCTGAGCCATTGTGCCCTTTGGGGAGGAATTCATCAAAATCATTCCTGCAACACCAATAATCAGCACAAGGACAAGCAATATAAAGTCCTTTTTTGTTATAAGCTTTTTCATTCAATCACCGAAATTGAGAAATCCTCATTCTGAATTGTCAATTTATCCACTAAGCCATCCGTAATGAGGACTGATTTGTCCTTTTTTACAATAATCACTTCTGCATCATATTCCTCTGCAAGCTTAAGACCCTTTTCAATCCCCTCGCAGAAAATTGCAGTTGAAAGAAAATCGCTTAATGTACCGTTATTTACAACAACAGTTACGGAGGTAATGTCGTTTTGTACAGGCTTACCTGTTCTTGCATCGAAAATGTGAGAATATCGTACTCCGTTCTTTTCGAAATACTTTTCGTAATCACCCGAAGTGGAAATAAAGCAATCGGTAGCATTAAGAATTGCAAAATAGTCATTCTGACCGCCAAAAGGATTACGGATACCGATTTTATAAGGCTCCTTACCTATCACACCGATTGAACCGCCAACCGTCACGAGAGCGTTTTCCACATTCTGCCCTTTAAGATACTCAATTACCTCATCACAGGCAGTACCCTTACCCAAAGCACCCAAATCGAGAATACCGTCAGTTACGGAAACTGTGCTACCGTCAACACTTATTGACGCTTTTTTAAGTTTTTCCACGGTTTTTGCAATCTCTTCATCAGTGGGCACATATCCGCCGTCTTCGATTTTCCACAAGGTCTTCATTTCACCACTGAAAAGAGTAAATCCGTCACTTTTTCCGGAAAGAGTCATACATTCAGCAATATAATCAACAAACCATTTGTCGGCAGTTATGCTCTTATTTGCATTTAATAGGGAAACAGATGATGATGCACTGTTATGAGAAAGAAAAGCTCTGTCGATAAGGCTGATTCTTTCAAATGCATTACTGCAAAGCTCGTCACCGTCACGCTCACCGTAAACCTTTATGTTCACAGGGCTTCCCATAGCGTAATTAGACAAGGAGGCATCCCTCATACCGCTGTTGATAAGTGAAACAAGAAAAATCAGAGCAACAAGAACAACACCCAGAACGGGAACAATATTCTTTATTTTTTTCACCATTTCACCACCTATTTTTCCATACTATAATATAATACAACATTTTAGCACTTTAATCAATTGGTAAATATATTGAAATAATGGCAAATAAATGATACAAAATGACGATAAAGCAAACTTTCCGTTCGACAAATAGGAGTTTATCGGGATGAATAATGAAGTATTGCTACGCAATATGAAGTAATCTACGATTATTAAGTATTTATCGTTGATAAATATGAAGTAAAGTAAATCCTTTCATATGCCGTAAGGCATACTTCATAGCAACGCTACTTCATATCCGTCAGGATACTTCATAAATCAAACGGATTTACTTCATTGTGGCGAAGCCACATCTCCCCGATAAATTATAATTTACATACACAAACAACAAAAGCAGGGTCGAAACCCTGCTTTGTTAAGTTGATATATTTAATTAATAGTGTGCTACACCGCAACCACAAGTTTTATTTGCTCTAAAAATCTTTTGGAAGAAAAGTGCAAACTTGAAGAAGAAATTTGCTATACCCTTCTTATGACAATTGCAATCACAATTCTTTGTTGGATCAAGAAGCTCGTTATCACTATCGCAATATCCGTCATCATTATTATCGTTATGTCCTATTGCATCAACATAATCACCAACATAGCTATATCCACAAGAGCATGTATAAGTTGTATAGCCCTGTGCTGTACAAGTTGGAGCTGTTACAACAGTCTGATAATTATGTCCTGTTGCAGGAATTTCTTCACTCTTAAGTTCTTCACCACAATAATAACAATCCTGAACCTTAACACCAGCTTCTTCACAAGTAGGCTCAACAATTACTAACCATTCTCCATTAACATGGTCAGCAGTAGGAATTTCTTCTACATCAATAACTTCACCACATACTGTACACTTTTGGAGTTTCATTCCTTCTGTTTTGCACGTTGCTTCAGTTGTTGTTTCCCACGCACCTGCTGTATGTCCTGTTGCTGAAACCTCTTCAATTGCAATTATTTCACCACAAACAGTACATTTCTTTTGACGAAGTCCGTCAGTAGTACATGTTTCTTTTTCAACAGTTTCCCACACACCTGCTGTGTGTTCTGTCATTGGAATTTCTTTTTCAGCAATTATTTCGCCACAAGTTGTACAATTTAATCTTGATGAACCGACTGTAGTGCATGTAGCAGGTGTTACAACTGTCCACTCTCCTGCAGTATGTACATTCTGACTCCACACAGCATAAAGTGTAATTGTAGCATCATTTGATGCTGTAAGATTCTTCACAGTCTGCTTATCTGTATATTTAGCAACAGTAGCTGTTGGATTTGTTGACCAACCAAGGAAAGTATAGCCTGTTCTTGTAAATGCATTCGCATTTAATGCTTTCGCTGTGTCGTATGTATGACTTGAAGCAGACATTGTACCGCTACCACCATTTGCATCATACGCTATTGTATATGTCTTTGCCTGCCAGATAGCATACAGTGTTCTTGAACAGCTACCGTCCTTGATACCTGATTTTATGTCTGTTGGTAAAAGAGTTGTATCATTCTGGTCAAATACAGTTCCACCTGATGATTTTGTTCCCCAACCCATAAAGGTATAACCAGTTTTTTTGAGCCCAAATGACTTTGGATTAAATAAGCCTGTATCCTTTGCTTTGTTATATGCCCAGCTCTGAACAAATTTATCATTATTTTTATATATTAATCCGTTGTTTAATGAGAAATTCTCTTCTGTAACCTCGCCACCATTAGCATTATAGTAAACAGACAATGTGTTAGCTTCCCATATTGCATATAATGTGATTGTCTGGTCACCATCACCTATTGTAGGACACAATGTCTTTGCAGTCATAGGGTCGTTTTGGTTGTAAATTGTTCCACCACTGGACTTTGTTCCCCAACCTACAAATGTGTAACCTTCTTTAGAAAGTCCAAATGTTGTGCGATTGTAAAGTCCACTTTCACATATTGTGCCATCAACAATTTCCTGTGTGAAAACTTTATCATTTGATTTTCTACATACAACACCTGAACCATTCAAATAGTACTTTTCGTGAGAAGTATCTATTTCTCCACCATTTGCATCGTATTTGATTGAGAGTGTGTATTTAATTTCATCTACATATGTTTCATTTTTAGCATTAACATCTCCATGCCAAGGGTCTGTTGTATTAATCTGGAAATGAAGATGGTTGCCTGATGAATTACCTGTGCTACCAACTTTACCGATTTTTTGTCCCACAACAACTTTAGCTCCCTTGGTTACATTTGAAGGAATACTACCAGCCTTCATATGTGCATACTGATACCATCTACCATCTGTACCACGAATAATAACACCTGTTCCGAAGCCATCACAATCTCCACGACTTCCATAATGTTTCTCCGTACACTTGTACACATTTGTTACTGTGCCACCTATTGCAGCAACAATATCAGCACCGCCAATAGAACTATCCGCAATATCAATACCTGGATGACTACTGCTATATCCTTGTGATAATGTTTTATGTCCTGGAACCGGCCATAATAATGTTGTTCCTGCACTTGCTGTGATACTTGACATTGGGATAATTGAAATTATCATTATCAATGCCAAGAAAAGTGATAAAGCTTTTTTCATAAATATTCTTCCTTTCATTTTATAACATTACGTTATAAAATTGATTATATAACAATTTGTTATGTAAGTCAATATAGCATTTTGTTATGTGACATAATAGCCTTGAGGTGTTTTGTATGTTGCATAACAGATTACGAGATTTGCGTGAAGACTCTGACCTTTTACAAAAAGATATTGCAAATATTCTGAATTGCTCTCAGGTTTGTTATTCATATTATGAAAATGGATTACGTGACATCCCAACACAGGTTTTAATCAAACTTGCAAACTATTATGACGTTTCAATCGACTATATTCTTTGTCAGACCGACAATCCTGAACGATTATAATAAACAAATAAATAAAAAATCGCAGTTTTTCGGGATATTAATATGGAACAACATATTTTGTAGGGGACGATGCCCACATCGTCCCGTTCCAATGCCTGCCATTAAACTACATCGGATCACTGTGGGCAGCGACCCCTACATTGCGAAGACCCCGACAAATTATAATTTATCTTCATGGAGATTAAAATAATTGTTGATTTTTTATAGTATGATGATAAAATAAATTATACAAGAAACTGACACGGGTCGATGTAGGCATCGACCCTTACAAAATTATAATTTAAGGATGAATACTATGACCTATAATTTCAGTTTTTTTATGCCGGTGAATATTCTCGGCGGTAAAAATGCATTACAAAACAACAAAAGTATCTTCTCAACCCTTGGCAAAAAGTGTCTTATTGTAACAGGCAAAACATCTGCAAAAAAGTCAGGTACACTTGATGAATTGATTGCAGTTTTTAACGAATTGAACATTGAATATTCTGTTTTTGACGAAATTACTGAAAACCCATTGACCAAGACTTGTTGTGATGGTGGTAAGGTTGCAAGAGAATTCCAGGCTGACTTTGTGGTTGGCATTGGTGGTGGCTCACCTCTTGATGCTTCAAAAGCAGTTTGTGTTTACGCCACAAATTCACATATTGTTAATGACGATATTTACACAGCAAAAGTCCTGAATGAGCCTTTGCCTCTCGTTGTTATCGGTACAACATCGGGAACAGGCAGTGAAGTATCAGGCGTTTCAGTGCTGACTCGTGAAAATGGCAGAAAACAAAGTATCAGTGGTAAGAATTACTATGCTGACTATGCAATTGCAGACGCTAAATACACATATTCTGTTCCATACAGAACAACTGTTTCAACTGCACTTGATGCTCTTGCTCACGCTGTCGAATCAATGTTTTCACCTCGTGCAGATTTCCTTACACAGCAATTTGCACTCATTTCTACTAAAATGATTTATCCGATTCTTCTGAAGTTGTACGAAACAAAGGAATTACCGACTGAAGAAGAAAGAGACACACTTTACTTTGCATCACTTTATGCAGGTTTTGCACTTAACAAAGGTGGAACAGGGTTCCCACACGGTATGGGTTATGCTCTTACTGAAGATTACAATGTGCCACACGGAATTGCTTGTGCAGTTTTCTTGCCACAGTACCTTACAGAAGCTCAAAGGGCAAATCCGGTTCTTTTCAGTCAGGTGCTCGACGCTATGAATTGTGACAAATCTTCTGCTGAAAAACTTATTCAGGATTTATGTGATTTACACTTGTCAATTCCTGATGAGAGAATTAATGAATATGTTACCCGTTGGGAAACTCTCAAAAACTTCAAAAACTCGCCTACTGAATTCAATAATAAAGATGCAGGTTGTTTAGTTAAAAATCTCTTCCAATAATTTATAGTTACAAACTGTCTAAAGCGTAATAATCCTTAAATTTCTATACTTTCTATATAATATCGTCGTTTCCATTGTCTATTATGACAACAAACGGCGATATTTTTTCGATTAGAAACAGTTGAATAGATAATTTATAACTATAATTTAGTTGATTTTTAACTTGTAGATAATTTTCAACTATTTGTTTTCGGCTATTTTTCCAAAAATTGTTGACAGAAGGAAAAATAGTGTTATAATGGTATGTGAACGATTATCTGTATTGACGGATAATAAATCTTTACTTAACGGAGGAGAAAAATTATGGCAGACACAAGATTCGCTATTACACATTATCATGATGCTGCTCAGATTAACAAACAGCTTGACGAACTTATCAGCAAACCAATTTATTCAATTAAGCCTGAAGTTCTTAAAGCTTATGAAGAAGAGTATTATGATAAGAAGTGTGCTAAATCAAAGGAAATGATTGCTGAAGCAAAGACAATCATCCCTGGTGGTGTTCAGCACAACCTTGCTTTCAACTATCCATTCCCACTTGTTTTCACAAAAGCTGAAGGTGCTTACCTTTACGACGTTGACGGAAACAAGTATTTTGACTTCCTTCAGGCTGGTGGACCTACAGTTCTTGGTTCAAATCCTAAGGTTGTTCGTGACCAGGTTATCGACCTTCTTAACACATGTGGTCCTTCAACAGGTCTTTTCCACGAATTTGAATACAAACTTGCTAAGAAGATTTCTGATTCAGTTGAATCAGTTGATATGTTCCGTATGCAGGGTTCAGGTACTGAAGCTTGTATGACAGCTGTTCGTGTTGCTCGTCTTGCAACAGGTAAGAAGAACATCCTTAAAATGGGTGGTGCTTACCACGGTTGGTCAGACCAGCTCGGTTACGGTATCCGTGTTCCTGGTTCAAAGTTCACACAGGCAAGTGGTGTTCCACTTTACCTCTTCAAGCACACTCAGGAATTTTTCCCTGGTGACCTTGAAGACCTTGAAAGAAAACTTTGGCTCAACCAGTTCAACGGCGGTACAGCTGCTGTATTTATGGAACCAATCGGTCCTGAAAGTGGTACAACTCCACTTGATTATGACTTTAACAGAGGCGTTGAAAGACTTTGCCGTAAATATGGCGCTCTTCTCGTATTCGATGAAGTTGTTACAGGTTTCCGTATCGGTATGGCTGGTGCTCAGGGCTTCTTCGGCGTATCTCCTGACCTTACAATCTTTGGTAAGGTTATCGCTGGTGGATATCCTGGTGCAGGTGGTGTCGGCGGTAAGAAGCAGTACATGAAGCACCTTGGTGCTGGTCTTGACGATTCAGGTATGAAGGTTAAGAAGGCATTCACAGGCGGTACAATGACTGCTAACCCACTTTCATGCTGTGCAGGTTACTTCACTCTTGAAGAAATCGACAAGCAGAACGCATGTCAGAAAGCTGGCGAAATGGGTGACAGACTTACTCAGGGTCTTCAGGAACTCGTTAACAAGCACGGACTTCCATTCGTTGTTTGGAACGAAGGTTCAGTTTGCCACCTTGAAACAGTTGGTACAATGCACTACTCAATCGACTGGTGCAAACCTTGGAAAATCCCTGGTGTTCTTTCAGCTACAAGCGAAAGAAAGAAGGAAATGCAGTACATGGGCGCTGCTTACATGGCAGAAGGACTTGTTACTCTTGCTGGTAGCCGTCTCTACACATCAGCTGCATACACACCTAAGATGATTGACCAGGCTCTTCAGTGCTTCGATAAGGTATTTGCTAACGTTGCTGTTAAGCCATCAAACAAATAATCATTGATTTTTTCGGGTGGATGAATTCATCTTCATCCACCTTTATTAACCTAATTTAAGAATGAGGTGAATAATATGGATATTATGCAGGCAAAAGAAACTGTTATAAGAGCTGGTAAAGAACTTATCGCAGCTGGTCTTATTGCTCGTACTTGGGGTAATATTTCTTGCAGAATCAGTGAGACTCAGTTCGTAATCACACCAAGTGGTCGTGCATATGAAACTCTCACTCCTGAAGAAATCGTTCTCGTAAACATCGAGGACCTTGAATACGAAGGCGAAATTAAGCCATCAAGTGAAAAAGGTATTCACGCAGCTTGCTACAAGCTTCGTCCTGAAATAAATTTTGTTATCCATACACATCAGGTAAATGCTTCAATCGTTTCTTCACTTGGTATGGACATTAACAATATTGAAGGCGAGAATGCACAGGTTGTTGGTAACAATCTTCCAATCGCTTCATATGGTCTTCCGGGTACAAAGAAACTTCGCAAAGGCGTTATCAACGCTATTACTCGTTCTGATGCAAAGGCTGCTGTTATGGCTCACCACGGTGCAGTTTGCATGGGTGTTGACTATGACGATGCTTTCAACGTTGCACAGAAGGTTGAAGATATCTGCGAACAGTATGTAATGGATAAATACACATCACTTACAGGTACAGTTGCTGAAAGCCTTACAGCAATCAACGACTATGTTGTTGATAAGTTTGTTAAGAAGCCATCAACTGCTCCTGAATTTGAGCCTTGTAAGAGTGAACGTGACGGTCCTGTTTTCAACATTTCAGTTATTGACGGTGACGGCACAATCACAAGAATTGATATTGATTCAGGTGACGTTATTGCAGGTGATGCAAGCAACAGTTCAATCGAGCTTCATCGTGCAGTATATAAAAACCGTGCCGACGTAAACTTTATTTCTCACACAAAGGACCCATACACAGTTGCTTGTTCAAAGATGGGCAAGACAATGCGTCCGCTTATTGACGACTTTGCACAGATTGTTGGTGTTACTGTTAAGAGTGCTAAGTATGACCCTAACAACACACTTGCAACTGCTAAAAAGGTTGTTAAGAAGCTTAAGGGCAGAAACGCAGTTCTCCTTGAGAACAACGGTGCTCTTTGTGTGGCAGGTAGTGAATATGATGCAGGGGCTATTGAATTTATCACAAATAAAGGTGCTAAAATTCAGATTAGTGCTCAGATGTTTGAAAAGGTTGAACCAATCAATCCTCTTGAAACAAGAATTATGAGACTCGTTTACAAGCTCAAGTATTCAAAACAGGCTGGTAAATAATTCGGTTTAATACATAAAAAATCCCTCGGAATTAAAACTCCGAGGGTTATTTTTTTTGCTGTTTTCTTTATGCTACTTTTCCGAACTGGGTGTAATCGTAATATCTGATAACTGTAAAGTGTCTTAAGAATGTATATTTTGCATTGAGAACCTTCTTCGAAATTCTTGTGTCACAGAATGCAATTACAGGTCCCATACAGAATGCTGTAACAACTGTGCCAATGCCGATTGGACCATCTAACACTAACGCTATCAAAGTACAGATAAGGTCAGTAATCACCCTGCTCCATTTGTATTTAAGCTTTATATTTTCCTCCATTACAAATCCCAATGCATCATATGGTGAAACACCCATATTACAGTTGAAATAAAGCGATGCTGAAAGACTTAAAAGAAAAACGCCAAGTGCCATAAATATAAGCTGTGCTGGAAATGAAATTACTGCAGGTAAGATTTCTTCATATATGCCTGTAAAGAATTCGCACACATAACCAACGCCAATCATATTCACAACTGTACCAAGGCTGATAAGATGCTTAGATGTGAGCGCTACTAAAACAAGAACAGCTCCGTTCATACACATCTGGAATAATCCAAAACTTACACCAAGTTTTGCACTGATGCTCATATTAAGCGCTGTAAACGGGTCAACACCCATACCTGAATATGAAAAAACTGATACGGCAAAGCCCATAAGAATAATGCTCATAAACATTATTGCAGTTCTTTTAAATCCGTCTTTCTGTGAGATGATATTTATAGGGTTCATACTTTTAAGAATTTGTGTCATTTATCAATTTCGCCTTTTCTTTGTGTATTTTGCACATATATCTCTGCTTTGATTTGTATATATATTACAACAACAAAAAGATGAAGTCAATAAAATGCCAGTAAAATTTTAACTTTCTACCTTTGGTACAAATTTACAAATTAGCACAGTTGTTTTTGTGCAAAATGACATATAAAAATAAGGTGAGAGCAAGCCCTCACTTTATTTTTTTAAATTTTAGTTTATTTTTTTCGCAAGGCAATATGGCAGAGGCGAAGCTGTATCGAGTATACTGCGAGCCGAAAGCCACGACTTATTGCGGAAAAAGAAACAAAATTATGATAATTTATGAATGAATAATCCTGACAACAACTTAGGTTCAAACCATGTTGATTTTGGTGGCATAACCTTTCCTGCATCTGCAATATCCATTAATTCATTCAATGATGTCGGATACATTGCAAATGCCAATTTCATACCCTCCTGAACTCTTCTTTCGAGCTCATTAAGCCCACGGATACCACCTACAAAATCAATTCTCTTGTCAGTTCTTGGGTCTTCAATACCTAAAATAGGTGCAATAAGGTTGTTCTGAAGAATTGAAACATCAAGGCACTCAACAGGGTCGTTTTCATTTATAAACTCTGGTTTTGCAGTAACCTTATACCATTTGTTATCAAGGAACATACCGAAAGTGTGGCGTTCTTTTGGTGAGTAAGGGCTTTCGTCAGCTTCTTCAACTACGAATTTTTCACCCATTTTCTCGATGAATTCGTCACTTGCATTTCCGTTAAGGTCTTTGATTACACGGTTATAGTCCATAATCTTAAGTTGATCACATGGGAAAATAACTGAAAGGAAGAAGTTAAATTCAGCGTTTTTATCGTATTCACCCTCACCACGTCTGCGTTCACCAACACGAACTGCAGAAGCACATCTGTGATGTCCGTCAGCAATATAAAGATAGTCGATATCAGCAAATTCCTTTACAAGAGTATCAATAACTGTATCGTCATCAATTACCCATACTGTCTGTGCAACACCGTCATCACTTACAAAGTCATAGCAAGGTGTATGAGTATTTTTCCAGTTTTCTGTAATATCAGAAACGGTCTTGTTTTCCCTGTGAGTAAGGAAAATTGGGCCTGTGTTTGCATCAAGAGTATCAACATGACGAATTCTGTCTGCTTCCTTGTCTGCTCTTGTGAATTCGTGCTTTTTGATAACGTTGTTAATATAATCGTCAACTGCAGTACAACCAACAATACCTGTCTGTTCTCTGCCGTTCATAATCTGACGATAGATATAAAGCATCGGTTTTTCGTCCTGCCCAACAATCCCCTTTTCACTTAATGCATCAAGGTTTTCCTTAGCTTTCTGATAAACTTCTGCTGAATAAATATCAATTCCTTGTGGTAAATCTACTTCCGCTTTATCAATATGTAAAAATGAGTAAGGTTTGTCCTTTATCATTTCTCGTGCTTCTTCCGAATTCATTACATCATAAGGCAACGCACCAACTGAAGATGCATATTCATCCTTTGGTCTTACAGCCTTAAATGGTTTTAATACCGCCATTTTTATTTCCTCTTTCCTTAATGATAAATATAATTTTTAAAATAATTAACGATGCTATGACACCAATCAAAGCACCTGTACTGTCAACTAAAATATCTGACAACTGAAACGCTCTGTCGGGAACAAAAATCTGATGAATTTCGTCTGTGACAGCATAAAGTACAGTTCCAACAAAAGCAAATACAGGTGTTAACTTCGTTTCAAAGGTGGCATAAACTGCATTGAATATGAGAACGGACAGTCCCATAAATTCAAGACAGTGAGCACAAGAACGAAGAAAACCTTCATCAATTGTCAATCCTAATCTCTCAAAAAACGCCATTACAAAGGAATGACTTAATTTCGTGGATTCTTCGCCATTCTGTGCAGAGAGCGAAAAGATAATACCCATACATATTACCACAAGAACCCACGAAATTGCTACATATAACTTTTTCATTATTTCTGTCCTTTATAGAAATATATATTTGCTCTGTCCCCTGCTGAATAAACTCCGCTTGTGTCTTTTGCAACTGCAAAAACTGTATTCTTATAATTCAGAGGCACTGCAATTGCATTTTTCAACAAATGACTTTCACAGGAAACAACCTTTTTATGTGTTGCATTTCCATTTAAATCTTCTATCATTCTGTCAAATTCTTCTGATGAATAGCCAAAAACATTTAAATTGCTGTAAGACTTGAAAATTGATAAGAAATCTGCTGATTTATTTGAGTCAACTGTCATGTCATAAATCACGAGGCTATATTCACCCGATTTGATTTTCGAATAATACTCATCATCTTCTGCAACAGTTACTTTACCGTTAAGCTCAACACCAATATTTGTCTGCCAGCAATTGACAATAGATTTTGCCAATTCTTCATTTTCTTTTGTGCAAAGGATACTTATTGTAAGATTGTCAATTTCAAGTTCTTCAAATGCTGAAATCATATTTTCTCTTGCATTCTCGATATTGTAGTTTACTGTTTCAACCTTACCACCTGACAACTTATATCCCGATGGAATAAGATTTATGTGGACTGTTTCCACAACAGATGTCATATCAATACTTGAAATCAATCCTATTCGAAGCTTTACATTCTGAAGAGCCTCTTTATTCATATTGAAAACAAGTGCAGTTGTGATGTTTTCGATATTTGTCTTTTGTGTTTTTCTGCCAAGCTCATCTATTGCCTCTTCACTTGCAAAAAAGCCTAAATCATAAGTCTTGTCATCAACTTTTTTAGCAATATCAATCTGGTCAGAATTTACATGAAGTCTTACCGATGTAACAGTTGTAGCAAAGTCACCTGCATATTCTTCATTTTTAGAAAAACGGACTGATTCACCATCTTTGATGTCAGAAAGATAGAAACAACCATTTGAAATTATGTACTCTTCATCAAGTCCATATCTACCCTCTGTAAGATTAAAGAATTCCTCATCACAAGGGAATGAAACCGGTTGGCTGAGGGAATAAAGGAAATCTGTGGTTTTCTCTTCAAGAGTAATTTCAAGAGTATAATCATTTATAGCTTTTATTCCAAGTTCATCTGAAGAAGCTTCACCACTATGTACTTTATCAGCATTTTTTATAATACTTAATAAACTGTAATTCTGGGAATTGGTTTCAGGGAGAATTGCTCTTGTTATACCAAACACAAAGTCTTTTGCAGTAACTTTACCTTCAATTGTTTTTTCATTCTCCTCAAGAAAATCTTCAACTTCACCTGAAATATAATATTTCATATTTTCTTTAAGGTAAAAAGTATAAACGAGTCCGTCAGCAGAAACTTTATAGTCCTTGACCATACATTTCTGTGGTTCGCCGTTTTCGTCGAGCTTAAAAAGACCGTCAAAAATATTAACAGCCACTATTTTCTCACTTGTGCTACCAGATACCTGTGGGTCAAAATATCGAGGCATCTCATCGACTGCACTTGCGAGATATATTTCGCTTTCTTCTGAACAACCTGCAAAACAAGTTACAAGCAGAATTGTAGCTATAAAAATTGCAATAATTCGTTTAATCATTTTATCACCGTTTATAATTATATCAAATAATAAGACATAAGGCTATATTTTAAGAAAAAAATTTTATAAAAAACTCGCATTTATTCTATTCTTTTGTTATAATGAAATATATATTTATATGTATAAGGAGAAAAATATGCCTCAGAATGATATTTTATTGATGATTTCTATTGTCTTGTCAATTATTTCTATCTCAATTATGTTTGTTGTTCTTAAAAATTCTAAAAACAACAAGTTCGATGATGCTGTTCAGCAAAAAATCGATTATATGAACAAAAATATCGGTGACGAATTTCACCGTGTTCGTTTGGAAAACCAAAATTCAAATAAGGAAATTCGCCATGATATGCAAAAGAGTCTTGAAGATATGTCACAGCGAATCGACAATATGAATAAAGGCAATTATGAGCATCGTGAAAAAATGAATGAGATGCTTCTTTCTATCCGTGATAAAAATGCTGAACAGAATGAAAAGCAGAACAGAGTTCTTGAATCTTCAATTACAAAAATGCAGGAATCAAACGAAAAGAAACTTGAAGAAATGAGAGTAACTGTTGATGAAAAGCTTACTTCAACTCTTACAACACGACTTGATTCTTCATTCAAAACAGTTTCCGAACAACTGGAAAATCTTTACAAATCTCTTGGCGAAATGCAGACTCTCTCAACAGGTGTAACAGAAAATGTAACTGCTCTTAACCGTGTACTTACCAATGTCAAGGCAAGAGGTACTTGGGCTGAAGTTCAGCTTGAAGGCATTTTGAACCAAACAATTCCTAACATGTTTGAAAAGAATGTGGCAACTGTTCCAAATTCACTTGACCGAGTTGAATTTGCTATCCGAATTCCATCAAGCGAAAAGGATGGCAAGGATATTTTCCTTCCTGTTGACTCAAAGTTCCCGATGGAAGACTATGTCCGTCTTTGTGACGCCGCTGACAGAGCAGATGCAGAAGCCGTAAAGCAAGCTCGAAAAGAACTTGAAAACAGAGTACTCAGTGAAGCAAAATCAATCGCAAAATACATACATGTTCCTGACACAACTCCATTTGCAATTATGTACCTTGCAACTGAGGGTCTTTATGCTGAAATCGCATCTTCACGAACAGGATTACCTGAAAAAATTCAGAATGAATACAACATTATGATTGCAGGACCTACAACAGTTACTGCACTTCTCAATTCACTTTCAATGGGCTTTAAAACAGTTGCTATCAATGAAAAGGCAAATGAAGTACGCCAGCTTCTCGGTGCTGCAAAGGTTCAGTATGAAAAATTCGGTGACCTTCTTGCAAAGGCAAAGAAAAAGGTTGACGAAGCAGGAAAAACACTTGAGGATGCTGAAAGAAAGAACCTCTTTATCCGCAGAAAGCTTAAAAATATTGAAGAGATTGACGTTACGACTGCCGATAAGCTTTTATTTGACGGATTACAAGAAGAAAGTGATGAATAATACTTGCAACAATTACCAAATTATTGTATTATATAAGTTGGTATTAAACTAATATATTATACTTTTTAGGAGGATAAGGAAATGGCTCTTAAACATGCTGATATTATCGCAAAGATGACACTTGAAGAAAAAGCAAGTCTTTGCGACGGTCTTGATTACTGGCACTCACAACCAGTTGAGAGAGTTGGTATCAAATCATTCAGCCTTAACGACGGACCTCACGGTATCCGTAAAAAAGGTGACCCTGGTGACACACCAAAGGGTGAAACAAATCTTTTGAAAGGTGTTCCTGCTATCTGTTTCCCAACAGCTTCTGCAACTGCTTGTTCATGGGATACTGACCTTCTTTACAAAATGGGTGAAGCACTCGGTGAAGAATGTCTTAAAGAAAAGGTTTCTGTTCTTTTAGGACCTGGTACAAACATTAAGCGTTCACCTCTTTGCGGAAGAAACTTTGAATATTTCTCAGAAGACGGTGTTCTTGCCGGTGAAATGTCTGCTGCATTCGTAAACGGTGTTCAGAGCAAGGGTGTTGGTACATCTCTTAAGCACTATGCTGCAAACAATCAGGAAACACGTCGTATGACTGTCAATTCAGTTGTTGACGAAAGAACACTTCGTGAAACATATCTTCTCCCATTTGAAATCGCAGTTAAAAAAGCTCAGCCTTGGACAATCATGAACTCGTACAACAGAGTTAACGGTACATACGCAGCTGAAAACAAGTGGCTTCTTACTGATGTTCTTCGTGACGATTGGGGATTTGAAGGTATTGTTATTACCGACTGGGGCGCAGAAAACGAAAGAGTTCCAGGACTTATTGCAGGTCAGGAAATTGAAATGCCTACTTCTTCAGGCATCGGCACAAAGCTTATCATTGATGCTGTAAAAGACGGTTCTCTTGATGAAGCTGTTCTTGATGCTGCTTGTGATAAGATTATTGAAATTTCAAAGAGAGCTGAAAAAGTAACAGGTAATTATACATACGACAGTGATGCTCACCATAATCTTGCTCGTGAAATCGCAGGTCAGTGCATGGTACTTATGAAGAACGACAACAACCTTCTTCCTCTTAAAAAGGATGCAAAGATTGCTGTTATCGGTGAAATGGCTCATACACCTCGTTATCAGGGTGCCGGTTCATCACTTATCAACCCAATCAAGCTTGATTCTGCTTATGACACAATGAAGGAAATGGGAATTAACTTCTCATTTGCACCGGGTTATACACTCAAGGGCAAGAACAAGAAAGAAATGGAAATGGTTATCGAAGCAAAGAATAAGGCTAAGGATGCTGATGTTGCTCTTGTATTCGTTGGTCTTACTGACGAATACGAAACAGAAGGTAACGACAGAAGCCACATCAACCTTCCACCTATTCACAACACTCTTGTTGAAGAAGTTCTTAAGGTTAATCCTAACACAATCGTTGTTCTTTCAGGTGGTGCATCAGTTGCACTTCCTTGGGCTGATAAGGTTCCTGCTATCCTCAACATGTTCCTTACAGGTCAGGCTGGTGGCAGTGCTGTTTGTGACATCATCTTCGGTGATGTAAATCCAAGTGGTAAGCTCAGCGAAACATATCCACTTGCACTTGAAGACAATTCAAGCTACAACTTCTTCCCTGGCACATCAGTTTCAGTTGAATACAGAGAAAGCGTTTATGTTGGTTACAAATACTATGACACAGCAAACAAAGCGGTTGCATTCCCATTCGGTCATGGTCTTTCATACACAACTTTCGAATACAGTGACGTAAAGGTTTCTGCAGATAAGATTAAGGATACTGATACAGTTACAGTTTCATTCAAGGTTAAGAACACAGGTGCTGTTGACGGTGCTGAGGTTGCTCAGGTTTATGTAAACGATGTAGAGAGCACAATTTATCGTCCTGTTAAGGAACTTCGTGGCTTTAAGAAGGTATTCTTAAATGCAGGTGAAGAAAAGGAAGTTTCTGTTGAACTCGACAAACGTGCATTTGCATACTATAACGTTGACCTCGGTGACTGGCACGTTGAAAGCGGCGACTTCAAGATTCTCGTTGGCGCATCAAGCCGTGATATCAGACTTGAAGCTTCAGTTTATGTTGAATCAACTGTTGATGCTAAAGTTCCTGATTACAGCAAAACTGCTCCATCATACTATGGTGCAAACATTATGAATGTTTCTGCTGACGAATTCCAGGTTATTTATGGTAAGGAATTACCACCATCAGTAAGAGATAAGAATGCTCCATTCACATTACTTAACACAATTGAAGATTCACAGGACAGCAAATGGGGCGGTAGAATCTACAGACTTCTCATTAAGATGCTTGGTGCTGACACAATGGCAGGTGCTGTTGCAACTCAGCTTCCAATCAAGAACTTCATCTCAATGAGCTTTGGTCTTTTCAGCCCTGAAATGGCAGAAGGTCTTATCCTTATTCTTCACGAAGATAAGATGGGTGCAGGTCTTAAGGCTATATTCAAGGGTATTCCGAATCTTATCAAGAATCTTGGCAAATTAAAGCAAATCTAATTAAATATAAAATAAGGTGAGAGTAAAATCTCACCTTTATTTTTTACATACAAAGCTAAAAAAGACACGAGCAAAAAGAAAGCGAGGATTTTTACGTCCTCGCCTTTTTGTTTAATTATTTAATTACACTCATATTTGCTTCCGGGAGATAGTAGCAGACGATTGGTCCTTCTTCATAAATCACATAAACATATCTTCCATTGTCGTTTAATGTGAGATACTGTGAGGTTGTTTTATCAACGATTTTCTGTATCTTTTCTGCATCTGTTACTGATTCAAGAGAATGGCCTGCATCTTTATATACCCTCTTAATTAAGTCATATTCAGTTGTAGGCTCGTCAATAAAGTACTGAACAACGTCACATGCATAAAGACTGACATCCAACTGTCTGAACATTGTTTGAACATAAAGCGGTAACATTTCTGTTGCTGAGCCCCAGCCCCTGTTATTTTTCTCATTTGCCTTTGCAAATTCGTGTTTTGCTTCCGGAAGCGACATTGTAGCATCAGAATACAGAACCTCTTTAATTTTCATCGGTTCTTCCTTGAGCTCATAACCATTTTTCTTAAGGAAATTAACAGTATTTGTCATATTTTCATAGACAGGGATAAAATCATCAACCAAAGCATGATTATAATCAGGCTCTTCAACAATTTTATCAACTATGATTTCCATTCCGCCTCTTGTGTTTTCCGGATAATACATCTCATTAGTATATGCTGGTGTTTGTCCCGGATAGTCAGCATCTGCTGACATTTTCACAAGCACACCGACAGGCTGATTGTTGTTTCTGAAAAGCTCGTCAACGCTCATTTTTGAAAGGTCCTTATAGAGTGCTTCGCAAAGTCCGTCAACATCAGCAATGCAATCCATTCCTTCGCCGATTTCTATAAGCATATCGTTGTCAGTATATGCCCAGTTAAAGTTTTTAAGATGTCCTGTTGAATCGTACTGTATATTTTCGGGAACAGGGTCAATAAGGTAATTTTTGAGAATTGCGTCGAAATACTCAGAGCCATAGATAAGCTGAATATATTTCATATATGTTTCATCGCTATAAATATCAAAGTTACGATATTTAATCTTACCGTCATTGTTTCTTATACCGAGAGTAATTGATGTCAGGCATTCTTCATCATGCTTACCCTTTTCATTTTTGAGAAGTTCAAAAGCATCAAGAACAGTCTGTTTGCTCTCGTCAGTTGAACTTTCAACAAAATCTTCACCAGGTTGCCACGGATAAACGCAATGTTCGTAACCTCTGATTTCAAAAGCTTCAATTGTAACACTTTTAACATCTGCTTTGTCAGGAATTTTGTTATATGTGCCAAGGAGTCCCGTGTTAAATACGATACAGCATACTGCAAATGCACCGATAAGCGCATAGCACCACTTAAGTGATTTAATTGCTGTTTTTGGTTTCCTTGTGAGAATAAGCTGAATAAGGAAATATGCAAGCAAGCATACAGCTGTAATTACAACAAAGAGTGCGTAGAGATTAAATTCACCACCAAACCACTCTGTAAACACCCATGTGATTCCTGTGAATGCACAAGTACCGAGCACAGCTCTTGAAACAGGGAATTTACCGAGAGAATTTGCATGTTCTGCTTTCCTCTTATTGAAAAGGTAATAAGTAACACCGATTAAAACAACAGAAATTACAAGCCACATTACAACAGGGAACATAAAGCCCCAATCAACATGGTATTCCGCAGGGACCTTATACTTATCTGCAGGTACGGTTCTTTGTAACATGTTTAAAATAACCCTTGGTGTAATCCGGTCAACATAGTCATAAATGTCACCCATATATACATATTCTTCCTGCATATTGATTGCCATTGTCCAAGGAGTGAACACCTGCATTACTCTTGATATATCATAGCTTCCGATGTATCCGTTAAGATAGCTGTATGCAAGTGAACTGATTGTACTGATTGTGCAGAATGGAATTAATGATAATGCAATTGAAGAACCTACTGCTTCAAAAATATTACCTGATACCACTATCATTGCAGATATAAGTGAATATCCTATAAGACCACAGACAAAAAGCAATGAAGTAAAATAAAGGAAAAGACTTGTCTGATGAGAGTTGTAGCCAAAAGCTGCAATATTTGTAATATAAATTATAAAAATCGGTAAAAATACTGCAACAAAAAGTGCTACAACACCTGAAATCAAACGGTTCGTTACCATTGTATTTCGTTTAATGCCAAGGCTTAAAAACACATTAACCTGCTTTTTTGAAAGCATAAAGTAAAATGATTTTAATGCTGTGAGAATACCACAGAAAACCATTCCAACAGGAAGTAAGTCAAAAGAATAAAAGAATGTTGAATGTGGTGCTAAAAACATTGATACTTCAAGATGTTCAGTTGTTCTTACAAATTCTTCTGATGTTACATATGAAATAACAGGTATTGTAACCATCGTAAAAAGCACTAAAAATGCTATTACAGGAAATGGAAGTGCGCCTAAAAAACTACGCTTGAAATCGTTTTTGTTCACATTATTCAAAGATTTTTGTGATGTCATATTTCTTATCCTCCATTTCGTTTAAGAATACCTCTTCCATTGTAAGCTGATATTCGTCAATTGCCATAGGAAGAAGTGCGTTCAGCTTATGTCTTTGCTCATCTGCATTTTTCTCAAAGATAATCATTGCAACTCTGCCGTCAATATCAAGTGACTTATAACTGATGCCCTTGAAATCATTTTCAGTAATCTGACGGTCAAAAATAAGTCTGAATTTACTGTAATTCTTTGAAATATCATAAACTGAACAGTCCATTGTGAGTTTTTTACCGTTTATAAGACCTACATTGTCACAAAGGTCAGAAAGCTCTGACAAATTGTGTGATGAAATAATAAGCGAAGCTTCTGTTTCAGCCATATATTCCATAAAAAGCTTCTTTGTAATCTCTTTTTTCTGTGGGTCAAGTCCGTCGAAAGTTTCGTCAAGAAGTAAATACTTTGGTCGGGACGCAAGTGCTAAAATAAGCTCAGCCTGTCTTTGCATACCCTTTGAAAAACCTCTTATTTTCTTTTTTCCGTCAAGACCATACACATCCAAAAGGTTTTCAAGTGTCTTTTTGCTGAAATTCGGATGATAGTCAGCATAAAAATTTGCCATTGAATAAATTGAAGCATTCATCGGGAAATAAAGGTCATCAGGGATATAGAATAAATCTTTTCTGACTGTGTCGTTGTCGAATGTTTCTTCTCCATCCATCAAAACTTTGCCACCGTCTGCTTTATATATTCCTGCTGCTGTTTTTAAAAGTGTTGTCTTACCTGCACCATTGTATCCAATTAGACCATAAATTGATGATGGCTGAACTTTAAACGATACATCCTCAACTGCTGTAAAATCGCCGAATTTTTTCGTAACATTTATAAATTCAATCATTTTATTAGTCATCTCCTTTGAAAAGTTCATTGAGAAGACCTTCAAGCTGTTCTCTGTCAGCACCCATAGCCTTGGCATTAATCAGAGAAGTCTTTACTGCATCTAAAGACTGCTGAAGGAAAATGTTTTGAGATTCTGTGTCACCGCTTATGAATACACCTTTTCCTGCGATTGTGTAGATAACTCCCTGAGCCTCCAACTCCGACAACGCGCGCTTGACGGTGTTGATATTCAAGCCCAGTTGCGCTGAGAGTTGTCTTAAAGACGGTAGCTGGTCGTCTTTTTTCAACACTCCCCTACTTATATCAAGGACAATCTGTTCCTTAATCTGTTCATAAATAGGTGTTCTGGAATGATAATCAAGAAAAATATTCACGGTGTATCACCTCCTGTTCAACTGTACTAACTGTGCTATTTCAATTAGTACAGTTAGATAATACAGCATAGTTTTCCTTTTGTCAACAGTTTTTTGAAAGAAATACAGATTATAATTTGTACATATAAACAACAAAGGCGAGGATTTAACCTCGCCCTATCATATCATATTTAATTATTTATTATTTTGTTTGTCTTTAACTTTCTTATGATGCTTTAATCTTGTTGCAAGGATTACTCCGCCTGTCACAAGGACAAAAGCCACCAACACAACAGAAATAATAACATCAACTGATGCAGGAATAAATGGTACTATCAATTCCGTTTTTGGAAGCTTGAAAAGTCCACTTCCGTCGTTTGTGTCGTAAGGAATTCTTATTACATTTATTGAATAACTGCTTACATCATATAAAATCTGATTATCCTTAAGTATAAGTTCATTCTGCACTGGTGCAACGTGTAAGTCCTCACCAAGTTCATTACGAGCAGACTTGAAATTCTCTGACATAACGAGCGCTGACGGATTGTTAACATTTTTGAATCCATCAATATTAATATTGATTTTATACGGTGTTTTTGTACTGTTTACAAGTTTAACATATATAACTTTCTCATCAGTATCAACTGTTACGGAACGATAAACACCCTCCTGTAACTCGTCCTCAACATTTACATAATGTGTTCCCACATTGTTTGAAAAGAGCATCTGCATATAATAATCAGGAGTAAGAAGCACTCTGTGAGAATTGAACCAGATAAGACTTGTATCCCTTACCTGAGCATTAATCTTCCCAAGCGTTGTTTCATAAGATGACATTTGCACAAGGTCACCGTTTCTCTCAACACCTGTTAAAAATGCAGCATTTTCAATAGCAGACCACATATTATTCTTTGTAACAGTATCACCCATTGATGTGTCAACAGAATATCTGCCCACACCAATCTGCAATCCGCTACGGTCATTTTCGTCATAGACTGTGGATTTTGCGAAAAGCTTTCCGCCGTTTACACAATAGCTTTCGTCAACAATAACATCTCTGTAAAGCTCCTTCGCCTTGGCAACAACCTGAGCACTCTGACCGTTATCGTCTGTACAGATAATAATTCTCACATCAGGATACTGACCCTGAATCGCTTTGTAAAGCTCATCAAAGTTTCTCCAGAAAAGCTCACCGTACTCACAGTTTGCTATTGCGATATATCGAAGCTTAAAGCTCTTTTGATGTCCGTCCTCTATTCTTTTTGCACCCCATACGGTTGTTTCGTCACCGTTGGCATATTCAAGAAGGTCGAGAACATCCTGAAGATACATTTCAAAGCCCTCTGTTTCAGGACGGTATGAAATTGTGTCAAGGAATTCCTGCCACTCCTCTTCAGTTATCTCTTCACTTTCAAAGGCCTCTTTCTTCTTTTCATAAGCTTCAACCTGTGTTGTTACAATACCACCGTTTATTACAGGGATAGCATCAGCACCGATATCCTCACAAAGGAGAAGATATTCGTACATACCCATTGAATTTGAGTTTACTGCAAACACATTCTTGTTAAAATGTGTAAAGCTTTGTTTTCTTGCTTCAAGAGGACCTGTTGTCTTTTTCCAGCTACCGATATTTTCGATAGAGGATGAAGCATCAAGCTCGCCTGCTGAAAATCTTACAAAGGATGGTGAGAGATTATAAATCGCTCTCATTATGTCACTTCTCAATGACACATATTTCCATGTGCTGTTACCGAAGCCATAGCTACTCATAGGAACGAGAGTAACCTGGTCAATCTGGAAGCTTCCCGTACCCTCAAACTGGAGCTGTAAAGCACCGTCAGCAGTAACGTTTGACTTGATTTCAAGTGTTATCGGCATCCATTGAGCACAATGGTCAATATTGAACTGATATTTCTCCGTATTTCCTTCTGCAGAAAGTGATGCTGTTATTGTACCTGTATAATCAACATTTCTGAAATAGGCAGTAAACTGATAAATCTCATTTTTCTTGAAGGTCATATCAGGCTTGCCTGCCTTCTGAGAATTCACCTGATATGTTTTGTAGTTGTAAAATTCCGTATAACCGAGGTTTTTCACAGTACCCTTACCGTCAACTGTAACAGAAAGGTAATTTGTATTATTTTCGTTAAGTGACTCCTCAGTCATTATGCTGTAGGTCTCGGCATCAATATCCCATGCTGCGATAGGATTGTTGCTGTACTCAAAGGAATTGTTGTTCACAAGATTTGACACAAGACCGCCGTCAACAGCATTTCCCACATTTTCAAGAGTAAGACCGTAAAGGTCACCACTTATGGAATGAGCAATATTTTTTGAGGAAATATTAAGTGACGGGATAATCTTTTGTGACACAGCACTTCCTGTAAGACCGAAAAAAGCAGAAGCAATCACCATAACAGATAAAAGCAGGGCTATAATTTTTTTCATTTTTCCGTCACCGTCCTTAACTCGAAATTATACTATTATATATTTTACCAATAAAAATTCAATATGTCGAGTATTTTTAGGGATTTTTTTACCTGTTCTGTTGATTTTTTTGTGTATAATCTATATAATCAAATCATACTTGGATTTTTGGGGGATTTTTTATGGCAAAGAAAAAGGTTTATACTATCTCAAATGCCCATCTTGACACTATCTGGAGCTGGGACTTTGAAACAACCGTAGGCGAATACATACGAAACACACTTACAGAGAATTTTCAGCATTTCAGAAAATATCCTGATTACAAATTCAATTTTGAGGGCTCATACCGTTATGAGCTTATGAAGGAATACTACCCTGAAATGTGGGAGCAGATGAAATCATATATTGCACAGGGCAAATGGAATGTGTGCGGTAGTGCCTTTGAAAACGGTGATGTGAATGTACCGTCACCTGAAGCACTTTTCAGAAATATTCTTTTAGGTAACGAATATTTTGATAAAAATTTCGGAAAGCGCAGCTGTGATATCTTCCTCCCTGACTGCTTCGGCTTCGGATATGCCTTACCGTCAATTATGCACCACGCAAACCTTAAGGGCTTCACAACACAGAAGCTTACATGGGGTTCAGCATACGGAATCCCTTTTGACCTTGGTAAATGGTACGGTGTTGACGGAAATTACGTTTACGGAAACACAAATCCGGGGTCTTACACAAGCGTTTTGTTAAAGGTTCGTGACAAAAAATTCGTAAAGGATAAATTAAAATCAAATGAGCAGTACGATTTGCCTATGACTGCTATCTTCCACGGTGTGGGTGACCGTGGCGGTGCACCAAAGGAGCCGTCAGTAAAAACTGTCTGTGACGAAATCAAGAAGAATAACACAAGTGATGTTGAGGTTTTATCAGCACCTGCTGACCTGATTTTCCGTGATATTGACGCTTTGCCAGAAAATGTAAAGCAGAAATTACCTGTATGGAACAACGAGCTTGTTATGACAAACCACGCTGTTGGTGGCTATACATCACGTGCTATAGGTAAGCGTTGGAACAGACGAAACGAAGAAATCGCAGATATGGCTGAGCGTGCTTGTGTTACTGCTATGGTGACAAAGGGCTATAATTATCCGCAGGAGCCTCTTACAAAGGCTTGGAAACGAGTTATTGCTCATCAGTTCCACGACGATTTACCCGGAACATCAGTTCAACGTGCATACAGAAGAAGTTGGAACGACTATGCAATGTCACTCAATCAGTTCGCAAACGAATATGAAGGTGCGGTAAAATCAATTGCATCAAAAATTGACACATCTTTTGTAAAAGGTACAGCAGTTGTTGTTAATAATCCAATGGAATACGAAAGAACAAGCGTTGTAACAGTTAATATTCCTGCAAAATTCTGTGGTAAAAACATAACTGTTCTTGATGCTGACGGTAAAGAATATGCAGCACAGATTGCAAGTGTTAAAAATGGCATTGCAACAATTCTTATGTGCGTTACTGTTCCTCCTATGGGTTACAAGGCTTTTGATATCAGAAACAAGAAATGTCAGGTTAAATCAAAGCTTTTTGCATCAATTATGATGCTTGAAAATGAAAAATATCGAGTAGTACTTAACAGTAACGGTGATATTTCTTCAATTTTCGATAAGGAACTGAAAAAAGAAGTTTTAAGCAAACCAATCACAACAGGCATTTTCGATTATAACGGTAGTAAAGACTGGCCAGCATGGGAATTGAATTTCGATGAACTTAATCGTGAACCACAGAACAGTACAAAAATCAAGACTGTAAAAGTTATTGAAAATGGACCTTGTCGAGTAGCTCTTGAAATTGTAAAAGCATTTGGTGACAGTACATTTACTTCTGTTGTTGCACTCAGTCGTGGTGGCAAGGTTGTTGAAGTTTACACAGAGACTGAATGGCGTAGTAAACGACATCTTGCAAAGGAAGTTTTCTCATTTTCTGCTGAAAGTCCTGTGGCAACTTATGACCTTGGTCTTGGCGCAATCAAGCGTGGCAATATGAACGACAAGCTCTTTGAAGTTCCTGCTCAGAAATGGGCTGATATTACAGATAAAGACGAACAGTTCGGTGTTTCAGTAATCAGTGAATGTAAATACGGTTGGGATAAATTTGACAACAGCACTCTCCGTCTTACTCTTATGCATACACCATATAAAAATTACAAGGTTGACAGTATGCAGTCAATGATGGAATTAGGTCTTAACAGATATTCATACGCTATTTACTCTCACGAAGGCACCGTTGCACACGATACACAAACAGAGGCACGAAATTTTGTAATGCCTATGGCGTCGTTTGTAGTGTCAAAGCACGACGGTGAATATAGCGAATACTCATTTGGCTCACTTTCAGGAAATGCAATAATCCGTGCAATGAAAAAAGCTGAAAACAGTGATGAAATCATTGTCCGTATCGGTGAAAGTGAAAAGAAAACACAGAAAGACATTACTCTTTCATTGAATTGCGATGTTGTTTCTGCAAGAGAAATCTATGCATCGGAAGAACATATTGCTGATGTTCCTCTCACAGACGGAAAACTTGTATTTGACTTAAAGCCATATGAAATCAAATCATTTGCAATCAAAGTAAAAACTGGAGAAGCTACAAACAATACTTTGACAAATATTCCTCTTCTTGGAAACATTGAAGCATTCTCAACAAATGCAAAACCAACAGGTAAGCTTCCTGTTATCAACAAGTCAATTCCAAAGGAAATTGTTCCTCAGACTGTAGCTTCTGCCGGTGTTGATTTCCCAATTCCGGAAAAAGCAATGCTTTGTTGTGGTCAGAGTCTTCTTTTGCCAACAGACACAAAGAAAGTACATCTTCTCGTAGCCTCTCTTAATGGTGACAAATACGCTAAAATCAACGACTATGCATATAAAATCAACGACATTACAGAATATTATGCAGGTTGGGATTTATACGATTTCAAGGAAGTTGCATACACAAAGCAAGGCAAATTGGGTTACGAATTTACTCATTCTCACACTGAGACCGGTGATGCTCAGTGTGCACAGTTGTTCTTCTGGCACATAGAAGTTGATACAGAAAACAATGATACGCTCAATTTCCCTATTGATAAGGATATAATTGTTCTTTCTGCTGTTGCAGATACAAATGAACAGTTATGTGAGCTTTCTTGTGAACTTTATGACAAAATCGAAGGTCGCCAATTCACTTACAAGGAAAACCTCAAAGAAAAGCTTACATATTTAAACTGCAAAAACTCATATCTTCTCAATGACAAAGGTGGAGCAATTAAACACAGAAATAAGGGAAGGAGAAAATAAGCGATGGCAGAAAACAAAGGCGACATCCGTTATGTCGGTGTCAAGGAAACACTTGCCTATGGTATTGCAAATGCCGGACAATGCTTCGGATATAACATTATCGCAGGTAGTTATCTTTCACTTTTCTTCACAAAGGTTTTTGGTGTTCCTCCTGAAGCCGTTGCAGCAATGATGCTGTTTTTAGGTCTCTGGGACACATTTAACGACCCACTTATGGGTACAATCGTTGACAAGACACGAACAAGATACGGAAAACTCCGTCCATATCTCTTAATTATCCCTGTTCCATTAGGTCTTGCAACAATTCTTCTTTTTGCAGGTCCACAGCTTCTTGGTGACAAAGTAGAGGTAACAGCGAAAATTATTTATATGTTTGTCACCTATTTCTTCTGGGAATTGTTCTACACTTTAGGTGATGTTCCGTTCTGGGGAATGAGTGCTGCTATCAGCCCATCACCGTCTGACAGAACAAGAGTAATTTCATCAGCAAGATTCATTTCAGGTATTCTCGGTGGTATTTCAACACCGATTCTTACAGTTCTTATGGACTTAAGCAATAACGGTACAATCCCGCTTTCACTTTCTCAGGTTTTCTTGCTTATGTCAATTATTTCGGCAACCTACGGAATGGGACTTTTCTCATTGGCAGGCTTCTGCACAAAAGAAAGAGTCGTACAAACAGTTAAAGAACCAAGCGTTCTCGACGGATTCAAAGCATTACTCAGAAATAAACCTCTTCTTTTAATTGTTATCGGAAATGTATTGTCAGCAATCAGCGGTATCGGTAATTTCTTCCAGGCATACTATTATTCCGAAGTTGTTCAGATGAATTCACTTACAATCATCATTACACTTCCGGGAACAATTTTAGGCTTTATTACATATCTTCTTATTCCAAAGGTTAAGGAAAAGTTTGACAACAGACAGATTATCTTCCTTAACGGTTTTGTAAGACTTGTAGTTGGCATTATTGTTTTCCTTGTGGGTGTAACCTGCTTTACAAACCTTTGGGTTGTTGTGCCGCTTCTTATGATTCAGAATTTCCTTTTCAGCTTCTTTAACACAATCAATATGGTTATTCCTACTGAAATGATTGGTGACACAATCGACTATATGGAATGGAAAACAGGCGAAAGAAATGAAGGCGTTTCATTCTCTGTGCTTACATTTGTTGGTAAGCTTACAGGTTCAATTTCAGGAACTTTAGGTAATCTCTTACTTCCTTTGATTGGTCTTTCATTCGTTCAAATCAGTGCAACAGAAACAATGACTGTAAAAGCTTATGATTACACAGATACTCTTATCTGGGGTATGTTCACATTAGCTCCTGCTATTTTAGGTCTTCTTCCACTTATTCCATATATCTGGTATGACCTTACAGGTGAAAAACTCAAGCAAGTTCGTGAAGAAATGGCTGAACGCAGAACTGTGCTTTCAGCTGAAGTTTCAGGAGGTGGCAAAAATGAGTAACAGATGTCCGAAATGCAACGAAAAACTCTCTCCACTCTATATGAAACAGAACTGTCCGAAATGCAACACAAATCTTGTGTATTATGATTTGGATAACCGTCTCAAATCAGACCACGAACAGGCAATGCGTGAACAAGAAGCAGTTGATAAGGTTTTAAATAACATTAAAACCTCTGCATTTGGCGGACCATTACAGATAGCTCGTTTTATCCTTATGTTTTCCCCTCTTTTGTGGATGTGCTTACCAACATTCAAGGCGGTTGACGGCGAAAACATAACACTTATAAGTGTTATTATGGGAATCATTAATGGTGAATTAGCATTTGATAAAATTTTGAGTGATAAATCATTTTTATTCCCAGTTATCACAATGGCTTGTGTTATAATTTTCTCCATTCCTGTGATTATCTCAACGCTGTTTTCAATTGGTGAAAAATCATACAAACGCATTAAGATTTTTAAATATATATACGGATTTGTTCTCTTAATTTGTCTTGCATTGTGTTATTGGGGTGGCTCATACATTTCCTTTGGTTTTATCCTTATTGTAATTACCTTTGGTATAGTAAATACACTTCATAAAAAGATTGACAACAAGCTTAACAAATAAAACCTCAAATTATAATTTGTAGGGGAGAAATGAAGTGCAAAATGTAAAACGCAAAGTGCAAAGTGTCGGAACTGCGTTGCTGATTTATAATTGGCTCCCCTTGTCAGGGTGCGGGTGTCCGGTGGACACCTCTGCGAAGCAGAAGCACCGATCGAACCGGCAGGTGAGACTTAGCTGTCAACGAAGTTGACTGAGGGGTAGTCAAAAACATTGATTTTATTTATCTCTCCCTCCGTCAAAACCTGCGGTTTCGCCACCTCCCTCGTCAGAGGGAGGCAGGAGTACGCCATCTATTCACCCCGATAAACTCCAATTTAATAAATAAAAAAAACAAAGGAGTTTTTACTCCTTTTTTATTGCAATATTTTCATATTATGGTAAAATAAAACTTAACAAAATTTAAAGAGAAGGTGCAGATAAATGAATTTACACATTTTTGATACTGCAGAACAGATTGCAGTAGCAGTAGGTAATATGATGATTGAACAAGTAAATGCAAAACCTGACTCTGTTATGGGCTTTGCAACAGGTGCTTCTCCTGTTCCTACATACCAATATTTAATCAAATGCTTTAACGAAGGTAAGGTTAGCTTCAAGGATATGACAACATTCAACCTTGACGAATACTGCGACCTTCCTGTTGAAGATAAAAACAGCTATTTTACATTTATGCACGAAAATCTTTTCAATCATATTGATGTGAATGAAGACAATGTTAACTTCCTTAACGGTAATGCAGCTGACAGCGAAGCAGAATGCATTCGTTACGACAACCTTATCGATGAAAAGAAAATTGATGTTCAGCTTTTAGGCATCGGTCAGAACGGTCACATCGGATTTAATGAGCCGGCTGACAAATTTACAAAAGGTTCATTCAAAGTTCAGCTCACACAGAGCACTATTGATGCTAATTCAATCTACTTTGATGAAAACCCAATGCCACACTATGCACTTACAATGGGCACAGTTTCAATTATGAAGTCAAAGAAAATTATTCTTATTGCAACAGGCAAAAGCAAAGCAGACGCTATCTACGGTCTTGTAAACGGTGACATCTCACCTGCTTGCCCTGCATCAATTTTACAGGTTCACCCTGATGTTCATATCTTTATGGACAAAGCTGCAGCAGCAAAATTATAATTCAAAACCAAATAATCATAAAAATCCACCCCGCAGTAATTGCGAGGTGGATAATTTTTTGTTGTTTTAGTTATTCTTTTCTTTCAATGCCTTTTCTTTATCTTTTTTCAAGAATGCGAGCATAGGGATGAAAATGAGTATTGCAACGATTGCTGCATAAAGGAACATTGCCTCTGTTGGGAGAACCTTTTCTGCACCATTTTCAATATATGTAACGTTTGAATTTTTTGTTGCAATATTGCCAAGAGTCGGACCAACAATCATTGGAATCATAACAAGGAAAATCATTCTTACACCCTGGAAAAGACCAACTTTATCCTGTGGGATATTATCACGTACAGTTGCTGCAAACTGAATCATAATTACGATATAACCGATAAGCACAAGTGCAACACCGATAATCATACCATAAAGGTTCGTCTTTGCAAAGAATACTGTGAAAAGACCAACAATCAGGAAGAGTACACTTGGAATAAATGCTGCAGCCTTGTTCTTTGGATAAACCTTCATAAGAACTACAATTCCTGCCACAGCTACTACAATTGAAATAACTGCTACAACAATAAGGCTGATTGGAATTGATTTCAACATTTCTTCGTTTGCAGGAACAATAACTGAACCGAGATAAATGAAGAGATATGGGAAGAACACCTGGAACGCACTGTTAAATGTACAACCTGATGCAAGAATCAAGTAAAGGTTGCTGTTTTCCTTAACAACATCCGGTCTGAAACCATAGAATAGGTCTGCCCAGTAACTTGTTTTTGGAGCGGTTTTATCTTTTTTAGCATCCTCAAGCTTCTTTGGATTTTCAACCAAGAAAAGAGCAGCAATACCAGCTAATGTAACAACTACACCAAGACCTATAAAAAATGTGCTATATGGAATTGCACCACCCTGTGCCATTGAACCAACAACCATAATCACAGCCATTGAAATAAAGCCTACAAATGTAAATGCTGTCTCAACCTTTGCAGTTGTTTCAGGAGTTGTAACGTCAGTTACCCACGCCTGGAATGCAGAGTCGTTACTTGTTGAACCCATAAAAGTCATTACCATATCCATAATGATAACTACCCATGCAGTTGCAGTAACAATTTTAGCATTATCAGAAAGGCCAAGAACACTTGCAACATTTTCCTTTGTGATAAAACCGAAAAGGGCTGTTATAATACCCCAAGCAATATATCCGAAAGAAATAAACGCTTTACGGTTTTTCATTTTTTCACTGAGTGTACCCATAATAAATGTGGTAACAACCGCAGTGATTGCAGACAATGTAACCATAATGTTAACAGCATCTGTAAGAACCATTTTAGAACCAAATGCACCGGCATCATAAACACAGTCATTCAAGAATGTGTTGAAATACATATTTTCCACATTCCATGCAAGGCCACCTATGAATGAACACATAAGCATACCTATCCAAAGACGTGCAGAAAGTTTTCCGTTATTTTTATTCATTGTTTTTACCTCTTATTTAAAATAATATACACGAGCCTCATAAGGTCTTGTTACAAAAGAATTGTTTGTTAATGGGTTAAGTTTGTAGTTTGAAAGAACAAGTTCTCCCTTCGAAAGGTCAATTCCTGCAGGAGCTTCAAAATTCACACACTTTTCAGAGAATGAGCAAACTACAAGAAGCTTTTCACCATCAAGATTTCTTTCGTAAACAAAGAGTTTATCGCTGTCTTTATAATACTGCTTGAAATCACCATAAATTGCAACTTCATGCTCTTTACGGAATTTAAGAAGTTTACGATAGTAATTAAGAATTGAGTTTTCGTCAGCTTCAGCCTGTGCCACATTGATTTCTGTATAATTCGGATTAAGGCTGAACCAAGGTTCAGCTGTTGAGAAACCTGCATATTCACTATCATCCCACTGAACCGGTGTTCTTGAATTTTCACGTGAACCTGCATTAGCCATCTTGATAAACTTATCACCCTTAATACCAAGTTTATTGAACATAATCTGATTATTAAAAGTAATCATATCCTTGAATTCATCAATTGAATGGAGCTCGATATTTGTCATACCGATTTCCTGACCCTGATAAATAAACGGAGTACCCTTTTGAAGATAGCACATTGTTGCAAGCATCTTACCGCTTTCTACTCTGTATTTAAGGCTACCGTAACGGTCAATAATTCTTGGATGGTCGTGGTTTTCAAGATAAAGAGTATGCCATCCTTTGCCATCCATAGCATCATACCATTTTTGGTAGCATTTTTTCATTTTCTTAAGATTAAACGGAGTCTTAATCCAGTCTGTCATAAAGCAGTCTGCTTCAAGATGGTCAAAGCTGAACATAGTCTTAAGAACCTGAGTATCGTCTTCCTTAACGAAACGAAGAACCTTTTCAGGAGTGATAAGCGGACCTTCACCTACTGTAAAGCAATCGTACTTTGAAAGGACATCATCGTGGAATTCCTTAAGATATTTATAAAGATGAGGACCACAATTATAATGTTCCATACCTGCAGCTACAGGAATTGGAATAGCATTTGGAAGACCCTCTCTCTTTGAAATATATGTAATAACATCTTCACGGAATCCGTCAACACCCATATCAAGCCAGAATTTCATAATATCCTTGACTTCCTGACGAACTTTAGGGTTATCCATATTAAGGTCAGGCTGACCCTTTGTAAATACGTGAAGATAATATTCGTCAACTGCCGGAACATACTCCCATGCACCACCCTCAAATGTTGACATCCAGTTGTTAGGTGGTCTCTTACCGTTTTTACCCTTACCTTTTCTCCAGATATAGTAATCATGATAAGGATTATCTATGCTCTTACAAGCCTCTTTGAACCAACGGTGTTCAGTTGAAGTGTGATTAACAACAAGGTCCATAAACACCTTCATTCCACGTTCATGACAACCTGCAAGAACTTTTTTGAAGGTTTCCATATCACCATATTCAGGATTGATATCCATATAGTCTGCGATGTCGTAACCGTAGTCAGCATTAGGTGATTTGAAAAGTGGTGAGAACCAGATAGCATCAACACCAATAGACTTAACATAGTCAAGCTTTGAGTAAATACCCTCAAGGTCACCGATACCGTCGCCATTTGAGTCTTTAAAACTTCTTGGCCAAATCTGATAAACTACCATTTCCTTATACCAAGTTTTTTTCATAAAATAACACCCCTTCATATAAATGTTTTCATACGTAATACATTATAACATACGTACAATTGAAAAACAATTATTATTATAATGTTTTTAAGTTTCTACTGACAAAAAATACTTTAAATTTTTATGTAATTTGACATAAAAAAGCGGGAGAAACCTTGCGATTTCTCCCACCTTGTATGCTTTGTCTTATTTCACTTCAAAGATACAACTCTGAAGTTCTACTTCACCTGTTGCTTTATCTTCATAAGAAACTGATAATGTCCATGTTTCATTGCCAATCTTCTGCTCGAAAATCATAGCAACCTTAGAATGAGTGTAGTCATTTCCCTTATAGTATTCCGAAACATTAATGCTTATTGGTTTACCAAAAGTATTAACAAAATCTGCATATGTCGAACCTGTTGTTCCTGCCTTACCATCAATTGTAAATTCAGCCCAAACTTGTTCTGTAATTGTTTTGAGAATACCAATTTCAGTAATCACGCAATCAGCAAGAGCCATACTTGTTGAAGTTTTGTTTGTAACAACAAGTTTTGTTGTCTTACCGGCATTGTTTTTAAGAATAACGCTTGTTTCATCACCTGCTTCTATTGCAGCATTAGCATCCTTTTTACTGATTATTGTCCAACCGTTTGCTACAAAGTCCTTAAGAAGTGTTTCGTTAAGAACAAACTTTGTACCTTCTGTATCAACATTTGCTGAAAGTGTATTGCCTGTAGAATTTTTAATCTCGTATCTCTTTATAATAAATGTAACACCTGATGACGCTGTTGTATTCGGAGCTGCACTTTTTAAATTATAATTATCGAAACCAACAACCTTAAAGAGTGCTGCAGGTTCAGTAAGATTTGGATTTTCAAAAGGTGCCGCAGTTGTTGTTTCAGGTCTTGGCTTTCTCTTTGTTGTATCTTCCTCACCATCTGTTGTCTGTTCATCAGCCTGATTTTCAGTTGTTTTGTTAACATCTTCGCCAGCATCAGGAGTTTCGTTCTTATTACAAGCAGCAAACGAGAACAAAAGAGTGAGAACTAAAAATATTGCTAAAAATCTTTTCATAATTAATTGTCTCCTTGATTTTAATATCTAACCAATATATTATATCATACTTTTTTTATATGTACAAGTGTAAATTACTTTATTCCAAGATTCGATTCTATCATATAGTGGTCAGAAACATTGGTTTTTGCACCTGTTTCTGTTACAACCCTATAACTGTTTACACTAAAATTGTCATTCACAAAAATATAGTCAATTGGTCTGCCGACAGTTTCTTTCGTCCAACCATTGTATGTAACCATATTGTCGCCATTCTCTACTGTCTTGTTAGCGTTTTTATAGCCTTTTTCTTCCAGCGCCAAGCATCCCGGTGCATCACTGTACTGATTAAAGTCACCTGTTATAACAACAGGAATATCACCATATTTTGATACGATTTCCTTTGACTTTTCACCAACAAGCTTTCCTCCCAATTCCTGCGCATCCTCACTTGTATTATCAAAATGAGTATTGAAATGAGCAAAAACTTTTCCTGTCACCTTATTTTTAAGAATCACATAAGAACATATTCTGTAACAACCTGCATCCTTGTATTTTGATTCCACTTCCAGTGTTTCTGAAATCCAGAAAGTATTACAATCAACAAGTTCAAACTTATCTTTAAGATAAAAGATACCATTCATTTCTGACTGTTTTTCGTTGCTATCTCCACCTCGTTTTACACCATAGTAGTCATACTGTGGCAAAAACTCCTCCATTTTTTTCACCCAATTACTGTTGATTTCCTGAACACCAAGAACATCAGGTAAATTATCGTTAATCTGTTGTGCAAAAAGCTTTGCTCGTTTATTAGTACCTGTACCTTCGAGAACATTTCCCCAAGGTGCTGCAGTATTGTATGATGCAACGATTATATTTTCATTATCTTTGACTCTTTCGTCTGTTGTTTTAATCACAACATCACCTCCAAAAAATGATGGAACTGCTATTACTGCTACCGCAATGGCACAGATAACTGTTATAAGGATTTTCTTCATTAAAATCACCTCTTTACATAATTTATCACAAAAATACTTATCGGTCAATTCTGTATTGTAAAATTAAATATAATGTGATAATATATTATTTGGTATATTATCATCAATTTGAAATATAGGTGAATGGTATGAATATTGTAATTGTAGGTGACGGTAAAGTCGGTGCAACACTTGTTGAGCATCTTTCGACTGAGGGACACGACGTTGTTGTCATTGACCGCGACCAGAAAATTGTTGAGCAGATGGTAAACTCATTTGATGTAATGGGTATTTGCGGAAACGGTGCTAACTGTGAAGTGCAGCTTGAAGCAGGTGTCCAATCCGCTGACCTTTTTATCGCAGCAACATCATCTGATGAACTGAATATATTAAGTTGTCTTATGGCTAAAAAAGCAGGTGCAGCTCATACAATTGCAAGAGTGAGAAATCCTGATTACCTTAATCAGCTCCCATTCTTTAAAGATGCACTGGGGCTTAGTATGATTGTAAACCCTGAACTTGACGCTGCAAACGAAATCGCAAAAGTGCTTCGTTTTCCTAATGCCACAAATATCGAAACTTTTTATCGTGGGCTTGTTGACCTTGTTGAGCTTAAAATTGACTCAGGAAACCCACTTTGCAATATGCAATTGACAGACATTTTTAACAAGTTTGATGTTAAAATCCTTGTTTGTGCTGTTCAAAGAAAAAATGAAGTTATCATTCCTCGTGGTGATTTTATTCTTCAGGCCGGAGACAAAATTCACGTTACTGCACCAAGAGGCGTTCTTGTCAGTTTCTTAAAGCAACTTAAAATTTATAAACATCGCACAAGAGATATTATGATTATTGGTGGCGGTAAGATGGGTTATTATCTTGCTCGTCAGCTTTGTGAAACAGGTGGATACAATGTAAAAATCATTGAGAATAACCTTGAACGTTGCGAAAAACTCTGCGAACTACTTCCACAAGCAGATATTATTCACGGTGATGGTACTGACAGAAGTATCCTGATGGAACAAGGAATTGAGGGACAAGATGCCTTTGTTGCCCTTACAACAATCGACGAAGAAAATATTATTTCTACAATGTACGCTTCATCACTTGGTGTGAGTAAAACTGTTGCAAAGGTTAATCGTGTTTCATATGAAGTGCTTGAAAGCATCGGTATGGACAGTGCAATTTCGTCAAAGGCGATTGCAGCAAACAGAATTCTTGCCTATGCCCGAGCACTCGAAAACTCAGGTGAAGAATCAAGTGTTCAGACACTCTACAAACTTGTTGGTGGTCAGGTTGAAGCTCTTGAATTTAAAATCGAAACAGATTTCTCTCAGATTGATGTTCCTCTTCGTGATTTAAAACTTAAACACGATACGCTGATTGCTTGCATAATCAGGAATCACAAAGTTATTTATCCGGGTGGTAATGATTGCATTGAATTAAACGACCGTGTTGTAATTGTTACAAAAAGTAATCATATAAGCAGTATCAACGAAATTTTTGAGTAAGGCGAAAATAAATGAATTACAAAATTGTCTCAAAAACAGTAGGCAGACTTTTGTGGGCAGAAGCTGCACTTCTTTGCTTACCATTGTTTGTTTCACTGTACTATAAAGAAAATCTTTTCCACATTTATTTAATAGTAATCGGACTTTTGCTCGGTGTCGGAGCTATAATGAATGTACCAAAGCTTGAAAAGAGAACTGTATATGCCCGTGAAGGCTTTGTTATTGTATCTATTTCCTGGATTATGCTCTCATTCTTCGGTGCATTACCATTTGTCTTTTCAGGTGAAATTCCATCACTAATCGATGCTATGTTTGAAGTTGTTTCAGGATTCACCACAACAGGTGCCACAATCCTCAATGACATTGAATCAATGTCAAAAAGTCTTCTTTTCTGGCGAGCATTCACCCATTGGATTGGCGGTATGGGAATACTTATGTTCGTTCTCGCCTTTCTTCCGCAGAAGGATATGCAGTCTATGCATATTATGCGAGCTGAAGTTCCCGGACCAAGCGTAGGTAAGCTTGTTTCAAAAACAACCGTGACGGCACGAATTCTTTATATTATCTATGCAGCATTCACAGTTGCTGAAATCATTGCGTTGCTCTGCTGTAAAATGCCTCTTTTTGATAGTGTAACAACCGCATTTGCAACAGCAGGTACCGGTGGTTTTTCTGTAAAAAATGCAAGTATTGCTGCGTACAACAGTCTCTCCATTGAAGTTGTATGTACACTCTTTATGTTGCTCTTCGGAATAAACTTTAACTTGTTCTATCTGATTTTAATCAAACAATTTAAACGAGCAATAAAAAGTGAAGAACTTTGGACATATCTTGGCATAATCGCTGTATCAATCGGAATCATTACTCTTAACATTGCTCCACTTGTTAACTCTTTTGGCACAGCATTAAGACAAGCTGCGTTTCAGGTTGTTTCGGTAATTACAACAACAGGTTTTATTACTGCCGATTTTAACAATTGGCCAATGATTTCGCAGATTATTATTATTTCATTGATGTTTATCGGTGCTTGTGGAGGTTCAACAGGTGGCGGCTTAAAGGTCGGACGAATTATTATTCTTTTCAAATCCTGTGTGCGAGAATTAAAAAGAGCACTTAATCCAAGACGTGTTAAGAGTATTCGTCTTGATAGTGCAGTTCTCGAAAAAGAAACAGCATCTGCAACTTGTGTTTATTTTGTTGTTTATATGTTTGTTATAGCAGCTTCAATATTGCTTGTTTCAATTAACAATCACGACTTCGCAACAACTTTTTCTTCCGTTATAACTTGTATTAACAACGTTGGTCCCGGCTTATCTCTTGTGGGTCCTGTTGAAAACTTCACAGTAATGTCATCACTATCAAAAATTGTTCTTACACTTGATATGCTCATCGGCAGACTTGAAGTTCTTCCTATGATGATATTGTTTCTTCCATCTACATGGAGAAAAAACAGTTAATAAACATAAAAACAGAAAAGAGTTAACACTGTAATTTTTGTGTTAACTCTTTTTTCTTATCTCATTTTTTCAAGTTTATTCCGATTGGCAACAACAATCAATTTCATATCAGACTCCAATGGTTTATTAGGGTCTATTTCTGTTGTAACATTGTTATCCTGTTGAATAGCGATAACATTAATTGAATATTTTTTTCTTAAATTCAAATCAACAAGCGTTTTTCCAATCCATTCTTCCTTAATATCAAATTCCACAAGTGAAATATTATTTGTCAATTCAAGAATATCCACAAAGCCTGAACTCAAAAGATTTTTTGCAAGACGCACACCTGCTTCAAATTCAGGTAAAACAACTTTATCTGCACCAATTTTGCTTAAAATCTTGCACTGTCTTTCATTGGCACACTTAACAATCACATTTTTCACTCCGGCATCTTTGCACAAAGTTGTAGCCATAACACTTGTTTCAAGATTGCTTGCGACGGCAATAATCACAACATCAATGTTTGAAATTCCCAGTTGCATTATTGCATCTTCATCTGTAATATCTGCACATTTACAAAGTGGGAACTCATCAACCACATCATTTATAACATCTTCCTGCAAATCCACAACAAGAACTTCTGCACCACTATCAACAAGCTCCTTTGCAACAGCATATCCGTATCTTCCTAAACCAAGAACAGCATAAGAATAATTTGTTTTCATAATATTCCTTTCCGGGTATAATTAACCCACACTGATATCCTCATAAGGTGTTTTAACTACATTTCGTTTTTCTTTTTTTGTGTTGAGTGCAATTGCAAGAGTTATCGGACCTATTCTTCCTAAATACATGGTCACAATAATAATAAGTTTTCCCCATATATCAAGTGACGAGGTCAGGTTTCTCGTAAGTCCTACTGTCGCCGTAGCACTTACAGTCTCATAGAGAATATCAATAACACTTGCATCTGTTACAAAAGAAAGAAGTACTGTTGAAATAAACATAATCGCAAAGGATGTTCCAACAACTGCTATAGATTTTTTTACAGCTTTTTGTGAAATCGCACGATTAAAAACCGTTATTTCGTCTTTATCTCTTACCATAGAATAAGCAGTTATGACAAGAACAGCAATAGTTACCGTTTTAACACCACCTGCTGTTCCGACCGGTGAACCGCCTATAAACATTAACAACAATGAAACAATCGCAGAAGAGTTTGTAAAATTTTCTTGTGGAATTGTTGCAAATCCCGCAGTTCTTGTTGTAACGGACTGAAAAAGAGAAATTTGAATCTTATCAAACAAATCCTGGTTGCCTATAGTCAAAGGATTGTTGTACTCAAATATAAAATACAACACTCCACCAGTGAAAACTAACAAAACCGTCATATATATAGCAATCTTACTATGCAGAGTCATTCTCTTAAAGCAATTCATTCTATGGGTTTTGTATAGTTTTACAACACGAATCAAGTCCCACCATACAACATAACCTATGCCACCTGTCACAATAAGAAATGAGGTGACAATATTGATTATAGGATTTGTGGCATATTCGCACAAACTGTTTTCTGAAATAATATCAATTCCGGCATTGCAGAATGCAGAAACAGAATTAAAAATCGAAATCCACACACCTTTTGCACCATATTGTGGCACAAAAACCATCATATACAGAAGTGCTCCGATTCCCTCAATAATAAATGTACCTGTAATCACTTTTTTTACAAACCTAACAAGTCCCGACAATGTGTTAAGATTAAAAGCATCCTGAAGAAGCAACCTGTCAGAAATTCCGATTTTTTTGTGAAGTACAATCATAAATCCTGATATTACTGTAATAATACCTAACCCACCGAGCTGAATAAGGCATAAAATTACTACTTGTCCGAAAACACTCCAGGTAGTTACTGTCGGCAATGTAACAAGTCCCGTTACGCAGGTAGCTGTTGTCGCTGTAAAAAGAGCATCCACATAGGATACAGACTTTCCGTCTGCTGCACTTATCGGTAAAGAAAGCAATAAACTACCCATAAATATCACAAGAATGAAGCTCAACATTATATATTGTGTGGTTGATAAAGCAATTCGCTTTTTCTTCATAAAAAATTCCTCATATATAAATTCGTTTTTACTTGTTTTTATAAATAAAATCTATTATAATAAAATGTATGTGATATTATATCATAAAAAACAGATTATATCAATAAAATTAATCAGTATAATATATAATGAGGTTTGTCTATGTTACCTAAAAGAGTTTATACAAAAATAAATCTTGATAACATACAAAAGAATATGCAGACCGTCCGTCAGAAGTTTGGTGACGATATGATTATTTTAGGTATCGTTAAAGCCAATGCTTATGGTCACGGTGCAGTTGAAGCTGCAAAGGCTCTTATTGAGTTTGGTGCAGGAATGCTCGGTGTTGCCGCTATTGACGAGGCAATTGAACTTCGTGAAAACGGAATTACAGCTCCTGTTCTCATTTTAGGACAGATTTTCCGTCAGGACTATGCTGCCGCCATCGAAAACGACATTACTTGTACAGTTATCGATATAGTTACTGCACAAGGACTTTCAAAAAAAGCACAGGAGCTTAGCAAGATAGCTAAGGTGCATATTAAAATTGATACAGGTATGGGAAGAATCGGTTTTCAGCCTGACGAAAATGGTGAAAAGCTTATAAAATCCATTTTTGCTCTTGATAACATCTTTGTTGAAGGTGCTTTCACTCACTTTGCAAATGCCGATTCTGCTGATAAAACTTCTGCAAAATTACAGAAGAAAAAGTTCCTCGATTTTACCGATAAACTTATAAATGAAGGCTATAATTTTCAAATCCGTCATATGTATAACAGTGCTTCAGCGATGGAGCTTGACGGTTATGCAGGAGAAATGGTCCGTTGCGGAATAATGCTTTACGGACTTTATCCTTCAGACGAAATGAACAAAGATTATAAGCTTTTCCCTGCATTAGAATTCAAGAGTCACATCTCATTCGTAAAAACAGTAGATAAAGGCTTCCCTATAAGTTACGGTTCAACTTATGTTACTGATAAGAAAATGACAGTTGCAACAGTTCCCGTAGGTTATGGCGACGGATATCCAAGATATTTGTCAAACAAAGGCGAAGTGCTTGTTCACGGTACACGATGCAAAATATTGGGCAGAGTGTGTATGGACCAGTTTATGATTGATGTTTCACATCTTGACAATGTGCAGATTGCTGACGAAGTAACTCTTGTAGGTACTGATGGAAATGAAACAATCACCGTTGAAGAGGTTTCAGATGCAGAATATCGTTTCAACTATGAATTCTGTTGTCTTATTACACCAAGAGTTCCAAGATTTTATATCAAAGACGGAAAAGTTATTGAATAAGTGCAATATTAAAAAATAAACCCCATCATAAAGATGGGGTTTTGTTGTATTCTGTTATTACATCTGGAAAATTCCATATGTTATTGCTGACATTATGAATCCTGCAATAAGAACACCCAGTGCAATAATTGGTAATGAACGCTTAAATCTCATATCAAGAAGACCGGCCATCAAGGCACCCGTCCAACCACCTGTTCCTGGAAGTGGAATTGCAACGAAAAGTAACAGTCCCCATGATTCATATTTCAAAACCTTTTCCTTGTTTTTTTCAGTCTTTGCTTCAAGCTTCAGAATGATTTTTTCAAAAAAACTAAACTTGCGTAAAAAATCAAAAATCTTTCTTATGAAAAGAATGATAAACGGAATCGGTAACATATTGCCAAAATAACAAATTAAAAACGCTTTGATAAAAGGAATTTCCATAAGTCTTGCAGCAATCATACCACCACGGCACTCCAGCACTGGCATAAGAGATATTACAAAAGCCACAAGTTCCTCAGGAACCTTATCCTGCAAAAACATAGTTATTTCATTGACTAATGTTTCAACCATTTGTTACCTCCATATTTAAAAGGTAGTCATTAGCTTTACGAAGCATTTGTTTATCATTAGGGAACTTAAGAGAATTCATCGCTTTATCAAACTTAAGCCAAAGATATTCCTCTATTTCCTCTTTTTGTATTATTGTTGCTGTGTCATCAGTAGTTGCGAGAAAAATCACAACCTGTTTTTCAATTCTACCTTGAATTGAATATTCTGAACGGAATCTGAAATCAGGGAGAAAACGGATTCTTATACCTGCTTCTTCAAGAACCTCTCGATAAGCAGTTTCCTTTTCGTTCTCGCCTCTTTCAATATGACCTTTAGGGAATCCCCAGTTTGCACTTCTCTTGTTTTTTATAAGCAAAAATCTTGTTTCGCCATTTATTATGCGATAAACAATTGCACCACAAGAGCTTTCATAAAGGCAACTTATTTCAAAACTACCCATAGGTTCAGCAAAAGCCACAGCATCCTCAATCTGATGAATGATAAAACGCTTACTTTTTGGTGCAACAACGAGAATTATTTCTCCTGTTTCTTTTCTTTTTATTGAAGCAATAACACGTCCTTCAAAAACACGGACTCTATGTGTTACGCCCATTATGTATGCACCCTTGACAGGTGAATGTGGGTCCAATCCACTTTCCACATTACCAAAATTCAAATCATAAGAAAGATTTTTTTCTCTGTCAAAGTAGTGCATAGGTTTGGTAACGCGTACCCTTACATACTTACCTAACATATATCTCTACTCCCGAATACAGTTGATGCGTTTCCATCAACAAAAACTAAAACTAGTTACAATTATACATATTTTTCTTGCATCTTGCAAGTAGTAGAGAAATAAATCTTATATTTTCTTTTAAAATTTATATAAAAATTATTGTGATTTTCAACATAATGTTGTAAAATGTATAAGTTAGTATAAACAAAGAGTAAGGAGTATTAAAATGGCTGATAATCAGTTTAGCAATTCAAACGACGAATTTGAAGATATATTCAGCAACAGAAATAAATCTGACGAATTTGAAGATGTTTACAGTAGTTCGGGAAAATCCGACGAATTTGAAGATATATCGTCAGGTGCTGAAGATTTTGAAAATGAATTCAGCAGAGAAGTAGAACAGGCTTTTCAGGTAAAATACAATAGTGCTGTCGAAAACCGTCGTCGTCAGGAAATACAATATAACAATGTAAGCGAAGTATATGGTGACCTTGCAACAGATGAGCCCCGTCGTAAAAAGAAGGAAAAGAAAAGACATCCGATAAGAAACACAATCATTACTCTTCTTTGTATTACCATTGTTGGTCTCTCGTGTGTAGGTATTTTCGGATATCAGAAAATCAACAATCTTCTCTCATCATTTGATACGGAGGAGCAATTAACTGACAATGCATTTATGAATGCTGCTGACCTTACAAAATATCCCGACCAGATTAATGTGCTGCTTGTAGGTGTCGATGCTCGTGAAGGTGAAATTGCCTCCCGTTCTGACACAATGATGCTTGTAACACTCGATAACAAGAATAAACAGATTAAACTTACATCATTCTTGCGCGACTCTTTCGTTGAAATTGCCGGTCGTAATTACTGGTCAAAGCTCAACTCAGCATATTTCCGTGGTGGAATCCAGACACTTTCTGATACACTTGAGTTGAACTTTAAGGTTGATGTTCAATATTATGCTCTCGTTGACTTTGAAATTTTCACAACAATAGTTGACTCAATCGGTGGTATTAATGTGGATGTTACCGAAAGAGAAAGCTATTATACTTACCATTCAGGTAGCGTAAATGTTCCTGTCAGAATCGAAGCAGGTGAAGACGTTCTTCTCAATGGCGAACAGGCTTTATGGTACAGCAGAATCCGTTACCTTGATTCCGATTTCCACAGAACACAGCGTCAGAGAAAGGTTATTACTGCTATTGTTGAAAAAGCATCTAAAATGAGCATCACTGAACTCTACGCTCTTGCAGAGGAAATCATTCCTCTTGTCAAAACAAATATGTCATCTAATGAGATAATGAGTTTAGGTCTTGCATCTGTTAAGAATAAGGTTTATTCCTACCCTATCATTCAGCACCAGATTCCTGCCGATGGCACATGGTCTGATAAAAATATTCAGGGTGTTGGTGCAAGTCTTGTAATGGATATCCCTTTAAATCAACAACTTCTTCATTCTTTCCTTTCCGAAAAACAGGAAATACCAACTGAGGAAACATCAAACTAATCTTAGTTCTTTAAGGAGAATAATTTATTATGAAAAAAGCAAAGATGTCACTTGTATCTGAATTTACAAGTGCTAAAATTGACGACAGAATTTTCGGTTCCTTTATTGAACATTTAGGTCGTGCCGTTTATGGCGGTATTTATGAGCCTGACCATCCGACTGCTGACGAAAACGGCTTCAGACAGGATGTTATTGAAAAGGTAAAAAAACTCAATGTTCCTATTGTCCGTTATCCCGGTGGCAACTTTGTTTCGGGATATAATTGGGAAGATGGTGTTGGTCCTAAAGAACTTCGTCCTAAAAAGCTTGAACTTGCCTGGGGCGTTACTGAGCCTAACCTCTTTGGCACAAACGAATTCGTAACATGGTGTAGAAAAGCAAATACTGAACCTATGATGGCTGTTAATTTAGGTCTTCGTGGTCCTGAGGAAGCAAGAAATCTTGTTGAATATTGCAACCATAAGAGTGGTAGTTATTGGAGCGACCTCCGTCGTTCACATGGTTATGAAGAGCCTCATAATGTTAAACTCTGGTGTCTTGGCAACGAAATGGACGGTGACTGGCAGATTGGTCACAAAACTGCATATGAATACGGCAGAACAGCAAGTGAAGCAGCAAAGGTTATGAAATGGACAGACAACTCAATCGAAACTATCCTTTGCGGTAGTGCAAGCAGAGATATGCATACTTTTGGTGAATGGGAAGCAACTACTCTCGACTTGGCTTATGACAAAGTTGACTACCTTTCACTCCACATTTATTTTGATAATCGTTCAGATGACACACCTTCTTTCCTTGCAAAGAGTATGAAGATGGATGAATTTATCAAATCTGTTGTCTGCATCTGTGACTATATTAAAGCTAAGAAACGCTCAAAGCACACAATCAACCTTTCATTTGACGAATGGAATGTGTGGTATCATTCAAATGGTGTTCATGTTGACAAATGGTGTACAGCACCTCATCAGCTTGAAGACATTTATAATTTCGAAGATGCTCTTTTAGTTGCTCTTATGCTTATAACACTTCTTAAAAACGCTGACAGAGTTAAAATTGCTTGTCTTGCACAGCTTGTAAATGTTATTGCACCTATTATGGCTGAAAATGGTGGAGCTTGTTGGGAACAGACAATTTTCTATCCGTTTATGCACCTTTCAAATTATGGTCGTGGATACACTCTTGATTCAAGAGTTATTTCTCCGAAGCATGATACAAAGGAATTTACTGATGTTCCTGATATTGAATCAATCGCTACACTCAGTGAAGATAAAGAAAGCCTTACAATTTTTGCAGTAAACAGAAATATGGATGAAAACGTTCTTTTTGATGTTTCACTTCTTGACTTTGAAAACTTTGAAGTAATTGAACAGATTGAAATGAGTGGCTTTGATATTAAGGCTGAAAACAGTGCTATTGCAACTCCTGTTAAGCCATTTAAGGTAGAAAACTCACAGTTCGATGGCAAAACTCTTACAGTTGACCTTAAACCACTTTCATGGAATGTAATAAGACTTGCAAAAAGGAAATAATTGTAGTACAATAGATTGAGATATCGATAAAAATGAAAGAGTGATTTTATGGCTGTTAAATGTCCTGAATGCGGACACACACTTAAAATATGGAATTTTAAAGCAGAGTGCCCTAAATGTGGTGTAAACATACCAAACCACCAGTGGGAAAAGAGACTTAATGACGATGCTGATTTTGCTGAACACGCTTTTGCAAAGTTTCACTATAAATTTCAGAACTTCAAGTCTGCAGTTGCCGGTTCAAAGCTTCGTATAGCTCGTCTTGTGCTTACTTTTGCACCGCTTATTGCACTTGTTCTTCCACTTTATGATTACAAACTTAATCTTCCTTTTAATCAAAGTGAAAATTCAGTTTCATTCCTTACATTTATTCTTGACTACCTTCTCAAAACTGATATCGGCAGTGTAATTTCACTTATGGGTGGTGAGGTTTTAGGAACAGCAGCAACAATGGTTGTTATTGCTTGTGTGCTTATGCTCCTTGCAGTTGTATTCGGTGTTCTTAACTTCTTCGTGTTACTTATTGCAGGTATCAAGATGAAATATGTTTTCAACATTGTTCTTAATGTTCTTGCTACTGCTTGTTGGGCATTTGCAGCTGTATTCTTCACACAGTTCACTTCTGCTTGTGAAGCTCTCGGTGGCGGAATCATTACTGAATGTAGCCTTGGATTTGGTTTTATCGTAGGTTGTGTTCTTTTCCTTGTAAATGTTACAATGAATGTTATTGTTGGCAAGGGTCTTAAGAAGCAGCTCGAGGAACAGCCATCATTAGACGAATTTGTGGCAAACGAAATCGCAGAACTCCGAAAACAAGCATAAAATCATTTCATAAAATATTTTGTCCCTCTCATAGGTTATATGGGAGGGATTTTTTATGTGGATGAAAACTGTTTCAGGAAGAAAAACTATGGGTGTGATGTCAATTCTTCTTGCAATCGTTATGATGCTCGGACTTATTGCGGGAAAATATGTATCCTCTGCGTCGACACAAAGAAAATTGCCGATTTATTCTGTACAGACTGATAAAAAGCAAATCGCAATCACATTTGATGCTGCATGGACAAATCAGGATACTGAACAGCTTGTCCGGATTCTTAAAAAGCACAATGCAAAAGCAACATTTTTTATTGTTGGAGATTGGGCAGAGAAATTTCCTGAAAGTGTCAAAGCCTTTTACAACGCCGGTCATACAATAGCAAATCATTCCGATACTCACAAAGCCTTTTCGAAATGCTCACGAGAAGAAATACAAGAAGAAATAGTAAACTGTAACAAGAAGATTGAATCAATTACTGGAAATAAAGTAACTTTATTAAGAGCACCGTCAGGTGATTACACTGACCAAAGTCTTGAGGTTGCAAAATCTCTTGAAATGCAGACTATACAATGGAATGTTGACAGCTTGGACTATACAGGTCTATCCGTTGACGAAATTGTACAAAGAGTCGTATCTCGAATTGAAAATGGTTCAATTGTACTATTCCATAACGGTGTTGAAAACACAGCAAAAGCACTTGATGTGACTCTCACACAGCTTTCAGCACAAGGTTATTCCTTTGTTTCTGTTGAGGATTTAATATATAAAGATAATTATTACCTTGACCACACAGGAAAGCAACATAAAAACATATGATATCTGAGGATAGAGTTTTCTCTCTATCCTCATTTTCTTTTATTACAACTTGTAACTTTTTTGTCATTATACTGTGACTTACCTTTTTACATCACATATGGTACACTTATATAGGGAATTGTCGTTTTATAATCATATAGATATAATTATGTTTATTTTTTAAGGGATTTTGTTGGTTTATGAAAAAGTATTTTAAACTTCTAAGAGTAAAAAACTATATAAAAAACTTACTGATATTACTCCCTGTTTTATTCGGCAAGCATCTTTTTGATGCTGATTTTTTACCGGATATGATATGGAGTTTTATTGCTTTTTCTGCACTTTCTTCAGCTGTGTACATTTTCAATGATTTGTGCGATTGCAATCGTGATATTAATCATCCCGTAAAGTGCAAAAGACCTATTGCAAGTGGTGATGTTTCAAAGAAAACTGCAATCATACTGATTTTTGTTATGATAGCAATCTGTATTGTTACCAACTATTTCGCATGTGGTCTTAATGGTGAAGCATGGACACTTCTGCTTTTATACCTTATACAGAATGTTTTGTACAGCCTTATTCTGAAAAAAGTGCCAATTATTGATATTGCAATTATTGCCTTTGGTTTTTTAATTAGAGTCTTTTATGGTTCTGCAATATCAGGCGTCAGTGTTTCTAAATGGCTTTATCTTACCATTATTGCAATTTCTTTCTATATTGGATTCGGTAAAAGACGAAATGAACTTGCTATGGCTGAAAAAGACAAAACAAGACCTGTTTTAGAGCACTACACATATAGTTTCCTTGATAAAAACATGTACGTATGCTCTGCTCTTACAATCGTATTTTATTCTCTTTGGAGCATGGGGGATACTACCATTACACTTCTTGGTAAAAATGCACTTGTATGGACTGTGCCTCTTGTCATTCTCATTTGCATAGCATATAGCCTTTCCGTAGAAAAAAGTAATGTTGATGACCCTGTTGATATTTTATTTGAAAACAAATTTTTACTTGCATTGATAATTGTGTATGGTATCTCTGTTATTGACATTGTATACTTAAATCTCATCTCAAAAATATTTCTGAAATGAAAGGGTGTATTAAGATGTTGAAGAAACTACAGAAAAATGATTCGCTTTTTGTTGTCGGAATGTTACTTGTGCTTCTAATGCATCTTGCGTGTATTTTTGGCCCTGACCATTTTGCTGATGAGTCTTTTTTCCTACTATTCCATTCAAACTTATAAATGGTGACAGCCTTATGAGTGACGAATGGCATGTTACACAGTTTTCATCTCTGTTTTTATATTTTCCTGTACGTCTTTGGTTGGCTGTAAAAGGCTCAACTGAAGGCATTATTGTATTTTTAAGATTTTTGTATCTTGTTATTCACACATTAGTTTCAGTTGTGGTTTATTCATTCTTCAGAAAGCATAAAGCATGGGCTGTCGCAGATTCACTTATGTTTTATTCACAAGGACCACTTCGATTTTTAAATGCAAATTACCATTCAGTACACGCCATATTTTTACTGTTTTTCACCCTTGCCCTTATCTCTTTATATGACAATAAAAAAACGCATTTATACCTTATTGCAGGTTTTTGTTATGGTTGTTGCTGTGTAAATAATCCATTCCTCTGTTTGCTTTTCGGAGTTTATATAATTGTTTGTATTATATGGCTCATTCAAAAGGCAAAATACAAAAAGAAATGCACAAATCTTTCATATGAAGAAGCATTTGCGATAACACAAAAAATGTGAAATAAAAAATAGATTTTTCAGTAGCAATGCATTTCTGAAGTTTTTTGCCGGACTTTGTATCGCAATAATTATATGTGTAATCTTTTTTCTCTCAACAGGTGGTAAATTTTCAGAAGTATTCAAAAACATTCCGTATCTTTTACAGGATACCGGTCACGACATTGTGATTTCACCTTTTCATGCATTCATCAAAAAGCTCTTTTATAGTGCACGTCATTTTAATACAATCAGTTTAAATCTTCCATTTTTACTGCCTTTATTTTTCATTATCTTATTAATTGATAAAAAGAGATACCACCAGACTCACAAGTTTAGGTATGTAATCACTTCTTTTCTGCTTGCTGTTTTCTACACAGTAGGAGTTTTGCTTGGTGCTTTAAGTTGTTCACAATGTCTTGCAATGGCATTTCCCTTTGCCATTATCTCAACTACATGCTACATATTAACATACAATAAAAAACAAAAAGCTTTTCTATTGTATGTGGCTCCCCGTCCTTATTGCCCAAGGCGTTCAGTATATAGCATCCGACCTTCATCTTTCCTGTACATGGATGCTCACCATCAGTAATATTGCAGGTGTATTTTTCTTAAAAGATTTCATCTCCGAATTTGACCCGTTTGAAAAGGAAGAAAAGAGATTATGTAAAGTTTGTCAGATAATCCTTTGCTTTGCAATCTGTTTGCAGTTGGTTTTCCAATGCTGTATATATTCAATCGGAAGAACCGTCAGTGTAAACAAAGATGTGAAACTGGAAAAAGGTCCTTATGCAGGTCTTTTGTTAGACAGACAAAGTTTTGACAGAAACAATTATATAATGGATGATTTAGATACAATCAAATCTCTTACCGATGCAAATGACCCTATATTAATTATATCAGAGTTAAGTTGGATGTATCTGTATATAGACCGGCCTTTTGCCACATATTCAGCTTGGCAACCGGTTTTATAGGTGAATAGATTAATTTACTATTACAAAGAAAATCCCGAAAAAACTCCAAAATACATATATGTCTGCTGGATTTTCATTCCTACAAGTGTTACATCGGGTCATCAGATAAACAAAACCCGTGCAAATAATCTTGTAGAAGAAATCACACGAACTTTCAATTGTGAGGTCAGTGAACTTTCAAACGGATTTTTACTTGCTTTAAAATAAAAAACTTTTCACAAACTTATATCCCCAAACAAAAAAGCAGAGAAGATTTAATCGTCTTCTCTGCTTAACTTTATACTTATTTGCTGATTTTACATTTCTTATTTCTGTAATCAATAAGGCATAACAAATCATTGGCAACGGTGGAAACCCTATCTGTATTTTCTGCAATCACAACCTCTTGTAAAAGATTGAACTGATTCTGAATACGGTCCTCCACATCAGCCAGTGCCTCACTGCTCATTGGGTCTGAAAAACGGAATGCTTCATAAACCTTTTTGATTTCAGCCTTAATTTCAGGTGTAGCAGCAGATGTCATAAGCATTTCTGCATCAAGAGTGATACTCCTGATAAAGCTTGTCTGCTTTTTGATTTTATCGTCAATATCACCAACTGTATCAGCAGCTGACTTGGCAATAAGTGATACGATAGCTGAAACAGCAACAATTATAAATGCAACAATAACAGCTACCCATGTTTCAATTCCTGTTACTGCCATAAATATAGCGCCTGCAACAGCTGCAATAACTATCTCAACAATACTTGCTGTAACAAAGGGAATATTGTAAAGCACCTTTGCATTGCTTTTTGAGTTAAGTGCAATAACTGAACAAACAAGATTGCCTACTAAAGCAGCAGTAATAAGAGCATAACCAATCCAGAAATTATCGGCTTCACGATTTTCATTAGGTACTACAAAAACAATAACATTAAAAAGTGCAAAGCATATAGCCCAGATAGCTATAAAAGTATTTCTTGACTTTTTCATCTCTTAACCCTCTCTTTTTGTTCCGCATTTAGGACAGAATTTACCTGGTCTCTCAAATTCATATCCGCATTTTACACAAGTTTTTTTACTTGCAACATGTGTTCCGCATTCTTCACAGAATATCACACCATTTGCCAACTGTGCACCACAGTTATCACAGAAACCATTTCCGTTGCTTGGCACTCCGACAAAAGCGTTAACAGTATCATTCATCATACCGCCCATAACACCGCCTACAGCACCACCGACACCCATCATAGCGCCCATACCGATACCTGCGTTAGTAAAGTTTCCTACACCTTCATTCTGCGCCATCTGTTCAGCAACACCAAAACCGCGTTCCTGTTGATATGTATATCCTTCCTGAGCACGTTTTTTAGCCTGAGCCTCAGAATCAATAACAATCTTTTCGGCCTCTGTTCGGGCTTTCATAAGTTCCGTATCCATCTGGATTTTTGTTGTATATTGTTGTCTTAAAGTTTCGTAAGTCTTGTCACCCTCAGGTCTTAAAATTGTTGCAACATTGAACTTTTCAAGTGCAATACCATAATCAGCAAAATGGTCTTTTAAAAGTTCCATAATGGCAAATGAAAATTCAGGAAGCGCTGTATCAATTTCAAAAATATTGATTGATTTTTCTTTAATAATCTGTGCAATATATGATTTCACATATGTCATAAGGAACACACGGAAAAATGAAATAAGCTTTGCCTGAGTAAGAAATGCTTCTGTACCCACAAGCTTTAAAAGCAGCTTTCTTGAATCCTCAACACGAAGATTCATATCACCACTTGCTCCGATTGATACAGGGAAGTTAAAAACAGGGTCAATATACTGCACCTTTGAATCAGTACCCCACTTAATCGACATCTGCTCAGCTCTGTTTATAAAATAAACCTCACAATGGAATGGTGTCTTATCGTCAGTCGGTCGATTAAGCATTTTACCTAAATAAGGTATGTTCTGTGTTTCAAGAGTATAGCGACCCGGTCCGAACAAATCAAGAGCCTGACCATTCATAAAGAAAATTGCTTCCTGTGTCTCATGAACAATAAGCTGTGTCAGAGAATTAAAATCCTCGCAGGGATGCTTCCATATAAATGTGGTGTTGTCACCCTCATATTTAATTATATCTGCAATCTGTGCCATAGCATTAAATCTCCTTGTTTTATTATAATAATTATATCCTCTGCACAAAAGATTGTCAATAAATACAATAAAAAAGAAAAAAGACCAATGACACTTTCGCATCATTGGTCATTTTGCTATCTTGTAAAATTATTCAGCGTCTGTATTAGGAATGATTGGCTCAACAACTGGCTCTTCTTCCTTGTCAACAACTACAACTGTTTCCTGTTCTTCAGTAACTTCTTCATCACAGAAGAGACATGCCATACCTACAACAGGAATAGCACTCATAAGTACAAGAACAGCGCTCATAGCGATAGCTAACTTTGTGAACTTAGTTTTCATGCTTTTCACCTCCTCGACATAGCTTGTCTTTTAAAATATAGTTTAACTTCTTTTTGAAGAAGTATTAACAACATTTCAATCAACTTTGGAACACACTACTACTCAATGTATTCATTGCATATATTTTAACACACATTTTACCAAATTGCAACTAAAATTTATCACAGTATATAAAATATTTTTTATTATATTTTTGAACATTGTGACTAAAAAAATGAACCAACGAAATAATCATTGGCTCATCCTCTGTGTAATTATTTAACAGCGTCTGTGTTAGGAATGATTGGTTCAACAACCGGTTCTTCTTCCTCAACAACGATAACTGTTGGTTCTTCTACGATAGGGTCATCACAGAAGAGACATGCCATACCTACAACAGGAATAGCAGTCATGAGAACAAGAACTGCGCTCATAACAATAGCAAACTTAGAAAACATTGCTTTCACGCTTTTCACCTCCATAAAAATTACACAAGGGAATACTACCCTTAAATGTATTCTATCACAAAATATTTATAAATACAACCACGTTACATATGGTTAATTTATCAAAATTTCAGCCTGTTTTTTGTGCAATTATAACAATGAATATTAATCTTTTTCAGATAATAAACTTATACAAACAATAGTGTTGATTCTCTTAACAAAATTTCAGGCAAGAATTTATTGAATTCTTACAAACATTTAAAATTACTATACTTTTTTCACAGTTTTTATTGTATTTTATAAACTTTTGTTGTACAATAATACAATAAAACTAAAGGAGGATTCCTATGCCTACAACAAACATTACAAAAATAAGAACAAAAAACAACAATTTGCTTCTCCGTGTTGCTAAAGGACACTTTGCAACAAGCAGTTCACATAGCAACTATTATATTGATGTTGCTGCACAGAAATCCCGTCTTTCTGAAGCAAAAGCTATTGCAGAGGAATTATGTAAAAATCATAAATACAGCAACTGTCTCGTTGATACAATTCTTTGCCTTGATGGTATGGAGGTTGTCGGCACTTGTGTTGCTGAAGAACTTACAAAAACTGACTATGTAAATATTAATGCCCACCAGACAATTTACGTTGTTACCCCTGAAGTTGTTAATGGTTCACAGCTTATTTTCAGAGACAATATGGTGCCTATGATTAAAGGTAAACACGTTCTTATTATGGCTGTTTCTGTTGCTTCCGGTAATACAGCTCGTTCAGCAGTTGAAGCAATCAAGTATTACGGTGGTGAGGTTGCAGGTGTTGCTTCTATTTTCGCAACAACAAACAACTGCGAAGGATACGAAATCAATTCTGCTTTCAATCCAAAAGACTTGCCTGACTATTTCAGTGTTCCATCATATGAATGTCCTCTTTGTAAAGAAGGCAAAAAACTTGATGCACTTATTAACTGCCACGGTTATTCAAAGCTTTAATCTTAATTAAGGATAATATGAGGGGAGATGAGAAATCATCTCCTTTTTTATTTGAATATATATACAAAAAAGCAGCGAGACAAACTCACTGCTTTCTGTTTTATTTAATTATTGAATTAGAAGTTTGTATAGCCAGCATCTACCCATGTAACTTCAAACTTAACTCTGTCATCAGCCAATGTGTTTCTTACATAGTAGTTACTTGCTTTACCTTCATCCCATGGTCTGTATTCAACAAAGCCTTTACCTGTTGGCTTGTTATCCTGACCTGTAAGATTCTTAAGACCTGCTTCAATACCGTCAGCCATTTCCTTGTCACGAGCAATAAGAACAGCCTTTACAACGTTTCTTGTAGGGTCACAAGTACCAAATTTGAAGCCTGTAATCCACCAGTGTTCCTGTTCATATCTTGTGAAGAGTGGGTTTTTAGCATTATAGTCAGCAGTTGTCTGATAGTACTCGAAGTACATTTCAAGAAGGTTCTCGTCCTCTGCACATCTGTAGAAAGCTGAGTCAACATTTTCAGGTTTCTTTGTATAAACACCTAATTCAGCACCTTCAAGAACACCGTACTGACCCTTCCACCACTGAAGTCTCCAGAGAAGGTCATTGTATTCGAAGTCAATCTTAAGTGTCTTGTACCACATGTTTGTGAATACTGCAGCATTGTCATACAAATCTGTAAAGCCGAAGTTACGCTGCCATGCTTCAACGTCAGTGTAGTAAATATCCTGTGATTTGTCATATTTGTAACCAAACAACTTAAGAATGTCATTCATCTGTTCTGTATCAACTTCGTAGATACCGTTTGAAAGACCTGCAACCTGTCTGAGAATAAAACGAGCGTCGATAGCTGTTACAGTGTCATTCTTATCCATATCTGCTAATGCAAGCTGACTGTCGCTAAGTGTTTCAAGACCTGCAACATAACGTAAAATATAACGAGCATCAATAGCTGTTACCTGTCCGTTACCGTCAACGTCACCCTTTAAATCAGCAGCAGAAGCTGTGATGGCTGCAAAAGGAATTGCAGTAACTAACATTACCAATGCTAAAAATAATGAAAAATACTTTTTCATCAAAATTCGCCTCTTTCCAAAAATTTTATAATTTCGTATTAAATATTATTACACAAATATTTCCTTTTGTCAATAAACAAAGGTTTTATTTTCGTCTTATTTCTCGATACGCTTCATTTTTGCAAACTTTTCACCCCAGCTGTTTGCCCAACTTTCGCAATAAAGCTTATAGTATGAAATATTGTTCTTTTCACGATATTTTGCAAAGCAATGGCACCAGATTACTGATGGAAATGCAATAATCGGATAATAAAGTGGTCCTAAAAGCAAGCATTGCCAAGTGTGACCATATTCGTGAATTCTTGTATTATATGTCCACTCTTTATTCGGATGGTCACCTCTCATAAAGATAAATTCACCCATCGAGAGACCGCCTTGATTCCAAGGCATATAAACTATATTTGCATAACCAAATTTCTGATGACGATACCCTAAAATCTTTGTGCACACAAGATACCCTATACCGCCAACAACGTTCACAGGTAATCCCCATGTCCATTGCACGATATGAAAGAAAATATCGAATAACTTACCTCTTTTTACTGTTGGTTCAGTCTGATTAATATTAATTTTACTCATTTTAATTCACCTTTTCCATCAGAAGCTTTTTCTCTAATTCTTTTTCAACAAGAATAATATATTCGCCATTCTCATTTTTATCAAGAGTATGACCTTGTGACTCGTCATTATCTTTACCAAGCCATGTATCCTCTAATTTCTGTCCCGAAAGAACTTCACAGCGTTTTCTTTCTTCAGGAGTAAGAGTTACACTGCCATATTTATGCTTGGTTGCAACAGCAGCACGAATCATTGTATGGTCATCCTTAGTCATTTCAAACTTTCTGAGAAGGACATATGAAATAAGAGCACTAACCATAGGAATTAAAGCAACACAAAGTCGGATACCAACAATAGCAGAATCAGGTTGTTCTACAAATTCAGTTGCCTCACTGTTTGTATCAAGACCAAAACCACCAAGAATAAGTGTTACGATAAATGTATTTATACCACCTGTCACCTGTTTAACCATTGTATTACAAGTTGACACAACGCCCTCTCTGCGACGACCTGTGATAAGCTCATCAACGTCAGTTAAGTCAGGGAAAACATTGTTACATACAAAACCGATACCACTCATACCAAAAGGATAGAAGATTACACCCATAATCATAAGAATAAGCATGAAAGTTGATTTCGATGTCCCCGGTTGACTTGCCTGAACAACAAGACCGATTGCAAGACCTAAAATCATAAACGGAGTTACAATCGTTCCACACTTTTTCTTACCGTGCTTCATTGTAAGCGCATAATTGAGCGGAAATGCTGCTGACTCGAATATTCCTGCAAATGTATTGAATATAGGATAATATTTATACTGATTTGCAAGGAATGTTACATAATAAATATATGTTGTTGAATAGAAGCTTCTTGCAGTTTCCCAGAAAAAGCTTATTCCGAAATACTGTCTGAAAGACCTGCTCTTGAATACAAGAACATACTCCTTAAGTGCTGCCTTAAGGTCAAGAGGAGGATTTTTCATATCAAGTGAGCTTGGTTCTTTTACAAGCTTAAATGTACCATAAATCGAAATACTATACATACAAGCAAGTATAATACCCGTTACAAAGAAAGGTGTTTTTGCATCTCTGTTGAGTCCGTCTGAAAAGCCAAATATTGAAAGCATTACAAGAAGTATGATATATGACGGAATCATACCCACAGAGTTAAAGATATAACTTACAGAAGTATATTGTGTTCTCTTATTATACTCAGGAGCAAGTTCAGGAAGCATTGCAGTATGCGGAACTGCAATAATAGTATAAGCAGTCTTATAAAGCACATAGGCAAATACGAAATATGCAACTGTCATATACGGATGCTTCTGGCCATCGAGACCAAATGAGTTCCACAGCATTATATAAGAAACAAAAACAAACGGAATACCCCACTTAAGGTATGCACGATGCCTGCCGAATTTTGAACGGGTACGGTCAGTAATAATGCCCATAATCGGGTCATTAATTCCGTCCCATACAACAGCAACCATGGTAATAAATCCGGCATATTCAATATCAAGACCAACAACTCTTGTCAGGAAAATACTGAAATACATACTGATTATGTAACCGCCGCCACCAATAAATATGTTAGTAAAGCAATAATAAATCATTGGCAGAACCGAGTCCTTGAACGAACCTTCAACACCAATCGCTTTCTTGAATTTTTCTCCCATTACATCACCTACAAAAAAATCTGCATTACTAAAAATGTAATGCAGATTTTCTATTATTTAGTCATCACTTTCATTGCAGAAAATCTTTACTGCATTTTCACAAGTTTTAATATGTGCAAAGCTATGATTTCCACCATTTTCACCATCAAGAGTCCAGTTCACATCTTTTTCAAAATAGAACTTGAATTCCTTACCTTTTTTTACAACAAGATATTTATTATTCATAACATCTCTTGTAATAAACATAGCATTAAGAATTGAAACAAGTTGTGCAGGATTCTTTGGCATTCTGATAAGTGCTAATTCGTGAAGTCCGTCATCAAATAAAACACCTGATTTTTTAAGAACAGGAAATCCCGCAACGGAATATGAGTTAGAAACGCCACCGTAGAAGAAATTACCTTCTATAACCTCTCCGTCGTCACATTCAACCGTTGCCTTAAAACCCTTGATTTTTGTAACTTCCTTTACTGTTTCCCAATAATAAGCACCTCTGCCAACCTTATTTTTCAAAGATTGTTCAGCTTTATACGAAACATCACAGAAATTGCCGAAACAGGAAACGTAAATAAACTGTTCCTTACCGTTGAAATCACCAATATCAATAGCCTTTGTATGACCATCAAGGATAGTATCAACAGCGTCATCAAAATCTGTCGGAATATGAAGAGAATGAGCAAAGTCATTTGTTGTACCACAAGGAACATATCCGAGCTTTGCATCCAGTTTCAATTCCATCATGCCACAAACTGTTTCCTTTAATGTACCGTCTCCACCACAGCAAACGATAACATCACAGTCTTTGCCATAATTTTTTGTAATATAATATGCATTTTTATCTTTTTCAGTATAACGCACCTGAACTTTATATCCTGCCTCTTCAAATCTTTTCATAATTTCAGGCTGATATTCCGTAGCATTACGCTTACCTGCAACAGGATTAATTATAAGTAAAAGAGATTTAGCCATTTAGAACTCCAATTTTTTAGAAATATAATCAACCAACTGGTCGATAGGAAGTCTTACCTGTTCCATTGTGTCTCTGTCACGAACTGTTACGCAGTTATCTGCTTCTGTTTCGTCATCACCAACAGTCTGGAAGTCAACTGTAATACAAAGAGGAGTACCGATTTCGTCCTGACGACGATATCTCTTACCGATTGAACCAGCATCATCATATTCTACATTGAAATACTTTGAAAGCATTTCGTAGATTTCTTCAGCCTTTTCACCAAGTTTCTTTGAAAGAGGAAGAACTGCAGCCTTAACAGGTGCAAGTACAGGATGGAAATGCATAACAACACGAGTGTCGTTCTTTTCTGCATCTACAACTTCTTCATCATAAGCTTCAGTTAAAAGAGCCAAGAAAAGACGTTCAACACCTAATGATGGTTCGATAACATATGGAATGTACTTTTCATTAGTTGTCTGGTCAAAATATTCAAGCGCCTTACCACTTGTATTGCTGTGCTGAGTAAGGTCATAGTCTGTTCTGTCAGCAATACCCCAAAGTTCACCCCAACCAAATGGGAATAAGTATTCAAAGTCAGTTGTTGCCTTTGAATAGAAGCAAAGCTCTTCAGGGTCGTGGTCACGAAGACGAAGATTTTCAGGTTTAATATTAAGAGAATAGAGCCAATCACGGCAGAAGCTTCTCCAATAATCAAACCATTCAAGGTCTGTCCCTGGTTTACAGAAAAATTCAAGCTCCATCTGTTCAAATTCACGAACACGGAAGATGAACTTACCCGGAGTGATTTCGTTACGGAAAGATTTACCAATCTGCGCAACACCGAATGGAACTTTCTTTCTTGTTGTTCTCTGAACATTCTGGAAGTTTACAAAAATACCCTGAGCTGTTTCAGGACGAAGATAAATTTCTGATGTTGAATCTTCAGTAACACCCTGGAATGTTTTGAACATAAGGTTAAATTGACGAATGTCAGTAAAGTTGTGAGCACCACAATCAGGACAAGGAATAGCATGTTCCTTGATGTAGTTTGCCATTTCTTCGTTTGACCAACCGGCAACATTAGTGCCGTCAAAATTTTCGATAAGATTGTCTGCACGGTGTCTTGTTTTACACTGACAGCAGTCCATAAGTGGGTCAGAGAAGCCACCAAGGTGACCTGAAGCCACCCATGTCTGTGGGTTCATAAGAATTGCTGAATCAAGACCTACATTATATTTGTTTTCCTGGATAAATTTCTTTCTCCAAGCTTTTTTGATGTTTTCTTTGAGTTCAACGCCTAATGGACCGTAGTCCCAAGTGTTAGCAAGTCCACCGTAGATTTCACTACCTGCGTAAACAAAACCTCTGCCCTTTGAAAGAGCAACAAGTTTTTCAAGTGTTTTTTCTGTGTTAATCATTTTAGAATTCCTTCTTTTACTATATATTATTGTAAATTGTTTACTTAATTAATCAACCTTACCTGATTTTACAGCTTCAAAATCATCAACAATTTCCTTTTCAGGAGCTTTTGTAAGGAGCGAAACAACAACGATTGCGATTGATGCCAAGATAAATGCAGGGAGAAGTTCATAAATTGCAAACACGCCACCGATCTTTGCAATTACATATTTCCACACGAAAATCATTGTGCCACCGACAACCATACCTGCAAGAGCACCCCATTTGTTTGTTCTCTTCCAGAAAAGAGCAAAGAGAACAACAGGACCGAATGCAGCACCAAAGCCAGCCCAAGCAAATGAAACAATTTCGAAAACTGAGCCTTCGTCTTTAGCCCAGATAACTGCAATAACAGAAATAGCAATAACTGCACAACGAGCAACAAGCATTGAAGCCTTCTGTGAAAGTGTTTTTCCGAAAAACTCTTTAACTATATTCTGTGAAACAGCAGATGCAGCTGCAAGAAGCTGTGAATCTGATGTTGACATTGTTGCAGCAAGAATACCTGCAAGGATTACACCTGCAACAATTGCAAGAACTGCACTATTATCGCTGATAAGCTTTGCTATTTCAATAATGATTCTCTGTGAATTTGCGTTATCAAGAGCAATTGTACCATTCTTAACTGCAGCTGAACCGACAACACCGATTAAAATTGCGACTGCCATTGAGATGAACACCCATACAGTAGCAATTCTACGAGATGTCTTTAACTTATCCTTATCACTGATAGCCATAAATCTTAAAAGAATATGTGGCATACCGAAATATCCGAGACCCCAAGCAAGTGTTGATGCAACAGTTAATGCATTGTATGGTGTACTTTCATTTGTTGCAGGGTCATAAGTGTTGAAAAGTTCAAGGAAGCCAGGCATTGAATTTGCGTTTGCAACAACATTATCCCAACCGCCTGCATAGTTAATGCCAAATCCGACAACGACCACAAGAGCAACTGTCATAACAATAGACTGAATAAGGTCAGTTGTTGATGCGGCAAGGAAACCACCGAGAGTTGTATAAGCAACAATAACGATAGCACTAACTACCATTGCTGTGAAATAATCTACACCGAAAAGGCTTGAGAAGAGTGTACCGCAAGCGTTGAAGCCTGATGCCGTGTACGGTACAAAGAAAACAAGGATAACAAGACCTGCAATCAATGAAAGAATATTCTTCTTATCACCAAATCTTTTTGAGAAGAATTCAGGAATTGTAACTGCATCAAGCTTTTGTGAATACATTCTGATTCTCTTTGCAACGATAAACCAGTTTACCCATGTGCCTATACCAAGACCGATTGCTGTCCAGCTTGCCTCTGCAAGACCGTAAACCAAAGCAACACCGGGAAGACCCATAAGCAACCAGCTACTCATATCTGATGCTTCTGCACTCATTGCGGTAACAAGTGGTCCTAATTTTCTGCCACCAAGATAGAAGTCATCTGTGCTTTCATTTTTCTTTGAATAAACTGCGCCAATTACAACCATCGCTAAAAGATAAACTGCAATTGTAACAATCATAATGATAGATGTTGAAGTCATAATCTTCATCCTCCTAATTTAGATATTACTCCATTTTATAAATACACCATTGTATTATAATAAAAAAAAAGTGATTTGTAAAGCGTTAAAGCACTACAAATCACTAAAAAATCACATATTTTTACTTTTTATTCTTTCCAAGAGTGAATAATTGATGGATTTTCAAAAATTTCATCAAGTCTGTTCATAAATGGAAGAACATCACCATAGTCAAGAGCCTTATGGTCAAATGCAATTGTAAGAGGAAGAATCTGACGAACTTCAATTGTATCGTTTCCGTTTTCATCTGTCACAACTGTTGCTTTCTTCTGAATAGCATTAACTGCGATTGCAGTAACCTGAGGTGGAATAATTTCAAGAAGGAAGCACATACCCTTCTGGTTACGATGAATTGAACCAAGGTTAGAAATTGTAACTGTACCCTGTTCAATATCCTTCTTTGTAAGTCTGTCCTTTTCAGGAATTGAATAATACTTCTTTTTCTCTTCACCTTTAAGTGTCTTAACCTTGTGCTTACCTGTCTTTGCACCGATAAGTCTGTAGATAGCCTGCATAAACTTACCTTTTTTAAGTCCCTGAATAGTGTTATCCATAGAAACTTCAAACATAGCCTCATCCATATTTGTATTCTGCATACGACGCATTGTATCATTGATTACTTCTGTCATCTTAACAAGAGATTTATTTTCCATATGTCGAAGATTAACAGTCATCATTCTTCCGTCAGGAAGCATTGCAGGCATTGAAACATTAACACGGTCATGGTATAAAAGCTTACCACGAACAAGCTTACGCTCAAACTTAAGATGACAGTTCATCTTAGGTGCTGCCATAAGGCCTTCACAGATAATCTTCATAACAACTGTGTTGATTGAGATTTTCTTTGATTTATCTGTACAGCCTTCGTTAAGTTTTTTATACTCTTTCAAAAATTCTGTAGCATCAACTTCATAACTTACAACAGCATGTGGAATTGTTTCCCAGCTTTCTGCAGTCATATTTGATACAATCTTTCTTGCAATACCGAATCGTTCTTTTTTGTAGATACCCATTTTAGTTCATCTCCTTAATACTTTTCATTAAATCTTCTTTCAAATTCTTCACAAAGCTCATCCCTGAAATTAGGGTGTGCAATTGCAATAAGAGCTCTTGCTCTTTCTCTCATAGTTTTGCCCTTAAGCTGAGCGATACCAAATTCAGTAACAATATAATTTACATCATTTCGTGTTGTTGTAACTGCTGAATAATCAGTAATTTTAGGTACAATCTTCGAAATAGTGTCACCTTTTGCAGTCGATGGCATTGCAATAATTGAACGACCACCCTTACTCATAGTAGCACCACGGACAAAGTCTACCTGTCCACCAACACCTGAAAACTGATTAAGACCGATTGTGTCAGACACAACTTGTCCCATAAGGTCAACCTGTAAACAGGAATTGACAGAAACAACATTATCATTCTGTGAAATAACAACAGGATTGTTTACATAATCCATAGGCACCATTTCAACATCAGGATTTCCGTCAAGATAGTCAAAAAGCTTTCTTGTACCAAAAGCAAAGCCTAAAATAGTCTTGCCATTATCGATATTCTTCTTTGAGTTATTTATAACACCACTCGAAATCAGGTCAACAACACCGTCACCAACCATTTCAGAATGAAGTCCTAAATCCTTTTTGTCCTTTAACTCCTCACAGATAGCATTAGGAATACCACCGATACCCAACTGAATACAGTCACCGTCATTGATAAGTGATGCGCAGTGCTTACCGATTTGAACCTCAACCTCTGTAAGCGGTGGTGCCGGTACTTCAGGAATCGGCTCGTCACATTCTACGAAAAATGTGAATTCCGAAATATGCTTTCTCGCAGCACCGTATGTATAAGGAACATATTTATTAACCTGAGCTATCTTAACCTCACAATGAGCGAGTGTTGTTTCGATATAGTCACAGTTTGCACCAAGTGACACATAACCCTCTTCATCAGGTGGTGTTACAGACATAACAGTAACACGAGGCTTAAGATAATCTCTTAAAAGTGCAGGGATTTCTGAAAGATAACATGATGTATAATCAGCAACACCTGCTGCAATAGCCTTACGGTTTGTTCCGGAAGCAAAAAGTGAATTGTATCTGAAATGACCTCTCACTTCCTCATCAACCCAAGGTGTCTCTCCTAAAAGGAGCATATTTATAACTTCAACATTGTTGTAATTTTTGTAATTTTCACGCATAGCACGAACAATACATCTTGGTTCACTACAGCCGAAAGCCATAACAACCTTGTCATTGTCGTGAATACTTCTGATTGCTTCTTCTGCTTTGACTAATTTTTCACTATATTCTTTTCTCCAGTTCATAAGACTCCTCTCAAACCATTATATGGCACATATTTGTTATAATGTGTCAATTAAACACACACTACCACATTTGAATTATATATAAGTTTCTGTCGGTTGTCAACAAAAAAGCATACAACTTAAAAAAGATTAACAATATTGTTACAAGTTGGTAAAATTTACGAAATAAACTGTTTAAATTATCCAAAGAACAAAAATTTCAGTTTTTATTGATTTTGTATTATATATATAGTATTATATTCCTATAAATAAAAAAGGGAGTGGAAAATTTTGAATTACATCAGCAAAAAAGAAAAACTCAACTTTATGGCGGGTCTTGCAGGACAGAACATTGTTTACTGTTTTATCGGTACAGGATTCTTCCAGTACTTTTTGACAGATATTGCCATGTTCCCTGCCGCTTATGTAACCGTGCTTCTGATGATTATGAAAATCTGGGACGGAATCAATGACCCTATTATCGGTTCTATTGTTGACCGTCATCGTTTCAAGACTGGTGAAAAACTTCGTCCGTTGCTTAAAAATACACCTGTACCGGTAGGTATTTTTACAGTTCTTATTTTCTTTGTTTTTTCAACTGATGATGACCTTCTTTGGCTTCGTCTGGGCTACTTTGTAATTATGTATCTCTGTTGGGATATTACATACACAATGCAGGACGTGGCAATCTGGGGTATGACTGCCGTTGTTACTCCTGATTCAAATGAACGTGACAAATTCGTTCAGTTAGCTCGTTCGGTTGGCTCAATCTTCTTCGGTATTGCCAGCGGATTTATCCCTATGGCTATGGAGAATATTGCAAAAATCTCCGGCAATTCATTGTCACTTATGACCCTTTTGTTCACAATCATTTTCGGTCTTGGTGGTGCATTGCTCAGTGCAAAATGCTATAAGGCACAAGAAAGAGTTCGTCTTGTTGAACCTGACAAACAGCAGACATCTATTTTTGAGTGCTTCAAGCTTCTTTTCCAAAACAAGATGCTTATGCTTGTAACACTTTCAAATCTTTTAGGTTCATTCGGCTTCGGTGCAAGTCTTATGACTTATTTCTTCAAGTATAAGATGCCTGAAATTTCTGTTTTCGGCTATGTTCTCGGGCCTTTGACCCTCAACACAATTTTCGGTACTCTTACTTCTCCTCTTTCATTCTTTGGTATGCTTATGGCTGATAAGCTCAAGCACAAATTCAAGGGCTACAGAAATCTTCTTATTTTCATTCAGGTATGTACATTGGTTGGCAGAATTGTTGCATGGGCTATCGGATTTGAAGGTGAAAACATTATCTGGACTATCGTTATTCTTGCTCTTTGTTCATTCCCCGGCGGTGCTACAAGTATTGCTCAGACTTCGCTCTTCTGCGATAGTGTTGACTATATGGAATGGAAAACAGGAAAACGTACAGAGGGCGTTACATTCGCTATGCAGACATTCTTTACAAAGATTTCGAGCGGTATCACAGGTGCTCTCGGTACACTTGCACTCAGCCTCCTCGGTTATGTTGCAGTTGAAGATACTCCGGGTGCTGTATATCTCGGAACTCAGAGCGAAGCATTTGAAACATGGATTTGGCCACTTGTAATGCTTTCTCCTGCAGTTGCAGCGCTTCTTTACATTATTCCTCTTCTCTTCATCAGATACTCTCCTGAACAGAAGGCACAGGTTGAAAAAGAACTTGCAGAACGCAGAGCATCAATTGAAGAAGAACCAGCACAAGTTGCTGAATAAAGGATAGTGTTAAAATGAAAAAATTTATCAGTATTTTATGTGCATGTGTAATTTTGTTCACAGCATTTTCCGTAACAGCATTTGGTGCTGATACAAACTACAAACCATATGAGGAAAGTCAGTATTTTACATATGGTGATTACGACATTCATTACAGAGTTATTCCGGCACAAGGTGAGCAAAAGGGCAGAATCATGATGCTCCACGGGTTTATGTGTTCAACCTATGCATGGCGTAATATGGCAACAGAAATGTCTAAAAAGGGTTACGAATGTGTCCTCGCTGACCTCCCGAACTTCGGTTACAGTACAAGGGAAACTGCCGAAATGAAGATTGTTGACCGTGAAACTCTTATTACAGAGCTTATGAAAAGTATCGCTCCTATGAATGAGTGGATTCTTGCAGGTCATTCAATGGGTGGTGGCGTTGCAGTTAACATTGCAATCGAAAATCCTGTTAAATCACTTCTTCTATACTGCCCTGCTCCACAGAGCGAGTTTCCTGAAGAAATGAAAGACCTTGTTCAGTCTGACCTTATGAAAGGCACCATGAATGCTTTCTTCAAATATGGTACAGAAATTGACCCCCTCGTTAAAATGGTTATTTTCATGGCAACTCTTGATTGCGGATTTTCAAAGGATTACGATGTAAACGGAGTTACGGATGCAGTTCAGTATGACGGTTTCGGTGCAGGAATGTGTGAAATGATGTACAATGTCAGACCGACAGATTTGGAAAATGCAGATAAAATCAAATGTCCTGTTCTTTTAGTTCAGGCAACAGGCGACTTGATTCTCGTTGGTCAGATGAAAGACCAGATGAATTCAGCATTCCCAGGTGCCACAACATACAATGTACTCGGTGGCGGACACCAGTGCATAGAAAACAGAGCAAAGGAAATCTCATTTGTAACAAATTGTTTTCTTAAAAAAACAAATAAATAACATAATTAAAGGAGCATCTACCGAACTGGTAAATGCTCCTTACATTTTATTTGTTACAAACTCCGCAGTATTCGTATCCCTGCTGAAGATAATATTTAACATCTTTTCCTTTAACAATCTGTTTATTTTTTTCGTTCATATTTGTAGCCCCTGAACAATCAGGTTTATGTATTTTCTTTGAAGATGTATTAAGTACATATTGTGATGAATCGGTTTTACCATTACTCTGCTCGTTTGCATAATCCTCATCGAGCCTGTTTTCGCCTGTTGCATAGTCAATCACTACACCCGGCTGAACATTGTAGCAATAAACATTAAAGCAGATTCCGTCGCCGTCATCCTCAACCGACCAAGCCTCCATCTGCACTCCGTTTGCAACAAGATTTTCTCCCTCAAAAATCGGTGTTACACGATAAATCACGTGGTTGTCAGTTTCCTTTACATAGTCCGCAATCATATTTTCAAAAGGCAACATGCCTTGTGTATTCATATAACGTGTACCTGTAATCAAATTGCTTGTGTTTGCGTTTTCACCTGTAAGCTGATGACCGATAAGGTGACAACGATTGTAAAGATATCTTCCGTCAACGAAATCATATTTTGATGTTACCCAGCCTGTAGGCTTAACCATACCGATATCGCCTCTTTTTTCAGTTGGCATTGTTTCCTGACCGACACAAGCAAATGTAACACCACAACGTCCTAAATAATCAAGCTTTGCATATTCTTCAAAGCCTTCTGTTGTATAATCATCTTCTGTGAATGAGGGTTGATTATCATTAATTGCCACATAAGGACTTCCTGAAAACTCAGGAATATCATCAAGAGATATTTTTGTTCCTGTTGTAGTTGAATCTGTTATAACATCATCAATTTCAGGGAAAATATCACCATTAAAAAGTGAACCACCGAATTTGCCGAATGCAAGCACCAAAACAATCAATATACATATTAATGACAAGATTTTTTTATTCATAATTTACCTCACATATCTTTCTCTTGTTATTTTTTCGTGGGATGAACCCTCAAATTCAACAGTTTCAACCAAATTCCATTTCTCAGGTTCAATATTAAAATATGTGTCAGCAGGATATAATCTGTTCCATTTATATACAATTATTTCCTCAACATATTCTTCATTTACAGTAAAATTCTCTGCAAAGCAATATCCTTCTTCAATATTATCAATGCTTTCAAACATTTCTACTGTATTTTCAGGAAAGAGCTTAGCTGAATATTCATTTGTGTAAAGTTTTTCACCTTTACAAAACTCAAGAACATTCTCAACAAGCACTCTGTCACGACTCTGACGACGCTTATTAAACATCATACCGTTATTGTCATCAAGACAAACAATAAGCTTCATAAATATCACCCAAGAAAATATTAACACATATAAAAAATTCTTTCAATAATAATTATTTATTATCTGTCCGATTTATGGTATAATCTTTTCGGTGATGAAAATGACAAGGTTTGCAAAAGTTTACGTAGAAATTTCAAACATCTGTAATTTAAAATGCTCGTTCTGTCCCGGTACTACACGAAAGCCAAAGAGAATGAATATTGACGAGTTCAGAACAATTCTTACAAAAATTAAAGGCTACACAGATTTTATATATTTTCATCTTCTTGGCGAGCCACTTTGTCACCCTGACTTTGAAGCCTTTTTGAAAATTGCAGAAGAAATGAAATTCATGGTTATCATCATAACAAACGGTACTCTTTTAAGTAAAAATAAATATATACTGTTAAATTCCAAATCACATTATAAAACTGTTATTTCACTCCATTCATTTGAAGCCAATGAAAATAAAATTTCACTTGATGAATATTTAAACAACTGTTTTGAGTATGCAAAATCAGCTGAAAATAAAAAACTCGTTGTTCTGCGCCTTTGGAACAACGGTGGAAAAGACAGGTTGAATGCTGATATTTTAGCAAAGCTTAAAAATTACTTTCCTGAGCCTTGGGTCGAAGAAAGAAACGGCATACGAATAGGAAACAGAGTCTATATTCACTACGGAGATAAATTCGATTGGCCAACACTTGAAAGTGAAAATATAAATGAAAACGTATTTTGTTATGGACTTCGTGACCAGATTGGCATTTTAGCCGACGGAACAGTTGTCCCCTGTTGCCTTGACAACAACGGTGAAATAAACCTTGGAAATATTTTTGAAAAAGAATTAGAAGAAATCATCAACTCCGAAAAAGCACAAAACATCTATAACGGATTTTCAAATCGAAACGCTTGTGAAGAACTTTGCAAAAGATGTAGCTTTGTGAGGAAGTTTTAAAACCAACTAAAAAGTAAAAACCATCCGATTGGATGGTTTTTCTTTTGTGCTTACAACTTGTTTTTGTCAAAAGTTAAAATGTTAAACAAATTGGAATTTACTTAACTGCTTTTATGATATAGGTCGCTCCCCAATTTTTCAGCACCAGGACAGAAGAAAATCCTGCTTCCATAAGCGCTTCTGTTTCGTGTTTTACTGTAAGAGGGGTGTCGTAATGGTAAAACTCATCAGCATCAATTCCTTGCTCTGCTTTCAATGCAATCAAGTTTTGTCGGTGCATCTGTTCTTCTTCGTCAGACAAAGAGAAGTAGTCTGTCAGTACAAAATATCCACCGTCTTTTAATGCTCTATGCAGTTTTGTATATAAAGGGACTTTTTCTTCCTTTGTAAAATGGTGCAAACTCTCCACCGATACTGCACTATCAAATGAGCATACACCAAAAGGTACATCAAAATACGAACTGCAAACTAAAGTAATGTATTTGTCAGCAAATTTCTTTTTGAGTGCTGACAGCATTCCTTGTGATAAGTCAATACCCATTATCCTTGCAGATGGATTGAGCAGAAAGTATTCTTCTAACTCCAATCCTGTACCACATCCCAAATCAAGTATATGGCATTTCTCGGTAGTCGGCAACTGCTTTGCCGTATATGGATAAAATTCATCTGCGGATTCTATGTTGGTCAACATATGTTTATCGTATCCATCTAATCTGTTTTCAAAGAAATCAGCCATTTTTTCAAGCATATCTAATCTCCGTTAAATTCAAATTTGTCGGAATGATTATATCACAACTAACATAAAATTACAATCGTGCTAAAGTCAACCCCTTTGCCCGATGGGCAACCTTACCTCTTCACTATTCACTCTTACTTATTCACTGAAATTCCGTTCAGTTCTTTTTAGTGAAGAGTGAATAGTTAATAGTGAATAAGTAAAAATTCCGCCCACTTTCGTGAACGGAATTTTTTGGAGGCGACAATCGGATTTGAACCGATGCATCAGAGTTTTGCAGACTCGTGCCTTACCACTTGGCTATGTCGCCATATTCGTTTTTGAAAAAAATAGGACACAAGAAACTGGGAGAATTCTGTGTCCTGTTTTTATGGAGCGGATGACGAGGCTCGAACTCGCTACCTCCACCTTGGCAAGGTGGCGCTCTACCAGATGAGCTACATCCGCATAAAATTGGTGCCTCCGATCGGAATCGAACCAATGACACGGGGATTTTCAGTCCCCTGCTCTACCAACTGAGCTACAGAGGCAAAAAATGGCGACCCGGAACGGGCTCGAACCGTCGACCTCTAGCGTGACAGGCTAGCGTTCTAACCAACTGAACTACCGGGCCATTTGGTGGGAACAACAGGGCTCGAACCTGTGACCCTCTGCTTGTAAGGCAGATGCTCTCCCAGCTGAGCTATGCTCCCACATCTTTTGCTGCTGTGTTTCAGCGGCTCATATAAGATAACACATAAAAAAAGATTTGTCAACACTTTTTTTAAACTTTTTTTAATTTTTTTGAAAAAAGTTTTTTAAAGGCTTATTTTTATGATTTTTCTATAAACTTCTTGAAAATGTTGGTAAGGGATAGTATAATACTATAATATATGCGACAAAAATATTTTATGTTGCAAAATTTTTCAGAAAGGGGCGTTTTCTATGTGTGAAAAGCCAAAGTTTTACATCACAACAGCCATTGCGTACACATCACGCAAACCTCATATCGGTAACAGCTATGAAATCGTGTTAACCGATGCCATTGCGAGGTTCAAGCGAATGCAAGGCTATGATGTTTTCTTTCTGACAGGTACTGACGAACACGGTCAAAAAATCGAAGAATATGCAAAGGACGCCGGTGTAAGTCCTAAAGAATATGTTGATAAGGTTGCAGGTGAAATCAAGGGCATCTGCGATTTACTCAACACAACTTATGATCATTTCATTCGTACAACTGACGATTATCACGAAAAAACTGTTCAGAAAATTTTCAAAAAGCTCTATGACCAGGGCGATATTTATAAGAGTGAATATGAGGGTCTTTACTGTACTCCTTGTGAGTCATTCTGGACCGAAAGCCAATTAGTTGACGGCAAATGTCCTGACTGTGGCAGAGATGTCCACAAAGAAAAGGAAGAAACATATTTCCTTAAACTCTCAAAATATCAGAAACAGCTTGGAGAATTCATTGAAAACAACGAAAACTTCATTTACCCTGAAGCTCGTAAAAAAGAAATGCTTAACAACTTCATCAAACCGGGACTTCAGGATTTGTGTGTATCACGTTCATCATTCAAATGGGGTGTTCCTGTTTCATTTGATGACAAGCACGTTATCTATGTTTGGATTGATGCACTTTCAAACTATATTACTGCATTAGGTTATGACCCTGACGGCAGTGGTGACAACTATAAGAAGTACTGGCCTGCTGATGTTCATATTATCGGTAAGGATATTGTAAGATTCCATACTATTTACTGGCCAATTATGCTTATGGCACTTGGTGAACCACTTCCAAAACAGGTTTATGGTCATCCTTGGCTTCTTTTCGGTGAAGACAAAATGAGTAAATCTCGTGGTAATGTTATTTACGCTGATGACCTTACTGAGATTTTTGGTGTTGATGCAGTTCGTTACTATCTTCTTTCAGAAATGCCTCACGCTCACGATGGTTCAATCACTTACGAAGCAATGATTGACCGTTTCAATACAGACCTTGCAAACACTCTTGGTAATCTTGTAAACAGAACTATCGCAATGCAGAACAAGTATTTCGATGGTGTTGTACAGGCTCCTACTTGTCCTACTGAATTTGATGATGACCTTAAAGATTGTGCAAAGAAAGCGCTTCAAGGCTTTGAAAAATACATTTCAGAATACAAGATGAGTGACGCTGTTGAATGTGTAATCAATTTTGCACGTCGTTGTAACAAGTACATTGACGAAACAATGCCTTGGGCATTGGCAAAGGATGAAGCATCAAAAGAAAAGCTCGGTACAGTTCTTTACAATCTTCTTGAAGGTATCCGTGTTCTTTCAGCACTCATTTCCCCTATTATGCCTGAAACTGCTGTTAAGATTGCAGAGCAATTAAACGTTCCTGTCGCAACATATGAAAGTATTCAGGAATGGGGCGGAATAGAAGCAGGTATTACAGTTAGTACTGCTACTCCTCTCTTCTCAAGAATTGATGGCGAAAAGCTTATTGCTGAACTTCAGGCTAAAAAGGAAGCCGAAGAAAAGGCAAATGCTCCTGCACCAAAAATCGAGGGACTTGCACCAATCGAATTCCCTGACTTTATGAAGGTTGAACTCCGTGTTGCTGAAGTTAAGAATTGTGAGCCGATCAAAAAGGCTAAAAAGCTTCTTAAACTCACTCTTGATGACGGCACAGGCACTGACAGAATCGTTGCAAGCGGTATTGCAAAATGGTACAAGCCGGAAGACCTTATTGGCAAGAAGGTTATTGTTGTTGCAAACCTTAAGCCTGCAGTTCTTTGTGGTGTTGAAAGCTGTGGTATGATTCTTGCTGCTGATATTACAGAGGAAGATGCAAAGGTTATTTTTGTTGACAAAGATATGCCAAACGGAGCGAGAATAAGATAATGTATCACAACATTTTTGATTCACACGCACACTATGATGACGAGCAGTTTAATCACGACAGAAACGAACTGCTCGTTTCTTTTAAAGAAAAAGGTGTTTCAGGTGTTGTGTGTTGTGGTGTAAACATAGAAACATCAGAATTTGCAGTTGAACTTTCTCACAAATACGATTTTGTGTATTCAGCAGTGGGATTTCACCCACTTGATAACGACAAATACACAGACAAGGCTTTGGGAAAAATAAAAGAGTTAGCACAGGACGAAAAATGTGTTGCAATCGGTGAAATCGGACTTGACTATCATTACGAAAAGGAAAGTCGTGAAAATCAGCTGATTCTCCTTGAAAAGCAGATTCAATTAGCAAACGAATTGGATTTACCAATTATTTTCCACGACAGAGAATCTCACGAAGACACACTGAATATACTGAAAAAATACAAACCAAAAGGTGTTCTCCATTGTTTTTCAGGCAGTGTGGAAATGGCAAAGGAAATCATAAAACTCGGTATGTATATCGGTCTTGGTGGTGCAGTTACATTTAAAAATGCTGTTAAGCCTTGTGAAGTTGCAAAATATGTGCCTGATGACAGGCTTTTAATCGAAACCGATGCACCATATATGACTCCCGTGCCTTTCCGTGGAAAAAGATGCGATTCTTTACACATTCCATATACTGCAGAAAAAATTGCAGAACTCCGAGGCTGTTCTGCACAAGAAGTTCTTGATTTAACAGATAGGAATGCAAGAGTACTGTTTGGAATCAAGTAATCTTGTAGGGACTGGTGACCTCGACAGTCCGCAACAAACATCATTAAAACTCACGGGACGCCGAGTCGTCGTCCCCTACAAATAATCAAACAAGATTGGAAGAAAATATTATGCTTAAACATATTGTAATGTGGAAATTTAAGGATGCAGAAGGAAAGACAAAAGACGAAAACATTGAAATCGTTAAAAACGGTCTTGAAGCTCTCCCTCCTATGATTTCACACATAAAAAAACTCACATTCCTTAAAAATCAAGTAGAATGCGAGAGAAATTTCGATGCACTTTTAGTTGTTGAAACTGAAAATGAGGAAGAACTTGAGAAATACAAGGTTCATCCTGAACACAAAAAAGTAGCTGCTTATGTTGCAAAGGTAACAGAAGGCAGAGGTGCAGTTGATATTTTTGAATAAAACAAAAGGACATCAATCGATGTCCTTATTTTTTTGCTCATTTTGTGAAAATACGCAACCACAATAATTTTGTCTGTAAAGGTTAAACGCTTTACTTAACTCTATTGAGCGTTTATATCCCTCTCGTTTCTTAAAGTCTGATGGTAAAAATTTCACATCATATTTTTCACTTAACTCATTGCCGATTTCGTTGATTTTTTCAGCATTTTTAAGTGGACTGATTGTAAGCGTTGTTGTGAAATAATCAAAACCATTCTTCATTGCCTCAATAACTGTTTTTTCAAGTCTTAAACGATAACATTTAAAACATCTTTCGCCACATTCACGACAATCTTCCAAACCCTTTGCCATTTCGTAAAACTTTTCACATTCGAAGTCACAATCGAGAAATTCAACAGGGTATTTTGTATCCATTTCACTGATTAGTCTTTTCTGCTCTGTTTTACGCTTTTCATATTCAGTTTCGGGATAAATATTGGGATTATAATAAAACACCGTGATGCTGAAATGCTGTGACAAATACTCAATACAATAACTGCTGCAAGGCGCACAACAAGAATGAAGAAGAAGTGATGGCACTTTATCTCCTAATTTCCCGATAATTTTATCAAGTTGTTTTTGATAATTAATTTTCTGCATAATGCCACTCCCTCAGTCATCTTACGGTGACAGCTCCCTCTCAGAGGGAGCAAAGCAGGCGTGGAAGCCCGCCACTACGCGTTATTACAAAATAATTCGGCGGGAGCAAGCCCCCGCCCTACATTTTATTCTTCGTTTCGTTTAAAGAATCTTCGTTCTTCTGTTTCTTCCTTTTTCTCTTCAGGAAGAATTTCAATCTTAACCTTACCTATTCTTCGTTCTTCAACATTAAGAACTGTGAATTTCACATTTTCAAATGTTACTTCGTTCATTTCACCATCTTTTGGCAGGAAACCAAGAACGCTTATAATGTATCCACCGATTGTGTCATAATCACCTTCAGGGAATTTTTTACCTGTATATTCTTCAACTTCCTCAATATCAGTAATACCGTCAACCTCAAAAGTTGTGTCATTAATGATTGAGATTTCTTCATCTTCCTGGTCATATTCGTCCTGAATGTTACCAACAATGGATTCAAGCAAATCTTCAAGAGTAACGATACCTGCTGTACCACCATATTCATCAACAACAACTGCCATCTGAACTCTTTTTTCTGTCATTTCAGTAAAGAGCTCACCACAACGCTTTGTTTCAGGTACATAATATGCAGGTCGCATCATATCCTTGATAGTCTTTGTCTTAGGAAGACTTGTACCAACATATTTAAGGAAATCCTTAATATACAGTACACCGATAATATCGTCAGGGTCTTCCTCGTATACAGGAATTCTTGAAAACCCATTTTCGATTGAAAGCTTGACAGCTTCGTGAAGTGACTCCTCAACATCAATACATACCATATCCGTACGATGAGTCATAATATCAGCAACATCAATATCGTCAAACTCAAAAATGTTGTTAATCATTTCAATCTGAGTGTCTTCAATAACACCTTTTTCACCGCCAACGTCAACCATCATACGGATTTCTTCTTCAGTAACAACTTCTTCGTCAGCGTGTGGGTCAATTCCTATAAGTCTCAAAACGCCATTGGTTGAAAGAGCAAGGAATTTAACAACAGGTTTTGTAACTTTAGCTACAAAAACAAGAATCGGTGCTGCCATAAAAGCCATTTTTTCAGGCTTGCTCATAGCGATTTTTTTTGGTACAAGTTCGCCAAACACAAGTGAAAAATATGACATAATCAACGTGATTACAACTGTTGAAAATCCGCTGATAATACCAACAGGAATTATATCTACAACAGGTGTTTTTTCAATTGCATTCGAGAGCATTTCTGCAAAAGACTGTGCAGCAGTAGCAGATGTCAAGAACCCTGCCAAAGTAACACCAATCTGAATTGTAGAAAGGAATGAACTTGTATTTTCTGTAAGTTTTTTAATTTGTTTCGCTTTTTTGTTACCCTGCTCAGCCATCTTGTCGATTTTATTGTCGTTAAGGGTAACGATTGCCATTTCTGACATTGAAAAGAATGCATTGACAAAAATCAACGCAAATAGGGTTACTATCTTTATAATAATACTCCCTGGGTCTGTGTCCATGTGACTTAACCATCCTTATGAAAAATATAGTTTCGATATTCAATAAAATATCAGTATGTATTTTATAACAAAATATGTATTTCGTCAAGTATAGCAGAAATTAGCTAATCCGCTATTTAAAGTATAGGCTTCTAAATCTTATAAAAATTGGCTGAAAATTTATTAAAGTTCATGATTTTTTAAAGTCAAATCTATTTACTTTTTGCGACAAAAGTGTTATGATTTATGATGTATGAAAGTGCATACTAAATTAATACTTAATTCCATTAAGGAGGAAATACAAATGGCAGATAAAAAGACACCCATAGTTAGACAAAAGAAAACTATGGACGGTAATACTGCTGCTGCTCACGTTTCTTATGCGTTTACAGAAGTAGCTGGTATTTACCCAATCACTCCATCTTCACCTATGGCTGACTACGTTGACCAGTGGTCTGCACAGGGAAGAAAGAACATTTTCGGCACACAGGTTAAGGTTGCTGAAATGCAGTCAGAAGCAGGTGCAGCAGGTACTGTTCACGGTTCTCTTGCAGCAGGTGCTCTCACAACAACTTATACAGCGTCTCAGGGTCTTCTTCTTATGATTCCTAACATGTACAAAATCGCTGGTGAGCTCCTTCCTTCAGTTTTCCACGTATCAGCTCGTTGCGTAGCTTCACACGCTCTTAACATCTTCGGTGACCATTCAGACGTTTACGCTTGTCGTCAGACAGGTTTCGCAATGCTCGCTGAAACAAATACACAGGAAGTTATGGACCTTGGCGCTGTTGCTCACCTTGCAACAATCGAAAGCCGTGTTCCATTCCTCAACTTCTTTGATGGTTTCCGTACATCTCACGAAATCCAGAAAATCGATATCTGGGATTATGAAGACCTTAAAGAAATGTGCAACATGGATGCTGTTAAGGCATTCAGAAAGCATGCTCTTAATCCAGAAAGACCTGCAACTCGTGGTTCTCACGAAAACGGTGACATTTTCTTCCAGCACAGAGAAGCTTGTAACTCATATTACAATGATGCTCCTGCTATTGTTGAGAAGTATATGAATAAGGTTAACGAAAAGCTCGGTACAGACTACAAGCTCTTCAACTACTATGGTGCTCCTGATGCAGAAAGAGTTATCGTAGCAATGGGTTCAATCTGTGACGTTGCTGAAGAAGTTATCGATTACCTTACAGCTAAGGGTGAAAAAGTTGGTCTCGTTAAAGTTCGTCTTTACAGACCATTCTCAGCAAAAGCTTTTGTTGAAGCTATCCCAGAAACAGCTAAGAAGATTGCTGTTCTTGACAGAACAAAGGAACCTGGTTCAATCGGTGAACCTCTCTTCCTTGATGTAATCGCTGCTCTTAACGAAATGGGTAGAACAGCTAAGGTTTGTGGCGGTCGTTACGGTCTTGGTTCAAAAGACACACCTCCATCAAGCATCTTTGCAGTTTACGAACACCTTAATGCTGAAACACCAGCTCGTCAGTTTACTCTTGGTATCCACGACGACGTTACACACCTTTCTCTTGAAGAGAAACCAGCTCCAAATACAGCTGCAGAAGGTACAATCGAATGTAAATTCTGGGGTCTTGGCGGTGACGGTACTGTTGGTGCTAACAAAGACTCTATCAAGATTATCGGTGACCATACAGATAAGTATGTTCAGGCTTACTTCCAGTATGACTCAAAGAAAACAGGTGGTATCACAATTTCTCACCTTCGTTTCGGCGACAGCCCAATCAAGAGCCCATACTACATCAACAAGGCTGACTTCGTAGCTTGTCACAACCCATCTTATGTTGAAAAAGGCTTTAAGATGGTTCAGGACGTTAAGCCAGGCGGTGTATTCCTTATCAACTGCCAGTGGAGTGCTGACGAACTTAATGCTAAGCTTAACGCCGAAACAAAGAAATATATTGCTGAAAACAACATTCAGCTTTACACAGTTAACGCTATCGACCTTGCTGCTGAAATCGGTCTTGGTAAGCGTACAAACACAATCCTTCAGGCTTCATTCTTTGCTCTTGCAAACGTTCTTCCTAAGGACGAAGCAATCGGTTATATGAAACAGGCTGCTATGAAGTTCCTTAAGAAGGGTCAGGATATCGTTGACATGAACCATAAGGCTATCGACGCTGGTTTCGGTGCATACGTTAAGATTGACGTTCCAGCTGACTGGGCAAATGCAGTTGACGCAACAGAAGCAGTTGCTTCTAAGGGTGCTGAAAAGCTCGTTAAGATGGTTGACAACATCATGCTTCCAGTAGGCAAGATGGATGGTGACTCAATTCCTGTTTCTAAGTTTATGGACCACGTTGACGGTCAGTTCGAACAGGGTGCTGCTGCTTACGAAAAGCGTGGCGTTGCTGTTATGGTTCCTGAATGGGAAGCTTCAACTTGTGCACAGTGTAACAAGTGTTCATATGTATGTCCTCACGCTACAATCCGTCCATACCTTCTTACAGAAGAAGAAGCTGCAAATGCTCCTGAATGTGCTCAGATAGTTGACAAGAGGGCTGGTAAGGGCAAGGGCGTTTACAAGTACTCACTTGCTGTTTCTCCTCTTGACTGTATGGGTTGTGGAGTTTGCGTTGGCGTTTGTCCTACAAACTCACTTAAGATGGTTTCTCGTGAGAGTCAGGACTACAAGCAGGAAGCATTCGGTTACATGGTTGAAAATGTAACTGTTAAGGAAGATGTTGCTGATAACACAGTTATCGGTAGCCAGTACAAGACTCCACTTCTCGAGTTCTCAGGCTCATGTGCAGGTTGTGCTGAAACAGCTTATGCAAGACTTATCACACAGCTCTATGGTGACAGAATGTACATTTCAAATGCTACAGGTTGTTCATCAATCTGGGGTGGTCCTGCTGCTACATCTCCATACACAACAAACAAAGATGGTCACGGTCCTGCATGGGCAAACTCACTCTTTGAAGATAATGCTGAACACGGTTACGGTATGTACCTTGGTCAGAAAGCAATCAGAAATCGTCTTATCGCTAAGGTTGAATCAATCGTAGCTAACTGCAATGCTCCTGCAAACGTAGTTGAAGCTGCTAACGAATACCTTGCAACTCTTGAAGATGGTTCAAAGAACACAGCTGCTACAAACGCTCTCGTTGCTGCTCTTGAAGGCTTCGATTGTGATTGTGAAGCTAAGAAAGATATCCTTGAAAATAAAGAATACCTTTCAAAGAAATCTGTATGGATTTTCGGTGGTGACGGTTGGGCATACGACATCGGTTTCGGTGGTGTTGACCACGTTCTCGCTGCTGGTGAAGACGTAAACATCATGGTATTTGATACTGAAGTTTACTCAAATACAGGTGGTCAGGCTTCTAAGGCTTCTAACATCGGTCAGGTTGCACAGTTCGCTGCTGCAGGTAAGGGCATCGCTAAGAAGAGCCTTGCTGAAATCGCAATGAGCTACGGTTATGTTTACGTAGCACAGATTGCTATGGGTGCTGACAACAACCAGACAATTAAGGCTATCACAGAAGCTGAAGCATACAACGGTCCTTCAATCATCATCGCTTACGCTCCTTGTGAAATGCACTCAATCAAGGGCGGTATGATTAACTGTCAGGCTGAAATGAAGAAGGCTGTTGACTGTGGTTACTGGAACATGTTCCGTTACAACCCAGCTCTCAAAGCACAGGGCAAGAATCCATTCACAATTGATAGCAAAGAAGCTAAGGCAAGCTACCGTGACTTCCTTATGAACGAAGCACGTTACTCATCACTTTCTCGTGCATTCCCAGAAAGAGCAGAAGCTCTCTTCGCAAAAGCTGAGGAAACAGCAAAAGAAAGATATGAACACCTTACTCGTCTTCAGGCTCTCTATGCTCCAAAAGAAGACTAATTAAAAGTTTTCATATTAAAATGGGACCTATCCGCAAGGGTAGGTCCTTGTTTTATTTTGTTAACATATTATCTATTGACATTATTCTAAATAAAATATACAATTTATATATAATCTATTTAATAGGGTGATAATATGAAAAGATGTCCTAACTGTTCATCTGTATTTGAAGATAATTTGATGATAAAATGTACAAATTGTGGTTCTGACCTTGTTGAAGCACAGCAAGAACAGCCTGTTTATAACAATGTTCCACCACAAAATAACTATACTAATTACAATGCATATAATGCTCAATTCAAAATCTGCCCTAACTGTGGTAATCATTGTGACCCAAGAGCTGTCATCTGCGTTAAATGCGGTATTCAGTTTACAGACGTGTTCAACAAACCGAGAGTTGACGATAATCCATCACCGATTCTTAAAGTATTGTGTTTCTTCATTCCTGTTCTCGGTCTGATTCTCTATCTTGTAAATATGAATGAAAAGCCTGTAAGCGCAAAGGCTTACGGTAAACTTTCTCTTATCGGCTTTATTGTAGGAATTGTAGCTTACATACTTGCAATTATTTCGGGTTTTCTTCTTGCTTTTACAGGATTCGGAATACCATCTGTTACCGTTTATCCTGATTCGGAATTTTTCTATTCCATAATACATAATATATTCTAAAGAACGGCAAAAATTAAGTCCTTACCTAAAAAGTAAGGACTTTTTTATTTTATTAATTTCCTGTAAATCTGTCTTTATTTGCATTCCAAAAGGCTTTATGCTCACTGAAGGTTTCAGAATACTTCGCCTCATATGGTGGAACTGTTCCAACAATAAAATATAAATAATTTGTATCTTCAGGGGCTAATGCAGCATCAATTGACATCATACCCGGACTGCAGATTGGCCCTGCCATAAGGCCTTTACACTGATATGTGTCATAATATGACGAATAATACTCGTATTGTTCAGGATAAATTACTTTAATAACACCATTGCAATACTTTATTGTAGGGTCACATTGAATTTGCATTCCTGCGTTTAATCTATTGTGAATTACAGAAGAAATCATATATCTCTGTTCATCCAATTTTGCTTCTTTTTCAATAATTGAAGCAAGAGTCAGGATTTCGTGTAATGAATATCCGCTTTCATTTACCATCATCATAAATGTATCGTCAAACTTCTGTTTTGTGCCATTTAAAAACGTCCTTATGATATCATAAACACTTGCCGTTTCGGGAATATCATATGTCAAAGGAAAGAAATACCCCTCAAGGTCAATACACAAATTTTCTTTATTCAGCAAATCATCAAGGAAAGAATATTGAGTTACATCAAGCCAATTATAATATGTCTGACATGCTTCAATAAACTCCTCTGATGTGCAAAGACCTTTTTCTTCAAGAAGCCACGAAATACGGACAAGAGTATATCCTTCGGGAATTGTTACTGTAACCGTCGGCACTTGCGTTGTACTTTCTGTAACAGGCTCTGTTGTAGGTTCTTCAAAAATTCCTCCACAGGATACTAAAGTAAATAAAACAGTAATTATAAGAAAAATCGAAATTATTCTTTTAGACATTTTTCTTCCTTTCTCTTCACGACCTTGAAATAATAAATCAATAACAAGGGAATATCAGCAAACATCCATGCAAACGGTGATGCAAGGCAGACACCGAAAAAGCCGAACACCTTTGAAAGAATCAGTGCTGCAACAACTCGTCCAACAAGTTCTGAAACACCTGCAATCATTGAAACATAACTTTTGCCTATGCCCTGTAATACATTTCGGAATACAAACAACACAGCAAGTGCAAAATAAAAAACTGCAATCACTTTTAAATAAGTATGTGCTGCATTTATTGTTTCTATGTTTACTTCATCCACGAAAATCTGTGCTATTCTTCCACCAAAGAAATAGAGAATAACTGACATTACAACGGACATACTACCTGCAAAAAGAATTGCACTTTTTGCTCCTTCACGGACTCTGTCCATTCTGCCTGCACCATAATTCTGTCCCGCAAAGGTTGCACAGGCAACACCTGTTGCAGAAAGTGGAATGTTGGCTAACAATTCAGGCTTATTTGCAATAGTAAATCCTGCCATAACACTTGGTCCATAAGTATTAATTGTACTTTGAAGCACCATTGAGCCAATTCCCGTTATAGAAAACTGTAATGACATCGGAACACCCATTTTAAGCATCAATACAGCTGTTGTTTTCTTAATTCTAAAATCTTCCCATGTGATATTAAGCATTTCTTTTCTGCTTCTTATATATATCACACAAAGAATACAGGATACAACTTGTGAAAGCACTGTTGAAACAGCAGCACCATCAACACCCATACCTAAAATCGCAATAGTAAAATAATTTAAAAATACATTTAAAAACGCTGTAACAGTTAAAAATTTAAGCGGAGCTTTACTGTCGCCCAAAGCACGAAGAATACTTGCCAACACATTATAAAGTGTAGTAAAAATCGCTCCTGCATAAATGATACTCACATAAAGACGAGCATCACTGAAAATCTCTTCAGGGGTACCCAAAAGAGTCAAAATCGGTTTAACAAGAAATAATGACAACGACATTATTGTCAGACTTATTATAATTGTCAATGCAATTGCATTACCTGCATAGTGATTTGTCTTTTTCTTATCCCCTGCTCCGAATGATTGAGCAATAGGAATAGCAAAACCACCTGTAACCCCCATTGCAAGTCCCATCAAAAGACTGCTCATTGGTCCGACAGCGCCAACTGCTGCAAGTGCGTTCGCAGAAATATATCTTCCCACAATATAAGTATCCGCAACATTATAACACTGTTGAATAAGTCCTGAAAGCATTATGGGAATTGCAAAAACAAGTATATTTTTCAACGGTTTCCCCGTTGTCATTTTAAATGAACTATTTTTCATAAAAAATTGCCTTTTATCGCACAAGTCGGAGAGTACATTAATGCACCCTCCGACCTTTTTTGTTAATTATATACTAATTATTAATATTTCTTTCTTGCCACATATGATGTGTGAAGAATATCGTGAGCCTTATGGCTACCCGGTTTACCGAGGAACTCTGTATAAAGAGTCTTGATAGCTTCATTTTCGTGTGACTTTCTGACTGCGTTATTTCTGTCAGCTGTGTAAAGAGCCTCTGCACGACGAGCCTTAAGGTCAACGAAGTTACGAACAACAGCGTGCTGAATTGGCTGACCACCACCGTTGATACAACCACCAGGACAACCCATAATCTCGATGAAGAGATATTCGCTTGTACCTGCTTTAATCTGTTCCATAAGAACCTTTGCATTCTTTGTACCAGAAGCTACTGCAACCTTAATCTTCTTACCAGCTACATCGTATTCAGCTTCCTTAACGCCTTCCATACCACGAACAGCTGTAAAGTCAACGTCTTCGAGTGTTTCACCTGTAAGCTTTTCAACTGCTGTACGAAGAGCAGCTTCCATAACGCCACCTGTTGCACCGAAGATTGTTGAAGCGCCTGTGCTTTCGCCAAATGGATTGTCGAATTCTTCATCAGGAAGATGCTTGAAGAAGATACCTGCACTTTCAATCATACGGGCCAGTTCTCTTGTTGTAAGAGCGATATCAACATCAGGATAACCAGATGCATTCTGGTCATCACGCTTTGTTTCAAACTTTTTAGCTGTACAAGGCATGATACCAACAACAACCATATCCTTAGGGTCCATTCCAAGCTTTTCAGCGTAGTATGTCTTCATAATTGCACCGAACATCTGCTGTGGTGATTTACAACTTGAAAGGTGAGGAATCTGTTCCGGATAATAGTGTTCACAGTACTTAATCCAACCTGGTGAGCATGATGTAATCATCGGAAGTGTTCCACCATTCTGAACTCTTTCAATAAGTTCATTAGCTTCTTCCATAATTGTAAGGTCAGCAGCATAGTCTGTGTCGAATACTTTATCGAAACCAAGACGACGAAGTGCTGCAACCATTTTACCTTCAACATTTGTACCGATGTGCATACCGAATGCTTCACCAAGTGTTGCACGGATTGAAGGAGCTGTCTGAACAATAACGAACTTTTCAGGGTCGTTGATTGCTGCAAGAACCTTATCTGTATCATCCTTTTCAACGATAGCACCTGTTGGACAGTTAACGATACACTGACCACAAGAGATACATGAAACATCTGCAAGATCCTTATCAAATGCTGAGCTTACGTGAGTATCAAAACCACGAGCATTAGCACCGATAACTGAAATACCCTGCTGGTCACAAGCTGCGATACAACGACGGCAAAGGATACACTTATTGTTATCTCTTACCATGTGAGCTGCTGAATCGTCGAAGTTGTAACGAACCATTTCACCGTCAAAACGATCTTCGATATCTACACCGAATTCCTTGCAAAGCTTCTGAAGTTCACAAGTTCCGCTGCGAACACATGAAAGACATTTTCTATCATGATTTGAAAGGATAAGTTCAAGAGTCATCTTTCTTGAATGTCTTACCTTTTCTGTATTTGTAAAGATTTCCATTCCCTCATTTACCGGGAATACGCAAGATGCAACAAGGCTTCTTGCACCCTTAACTTCTACCATACAGATACGACAAGCACCAATCTGGTTAATGTCCTTAAGGTAGCAAAGTGTTGGGATTTCAATACCTGCATAACGAGCAGCTTCAAGGATAGTGCTGCCCTTTGGTACTGAATAAGGTTTATTGTTAATTTTAATATTTACCATTATTTTGCACTCTCCTTACTTTTTAATAATAGCGCCGAACTTACATGAATCGATACATACGCCACACTTGATACACTTGTTGCTGTCGATTTCGTGTGGATTCTTAACTGTACCGCTGATAGCACCAACAGGACACTTTCTTGCGCAGAGTGTACAACCCTTACAAGCGTCAGCAACGATTTCATACTTAACAAGCTTCTTACAAACGCCTGCAGGACAAGTTTTATCAACAACGTGAGCAATATATTCATCACGGAAGAACTTAAGAGTTGCAAGAACAGGGTTTGGAGCTGTCTGACCAAGACCACAAAGTGAGTTTTCTTTGATGTAATAGCAAAGTTCTTCAAGTTCATCAAGATCTTTAAGAGTTGCTTTACCATCAGTAATCTTTTCGAGCATTTCACGAAGTCTCTTTGTACCGATACGACAAGGAGTACACTTACCACAAGATTCATCAACTGTGAAGTCAAGGAAGAACTTAGCAATGTCAACCATACAGTTGTCTTCGTCCATTACGATAAGACCACCTGAACCCATCATACAACCAATTGCTGTAAGGTTATCATAGTCGATTGGTGTGTCCATAAGAGAAGCAGGAATACATCCGCCTGAAGGACCACCAGTCTGAGCAGCCTTGAACTTCTTACCATTTGGAATACCGCCACCGATTTCGTCGATAACTTCACGAAGAGTAGTACCCATAGGAACTTCAACAAGACCTGTGTTATTAATCTTACCGCCGAGAGCAAATACCTTAGTACCCTTTGATTTTTCTGTACCCATTGATGCGAACCATTCAGCACCCTTGAGAATAATCTGTGGTACGTTAGCAAATGTTTCAACGTTATTTTCTGTTGTTGGTTTACCGAAAAGGCCCTTAACTGCAGGATATGGAGGACGAGGTCTTGGTTCACCACGATTACCTTCGATAGATGTCATAAGAGCTGTTTCTTCACCACAAACGAAAGCACCAGCGCCAAGACGGATATGAAGGTCAAAGTCGAAACCTGAATCGAAAATATTCTTACCTAAAAGACCATATTCACGAGCCTGGTCAATAGCAATCTGAAGTCTGTTAACCGCAATTGGATATTCAGCACGAACGTAAACGTAACCTTCTGTTGCACCTGTTGCATAACCACAGATAGCCATAGCTTCGATGATACAGTGTGGGTCACCTTCAAGAACTGAACGGTCCATGAATGCACCCGGGTCACCTTCGTCAGCATTACAAACAACATATTTCTGGTCAGCAGCATTAGCAGCTGTAAAACTCCATTTAAGACCTGTTGGGAATCCGCCGCCGCCACGACCACGAAGTCCTGAATCTTTAATTACCTGAACAACCTGTTCCGGTGTGTATTCTGTAAGACACTTAGCAAGAGCCTGATAACCATCAAAAGCTATGTACTCATCAATATTCTCCGGGTCAATAACACCACAGTTACGAAGAGCAACACGTTCCTGCTTTGCATAGAAGTTTGTGTCGTTAAGAGATTTAATTTCTGTTTCTGTTACTGTCTCATCATAGAGAAGTCTTGTAACAATTCTACCCTTGAGAAGGTGTTCTTCAACGATTTCAGGAATATCTTCAACCTGAACCTGTGAATAGAAGCTTCCTTCAGGATAAACAATCATAATTGGGCCGAGAGCACAAAGACCAAAACATCCTGTTCTGATAACTTTGATTTCTTCACTAAGTCCTTTTTCAGCAATCTGAGCTTCAAGAGTCTCAATAATTGCCTGACTGTTTGAAGAGGTACAACCGGTACCGCCGCAAACAAGCACGTGTGAACGATACATTATGTTTCCTCCTTATTTAACTGTGTATTCAGCAACAGGGTTACCGTTAACGATATGGTCATTAACAACCTTTGCTACTTTATCAGCAGTCATTTTTACATAAGTTACTTTTTCTTTACCTGGCTGGATTACTTCAACGATAGGCTCGTACTGGCACATACCGATACAACCTGTCTGTGTAACACTTACATTTCTTACATTTCTTTTTTCAAGCTCCTCTGTAAGAGCCTTAAGAACAGGACGAGCACCCGCTGCTATACCGCAAGTTGCCATACCTACAACAACTCTGATACCATCGTTACCATCAGCATCACGAGCAGCAATCTGAGCCTGTGCTTTTTCTTTTATAGCAAGTAACTCTTCGATTGATTTCATATTATTTAGTCCTTTCGTTAATTCTTAAATAATTCGTCTGTCTGTTCCTTTATGTGACCTTCGATCCACATTATCACGGACGGCTCCGAA
>JAZQUG010000045.1:0-40556 GCA_045631225.1 Candidatus Fimenecus sp.
TTGAATTCCCGATGGCTGATTTTGAAGCAATTATGAGTTCAATCGTTATTAAATAATTACATAACTATTATTCACCGTGACGGAGAAATCTGTCACGGTTTTTCGTTTCTGCACTAAAGTACGATGATACAATGAAATAAGGTGGGTATAATATTCTAAAAGGCGAGATTTACCGTGAAGATATACAATGAACAGGAAATTAGAAATGATTACCACAAACTTACTGAAGCATTGAGAGAAAAAAACATTTCAATCACAACTATGGAAAGCTGTACATCAGGACAAATAGCATCACTTATAACAGACACAGAAGGTGCATCAGGAATTATAAAAGGTGCTTTTGTCACATATAGTAATGAAGCAAAAATAATGCAGGGAGTACCGGAAGAAATTATTGATAAATATTCAGTTTATTCAAAAGAAACTGCATGTGCTATGGCTGATGCTTGTCGTAAAACATACAATTCTGATTTCGGTGTTGGAGTAACGGGCTCGATGGGTAATGTTGACCCTGCAAATGCTGAAGCTTCAGTACCGGGACAAGTTTGGTTTGCTTTCAGCACAAAAGATAAGACTTATGATTTTTATCTTGACCTTGAACCTCAACCAACACGTTTTGCTTATAAAATGGCTGTTGCCAAAGAAATAGTAGACGAACTCTTTAAGCTAATATGATTTCCGAAAAACGACAGGTGAAAATCTAGTCGTTTTTTTAATTTCTGCACTAAAGTACAATGTATTCTCTTTTAATGTTTTATATAATTAAAGTGGAATATGAAAAAATAGCACAGATATTCTTAATTAACAAAATATTAAGGAAGATTAAAATGAAAAACTTAAAGAAACTTACTTTGTTACACTCAAACGATATGCACGGTGACTTTCTTGCAGAAGAGGTTGACGAAAACCTTGTTGGTGGCGTATCAATGCTTTCAGGCTATGTTAACAAAGTGAGAAATGAAGAAAAAAATACTCTCTATTGTATCGCAGGTGATATGTTCCGTGGTTCAGTTATTGACTCTGAATTTCAGGGGCTTTCAACTATCGAAATTATGAATATGTTGGCACCTGATGTTGTAACTCTTGGTAACCATGAAACTGACTACGGTATTGCTCATTTACTTTTTATCGAAAAATGTGCAAAGTTCCCTATAATAAATGCTAATTTACATATCAAAACAAATGGTGCAAGACTTTTTAATCCTCATAAGATTATTGAGATTGACGGTATGAAAATTCTCCTTATAGGTATCCTTACTGAAGAGGTTTTGTCCCAAACAAAGAATGAGGGTATTATTGGTACTTTCGTTGATACTTATGAGGCAGCAGAAGAAGTGGGAAAAATCTGTAATGCATACAACGCAATTGATATTGATTTTACTGTTCTTCTTACACATATCGGCTTCGAGGAAGACAAGAAGCTTGCTGCACAGCTTGACCCTGCTTGGGGTGTCGATGTAATCGTTGGTGGACATTCTCATACATTCATTGACGAACCTGCTGTTGTGAACGATATTGTTATTGTTCAGGCAGGTACAGGTACAGACCAGATTGGCCGTTTTGACATTATGATTGATACAGATAACAACTGCATTGACAGTTATACTTGGAGTACAGTTCCAATTAACGAAGAACATTGTCCTCGTGATGAAGCACTTGAAAAGACACTTAAATTCTATAAGTCAAAAACTGACGTAAAATACAGCCGACTTGTAACAAGATTTAAAAAACAGCTTACTCATCCAAATCGTACACAGGAAACTGCCCTTGGTGGTTTATTCTCCGATATTATGCGTGAAAGTCTTGGGCTTGATATTATGCTTCTGGGTTCAGGCAGTGTCCGTAGTACAGAATTAGGACCGATTGTTCTTTTCTCTGACCTTTGTGAGTGTTTCCCTTATGATGATGCAGCTTATATGATTAAAGTAACAGGTGCGCAGCTTAAGAAAATGATTAAGCATATGGTTCGTGACGAGGTCTGGGCAGGAGAACATTGTGAATTTTATCAGCTGTCATCAGGATTAAGAGTTACATATGACCGTGCAACTCACGAATACACAAAATTTGATTTTAATGGTGAACCTCTTGATGATGAAAGAGTTTACAAGATTGGACTTCAGCAGTTCCATTTCAATAATTTAGAAGATTTCTTCAACATTTCTTTTGACGAAATCAAAGAGAACGGTAATCCTGTTGTTATTTCAACATCTTGTCGTGGTATTTTTGATGAATATCTTTCAAATCATCAGAATCTTGACCGTGAAATAACAGGAAGACTGATTGTTAAGTAAAAATGAAAAAGAAAAAACGATTCAGAAGTAACGGTGGATTTTTTATAGCCCTTGGGTTTAATTTAATATTCAATCTTGAATGGACAATTCCCGCATGGATATTTTTAGCACTTCATTTTGTTTTTGATATTTCAATGTGGTGGTTCATTGGAGCAATGATTATATGGGTTTCAATAATTGCACTTTATACTGCGTTTTTGTGTTGGGTTTCAAGTGCTTCTAATACTCCTGAAATCAAAAAGGAGAATAAAAATCCATATTCTGCAAAAACAGTTATTCCAAAACAAAAAACCGGAGGAGATAACAATGAAAACGTTTAAAAAAGTTGTTACATTGATTCTTTGTTTGGCATTTCTTCTTTCCTTTACTGCTTGTGGTGACAAAAACGGTGGAGAAACATCATCAACAACAGAACCTACAACAGAAAACAAACAGAATGATAAGGATGTTATGAAGAAGGAAGATGATAACGACCTTCTTATAACATTATATCCTGAACAAGACTCAAATGAATTTCAGAACTTGACAGGTAAAATAAAACTAATAGAAACAAGTTATTTTTATGGAGCTGATGCCCCATCATTTAGATTTGTTGCACCAAGAGATGGCGTTAAGGTAAGACTTGAAGTTATCAGATGGTCTGATTTAGTTAATGATTTTGAACCTTATGATAAGGATTTTGAAATCACAACAGAAAAAGACAAAATATACGAGTTTATGTGCTATCGTACAGAAACTATACCTGAGTATCGACTTGTTGCTGAATATAAGAACAAGAAAGCCGAATATTATATGGTTATGGATGGCTTTGGCGTTGTGAATGAGTTGCAAATGGTAGCAGAAGACGGTGAATTTGCAGAAATAACTGAAGATTCAGCGTTCTATAATCTCTGTGTTGCTCGTGCTGTTTCAGATGTTTTCTACAATGACAGACTTATCAAGGATATTCCTGAGGTTGTTTACGAAACTATGGCATATGCAGTTAGTCTCAACCAGTTTGAACTTGAAGGTGAAGATTATATCAATATGATTGGTCTTACTCAATGGGAAGCAGATGTTTATCTCAATGCTATGTATCCAAGCTTTAAGGGTAAATCACCTGAACTTCCAAAAGACAGTAGCTTTGTGGTTGCTCATTTCAGTACCGGAAAAAAATATCTTGTAACGCCACAGCTTTTTGAAAAATTCTGCACTACTGAATTTTATGGTGTAGAAGAAAATGATGACGGAACATATTCAGTTAAAATCCGTGTTGATGATTACAGAACAGAACCTGCTATAGAAATTGGTCTTGCTGTAATCGTAAAACCTGATGCAAATAATCCATTTGGTTATGTAATAACAGATGTTGTTGATTACGATTTGCCTGTTGGATAAAAAATAAATTTATTAATTAATTATTTCTGAAAGGGGAAATAAAATATGGGACTTATTAAAGCTGGCGTGGGTGCTCTTGGTGGAGTTCTTGCCGACCAATGGAAAGAGTTTTTCTATTGTGATTCAATTGACAACGAAGTTCTTCTTGTAAAAGGACAAAAGCGTGTCGGTGGTCGTTCATCAAACACAAAGGGTAGTGACAATGTTATTTCAAACGGTTCAGGTATCGCTGTTGCAGACGGACAGTGTATGCTTATCGTTGAACAGGGTAAGGTTGTTGAATTTTGTGCAGAACCTGGTGAATTCACTTATGACACATCAACAGAACCAAGTATTTTTACAGGAAAACTTGGTGACTCAATCAAAGAAACATTTAAAGCAGTGGGTAAGCGTTTTGCTTATGGTGGCGATACAGGTAAAGACCAGAGAGTTTATTATATCAACACAAAGGAAATTATCGATAACAAATTCGGTACTCCAAACCCATTTATGTTTGATGTTATTTACAACAAAAATCGTCGTACAGTTAGTGTAAGATGTAATGGTGTTTATTCATACATAATTACTGACCCACTTCTTTTCTACACAAAGATCGGTGGCAATGTTCCTGACGAATACAGAAAGGAAACTATTGATAATCAGCTTAAAACAGAATTCATTTCAGCTTTGCAGCCGGCATTTGCAATGCTTTCTGAGTTGGGACTTCGTCCTGCACAGATTCCTGCTCATACAGTGGAACTTAAAGACGCTCTTAATAAAGCTCTTAAAATTGACTGGACAGACCGTAGAGGTATTTCCGTTGAATCTATAGCTCTTAACCCAATTACTCTTTCTGACGAAGACCTTCAGAAGATTAAGGCTATGGAAGACCGTGCTGAAACAGGCTCTGACCCATTTATGATGGCAGGTGTGATGGCAGAATCAAACCTAGCTGCTGCTAATAACCCTAACGGTGCTATGGCAGGCTTTATGGGTATGGGCATGGCAATGAATGGTATGGGTGGCGGAGGAGCATTTAATGCTGCTCAGCAGTTCTATAATATGGGCGTAGCACAACAGCAGGCAAATCAGGCTGCACAGGCACCTGCTCCTGCACAAGGTGGTTGGCAGTGCTCATGTGGTAACACAGTAACAGGTAACTTCTGCCCTAATTGCGGTGGTAAGAAGCCTGCTCCACAGCCTGAGACTGGTGCTTGGACTTGTGCTTGCGGTAATACTGCAACAGGTAAATTCTGTCCTAACTGTGGTGCACAGAAACCTGCAGAAGAAGGCTGGTCATGTTCATGTGGTGCATTAAACAAAGGTAAATTCTGTCAGAATTGCGGAGCACCAAAACCTGCAGGCGCACCTCTTTATCAATGCGATAAATGTGGTTGGAAACCTGAAGACCCAAATAACGTGCCAAGATTCTGCCCTGAATGTGGCGACGTATTTGATAATAACGATGTTAAATAATTAAAAATATATTATTAATTAAAGGAGAAAATTATTATGGGACTTTTTGATAAGAAATTTTGTGACATTTGTGGAGAAAAAATCGGTCTTTTAGGCAACAGAAAGCTTGAAGATGGTAATCTTTGTAAGGATTGTGCAAAGAAGCTTTCACCTTTCTTCGATGAAAGAAGACATTCAACTGTTGACCAGATTAAACAGCAGCTCGCTTACAGAGAAGAAAACAAGAGAGTACTTGCAGGTTTCAGTGCAACAAGAAGCTTTGGTGAAAACAAGAAAATCTATTTTGACCAGAGAAACGGTACATTTGTTGTATCTCGTTTATCACCGGGTAACTGGAGTGAAGAAAATCCTGATGTAATTCAGCTTTCTCAGATTAGTTCATTAAGCCTTGATGTTGACGAAGACAGAGATGAAATCTACACAACAGGTAAGGATGGTCAGCGTGTAAGCTATACACCACCAAGATATAAATTCTATTATAACTTTGACCTTAAGTTTGTTGTTAATCATCCTTATTTTGATGATTTTACAGTAAGACTCAACGATACACGAGTTGAAGGTATGGGTACAATGGAATACAACCGTTATCAGCAGATGGCAATGGAAATCATCAATACTCTTACACCTGGTCAGGCAATGCCAAATATGGGTATGAACATGGGCATGGGTATGAATAACGGTATGCCAATGAACAATGGCTATGCTCCTGCAAATGGTTTTAACCAGCCAATGAACAATGGTTATGCACCTGCAAATGGTTTCAATCAGCCAATGAACAATGGTTATAATCAGCCTATGAATAACGGTTACAACCAGCCAATGAATCAAGGCTTCAATCAGCCAATGAATAACGGCTACAATCAGCCTATGAACAACGGTTACAATCAGCCAATGAATCAGGGCTATAATCAGCAACCTGTATACGGTCAGCAGGCACCTGCACAGGGAGTGAATTGCCCATATTGCGGAGCACCTGCTACTGGTGGATTCTGTGGTGCTTGTGGAGCAAAAATCCAGTAATTTTAAAATGAAAACAGTAATTATTGCAATATTAATCGGTGCAATTTTAATTGCTGGTGTTACGGGTGTGTGGTATTTCAAAACAAAGTTTTATGTTCCTGACAAGGATGGTATGGTTCGTGATATGAGCGATACCATCACATCCTGTTCATATTCCACCGGTGGTGGTATGGAGGGTGGTTCTGAAAGACTTACAATCAGCGTTGATGAAAAGGGTGAGGTGTGGTTTACTTATTACAACTTGCCCTATAATGGTGCTGAAGAAGAAAACATAAGTCACCAAGTTCCTCAGGAAGCAATTGAAGAAATACGTAAAGTATGTAGTGAACGAAAAGTTCTTACATGGGGTGATTTGCCTTATAGTGATTTGCAAATACTTGACGCACCTACAACAACAATTTCTATTGCATATGGTGACAATGAGTATTATTCGGTAAATTCAAACCGTGATTTGCCTAAAAAAGGTGACGGATTCTTTTCCGAAATCTATACAATTCTGGAAAAATATAAATAAGCAAGGAGTTGATTAACCTTGTCAACACTTTTAGAACAAAAATGTCCTTGTTGTGGTGGCACAGTTGAATTTGACGTTGGTGTCCAGAAACTTAAATGTCCTTTCTGCGATACTGAATTTGACATTACTGCTATGCCACAGGAAGAAACAAATACAGTTGAACCAATTAACTGGAATTCACAAGGTACACAATGGGGTGCCGGTGAAACAGACGGGATGAGCGTTTATGCTTGTAAATCTTGTGGTGGTGAAATTGTTGCAGATGCAGCAACAGGTGCTACAAGCTGTCCTTATTGCGGAAATCAGGTTGTTATGAAGGGCCAGTTTTCAGGTGCATATCGTCCTGATTTGATTATTCCTTTCAAGCTTGATAAGAAAGCTGCAAAGGAAGCATTCAAAAAGCATCTTTCAGGAAAGAAATTCACACCTAAAGGTTTCCTTGATGATAATAAGCTCGATGAAATCAAGGGTATTTATGTACCATATTGGCTGTTTTCTTGTGATGCTTATGCACAGATGACCTTCTTCGGTGAAAAGAAAACAACCTGGTCTGACAGTAATTATCATTACACTAAAACAGATACTTATGACGTTTACAGAGAAGGCAGCGTTTCTTTTGATAATGTTCCTGTTGATGCATCACAGAAAATTGATGATAAACTTATGGAATCAATTGAGCCGTTCAATATTTCTCAGGCAGTAGATTTCAATACAGCATATCTTGCAGGGTATGTAGCAGATAAATTCGATGTTGATGTCAATGACTGTATGGGCAGAGCAAATCAAAGAATCGGTCAGTCTGTACTTGATTCATTCAAGCATGAAACAGTAAAAGGCTATGATGATGTTGGTGGCGAAAGGGTAAATGCCCTGAATGTTACAAACGGCTTCTATAAGTATGCTCTTCTTCCTGTATGGCTTGTTAATACAAAATGGAATGGACAGACATATACATACGCAATGAACGGTCAGACAGGCAAATTTGTAGGTAATATTCCGACAGATGAAAATAAGGTTAAGAGAATCGGTGGTCTTTGTGGTGCCGGTGCAGGTCTCTTGCTTTATGGAATTGCCTGGCTTATTGAATTGTTAGGTTGGTTGTAAGGAGGTGCAGAATTATGAAGAAAATAATTGCTATTGTTATTACATTGGTTCTTTGTCTTTCTTGTGTAGTTTCTGCATCGGCAGCAACAAACACTTATATTCATAATCCTGATGGCATACTCACAAGCAGTGAAGCAGATGAACTTTCTAATTATGCAAGAATGATTGAGCGTACATACGGTTACACATTCATTTTCTGCCTTATTGAGGATAGTAGTGTTACTGATACTGTAGAATATAGTGAGGAAGCATATTACTCATATACTGACTCAAAGAACTGTTATGTATTCACCCATAATACTGAAACAGGTAAATGCGGTACATTCTCTGTAGGTGCAGGTGAAATCTTTGATGGTGCTGAAGGTGATACTTTATTTGATGTATATAACGAGAATGAATCGTACTTTGGTGGTATTGAAGCATTCCTTGCTGCAGGTGAAATGGTTGCTGAAGATAATCCGATTTCCAATGATTCACAGAATATTCCTACAGTAGGTGCTACAGAAGACGACACAACAGAAGCTCCTGAAGAAACAGAGCCTACTACTGAATTCCAGAGAGTAGAACGCACTCTTCCACTTCTTGTTGATAATGCAGATTTGATTTCAGCAGATGAAGAATCAACTCTTTTAGCACGACTTGAAGCATTTACTGAAAAGCACGAAATGGAAATTGCTATTGTAACCGTTTCTGACCTTGAAGAAAAAACTGTAGAAGAATATGGTGACGATTTCTACGACTACAATAGTTATGGTTACGGTGAAGATGATGACGGAATTCTCCTTCTCATTTATGAACCGGTTGATGGCGGCGAAAGAGAGGCATATATTTCAACTCATGCCGATGGTGCATATGAGTTCTATGATGCCATCAGAGAAGATATGATGCTTTCAATGAGAGATTCTCTTGTGGCAGGTGACTATGCTGCTGCATTCAACATTTTTGTTGATAAAGCAGAAGAAACAATGAAACCAAATGTAAGTCCTATTTGGTTGTTTGTGTTTGTGCTCGTTGGTGCTGTAGTCGGCTTGTTAATCACAACAGGTATGGCATCAAAGAACTATTCAGTTCATGCTCATGATGATGCAAATCTCTATTCAAGAGCAGGTAGCCTTAACCTCATAAAATATTATGATAACTTTATGAATACTAATACGCAAAAAGTGCCTAAAGCAAAGGATAATGATTCCGACAGTGGCGGTAGTAGAACACGAAGCTCTACTCATACAAGTTCTTCAGGAAGAACTCATGGTGGAACAAGTATGAAATTCTAAATTCAAAATTAAACGGTTAATCAATAAAATGGTTAACCGTTTATTCTTCTTTATTTTTTTACTGTTTTATGATATATTGTTTATAGAAATATGAAAGGAGGATGAAACTATGTTGGTATCGCAAAAGAAAAGCTATCTTTATATTGCAATCTCATTATTTTTAATATCAATCGGTTTTATTCTCCACCAGACTTTTGACAGTACTGATGCTTTATATCCAAAACAGATTTCCAGTATGCTATTTCAGATTATCAGCGTTGATGTTCTTATTGCGTGGTGTATTTCAATAAGAAACAGAATTCTAAATAAGCAAATCAGAAGATATTTAATTTTAGTGGGAATTCTAATGATTTTTTGGCTGACAGTCCGTATTGTCAAATGGCGATTTTTATCTGTGACTGACCCGATGGGCAGATATCTTTGGTATGCTTATTATATTCCTATGATAATGATTCCACTTTTTGGTGTTTTCATTGTTCAATATGCAGGAAAAAGAGAGGATTATGTTATTCCGAAAAAATTCAATCTTTTACTTATTCCGTCAGTTGTCCTTTTACTTTTTATCTTTACTAACGATATTCACAGATGTATTTTTGAATTCCCTGAGGGCATTATAAATTACAATTACATATATGATTACAAATGGGGATTTTTTATTGTTGTTGCCTGGTTTGTTTCTCTTGGCTTTTACTTTACTGTTATGTTGCTTGTAAAAAGCCGTGTACCGGGTAGCCGTTCATTCCAAAGATTACCTGCTGTTATTATGGTGTTGGCAGCAGGACTCTGGGCTTTATATTCACTTGGCATACTTAAAATTGACTTGGCGGCAATGGACTGTCTTATAATTGCTTTGTTACTTGAAAGTGCAATTCAGAGCGGTCTTATCCGTTCAAATACGGGATATAATGAGCTTTTTGAGATTTCAACCGTTGCAGCACAGATTGTTGATAAAAACTATGAGGCTTGTTATCTTTCTGTATATGCAGATGACTTTCCTGAAGATGTAATGCGTTGGGCAAAGAACAAACCTGTTGAGCGTGGTAACATTCTTGTCAACAGTAAAGAGATTACAGGTGGATATGTTCTTTGGCAGGAGGATATCAAGGAAATCAAAAGACTTATGAATGAACTTACCGAAACACAAGAGAATCTTAATGAAAACTATGTTCTTTTAAAGGCTGAGCTTGAACTCAAGGAAAATAAAATCAGGCTTGAAGAAAAGAACAGACTTTATGACCGAATTGCACAGGAAGTTTCTGAACAGTTGACAAAGGCTGATTTTCTCTTGAAGCAGGCAGAAGAAAGTCCTGAAACTGCAAGAGTTGCATTGACTCATATCTGTATTATCTGTGCTTATGTAAAGCGTCGTAGCAATCTCTTGTTACTTAATGAAGAAAACAATCGCATTTCATCAAAAGAGCTCGAATATTGTCTGCGAGAATCTCTTGATAATATTGCTTTAAATAATGTTTTTACATCACTTGACAGTAAGTGTGAGGGTAGTATTTCAGTTGAATACGCAGTTAAAATATATGACTTTTTTGAAGAGATTGTAGAGTATTTTACTACTGATATAACAGCGATGCTTATTCACCTTGTATGTAAGGATGATTATATAAAGCTTCGTTTGCAGATAGGCTGTGAAAACGAAATCGAAGAAAAGAGTTTGTCTGGACTTTTAATTACAGATTGTAAAATTTCCTACGATGTTCAGGATACGGACATTACACTTGACCTTCTTCTTTCTAAAAAAGGAGGTGCTGTGTGATGCTTGAATTTTTAGGCTTGCATATATATGTCAGAGCTTTTATTCTACTTATTTTGTTGCTATTGACAACATTTAATACTTGTATTTTATGTAATTATTTATTCAAAAGAAAAGTAGTGCTCGAAAAGATTTTGCTTTTTGCTTTTTCTGTATTCAGCTTTTTTACTTTGATAATTTTTGTAAGTCAGAATTATGCTGATGTATTTGTGAATGTGGAATATACCGGAACAATATTTACAGACTATTTTATTGCTTATGTTCCTGTTTGGATTGTAAATGTTATATTTCTCATATGGATATTATATAAAGAATACAAAGCAAGAAAAAATTCTATTTCACCATTATCTGTTAAGGAAAGCTTTGATAATCTGCCTACAGGACTTTGCTTCTCAAAATCAAACGGTATGATTCAGCTTGTTAATTATCAGATGAATGAGTTATCACACATAATAACAGGCGATGACCTGCAGAATGCCAATGTATTCTGGGATACTGTTTGTAAGGGAAATCTTACAAATAATATATCGAGATTAGTGTCAGGAGAAAATCCTGAGCTGCGATTTGCAGACGGTAGTGTGTGGCATTTTTCAAGAGAAGACCTTGGCGTAACCACACAGATTGTTGCAACTGAAATGACGGATTATTATCTTCTTACAAATACTTTGAAGCAAAAAAATGAAGAACTTGAAATGATGAGTGACCGTCTTCGAAAATATGGTGAAAATGTTGATGAATATACCCGTACCAGGGAAAGACTTGAAACAAAGGTTCGTATTCATAACGAAATCGGTCAGGCGTTACTTACAACACGTCGCACCTTGAACAGTAATGATGGTGACTTGAAAGCAGTTCTTGACATCTGGAACAGAAACATTTCAGTTCTTCGAATGGAATCTGAACCAAATAACAATGCGGATTATGTTGGTGAACTGATAAAAGCTGCAAAATCTGCCAATGTTGAAGTTCAGATTGACGGTCAACTTCCTGAAGATAATGATATACAGCAATTAATAGTTGCGTCGGCTACAGAGGCGTTGACAAATGCTATTCGTCACGCAGATGCAGGAAAGCTTATTGTTGAAATTGACTCAACAAAGAAGTATTATATTACTTGTATAAGTAATGACGGTAAAATTCCGGATGGTCCTGTTACAGAAGGTGGCGGATTAGGCTCTCTTCGAAGAAGAATGGAGAAAATCGGTGGAACGATGAGTGTTTCGTGGGAACCACAGTTTGTACTGACAATCAAAATACCTAAAAAGAGTGGTGAATTATTATGATAAACGTATTGATAGTTGAAGATGACCCAATGGCAAGAAAACTGTTGGAGATTTTTGTAAGCGAAAGTGATAAATACTCTATTGTTCACACTATTGATAGTGCTGCAATGGCTGAAATCTATTGTTTTAAAAACCCTATAGACCTTATTTTGATGGATGTTTGTACTGCAATGGATGCAAATGGACTTGAGGCAGCAGAAAAAATCAAAAAAGCATTTCCAAAGATTAAAATTATCATAATAACAAGCCAGCCTGAATGCAGTTTTCTTGATAGAGCAAGGAGTATAGGTGTTGACAGCTTCTGGTATAAGGAGTCATCTGCTGAAAAAATCCTTGCGATTATGGACAGAACTATGGCAGGTGAATCAGTTTATCCTGACACAACACCTGAACTTCGTCTTGGCAACGCTATGAGTGTTGATTTTACGGATAAGGAACTTGAAGTCCTTCGAGAACTGACAGGTGGTGAGCCTGATGCAGTTATTGCTGAAAAATTACATATGTCATTGAGAACGGTTAAGGCTCATATACAGAATATGCGTGACAAAACAGGCTTTAGAAACAGAACAGAACTTGCTGTAAGAGCAAGAGAATGTGGACTTGTAATCAATGACCATAAGCCTGAATAAGTTTTAATTGACGGTACTTTTAAAGTGCCGTCTTTATTTTTGCACTAAAGTACAATGCAATTACCAATATATAATTTTATAATATAATTGATGAATTATATTGGAGGTAATTCTATGGGATTATTTGATACATTAAAAAGACAAGCAGAGCAAGCTGCTCGTTCTGCAACAGCACAGGCAGAACAGAATCTTGTACAAAGTATGAAAAACGCAGCATCAAATATGGGTAATAAAACATATAATGTGATTCTTTCACAGATGCCTGTAAATCTTGCTCAGTTACAAGCAATGCCGGAGGCTGACCTTAAATCTCCTGAAAAAACAGCAGCACTTGTTATTGCTGCATTGTGTATTTATCCTATTGATAAAGAGGCTTCTTGTGAAATGCTGGAGTTTCTGCATGGACCTAAAGGTTTAAGTGTGATGGACAGACAGTTCCTTGCTGACCGTTTTCGTGATAAGGATTATGTTCCTCGTTCATATTTTAAAGGCGCAACACCTGAAAATAACTATGAACCAACAGAACCGTTCACTTTAACATTCTTTGAAAATCCATACAGCCGTGATAATTTCAATGAAGGCTATCTCACATTACATATCAAGTCAAACGGTGCTGACTCTGCACGACAGATAAGACTTCGCATAAAACCATCAACAGGACAATGGTTCCTCTGGGAACAGTTCTTACTTTCAGATATCAGAGTGCCTGTAAGTGCTGACCCTTGGGCATAATTTTATGGCTGTAATGTTTTTTTGTCATTTTAATTCGTATTAGTTTTATTAATTTTTTTCTCAAATTAAAAATATAATTCCTTTTAATTTAATAATTACTAATGAAAAAGAGTGGCTGAAAAAGCCACTCTTAATTGTTATTATATGAGTTTTTATTTGAATAGGGGAGATTAGTTAAAGTATCTCTTGAGTAATCCCTCAAATGCCTTACCGTGTCTTGCTTCGTCGCGAGCCATTTCGTGAGTCGTTCCGCTTCGCTCCACGACTCTATAGGGAACGTATCGTGGATAGCAACAAAGAGATTCACTTAGGCTAATCTTCAAGTAAATTATAGCATTCGTAAACAATTCGTGTCAATACTTTTCTGATACATAACGCATACGTGATGCGTAATTTTTTGTACAAGAATGGTACATAACTTAAGCATAACAAACATCTGATTTACAAGTTTAGTACAGTAAAGAGGTGTTATTATGTCAAAAATCCAAGAGTCTGGCATACGCCAGAGAAACGACGGCTATTGGGAATACAGATTTACAATAGTTGTTGATGGTAAGCAAGTATCCAGAAGGAAAAGCACAGACGAGTTTGGAAATAAGCTCAGAACAAAAAAAGAGGCGGCAAAAGCTCGTGAAATTGCGATATTTAACGCAAGAACAGAAAGAGAACGAAAACGTGAAATATCCAGAAGAACGTTTGAAGAGATTTACAACGAATATTCAGAGAAAGGCAGAAGAGGAAAAGCTTATACGACCATTCTGAAGCAAGACTCGTTGTGGAAAAACCATCTTCATCCGAGGTTCGGTCATCTGTTTATTGATGATATTTCAGCGGCGGAGGTTGAAGATTATTTATCAGAGCTTTACTTCAGCAGCGGCTATTCTTTTAAATATGTTGAAAGCTTTCTAAAAATGTTTTATTTAATTTTCGGTCAAGCTTACTCTCGCAATTATCTTGATGTTGATACCTACAACAAACTTTGTGTAAACAAGGGAACAAAAATATCTATGCCAAAAATGAAGGCGGAAGATGATACAGAAATTATCGTTTTCTCAAAGGCGGAAATCCAGAAGTTAGATGATTACTTCAGCGGCACAAATGCGGAAACGGCATACTTGCTCGGCAGATATTGCGGTCTCAGAATTAACGAGGCTTACGGCTTAAAATGGGAAAACGTTGATTTAGAAAACGGAACTATTACAATCAATAAGCAGATGATGTATCAAGATGGTCTGATAAAGCTTGTTCCGCCTAAAACACTAAACGCTATACGAACAATTTATTTGTGCGAACGGCTGCGGCAGTATCTGATAAAGCTTGCGGCGGAGCGGAAACATCAGGCAGTAACTCTCGCATTACAAAGAGCACAGAATCAATCTTTTATTGAAGATATTGACGGTCAGATTATCTCTTCTTTAGAGCTTGTAAACTGCTTGCCAAATGGCAAAATACAAACTGTAAATTCAATGAAATTCCATAGCCGCACGATTAAAGAACGGTTGAACATAGACTTCAAATATCATTATTTACGGCATACATACGGAACAATTATGGCGGAGCTTAACACTCCAGCTCATCTACTTTGTAATCAGATGGGTCATGGAAATATAAATGTAACACAGCGGTACTATTTAGCCATATCTAAAGAAGGTGTTGATATTTTAAAAGACAACCTTAATCTATTATAAAACAAAGCGGCGGAAAAATCCGCCGCTTATTTTAATATTTACTTCTGATGCCGTCAACAAACGTTGTAAACTTATCAACAACTGATTGCGGCTCAAGTATAACTGCTTTCTTGCCGAAGCCGCAAATCCAACCAAAAAATTGGTCGCTGACTTCTACTGGAACTGTTATTTTAAAATGATTTTCATCGACTTTTGAAAGTATTGTTTTCTTATCGTTTCCGAAACGGTCAACAACAGTATCAAGCAAACCGTTTACAAATTGAATAGTAGTCAGAACCTTTTCGCCACCGAACATTGAGAACACCCTTTTTGTATAGCTCTTCATATCCAGCTGTTCAAAAGCTTCTTTTCCTTCTCTTGGTTCTCCACTAAGACGAACATCTTTCATTCGGTCAACTCGATATGTAATTATATCTTGTTTTTTGTCATCATAAGCTAACAGATAATAGTTGCCGTCATTTATCAAGAGAGCGTAAGGGCTTGTAACATATCTGCCGCCGTTCCTGCGTTCTCTGAAGCTTGAAACGTCATCCATCGAATATGATAAATACTTGAAGTCTATCTTTTCTGGAATATGTTTTTCACCATCAATTTGTCTGCTCATAGCATCATTGATTGTCAGAATATTATTGAGCACACTCTTGTTATTGGTCTTTACTCGGTCTGTAAGAATAGCATCATAAAAGATTTTATCTTTCTGATGAACGCTCACAAAACTACTGAGCACGGTAGCGAGCCGTTCCGCTTCAGTTTTAGAAAGAAATTTCGCAGAGTAAATACATTGAGCCATCAAGCTAAGGTCAATGGGCTCAAAATCTCTTTGGCGAACATAAAAACCTTTACCTTTTACTTTAGCAATTCTACCTTCATCAGGATATTCTTCATAATACTCTTCCGCTTCTTCTGCGGTCATTCCTTCATCAAGCATCAGAAAAGCTTTGTTTATAGCATCAATATCCTTGTAAACTGAACGACGTTCGGCGGAAATCCCAAGCTTCTTAATATACTCAGCAATATCTGCTCCGCCGACAATATTGTTTTCATCAGATTCTTCCAAAAGATAGCGATACACCAGATAAGGTTTCATTTTCTGGTCAAACTTTTTGCCGCTGTTCTCGTGGTCTATTTTAGAGGTCATCCTTTTTTCTCCCTTGTAATTATTAGTTCGACAAATTGGAATTTGTCTAACTCTCCGATTGTTCCTGTAACAATTCAAATTGTTTCGATGTAACAACCCGCTTTAATGCGGTCATTGCTTTATAATACTCATTTTCATAATGTGAGAACGTATCCGTTTTTTGTAGTTTGAATCCTATAGAAAGATATAAGAAAATGGCTTTCCAACTCCATGGCTGTGTATGGATATAGACAGGAAGATTCTCTTGTTCTTTAAAAATATTCATAGTTGCATTACACAAGGCTTTTCCTAACCCTCGCCCATGATATTCTTCGTCCACAACCAACCAGTGCAATGAAGATACGATAGACTCTTTTCGTTTGTCTTGCCATGCAATACAAGACCCTACTACCTGGTTGTCTTCATTCAGAAGAAAAAGAATATTGTTCATCAACGAACCATTCTGTAAATATGTTGAAATAAAATAGCTTTCTGCTTCTTCCAAAGACTCAAAGTCTCCAATGGAATACTCTAATTCTGCCCATGCTTTTTCGTATCCACTTTTATAGGGTACGATAGAGAATCCTTTTGGTAATACCGCATCTTTGTATTGATAATTATCGCATCTTAAAATCGTATTATAAAAGGGTATTGTTCTATCCAGCATTGCTATGCCCTCCTGAACAAATTCTTATTTAAAATGATAGGAAACAGCTGCCACAGTTCTTCTAAACTCATTTCGGTTAATTTTTTGCTCATTATACACTCCGTCAAACTCTTATTTATCTAACTGTTCGACAAATTGGGATTTATCTGACTGTCTTTACAAGAAAGTTTTTATCTATAAATCCTTTCGCTCGATACAATTCTACCATTGATACGAAAGAAAAGCAAATAAAAATGTGATGTATAATTATTCAAAGAAATATTTGAAACTCTGTTCCAGAGCAGCGGCACTTTTTTTGATTTTCATAAAAAATTTTGGTATAATATTTATAGATAGAAAAAAGAGTGCCGCTTGCTTGTCTTGCGGCACTCAATTTATAAAAAAGGAGATTTATAATGGAAAACTTTAATCAGAATTACATTACTTACCCGAATTAGAAAGTTATCAACGTTCACCGTGAGACTCCGCAAAGTGATTTCTTAGGAATTAAGAACGACAACTGGATGGCGGCAAGCAGAGACCTCTCGCCACATTCGATGATGCTGTACTTTTACTTTGCCGCCAATAGAGATAATTATCAATTCGCTTTCTCGCCAGAAGCGGTGAACAAAGCAATAGGAATGCCTAAATCAACTTGCCACGACCAACTAAAGAACCTTATCAACAAAGGTTATTTAATCCAGAGAGGCGGCAGCAACATTTATGATTTTTACGAAAGACCGACACGTACTACTTTAAAAGATGTTTGCGGTACGGCTGACTCTTTTTGTTGTACGCCTGCCGAACAAGACAATCCGTCAGAAAGCATAGAAATAAATAATAATAAATATTTTATAAATAATACACCGAAAGCTGAGCAAGCTCAGCCTTCGGTGGCAGAAAAGGAGTGTAATTTTTCAAGCAAAGTGCTTTTAGATGCACTTAATAGTGATGGGTTTGTTTTCTGAGCAGCGGAAGCTCCTCAGAGGAGCTGAGAATGCTTTAATATAGCATCTTCTATTCTCTGAGGTTCTATTCCAATATATCTTTGTGTAACAGCGGCGGAGCTGTGCTGAAGCAGTCTCTGAACAAGTGTTATATCATAGCCATTATTTTTGTATATCTCTGTCGCATACCATTTGCGGAAGCTGTGTGTTCCGATTCCCGCATATCCTAAATAATCACACACCAGATGTAGGTGCTTCTGGATTGCTCTCTCTGTCAGAGGGAACATAAGCTCAGCGTTGCCGATGCCGTTCCGCAGGCAATAGTTCTCTATGTATTGCTGAATAACAAGCGGCACGGTGAAGCTGCGGCTTTTGCCAGTCTTCTGTTCAACTATCTCTAAGCGGTAACGTTCTCCGTCTCGTACAATATCGCATGGTCTGAGCTTTATTATATCGCTTATCCTCAAACCGAGATTCCCTTCAAGCACGAGAGCCGTTGCTATCCTCTCATTCGGTCGGCAGCCTAAGAAGCCCTCTCGTATAGTCTGTATAATGTTTTTGTATTGCTCAGTTGTCAGAGCTTTTGTCTGTTTGTTCATGGTCTCCCCCTCGTTAAAAGTTCGTATTTTCTCTTGGTTATGTTCGTATTCGAGAGGCGGATTGCCACACTCGTTGATATTGCTACATTTTGCTGTTCGTATTTGTAGTATTATACGAACTATGCCAGCCGCCCCGCCTTTGGGGCGGCTGTTTGTTTACGTTTAGCAAGAGATTGTAAATCTTCTGCTTGCTGACTGCTTTGTGAAAGTTTTGTAAAGGTCTCCATACACCTTCTTGAAAGCGGTTGTATCAAATCTGTTAGAAAGAACGGATGTCCATCTGATGATGTATGAACCAGCAATAAGCTCTTCTGTTTCTCTCTCAAGCATTTCAGCCTTGAGCGCATCTCTGATTGTTTCCGCCTCTGCCTTTGCTTCTTCCATAAGTGCTTCCCATTCGTTAAGTTCCTCAATCTTTTTAATCATTTCTGCCTTTGTCATTTTCGTTTACTCCTTTAATAATTAGTTTGTGTTGTGAGCTCTCCTCATCAACTGTCTATATTTTACACCTGTTTCGAGTGTAATTCAATAGGCAAACCGCACAAACTTTACACTCGTTTTTGGTGTATTTTGTACACTTGAAATAAGTGTAACTATGTGCTATAATCTAACTATACTGGAGGAGGTGCTTTTTTAAATGGCTATCGTGTTTAAGGTTGATGTGCTTGCCGCACTCAAAGAGGCTGGTTATAACACCAGCAAAATACGTAACGACAGAATTATGGGTGAGGCTATGCTTCAGAAGCTCAGGAAGAACGAGCTTCCATCGTGGGCGGTGTTTGATACGCTCTGCGCTCTTTTGGATTGCCAGCCTGCCGATTTAATTGAACACATTGAAGATAAATAGGGGCGGCTATATTACGGGAGAAAAATTTCAAAAAAACAAAATTATGATAACGCCTGACCCATACAAAAAATATGACGGTACTTTTTTTCGGGAGACGGGCTTATCGTATGTAATCGGCTCTATAAAACAAAAATAAGGCGAGAGATTATTCAACGTAATCTCTCGCCTTATTTCCATTCTTTAAATATATCATCCAACGCCATATCAAGTGCGGTTTTCATACTCTTTTGGATAATTGACAAAATTTGTTGTTCAAGCACAGCTTGTTTCTTCTTTTTCTTTTTGTCTTTATTTCTCTAATCTTCCCTTCTCATTTCTTCACCTCAGTTTTTATATTTACTTCTGCAAACTCATCATCTGACTGCCTTTCCAAATATTCGTTATACGCTTTTTTGTGTGCAGCGTGCAGAATTTCCGCTGGTGTGTAGCCTTCCAGAAACATTGTATGGTGATATTCTGGCAATTCTTTTTCTGTAAAAATACTCAACTGGTATCTCTCCTTTCATTTTTCTTCACTATACTTGAAATTTGTGATGATACATTTAAAGAACCTTGCCCTCAGGATGCCATAAAGCTTCCGCCGCAATCAACCAGTTGTATGGGATGTGCTGGAGCAAATAGCTTACCGTTTACGATATTCGGCATTTCATAAAAATCTGGGAATGTCATCATAAACCAGTCATAAACGTACTGATATGAATTACGCTGTGATTTAGCTGCCTCTCTTACGATTCTGAAGGATTGCAAAAGCTCAGCTGCATTTTCATATAAACCTATGTAATGCTCCATTTTTGCGTATGTCAGACCCTTCCTCTGATTTTTGCTTTTGGATGGCGGCAGCTCTCTTGTTTTTAGGTTCGGACAGAGTGCATTACATTCTTTCATCAGTTTGTTTTCCTCTGAGCCTTCCTTGAGTGCAGCTTTCTGAAATTCCTTGCTTACATAAATTGTCTGTGATGTTAAATCTACTTTATATCTTTTCATCTTATCAATACCTCTCTTTAATTAAAATCCGCTTGCTTCATCATACTCGTCATTTAAGATGCTCAATTCAGCTTCGAGCTCGTCTCTCTTTGCCTGCTGCTGTTCCTCTGCAACAGCAACGGCTTCATTTTCTTTGTACTCAGGGAACTTTGCCAAGAACCATTTCTTTGTTAAAGGATATTTAGCATTTTTTGCTGTTGCTATTTCGATAACAATATCCATTTCCGCATGAAGTTCATCTTTATTAGGCTTAGTATCAATATACTCTCTCATTTTGGGGATAGTTAATTTTCTGTACATCTTCTTTGTGGCTGTCTCCTCTGCTGTTTTGACTTTTACTTCGAATGTAGGATGTTTCTCAACTAAATCGCAGAGCTCTTTATATTCAGGTTTCATTCCCTTGCAAGCTCTTTCGTATGCTTTCTTTGAACACTTAATTGCCTTTGCTTCGAAATCTACTGTAAATTTTTTAAAATTCTTTGTCATAATAATTTACCTCACTTATTTTAATTTGTTTAATTTGTTTTTTAATTTATTTTTTTAATTTGAATTTTTATTGTCTCGGGTTTACGGTCGTACTTTTTTTGTTTTATAGTTTTTCTATGTTTGCATTTCGCTCACGTCCTCTCTTGCTTTGTGTCTATATTATACTTTATTCTTCAGAACCGTGAGTCATTATATTGGTACTTGTATCCAGATGAAGTAAATCTTCGTATTCATCAATAAGTTCAAATACGATTTCTTCTCTCTTCAAGAACCACTTTGCTCTGCTAATCGGCACATCACTTAACACCTCATATATGGCAATGATGTATTTACTCTTTAAAATATCAGCTTCTTTTTCTTCTGGATAAAAGCCTATATCTTCCGCATTATGTGATAACGCTATTACGTCATCCAGAAGTCTTTTGTATTCTGATACTGTAATGTTCTCAAGCATTCTGTTCACCTCTTTTCTTTGTGTCTATATTATATCATTACTCTGAAATCTGAGAGTCATTATATCGGTACTCGTACTCGCCAGAGTCGGTCTTCCGTTCTGTTGGCTCTCTGTCCTTTCGTTGTGTCTATAGTATATCATCATCGTCATTTCTGTGAGTCATTATACCACGACACCCCCAAAAATCTTCTGATTACGCCCTTTACAATGCGGAAACGGCATACAAACACGATTTAATTACGTTTGAAACAACTTTTTTTACGAATTGGTCTTGAACAAATCACGTTCGAAGATGTATAATTCACCTTACAAACTTGTACCAGTTTTCGGATGTACCAGTTTTATGTTGTTTTGATACCGTTTTTCAGTATCAGAAAGTATGTTGTACCAGTTTTGTACCAGTCTTTTGGCACAAAAAAACAGAGAGCAGATTTCTCCACTCTCTGAAAATGCTATATTTTATAAGGGTTTAATTAACCAAAATATCTCTTAAGAAGACCTTCGAATGCTTTACCGTGTCTTGCTTCGTCACGAGCCATTTCGTGTACTGTGTCGTGGATAGCGTCGAGACCCTGTTCTTTTGCACGTTTTGCAAGGTCGAATTTACCCATTGTTGCACCGTTTTCAGCATCAACTCTCATTTCAAGGTTTTTCTTTGTGCTGTCTGTTACAACTTCGCCAAGAAGCTCTGCGAATTTAGCAGCATGTTCTGCTTCTTCGTAAGCTGCTTTTTCCCAATAAAGACCGATTTCAGGATAACCTTCACGATGAGCAACTCTTGCCATAGCAAGGTACATACCAACTTCTGAACATTCACCTTCAAAATTAGCACGAAGGTCCATAATGATATCTTCAGAAACACCTTTAGCTACGCCTACAACGTGTTCTGCTGCCCAAGTTCTTTCATCTTCTTTTACTTCATTGAACTTATCAGCAGGAACTTTACACTGTGGGCATCTTTCAGGAGCTGAATCTCCTTCGTGAACATAACCGCAAACTGAACATACAAACTTTTTCATGTTTTTTTCCTCCAAAAAATAATATTTTAATTTAATTTATTACAATGTTTACATGAGCCAAAAGCCATTAAACTGTAATTTATAACACTTTCAATAATATCATCTGAAAAGGTGATAGATTCTTCTTTAAATGACATTAAATCGTATACATTCCCACATTTTAAACATTTAAAATGTGCGTGTGGATTTACATTACCATCAAAACGGTCGGTAGCACCATCAGGAATTCTGATTAATTGACCATTTTCCTCAAGTTGAGACAGATTTCTGTAAAGTGTTCCCAAACTTAAGTTAGGAATAATTTCACGAACAGAAAGATAAAGTTCCATTGCAGTAGGGTGGTCAACACGAGAACGTAACTCTTTAATTATTGCATTTCGTTGTTTACTTTTTCTTTCAATAGCCATTTAATCACCTCACTAACAGTAATGATTATCATTATTATATCATAATATTTTTATTTGTCAATAGTTTATTACGAAAAAAGTTAAAAATTGGAAATTATGGAAAACTTGACGATAATGCTCTTTTTTGGTAATATAATGGTATAAAATTTTAAGGATGTGTGATGATGACCAACAAAATATTTAAACGTTTTGTATCTATATTATTAGTTATTTCAATTATATTATCATCTTCATGTTGTTTTTATGTTTCTGCACAATCTAAATCTGGTTATATTAACATAGATTCTGTTAAAGTCAGAAAAGGCCCTACAACGCTCGAAAATAATGAAATAAAAGTCAATGACAGTAATCTTCTTTTAAATAAAAATCATTCTGTTACTATCTTAGAAACTGTTAATAGTCAAGGGGATGATAATGTTCCTAAATGGTGTCATATTAAATTTACATATAATGGAAAACAGTATGAAGGATATGTTGCTGCAAATTTTGTAACTGAAAAGGTACAAGCACAACCGGGCGGAATTATGCCTGATGGAGTACCAGAAATATATAAGAGTTATATTAAAGATATAGCTTCTGCACATCCAAATTGGAAATTTGTTTTTTATGATACAGGACTAGAGTGGTCAAGCTTATTTTCTAAAGATGCTCAAGGCTTTATAGGCAGAAGTCTTATTGAGAATGTTTTCCCTATTTCATATCGTTCATTAGAACCCGGTGCATATAATTGGGAAACTGATAAATTTATTGCACAGGATGCAGGTCGTTGGTATCAGGCTAACGACCAAACAATTGCATTTTATATGGACCCGAGAAACTTTATGAATGATGAAAATATATTTATGTTTGAATCTTTAGAATATAATGAAAATACTCATACAGTTTCAGGTGTTGAAGCAATTTTAAAGGGTTCATTTATGGCCGGAAAAAGCATTGTTAATACAGAGGGACAAGCTGTAACATATGCACAAGCATATATTGATGCTGCTAAAATATCAGGTGTTAGTCCATATCATCTTGCAGCAAGAACAGTTCAAGAAGTTGGTACAAGTGGTACAAGTGGTTCAGTAAATGGCAATTCAGGTTATTACAACTATTATAATATTGGTGCTAACAGCAGTAGTGACCCTGTTGCAAATGCTTTAAATTTTGCAAAAACAACAGATGAGAAGTATATGCTTCCTTGGAACTCTCCATATAAGGCAATCGTTGGTGGTGCATTATGGATTGGTAAGGGTTATATAGATAAGGGTCAGGATACTTTATATTATCAGAAATTTAATGTCGTTAATCAAGTGTGGACACATCAATATATGACTAATATTATGGCTCCTTATCAGGAATCAGAGGATATTTATAAATCATATAAAGAACTTAATATTATTGATGTACCATATGTTTTTGTAATTCCTTATTACAGAAATATGCCTGAAAAAGCGTGTGAATTACCAAAATCATCTAATGGCAGCCCTAACAACTGGTTAAGTTCACTTACGATTGAAGGTTATGATTTTTCATTTGATGGAAATAAGACAAGTGGTTATTCAATTAAGGTTCCTGAATCAGTTTCTTCAGTAAATATTTCAGCAAAATCAATAAGCTCCAAAGCTACAGTTGAGGGAACAGGCAAAATTAATCTGAATCCAGGTAGCAATAGTATTAAGATAGTTGTAACAGCTGAAAACGGCAATAAAAAGACATATTCTGTTGAGATTGTCAGAAATTCGACAAATCTAATTCCGTTAACAGGAATATCATTGGATAAAACTGAATTGACAATGTTTAATGGTGAAACAAAGAAGCTGACTGTTAAATACAATCCATCTAATACAACTGACAATAAAACCGTTACATTGAGTTCGTCAGATAAAACTGTTGTAACCGTTGAAAATGACGGTACAGTAAAAGCAATTGGTAAAGGTACAGCAACCGTTACAGCAAAGGTTGGTAGTTTTACAGCTACATGCAAAGTAACAGTTTCTAACAAAGTGTTAACCGGTGATATAGATGCTGATGGAGCAGTTACTCTATCAGATGCTCTTATGATTTTCAAATATAAGAGCGGAGAGGTTAAACTTTCAGACACTGCAATCAAAGCTGCTGATACAGATAAAAACAGTAAAGTAGAATTAGCAGATGCTTTAAGAATTTTTAAATTTAAAAGCGGAGAAATAGAAAAATTATAAAATTTGTGGGTAGATTGAATTTTCTACCCACTTTTTATATAAAAAAAGAACACTTTCCATTTAAGGAAGTGTTCAGAATATATGGCGGAGAGCAAGGGATTCGAATTATAAATTCACAATGCAAATGAGAAATTTGCATTGTCCTCTTCGTTAAAAACAGTCCACCGGACTGTTTTTTTAACACTCAGACCCTACGGGTTCGAATCAATAATTCAAAAAAAACACTTCCTATAATAGGTAGTGTTCTTTGTTTTGGCGGAGAGCAAGGGATTCGAACCCTCGAAACCGTTTTAGCAGTTTACACGATTTCCAGTCGTGCTCCTTCGACCAGCTCGGACAACTCTCCATATCAAACTTCAAATATTATATCTAATGACAGTTTTAAAATCAAGTACTTTTCTTATTTTATTTAAACTAAATTGACATTTTTTTACGCATATAATATAATTTTACTAAATTTGATGTTATGAGGTTAAAGTATGTTAAATAATTTTATTTCAACTATTAATGATGTTTTATATAGCTATGTTCTTATTATAATTCTTGTTTTAGGAGGATTGTATTTTACATTTAGAACAAAATTTGTACAATTCAGACTTTTGAAAGAGCAATTCCGTGCTGTTATTGAAAAACCGGCAGATGGAAAAGGTGTATCCTCTTTTCAAGCTCTTATGGTTTCAACCGCATCACGTGTTGGCACCGGAAATATCATCGGAGTTTCAACAGCACTTTGCTTAGGTGGTTTCGGCTCTGTTTTTTGGATGTGGCTTATCGCATTAATTGGTAGTGCATCAGCTTTTATAGAAAGTACTTTGGCGCAGATATATAAACGTAAAGGTTCAGATGGTTGCTATGGTGGTCCCGCATATTATATTGAAAGTGCATTAAATAATAAACCATTAGCAATACTTTTTTCTGTATTGCTTATAATTACATATGGTTTCGGTTTTAATATGTTAGCTTCATATAATCTGCAGTCTACTTTCTCCGGATATGATTTCTATAATGCGGAAACTTCTCCTTGGATAATTGGCTTAGTTGTTGCTGTTATAGTTGGATATTGCCTCTTTGGTGGCGGTAAACGAGTTTTAAATGTAACAAGTACACTTGTACCAATTATGGGAGTAGCATATATTCTTATTGCTGTTATTATTGTTTTAATGAATTTTAAATTACTACCAAACATTATTGAAACAATTTTTACTGAAGCATTTAATTTTAAAGCAATTTTTGGTGGTTTCAGTGGTTCATGCGTAATTTATGGTATTAAACGTGGACTTTTCAGTAATGAAGCCGGTGTTGGTTCTGCACCAAATGCATCAGCTTCGGCAGAGGTTAACCATCCTGTAAAACAAGGTCTTGTTCAGGTTCTATCTGTTTTCATTGATACTATTCTTGTTTGTTCTGCAACAGCATTTATGTGTATGAGTTCAGGTGTAGAACCATCTGCTGAACTTTCAGGTGCACCTTATGTTCAGGCTGCACTCACTGAAACTCTTGGTGCTTTTGGCCCGATATTTATAACAGTAGCAATGATTCTTTTTGCATTTACTACTCTTATAGGAAATCTTTTCTATGTTGATAAATGTATTTATCATATATTTGGTAAAAAACCGGGAAAAGCATTCATGAGTATATATTATGTTATTGCATCGGTAATTATTTTTGTCGGTGCAGGTTTAAATGCTGATTTACTTTGGGGAATTGCGGATGTTACAATGGGCGCGATGACTATAATCAATATGCCTGTTATAATTTATCTCGGTAAATACGCTTTTGCGGCATTAAAAGATTATGAACAACAACGTAAAAATGGTATAGAACCTGTTTTTAAGTCAAAAAATATTGATTTGCCTCATAAAACTCATTTTTGGAATTAAACTATTATGCACCGATTCTTTTTATTTGGTGCTTTTGCTATTGATGTGTAGGGGTTAATATGATAGAATTAGTTTTGAATATAGATTGGAGGTCAAAATAATGAAGAATAACAATACAAAGAAATATATCAGATTTATATTTTCATTTTTAATTGTTTTCACTATTATATTCTTATCTACTTTTATTTTTGGATTATCAGGATTACATTTAAGAAAAAATCCTCAAGAAGGACAGGTAAAGGTTGCTTGTGTTGGAGATAGTGTTACATATGGACATGGTGTTAGTTTATGGCACAAAAATAATTATCCGACTGTTTTACAAAATCTATTAGGCGATGGTTATAATGTTCAGAATTTTGGTGTAAGTCTTTCGACTGTTCAAAGTACAGGTGATTTTCCATACATCGAAACTCACTCATATGCTCCAAGCATTGAATATGATGCTGATATACTTGTTTTTATGCTTGGTAGTAATGACTCAAAACCTTATAACTGGACTGATTCCCAAACATTTAAACAGCATTACATTAAACTTCTTAACTCCTACTGCACTAATGGCAACAATCCTGAAATATATTTGTGTACACTTGCAAGAGTTTATTATAAAGATTTAAACCAAACATCAGGAGAAGCAGCTTTTGATGTTCAGGCAGATGTTGTTGACAAGATGAATGTTGTGATAAAAGAAGTAGCAACAGAATATGGATATAAGTTAATTGATGTATATTCAGTTACGGCAACTGATAGAAATCTTTATATTTTTGATTATGTTCATCCTAATATAAATGGTGCAAAAGCAATCGCAGAAGAAGTATATCAAAATATTAAATAAACTTAAAATCGCTCCTTGCATAAAATGAATGGGAGTGATTTTTTTGCGAAGTTTTGATTATAACAGAACAAATGCTGTAGAATATGCTAAACGTTGGGCATTGTCAAGAAATCCAAGGTATTATGATTTTCAAGGAATAGGTGGGGATTGCACTAATTTTGCGTCGCAATGTATTTATTCCGGTGCCGGCGTTATGAATTATACTAAAGATTATGGCTGGTATTATATTTCACCTGATAATCGTTCTGCAGCATGGTCGGGAGTAAACTATCTTTATAGATTTCTTACAACAAATGAAAGCGTAGGTCCTGTCGGAACAGAAACGTCCTTAAATGAAATACAAATAGGCGATGTGATTTTTTTGAATAATGGGCAACGGTTATATCATACTCTTGTTGTAACAGGTTTTGATGCTGATGGAGAGATTCTGATATGTGCTCATACAGTAGATTCATATATGCGACGTCTGGAAACTTACCGATATTACTCAACAGTTCCTGTTCATATTGAAAAAGTTAATACTTGGTAAAAGAAAAAGGATTGGTATAGATAAAACCAATCCTTTAATTTTAATATTATATCTGCTCTAAAATATATTTTTTAACATCTTCAAGTTTACTTTCTTTCCATTTGCCTTCTTCTGCTTTTTCAGCTAAAGGACAAATAATGAAGAAATCAAGCGTTTCACCGGGTACTCTACCTGTTCTTAAAGGTTCAGCAAAATGTTCTTTCCATTTTTCTTCACTTGCACCTTTAAATTCCTCAGGCTTTAAATAGGTCATTTGACGTTTTGTAGCAGAAATCAGCATTTTAGCTGACAAGGGAGCTAAAAGCTCGTAATCATCGTTCTGAACATCAACAAATATACGTGGTAATTCATCTTTTATAATATGTTCCTCACCACGAACAATTTTAATTCCCATAGGTTCATATGTGAATTCATTTTCTGTAAAATTCAGCTTGATAATCAAACCAATGTCAGTATTGAACTGTGAACGCTGATAATCAGTATCAAAAATAAAATTGCCCAATGAATAGAAAATGATTTTGTCACCGACAGTTTCATAATTCATAGGAACATGTGGATGATGTGCAACAACAATGTCAGCACCCATTTTAAGATACTTATGGTATCTTTCCCGAGTATATGGAGAGGGTAGTGGAGTAAATTCTTCACCTGCGTGAGCAACAACAATACACCAACGACAAGTCTTTTTGATTTCATCAATTGATTTTTGAATTTCGTCAAGGTCACTCCAACTATAACAACCGGGCTTATCCACATCAGCTTTACGACAAGCACGCTGATAACCAACGCCAAACATACCGATTCCACCTGCTTCATTAAGAATAACAGGCTTTCTTGCCTCATCAATATTCATTCCTGCACCGATAGTCTGCACATTGTTTTCCTTTGCGATTTTCAATGTACTCTCAATACCGTAAGGACCTGCATCCATAATATGATTATTGCATATGTTCCATATATCAGATTTCATATTGTTAAGAACTTTTACCGCTTTAGGGTCAATTGTATGCAACAATTGTTGAACACCGCTGGATGTTGTATTCTGTTCAGAATCAGCCACAGGACCTTCAACATTCGAAATCACATGGTCAGCACTATAAAGAAATTGGAGTATTTCATCCGATATTAAATTTTTATCATCCCATTTACCATACATGTATCGGTCAAAACCAATATCACCGGTAAAAACTAATGAAGTTGATTTTTTCATAAAAATAAACCTTTCAAATAATGTGAAATAATTATATCATCAAACATTAACCATTTCAAGTTTTATGAAGTTTATATTCTCTATTTAATGTTCAAGTATTAAATTGTGTGTTTTTTAATAATGTAGAAGTTGCTACCCTCAGAGACTTGATTTTATATAATGTACATTTTGGAAAGAAACGATGTGGGGAGACCTACAGTAATGAAAATAGCAGTCCTGACAAAAGTCGAAACTGCAGTTATGAGAGCATTCTGTTCACTTCTTCGTTATTCACTATTACTTTTTCATTTTCATAAATCAATTTTTATTCTTTAAGTGAATAGTTAAGAGGTAATAAGTAAAATCGACGAAACTCTTGTGAGTCTTGTCAATTTTTGGTACGGGTAGCAGGGGTCGAATGTCTGTTTCGGCTACGCCTTGCATACATCTCGCTCGTCGACCCAAAATCTTACGATTTTCGGTACCCGACTCACGACTTTTTGCTAAAAATGATTCACCGAATCATTTTCCTAACACAAAAACCTTCTCAGGTTCGACCACCTGTATTAAATAAAGGACCCCAACATATGTTGAAGTCCTTTATTTGGTGCGGGTAGCAGGGGTCGAACCTGTACACCTCTCGGCACAAGATCCTAAATCTTGCGTGTCTGCCAATTCCACCATACCCGCATATTAAGTTGAAACAAAAAGATTCCGTGTGACACTTGCGGTGTCCGAAGACTCGTGCTACCGCACTCGCTTTTCGACCGCTACATCTTTTGTGCTGTCACTTTATCATCCGCAGGATGCGTTCGGCACAAAACTACCAATTCCACATACCCGCATATTTATTTCGTTTCATAATTATATCAAAGTTTTTTTGAAAATTCAATAGACAAATCTGTTATTATGTATTAAAATATAAACAATAATGTGCCTTAATAGGGCTTGATGTATTTGGAGGTATTAAATTATGGGATTTATGAAAACTCGTTGGACTGATAAGGTTGACAGAAATAATCCGTTACCTGAATATCCACGTCCTCAGATGGAACGTTCTGATTGGATTTCAATGAATGGTGTATATGAGTACGCTATTGTTGATAAGAATGTTGAATGGGTTGACAATTTCCAAGGTGAAATTGTTGTTCCGTTTGCCGTTGAATGTATGCTTTCAGGTGTAGAAAAGCCATTAAAGCCTGACCAGAAGCTTTGGTATAAAAAGACATTTTCAATTCCTGAAAACATGAAAGGTAACAACATTTTACTTAACTTTGGTGCTGTTGACTGGGAATGTAGTGTTTATATTAATGGAGAACTTGCAGGTACTCACAGAGGTGGTTATGCAACATTTTCAATTGATATCACAAGATTACTTAAAGATGGTGAAAATGAACTTGTTGTAAGTGTTTATGACCCAACAGAAAGTGGTTGGCAACAGAGAGGTAAGCAGGTTAATAAAACTCACGGTTTCTGGTATGTTGCTACATCAGGTATATGGCAGAGTGTTTGGCTTGAAGCAGTAAATCCTATTCATATTCAGAAACTTCGTATGACTCCTGATATTGATACAAAAACTCTTGCTTTCAAGACTTTTGCTAATGATAATGATTGTCAGGTAAAGGTAACTGTATTCGACGGTGAATCAGTTGTTTCTGAAAATACTATCTCAATGGATGATGTTATCAAATTTGATGATATCAAGCTTTGGTCACCTGAAAATCCATTCCTTTATGACCTTAAGGTTGAGCTTATCAAAGATGGAACTGTTGTTGATACAGTTAAGAGTTACATTGGTATGCGCAAGTATTCAATTGGTAAGGATGTAAAAGGATATCCTCGTTTCTACCTCAATAATGAACCTTACTTCCAAAGAGGTCTTCTTGACCAGGGATATTGGTCAGATGGTGGTATGACACCTCCAACAGATGAAGCAATGATTTACGATATTGAAACAATGAAACGTGTTGGCTTTAATATGATGCGTAAACATATTAAGGTTGAGCTTGACCGTTGGTATTATCATTGTGACAGACTTGGTATGCTTGTTTGGCAGGATATGGTCAGTGGTGGTGAATATATCGGTCAGTTCCTTGCCGGAGTACTCCCATTGGTTGCAATTCACGTTAAAGATAATAAATATAAAGCATTCAAACGTGGTGAACAATTATGGCGTGATGAATTTGAGCGTGAACTTAATGAAATGCTCAATCAGCTTTATAATCATACCTGTATTTCATGTTGGGTACCATTTAATGAGGGGTGGGGACAGTTTGATTCTGTGAGAATTTCAAATGATATTAAGAAGTTTGACCCATCTCGTATAGTTGACCATGCAAGTGGTTGGCATGACCAGGGTGCAGGTGACCTTAACAGTATGCATAGATACATAGCACCTGTTAATCCTCGTAGAAACGATGGCAGAATTTTTGCTCTTACTGAATTTGGTGGTTACAGTCATATTGACAGAGGACACACCTGGGATGAATCAAAGAGCTTTGGTTATATGATGTTTGGCTCTAAGAATTCATTATCTAAGGCTTATAAGCTTCTTCATACTACTCAGATTATCCCACTTATAAAGCTTGGTTTGAGTGCAACTGTTTATACTCAGGTCAGTGACGTTGAAAATGAGGTTAATGGTATTTTAACTTATGACCGTGAGCATATTAAGATTGATGAAAATGTTCTTATTGAAATTAATAAGAAGCTTACTTTATAAGTATTATGAAAACTCCATCAGTACAAAAATTAAGATTACTTTATATAATTGATATTCTTTCCAAGAAATCAGACGAAGAACATCCGATGTCTGCAACACAGATTATGGAATATCTTCATAATGATTATGGCATTGAATGTGAAAGAAAGACAATTTATGATTGTATTGAATGTTTAAACGAATATGGTTATGAAATAATTAAATCACAATCTCCTCGCGGATATTTTATGACACCGTATTATTTTGAACCTGCTGAACTTCGTTTACTTATTGACGCTGTGCAATCTGCTGATTTTATTTCTGCAAAAAAAACAAAATTGCTTTTAAAAAAATTCTCATCTTTTGCTAGTGAATATCAATATAAAAGAATAGAAAAACAAATTTATATCGATAATAGAAATAAGTGCGCAAATGAAAATCTGTTTATTATTATTGATATTTTAAGTTCAGCAATTATTTCACGCAAACAAGTTGAAGTTGTATATCGAAAACGAAAAATTGTTGATGGTAAAACAGCAAGATATGAAGAGAAAACAATGATAATAAATCCATATGCGCTAATTTGGTCAGATGACCATTATTATCTTGTGGGTAATTACAGTAAATATGATAATTTAATTCATCTTCGTATTGACAGACTGAAAAATGTTAAGGTTTTAGATACTTATTCACGACATTTTTCAGAAGTTTCACCTTATCAGAAGGTTTTTGATATTGCCGATTATAGTAATAAGCATCTTTCAATGTTTTCAGGTGAAATAAAACCTGTTGAAATGTTTTGCAATAATTCAATGATAGAGGATTTCATTGACCAATTCGGTGAAAAAGTTTCAATGAAACCATTTGATGACGAAAACTTTATTGCAAAAATTGATGTTGCGGTTACAGACGGACTTGTTGCTTGGATTATGCAATATGGTAATAAAATAAAAGTTAAGTCGCCAAAAGAGTTAAAAAATATGATTATAGACAAAACAAAATCTATTTTAGCTCTTTATAATGGATAAAATGATAAACTTTTAACAAATATATTTATAACACTTGAAAAATTTTCAAGATTATTATAAAATATCTAATGGTAAATTTTACAAAATATATCTTTTGAAAGGATGTTTTTAAAAATGAGCAGTGCATTAAACAAAAAGACTGTTGAAGATTTACAGGTAACAGGTAAAAAAGTTCTTGTTCGTTGTGACTTCAACGTAAAGATGGAAAATGGCGTTATTACAAGTGATAAGAGAATTGTTGCTTCATTGCCAACAATCAAATATCTCATTGAAAACGGTGCAAAAGTTATTCTTTGTTCACACCTTGGTCGTCCAAAGGGTGAAGTAGTTCCAGAATTCTCTCTTGCTCCTGTTGCAGCAAGACTTGCTGAACTCCTTGGTCAGGAAGTTAAAATGGCAAAAGACGTTGTTGGTGAAAGTGCTCAGGCACTTGCAGCTGACCTTAAAGATGGTGAAGTTCTTCTTCTTGAAAATGTTCGTTATGAAAAGGGCGAAACAAAGAATGACCCAGAACTTAGCAAGAAGTTTGCTGACCTTGCAGAACTTTATGTAAACGATGCATTCGGTTCAGCTCACAGAGCTCATTCTTCAACTGCCGGTGTTGCAGAACATCTTCCTGCAGCTTGTGGTTACCTTATTCAGAAAGAAATCGAATTTATCGGTGGTGCTCTTGAAAATCCAAAGAGACCTCTTGTAGCTATCCTTGGTGGTGCTAAAGTTTCTGATAAAATCGGTGTTATCACAAACCTTATCGATAAGTGTGATACTCTTATCATCGGTGGTGGTATGGCTTATACATTCATGAAGTCATTAGGCTATAACATTGGTACATCTCTTCTTGAAGCTGATAAAGTTGAACTTGCAGCTGAAATGATGAAGAAAGCAGAAGAAAAGGGCGTTAAATTCCTTATTCCTGTTGATAACAAGGTTGGTAAGGAATATGCTCCTGACACAGAAGCAATGGTAGTAGATTCAGATAAGATTCCTGACGGTTGGATGGGTCTTGATATCGGTCCTAAGACACAAGCTATCTTTGCTGATGCTGTTAAAGATGCTGGTACAGTAATCTGGAATGGTCCTATGGGTGTTTCTGAATGGGAAGCATTCGCATCAGGTACAGTTGCAGTTGCAACAGCAATTGCTGACAGTGACGCTATTTCAATCATCGGTGGTGGTGACTCAGCAGCTGCAATTCAGAAGCTTGGATTTGCAGACAAAATGTCACATATCTCAACAGGTGGCGGTGCATCACTTGAATATCTTGAAGGTAAGGTTCTTCCTGGTATTGATGCTCTCAACGAGAAATAATTAAAAAATTTATATGGAGGACTAAATTAAGTCCTCCTAAAGTTTGTTTTAAGGAGTAAATAATTATGAATAAAAATCTTCGTAAAGCAGTTATCGCTGGTAACTGGAAAATGAACAAAACACCTGCAGAAGCAAAGGCTCTTATTGAAGAAATGAAACCGGTTGTTGCAGATGCTGATTGTGAAGTTGTACTTTGCGTACCATTTATTGACATTCCGGCTGCTATTGAAGCTGCTGCTGGTTCAAACATCAAAATCGGTGCTGAAAATGTTCACTTTAAGTCATCAGGTGCATACACAGGTGAAATTTCAGCTGAAATGCTTAAGGAAGCAGGAGTTGAATATGTTGTAGTTGGTCATAGTGAAAGAAGACAGTATTTTGGTGAAACAGACCAGACTGTAAACCTTCGTTCACTTGCTGCTCTTAACGGTGGTCTTAAGCCAATCATCTGTGTTGGTGAAACACTTGAACAGAGAGAACTCGGTTATACAGAAACTCTTCTTAAGTTCCAGACAAAGATGGCTCTTACAAATGTAACAGCTGAACAGCTTAAGGATGTTATCATCGCTTATGAACCAGTTTGGGCTATCGGTACAGGTGTTACTGCAACTGCTGACCAGGCTGATGAAGGTAACGGTTATGTTCGTGAAGCTATTGCAGAAGTTTACGGTGCCGATGTTGCTGAAACAGTTACAATTCAGTATGGTGGGTCAATGAATGCTGCTAATGCTGACGAACTTGTAGCTAAAGTTAATGTTGATGGTGGTCTTATCGGTGGTGCATCACTCAAAGCTGCTGATTTTGCTAAGATTGTTGCTGCTGCTTCAAAATAATTATATAAGGTGAAATTAATGAAAAAACCTGTAGTTTTATGTATTATGGATGGTTTTGGTTATAATCCAAGTGATTATGGCAATGCGATTGTAGCTGCTAATACACCAAGACTTGACGAAATTTTTAAAAATAATCCAATGACATATATTGGTGCATCAGGTATGGACGTTGGTCTTCCTGATGGTCAGATGGGTAACTCTGAAGTTGGTCACACAAATATTGGTGCCGGTAGAGTTGTTTATCAGGAATTGACAAGAATCACAAAGTCTATTATGGACGGTGATTTCTTCGAAAACGATGTATTTATGGGTGCTATTGAGAATTGTAAGAAGAACAATTCAGCGCTTCACCTTATCGGACTCCTCTCTGATGGTGGTGTTCATAGCCATAATACACATTTATATGCTCTTGTTGAACTTGCAAAGAAGAACGGACTTGATAAAGTATTTGTTCACGCTCTTCTTGACGGTCGTGATGTTCCACCAAGTTCAGGTGTTGACTTTGTTAAAGAACTTGAGGACAAGCTCAATGAAATCGGTGTAGGTAAAATTGCTACTGTTATGGGTAGATTTTATGCTATGGACCGTGACAATATGTGGGACAGAGTCGGTATGGCTTACAATGCAATGGTTAACCGTGAAGGTATTGCAACTGACAGTGCTCTTGATGCTGTTAAAAAGTCATATGAAACAATTGACGAAGACGGTAAGTATCTTACTGACGAATTCGTTATGCCAACAGTAGTTGACGGTGCAGATGCAATTTCAGCTAACGATTCAGTAATCTTCTTCAATTTCCGTCCTGACAGAGCAAGAGAAATTACAAGAACTTTTGTTGACCCTGATTTTACAGGCTTCGAAAGAAAAGAATTCTTCCCATTATATTATGTTTGTATGACACAGTATGATGCTGAAATGCCTAACGTAAATGTTGCATATAAGCCACAGACTCTTACAAACACAATGGGTGAGTATCTTTCAAAGCTTGGTAAGACTCAGCTTCGTATTGCTGAAACACAGAAGTATGCTCACGTAACATTCTTCTATAACGGTGGCGAAGAAAAGGTTTATCCCGGTGAAGACAGAGTTCTTATTGACTCTCCAAAAATTTCAACATTTGACTTAAAGCCTGAAATGAGTGCATACGAAGTATGTGATGCAGCTTGTGAAGAAATTTTAAGCGGTAAATATGATGTTGTAATCCTTAACTATGCTAACTGCGATATGGTTGGTCATACAGGTATCTTTGATGCTGCTGTAAAGGCTGTTGAAGCAGTTGATGAATGTGTTGGTAAACTTGTAGATGCAGTTGAAAAGATGGACGGTATAATTCTTATCACTGCTGACCACGGTAATGCTGACAAGATGTATGAAGACGATGGTTCACCATTTACAGCTCATACAACAAATCTTGTTCCACTTGTAGTTGTAGGTAAAGAATGTTCACTCAAAAAGGAAGGCGGCAAACTCTGTGACCTTTCACCAACAATGCTCGACATTATGGGACTCCAGATTCCTGCTGAAATGAGTGGAGTTTCACTTATTGAAAAATAATTGTAAAAAAAATTGGACTTCACTTTCAAGGTGGAGTCCGTTTTTGTTGTGTTTTTCTATTATTTTGTATCTTTTTAGAACACTATTTACTGTCGAATTATTAAAGTTAAAATAATTATAATTATATATTGTATTTTATGAAATTTATGGTAGAATAATATTAATAAAAAAATAAGGAGTGATTTTAATGGAACTTAAAGGTTCAAGAACAGAAGCTAATCTTATGACTGCGTTTGCAGGTGAGTCACAGGCTCGAAACAAATACACTTATTATGCATCAAAAGCAAAAAAAGATGGCTATGTTCAGATAGCTCAGATTTTTGAAGAAACTGCTAACAATGAAAAGGAACATGCAAAAATCTGGTTTAAACTTCTTCATGATGGTGGTGTTCCAACAACTGTTGAAAATCTTAAGGATGCAGCTGCTGGTGAAAACTACGAATGGACAGAAATGTATGCTGAATTTGCTAAAGTAGCAAAAGAAGAAGGTTTTGACCACATTGCTGCTCTTTTCGAAATGGTTGCAAAAATTGAAAAGGACCATGAAGAAAGATATAAGAAACTTCTTGCAAACATTGAGGGTGGTCTTGTATTTTCTCGTGACGGTGATATAATGTGGATTTGTTCTAATTGCGGACACGTTCATATTGGTAAGGAAGCACCTGAAATTTGTCCTGTTTGCGCACATCCAAAGGCATATTTCATGATGAAATCAGAAAACTATTAAATTCAACAAAAGTGGAGTCCAAAAAACTCCACTTTTTTACATATATTGTGTCTTGATTTTATTGACATACAACATCTAAATATGTTACTATATTTAGGAACGAAATTTCGATTTTAATGGGTGATGAAATGAAACAATTGATTAGTAAAGCGACAATTTATTATAATTCACAATTCATTAAGAAAGATATTTTAATTGACAACGGAATAATTGCCGAAATTTCTGATTTTATAGCTCCTGAATGCGCTGATTTTGTGTATAATTTTGAAGATAATTATATTTTTCCCGGTTTTACAGATGTACATGTGCATCTGCGTGAACCGGGTTTTTCTTATAAAGAAACAATAAAAACAGGCACCTTAGCATCTGCTCGTGGTGGTTACACATCAGTGTGCTCAATGCCTAATTTAAACCCTGTTCCTGATTCTGTTGAACATATACAAGAGCAAATTGACATCATTAACAGAGATGCCGTAATTAATGTTTATCCTTATGCTTCAATCACAGTTAATCAGATGGGTGAAGAGGTTTCTGATTTATCAGGAATGGCTGATATGTGTATTGCATATTCTGACGACGGTAGGGGAGTCCAAAGCGACGAAATGATGCTTAATGCCATGAGATTAGCAAAAGAGCATAATAAAATGATTGTTGCCCATTGTGAAGTTAATGATTTGCTTGATGGTGGATATATCCATAAGGGCAAATATGCTGAAGAACACGGACACAGAGGTATTTGTTCTGAAAGTGAATGGAAACAGATTGAAAGAGATATTGAACTGGTAAAACAAACAGGTTGTGCATATCATGTTTGCCATATTTCAACAAAAGAAAGCGTAGAGCTTATTCGTCAGGCAAAAAAAGATGGTGTTAATATCACCTGTGAAACAGGTCCTCATTATCTTGTTCTGTCTGATAAGGATTTACAAGAAAATGGTCGTTTCAAAATGAATCCGCCACTTCGTGATGAAAGTGATAAAGAAGCACTTATTAAAGGTGTTCTTGACGGTACAATTGATATGATTGCAACTGACCATGCTCCACATAGTGCTGAAGAAAAATCTAAAGGTCTTGAAAAGAGTAATATGGGTGTTGTTGGTATTGAAACTGCATTCCCTGTAATGTACACTCATTTTGTAAAAAAAGGTATCATATCTCTTGAAAAACTTGTTGAATTACTTTCAGTAAATGCAAATAAGAGATTTGGTATAGGCAGCTCAATTGAAATCGGCAAACCTGCTGAATTAACTATATTTGATTTAAATAATAAATATACTGTAAATCCTGATGATTTCCTTTCTATGGGTAAAAGTACTCCGTTTGAAGGAATGGAAGTTTATGGTAAATGCAATATGACTATTTGTAATGGTAAAGTTGTTTGGGAGGCTAAATAAATGTACCAAGGTATTTATGAAATTATCAGCAATAAACAACTGACAGACAGTATCTATGAAATGGTACTTAAGGGTGATACATCATCAATTACTGCACCCGGTCAGTTTATTAATATCAAACTTGATGGTTTTTATCTTCGCAGACCAATTTCAATCTGCGATTATGATGATAGTACAATTACAATTATTTATAAGGTTGTTGGTGAAGGTACAGAAGTAATGAGCAAAATGAACTCAGGTGAAGTTCTTGATGTTCTTTGCGGTCTTGGTAACGGTTTTGATACATCAAAATCTATGGACAAGCCTGTGCTTATCGGTGGTGGTGTTGGTGTACCACCGATGTACAATCTTTGTAAAAAACTTATTTCAGAAGGTAAAAATGCTACTGTTATTCTTGGATTCAATAAAAAAGATGAAATATTCTATGAAGACGAATTCAAGAAACTTGGTGCTGATGTGAAGGTAACAACGGTTGATGGTTCATGTGGAATTAAGGGCTTTGTTACAGATGCACTTAAGGAAACAGAATATAGTTATTTTTACACTTGTGGTCCTATGCCTATGTTTAAGGCTATTGAGTCAACTGCTTTGACTAGTGGTCAATATAGCTTTGAAGAGAGAATGGGATGCGGTTTTGGTGCTTGTATGGGTTGTTCGTGCAAGACGAAATATGGTAACAAGAGAATCTGTAAAGATGGTCCTGTACTTGAAAGAGAGGAAATTATATGGTAAACACAAAAGTAAATCTTCTCGGAATCCAGATAGATAATCCAATCATTCCTGCAAGTGGTACATACGGATTTGGTTATGAATTTGCAGAACTTTATGATATTAATATTCTTGGTACTTTTTCATTTAAAGGTACTACAAAAGAACCTCGTTTTGGCAATCCAACACCAAGAATTGCTGAATGTTATGCCGGTATGATTAATTCAGTTGGTCTTCAGAATCCCGGAGTTGAAAAAGTAATCAGTGAAGAATTACCAAAACTTGCAAAGGTATTCAATAAGCCTGTTATGGCAAATGTAAGTGGTTTTTCAGTTGAAGAATACGCATATACTTGTGAAAAAATTAATGAATGTGAACAGGTTGGATGGATAGAAGTAAATGTATCTTGTCCTAATGTTCATAATGGTGGTATGAGCTTCGGTACAGAGCCTGCTGCTGTTGAAAAGGTTGTAAAAGCTGTTAAAGCGGTAACAACCAAGCCTATTGTCATTAAGCTTTCACCAAATGTAACGGATATTGTTTCTATTGCAAAAGCTGCTGAATCTGCAGGTGCAGACGGTATCAGTCTTATCAATACATTACTTGGTATGAGAATTGATATTAAGCGTCGTCAACCTGTAATAGCAAATAAAATGGGTGGCTTTTCAGGTTCTGCAATTTTCCCTGTTGCAGTCAGAATGGTTTATCAGGTATATGATGCAGTGAAAATTCCGATTATCGGTATGGGTGGTGTTACAACTGCAAAGGATGTAATAGAACTTATGATGGCAGGTGCAACTGCAGTACAGGTTGGTGCTGCAAATCTTGTTGACCCATATGCATGTAAGACAATTATTGAAGATTTACCAAATGAATTAGCTAAATTAAATGTTAAAGATATAAATGAAATTATAGGAGGCGCTCACTAATGGGTAAAGACGTAATTATTGCTTGTGACTTTGCGAGTAAAGAGGATGTTATGAATTTCCTTGATAAATTCACAGGCAGAAAACCATTTGTAAAAATCGGAATGGAACTTTATTATGCAG
>JAZQUG010000046.1:0-25809 GCA_045631225.1 Candidatus Fimenecus sp.
CTGTATAGCTTTTAGGTGCTTTGAAAACAAGGGCAACTACATTATCAATATTACCTGTTTTGTCATAAGCCTTACCATAAAGTGCAGAGTAACCAGGAATTTCGCAAAGTTTTTTACCATTGAATGAAGAAAAAACACTATCCGCAACGCTTATTGCATTTTCACCTGAAATTCTAACAATTCCTATTCCACCAGGGGCTTTACCTGTTGAAATTGCCGCTACGGTACTCAATTTTCTTCACCTGCTTTCTTTTTTCGCAAATCCTTAAAGAAATCTGAAAGGATTTTTGCACATTCGTCACCCATAATTCCACCCTCATATAATGGTTTATGAGTAAAATTCATATCAAAAAGCTGTGCTGCCGAAATGACAGCACCATTTTTTTCGTCTTTTGCTCCGAAATAAACATTTCTTATTCTTGAATTTATAATTGCACCTGCACACATTGGACAAGGCTCAAGTGTAACATATAAATCGCATTTCCATAGCCGCCAGCCACCAAGTTTTTGACAAGCGTTATTAATTGCTTCAATTTCTGCGTGATGCAAAGCATTTTTCACAACTTCTCTGCGATTTCTGCCAACACCCACAATTTCACCGTCACAGACAACTATTGCTCCGACAGGTACTTCACCTTCCTCTGCAGATTTCTTTGCAAGAGAAAGGGCATATTTCATAAATTCAATCTTTTCCATAATTAAAATTTAATATTACTAATAGTAATCAACACCAATAAAATGAGTGCAATAACTGCAGGACCATTTTTAAGTGTTGCAGTCACTTTTTCACCAACAGTTAATAAACTGCTACCCTTTGATAATGTTAACTTACACTTCATTTTTGTAAGCTTTACAATACCGACTATACCAACAACTGCAAAAACAGACAACATAATTGCTGTAACAATTGTCGATGCATTTTCTCCGAAATTATCATTTACACTCAATACTATAACAGAATATAAATTGTTGACAAAATGAAGAACAATTGATGGCCACAAGCTTCCTGTTGTGACGGCAAGATAACCAAGAAGTAACCCACCGATAACTGTATATGGAATCTGCACCATATTTCCGTGCATTACAGCAAACAGCAAAGCAGAAGCAATAATTGCATATTTATCACCATATTTTCTCAATGGTTGCATTATAATTCCTCTGATAACTGTTTCTTCTATCAATGCAGGTACTACAGCTATGCCCAGAACAGCCAAAAACGTTTCTTTTCCGCCTTTAAGCACAATTTCACCAACACTTGAAGTAAATTCAAGACCTAAAATCTCCTGAAAAATTGCTGACATATAATTTATCGCAATTGCACTTAGAATCATTACCGGCAAGAAAATCATAACAAGATATTTTGCAACATCTTTGTTATATGCTGTTCCAAATGGCAATTCTTCAGATATTTTTTCTTTTCTGAAAATAAGATGAATCATAAGGAACGGTAAACCTATCGCAAGAAATGTTACAATGATTTCAAATGCTAATGATGGAAGTGTTTCATTATATATCTTATTTATAGACGGAAATATCCACGATATTAAGACAATTGCAAATGACAATGCATATGAAATCAGCACATACATTATTACCGCAAAGAAACATCTGCTGCTGATTTTTTTTATTTTTTCTTTTTCTTGCTCTTTTTGAACAAATCTTAAGTATTGTTCATTATACATTTCTGCACCGGTTCCGTAAGGAGTTGATGCCCATCCGCCAAACTGACCATTTTGATTAAAACCATTATTCATCATTTAACACCTTTAGTCAGTTGTTTTTCTTGACACATAACCACCTAAGATAGTTATTGCTGTCTTTCTGTTTTCTTCTAAATTAATATTTGTTTTACCGTAAAGTTCAAGCTGAAGCTTTTGTGCACAAAGAGGATAGTCCACGACCCAAATCCATGCTGTTGACCTTGAGTTATAACCGTATCTTGCATCCGGTGTAGGCATTGTCATCTGTGAAATAGCAAAGTTTGGCCATCCGTCAGTAATTGCCTTTGCAGCATAAGATAAAATTGTTTTTCTACTTATATTAGTTCTTATATTTGCAAGAATAACATCAGAAACAGCATTAATTTCTGCAAGCGATGCTCCTTTACAACTCTCGATAAGAGCAGAGATAACTTGTCTTTGACGGGCAACTCGGCTTATATCACCATCTGCATCCGAATATCTTATTCGACTGAATTTTAATGCTTGTTTACCATTAAGAAGCACCTGATTGCCACTTGGAAATCCGTCTGCTATAAAATTCGCAACATAAGCAGGAACATCAACCCTTACACCACCAAGTACATCAATAACATGTACAAATGAATCAAAGTCAACCATCACATATCCGTCAATTTTTATTTTAAAATTATTTTCTATTGTTTCAACAAGATATCCCGGACCACCATTTGCACAAGCAGCATTTAACTTTGCATATCTGTCAAACTTATCCATATATGTATAACTATCACGCATAATGGATACAAGCTTAATAGTCTTATTTATTGGGTTTATTGAAGCAATCATCATTACGTCAGTATTACCTTTTTCGGTAACATTTGACCTGCCCGGCTCTATTGATGAAGCGTCGCTACCGATAAGGAGAATGTTAAGAATATCCTTATCAGTCATTTTTTCTCCACCGTTAGTTGCCCAGTTTTTCAGAATTTCCTTAAAATCTCTTCCTGTTGCATCATCTATTTCACCAAAGTCAAAGCTTTCTTCTTCTGCTTCAACAAATTCCTGGTTAGGATTAATTGTTGTGCTTTCATCATCAATATTAATCAAGCTGAATTTGTATCCGACAAATCCTGCAACACCAATTACCATTACCAGAAAAATAATGAAAAATGGAAGTAAAATTATTAAGAATTTTTTCTTTTTTTTCTTTTCAGGAACTTCTTCAACGTTTTCTTCTGTTATGATTTTGCTATCATTGTTCATACATATCTTTCCTTTCACCAAGGGAAATAATTATTCTTCAGCACCTTCATTATTTTCAACTGATTCCACATTTTCAGTTTCTTCAGCTTCTTCCTCATGCTCTGCAAGAGAAATAGTAACTACCTTTTCTCCTTCTTTAGTCTTCATAAGAATAACGCCCTTTGACGGTCTGTTACATTCACGAACCTGTTCTGCAGGAAGACGAATAATAACACCATCAGATGAAATCATAATAATATCCTGAGATTCATCTACCATTTCAATAGCACAAACCTCACCATACTGTTCAGTATGATAGTTAGTAAGACCTTTACCACCACGGTTCTGAACACGGTAGTTTGAAACATCACTTCTTCTGCCATAACCCTTTTCACTGATTGTAAGAACCTTACCTTCGTCACCGAAAATAACCATACCTACAACTTCATCGTTATCACCAAGAGTAATAGCACGAACACCTCGAGCAGTTCTACCAATTGCACGAGCATCATTTTCTTTAAAGCAAATGCTCATACCCTTACGAGTAGCAACCATAAGATTCTGTTCACCATCAGTAAGCTTAACCCAACGGAGTTCATCACCCTCATCAAGATTGATTGCAATAATACCACTCTTACGGATGTTTTTATATGCATCAAGTTCAGTTCTCTTGATAACACCATTCTTTGTAGCCATACAAAGGAAGTATTTATCCTCACCAAAATCAGGAACACGAAGCATTGCAGTAACCTTTTCATCAGCTGTAATAGGAAGAATATTAACAATATTCATACCCTTACCGGTTCTACTACCTTCAGGAATTTCATAACCTTTAAGTCGATACATTTTACCTGCTGATGTGAAGAAAAGAATATAATCGTGAGATGAACAGATAAACATGCTTTCTGCATAGTCCTCTTCACGACGACTCATACCCTTGATACCCTTACCGCCACGACGCTGTACCTGATAAGTTTCAACAGGCTGACGCTTGATGTACCCCATCTTTGTAAGAGTAAATACGCAATCTTCTTCTGCAATAAGGTCTTCAATATCAACCTCACCAAGAACACTTGAGATTTCCGTTCTTCTGTCATCACCGAATTTTTTACCAATTACAGTTAATTCCTCTTTAAGTATTTCCTTAACCTTTATTTCTGAACCAAGAATTTCAAGATATTCTGCAATCTTAATTCTTAACTCATCACGCTCTGCAATGATTTTCTGAATTTCAAGACCGGCAAGCTGACCAAGACGGAATGCAACGATAGCAGATGCCTGTGGGTCATCAAAATCGAATTTTTCCATAATAGCAACTTTTGCTTCTGCCTGTCCACCCTTACAACCACGAATTGTTGCGATGATTTCATCAACAATGTCAATAGCACGAGCTAAACCTTCAAGAATATGCTCTCTTGCCTGTGCTTTATTAAGGTCATACTGTGTTCTTCTTGTGATAATCTCACACTGGAATTTAATATATTCCTCAATAATCTGCTTAAGAGTAAGAATCTTTGGCTCACCATTTACAAGGGCAAGCTGAATAATACCATAAGAAATCTGAAGCTGAGTCATCTGATAAAGCTGATTGAGGATAACCTGAGGGTTTGCATCTCGCTTAAGGTCAATAACTATTCTCATACCGCCACCACGTTTTGATGAATAGTCATTGATATCAGAAAGACCTTCAATTCTCTTATCCTTATGTAAATCAGCAATTGATTCAATAAGACGAGCTTTATTAACCTGATAAGGAAGTTCTGTAATTATAATCTGGAATCTTCCGTTTTTCTCGTTTTCAACAATTTCTGCACGGCCACGAAGTGCAATTTTGCCACGACCGGTAGCATATGCAGCACGGATACCTGATTTACCCATAATAATACCACTTGTTGGAAAATCAGGTCCTTTGATGTGTTCCATAATATCATCAAGTTCTGCTTCCGGATTGTCAATTACACAACAGATACCGTCAATCAATTCACCAAGGTTATGTGGTGGAATGTTAGTAGCCATACCAACAGCAATACCTGTTGAACCGTTTGCAAGAAGATTTGGATATCTTGATGGCAAAACTGTAGGTTCTTTAAGACGGTCATCGTAGTTAGTTGTAAAATCAACTGTATCTTTATCAATATTTGTAAGCATTTCAAGAGCGATTTTACTCATTCTTGATTCTGTATAACGATATGCAGCAGGTGGGTCACCGTCAACTGAACCGAAGTTACCGTGACCGTCAACAAGAACATATCTCATTGAGAAATCCTGAGCAAGACGAACCATTGCATCGTAAACAGATGCGTCACCGTGTGGATGGTATCTACCAAGCACTGAACCGACTGTATCGGCACACTTACGGTGTGGCTTGTCAGGATAAAGTGAATTTTCATACATTGTATAAAGAATTCTTCTGTGAACAGGTTTAAGTCCATCTCGTACATCAGGGAGAGCACGGGATGTGATAACTGACATTGAGTAGTCAAGGAAAGATTTTCTCATTTCCTTATTAATCTCAACATTTATAATATTCTGTTCTTCAAGTGGAACATATCCACCAAGATTAGGATTGTTGGCTTTACTCATTTTATTACCTCTATTTTTCTAACTCTATAACTTAAATGTCAAGATTCTGTACATACTTAGCATTTTTCTCAATAAATTCTCTACGTGGCTCAACCTTATCACCCATAAGAATTGAGAATGTTTCGTCTGCTTCCATAGCATCTTCAAGTGTTACACGAAGCATTGTTCGAGTAGCAGGGTCCATTGTTGTTTCCCATAACTGTTCGGGGTCCATTTCACCAAGACCCTTATATCTCTGAATATCACAATTCTGACCCATTTCCTCTATAAATGCATCTCTCTGTTCATCAGAGAAAGCATATTCATGGCGTTTACCTTTACTAACCTTGAAAAGTGGTGGTTGAGCAATGTAAATGTATCCTTCAGTAATCAAATCCTTCATATATCTGAAGAAGAATGTAAGAAGAAGTGTTCTGATATGCTGACCGTCAACGTCGGCATCGGCCATAATAACAATTTTATGATAACGAAGCTTTTCAATATTGAATTCTTCACCGATACCTGTACCGAGAGCAGTAACAACAGGTGTTAATTTATCATTACCGATAACCTTGTCAATTCTTGCTTTTTCAACGTTAAGCATTTTACCCCAAAGAGGAAGAATTGCCTGAATTCTGTTATCTCTGCCTTCCTTAGCAGAACCGCCCGCAGAGTCACCTTCGACGATAAATATTTCAGTATTTTCAGGATTTTTATCTATACAGTCAGCAAGCTTACCCGGAAGTGAATTTCCTTCAAGTGCTGATTTTCTTCTTGCACTATCTCTTGCTTTTCTTGCAGCTTCACGAGCACGAGATGCATCAAGTGCTTTATTGAAAATTGCCTTCGCAGCCTGTGGATTTTCTTCAAAATATGTCATAAGCTTTTCATACATCATTTTTGACACAATTGTCTGCATTTCTGTATTACCGAGCTTACCTTTTGTCTGTCCTTCAAATTCTGCTTCTGTAAGTTTTACGCTTATAACTGCTGTAAGACCTTCACGAACATCATCACCTGAAAGATTTTTGTCATTATCTTTAAGTAACTTGAATTTTCTGCCGTATTCATTAAATACTCTTGTAAGAGCTGTTTTGAAACCATTTTCATGAGTACCACCATCAATTGTACGAACACCGTTAGCAAAACTCAAAATAATTTCATTATATCCATCGTTATATGAAATTGAAACTTCTGCACTTCTGTCACCGTTTACAGTTGTGAAATGCATAATATCTTCAACAACAGGTGTAAGTCCGCGGCTTGTGTTGATATATTCAACGAAAGACTTAATACCACCTTCATAACAGAAATTTTCTTCAACAATATTTTCAGGGTCACGCTTATCAGTAAGAGTGATTGAAAGACCCGCATTCAAAAATGCCTGTTCACGGAGTCTTCTTTGTAAAACTTCATATTCATAAACAGTTGTTTCTGTAAAAATTTCAGGGTCAGCCTTAAATTTAATAAATGTACCTGTTTCTTCTGTATCACCAATAACTTTAAGGTCTGTTACAATATTACCACGTTCAAATCTTTGATGATGAATATGTCCGTTCTGACTTACTTCTACTTCAAACCATTCTGAAAGAGCATTTACAACTGATGAACCAACACCATGCAAACCGCCTGATACCTTATATCCGCTACCACCGAATTTACCACCTGCATGAAGAACTGTAAGAACAACAGTAACAGCAGGAAGTCCTTGCTGTTCGTTGATACCAACAGGAATACCACGACCATTATCACGAACTGTAATAATATCGCCAGGTAAAATTTCTACTTCAATATGTGTACAATATCCTGCAAGTGCTTCGTCAATAGAGTTATCTACAATTTCATAAACCAAGTGATGAAGTCCTTTTGGTCCTGTTGAACCAATATACATACCGGGACGCTTTCTTACTGCTTCAAGTCCTTCAAGAACCTGAATGGCAGAAGCATCATAAGTTTCGGTTACAACCGTATCCATAACCTCTTCTTCAATTTGATTTTTAATCTGCTCGCTCATTTTTTTCCTCCGTCAATTAATTGACTTTTCATTTTATTCTTTTAAATATTGTTGATGTATTAAGTGGTGATATATAAATTTCCTTTTTATCATCTTTTGTTGTAACAATAAATGATTTTGGCAATTCCTCAATTGAAATTGTTATACATTCACCTTTTTTCGCTGAATTATTTATATATTCTCTTGTGGATTTAGAAACAGTTGTATTATCAAGGTCAAAAATACCTAAAATATCATTATCTTTTATCAAAAGCTCTGTTCCGATGTTAATATACATTAATCCACCGCTTTTCCTTTTTCAATTTTTATTACTTTTCCTGCACAAAGTTTAGATATTGTTTCTTTTTCGCAACAAGTAATAAAAACCTGTTTTCCTGTCATTTTATTCAATATGTAATTTTGTCGTGTACTATCAAGCTCACTCATTACATCATCAAGCAAAATTATCGGATGTTCACCTTTTAAATCTTTTATTATTTCTGCTTCACCCAGTTTTAACGCCAGAGATGCACTTCTTTGTTGTCCTTGTGAACCGAATTTTCTTGCAGAAATTCCATTTATCAAAATTTCAATATCATCACGATGAGGACCACTTGTTGTATTTTTTAAATATAAATCATTAGGTCGATTTTTTTTCATCGTTTCATAATATTTTTCTGCTATACTGTTTTTTTCTTCACTTTCATATCTTACATTACTTAAATATTTTATTGAAAGTTCTTCTTTTTCACCTGAAATACCTCTGTATATTTCAGTTGCCTTTTTTTGAAGTCTTTTTATATATTCAATTCTGTCTGATATTATATCTGCACCTGCAAGTGCTATTTTTTCATCCCATATATCAAGAGTATCAAGAAGTGACGGATTTTCATTTGCATTCTTTAATAGTGCATTTTTTTGCTGTATAAGATGATTAAAATACATAAGCTTTTTTGCATACATATTATCAATCTGACTTATAGCAGTATCTATAAACTTTCTTCTGTTTAACGGTCCGTCTTTTATAAGTGATAAATGCACAGGAGAAAATACAACACTATAATATTTTCCTATAAGTTCTCGTGGTGAAGAAAGACTTATTCCATTAAGAGTTGCAGTTCTTTTCTTTTCAATACAAACAGAAGCTTTATTATCTCTTACTTCTGTTTCATATTCTATTTCAATTCTTGAATTTTCTTCATTAAACTGAACTAATTCACTGTCTTTTGCATTTCTGAAACTTTTACATCCTGTAAAAAGCCAGATTGCCTCTAATAAATTAGTCTTTCCCTGTCCGTTTTGACCATATATTACATTTATCTCATTATGAGGTTTAATTTCCATAAATTCAATATTACGAAAATTTTCAATTTTAACTTTTTTTATATACATCAAATAACCTCATATATAATACTGTCAAATTCTACACTATCACCCTGACGTATTTTTTTACCACGTGCAGTGCAGATTTCACCATTTACCTTAACTTCACTTTCCTGAATAACAATTTTAGCATGTCCACCGGTCATAACTGCATTACATAACTTTAAAAGTGAATCAAGTCTTATAAAATCACTGTCAATTTTTACTTGACGATGTTCTTTTTTCTTAATATGAGCAGAAATTTTTTTCATACTAATTCATCCTTACAGGTAATACCATAAACAAGAAGTTTCTTTCATAAATAAGAGAACCTTCATCATCAGGTACAATAATAATTGGAGATACAGAACCATTAAGTCTTAATGTAATTTCATCTGTATCACAAACTTTAAGTGCATCAAGAAGATATTTGTTATTAAAACCAATTTCTACTCTTTCACCCTGAATATCTGCTAAAAGTCTGTCATTTGCAGTACCAAGTGCAGTTGTACTTGAAATTCTAATTGATTCATTATCAAAAATACATCTGATATAACTCTTTATTCTTTCAGTAATGATAAGTGATGTTCTTTCAATACTGCTTATGATTTTTCTTGTATTAACTTTAACTTCAGTTTTTGCTGTTGTTGGAATAGCACTCTTATAACTTAAAAATTCACCCTCTAAAAGACGTGAAACGATATAATAATTGCCACATTCAAACATAATATGACGAGAAGCAACTATCATTGATACAGTTTCATCACCGTCACCTGCAAGCTTCATAATTTCATTAAGTGTTTTCTTTGGAATAATGAAGTTCTTTTCTTCGCCTTCATAATCAATCTTTTCATTTCTGATAGCAAGCTTATAACCGTCAACTGCTACAAGTCTGATATTTCCTGATGAAATTTCAAATCTTACACCTGTATGTACAATCTTTGCACCATTATCAGCAGTTGCAAAAATTGTCTTTTTAATCATATCTTTTAAAACTTCGCCTTTTACAACTATCGGGAAGCCACCTGATACTGTTGGTAATTCAGGATATTCTTCTTCTGAAAAACCTGTAATAGAAAATTCAGAGTCACCACTCTTTATTTTACAGATAAGTCTTTCATCACATTCAATTGATACGTGTTCATCAGGAACATTTCTTAAAATATCACAAAGAATTTTTGCATTTAATATAATGCTACCTGTCTGTTCAACTCTTCCTGTAACAGAAGTAATGATTCCCATTTCAAGGTCGTAACCTGTAAGCATAATTTTATCATTTTCAGCTTTTATAAGAATTCCTTCAATTGTAGGAAGGTTTGTTGACTTTGATGATGTTGCTCTTTGAACATTCATACAAGCTTCGCTTAATATTTGTGAAGAACATGTAAATCTCATAATCATTCTCCTTAATTTTATAAAATAAAAGATATTAAAGTATATTATTAGTAGTAGAGTATGTTTAAATTGTCGAAAACTTTTGATTTCCTTGTAAAATAAAGGAAAATCTCAATAATTCTTATTGTTGAAACTTTACGGACAATTGTTAATAAAAAAGTAAATTTTTAACTTGTTCAAATTTTGATTGTTGAAAACTTGAAAACTGTCGAAAGTTTAGTCATTAATATTTTTAATTATATCATTAATAAGATTTTTATATTTTTGGTCAGAAGACATTTTTTGCTGTACATTTTTAAGTGAGCTGTTAACAGTAGAATGGTTTCTGCCAAAAACCTTACCGACTTCTTCCTGAGAAAGATTTGTAATTTCTCTTATTATGTACATAGCAGCTTGTCTTGCACTGTTAATATTTGCATCACGCTTTTCACTTTTTATATGTTCAGCAGTAACACCAAATGTGAATGAAACTTTTTCAAGAATATTATCAATAACAACGCTGACAGGCTGACTTGTGATGAGAATATCTTTTAAGATGTCTTTTGCAATATCAACAGTCGGAATAACATTATTGAATGAACAATAAGCATAAATATTTTTAACAGCTGAACCCATCTGACGAACATTACTCTTAATATTTTCAGCAATAAAACTGCAAACATCATCAGGTAATTCAAAACGAAGAAGATTTGCTTTATCTTTTATAATAGCAACTCTTGTTTCAAAATCAGGTGGTTGAATATCACAAAGTAATCCGCTTTCAAATCTTGTTTTAAGACGGTCTTCAATTTTAGGAATTGCACTTGGTGGTTTATCAGATGTAAGAACAATCTGTTTTCCAGCTTTGATTAATGTATCAAATGTGTGGAAAATTTCTTCTTCAGTCTGAGTTTTACCGGCAATAAATTGAATATCGTCAATAAGTAATGCATCACAAGTTCTGTATTTGATATGTAAATCATGAGTTGTTTTTGTCTGTAATGCAAAATATAAATCATTTGTAAGATTTTCACTGGTTGTATAAACAATATTTGCATCCGGATTATTTGATTTTATCTTCTCAATAATAGCATTTAAAAGATGAGTTTTACCAAGACCTGAATTTCCGTAAATGAAAAGAGGGTTAAATACAGAGCCAGGGTTTTCAGCAACTCTTAATGATGCAGTATATGCAAATTTATTTGAAGGACCTACAACAAAATTATTGAATGTAAGTTTTGCATTTTCAACAGCAGAGGAAAATGAAGAAGTTTCAGAAACAGAATCTTCCGGTTTTTCCTTTGGAATATTTTCAAAAGGAATAAGTTCAACCTCAACATTGAATCCCATCACATTAAAAAATGCATCTTCAATAAGATTTTTATATTTTGATAAAATAAGGTCAATTTTAAATCCGGGAGCAGCAATAATAACACGCTCAGGCTCAATTTTTATCAGATTAAGTGGTTCAATCCACATATTAAAAGCAATATTATTCATGCTTTCACGACAAAAATTAAGAACAGCATCCCAAAATTCCTTATAAGAATTCATTATCACAAATCCTTTCCAAAAAATAATAAGAAAAAAGGTAAAGTTGCTTTAATTTCAATAAAAATGGCTTTATTTCGTTTTTTACCTCTTTATAGGTGTAGTATCTCATTTTTATACATGATACATTTTAACACACTTTTAAAAGAAATTCAATGGAAAATATAATAAATATACTATTTATATATATATAATAATTGTCGAATTTTATAGTAAAAATTTAAGAAAAAAATAAAAATAAAAATTTTATAAGTGAAAATAATCAAAAATAACACAATATCTTGTTGAAAAAGTAAAAAAAAGTACTTAAAAACAAAAGATATTGAAAAATACATTAAATTTTTTTGAGTTGACAAGTTGACAAAATTCTTATATAATGGCTACTCGCAGATATTTTTACAATGTGTGACTATATTTAATGAAACGGAGGAGTAGTAATGAAAAGAACTTATCAGCCAAAGAAGCGTCATCGCAAGATGGAGCACGGCTTCCGTAAGAGAATGTCTGACAGAAACGGCAGAAAGGTACTTGCTCGTAGAAGAGCTAAGGGCAGAAAGCAGTTGACATATTAATTTGTCAGTTGGGTTAAAATTTTGAAACAGACAGTAACAATTAAAAGCAACTGTGATTTCCGCAGAGTTTACGGCAAAGGAAAATCATTTCAAGGTCCTGCACTGGTTTCTTATGTATTAAAAAACCGTGCGGGTATTTGTCGTATAGGAATAACTACATCAAAAAAGACTGGAAATGCTGTTGAACGTAATAGGTCAAGACGTGTTATAAGAGCAGCATACAGTATGATTGAGGATAAAATAAGCGGAAATTATGATTTTGTTTTTGTATCAAGGTCAAAAACAAAATATGTAAAAAGCACACAATTAGCTTTGGTTATGCTTTCACAATTAAAGCAGGCAGGAGTTATAAATGAAGAAGCTGATAATTAAATTAATCAGATTTTATCAAAGAAAAATATCTCCATTATTCGGTCCGCGCTGTCGTTATTATCCAACATGCTCACATTATGCTGTTGAAGCAGTTGAAAGATTTGGAGCGTTTAAAGGCTCCATTCTTACTGTATTAAGACTTTTACGGTGTAATCCTTTATTTCCGGGCGGGTATGACCCTGTTCCCCAGAAAAAGGAAAAAAAGAAAAAAGACTAAAAGTGGTCCTAAAAATTTTCGGAGGACAAAATGGATTTTATCAGAGAAGTATTTTCAATCCCATTTGGTTATCTCATAGGATTTTTCTATGAAATCAGTGATAACTACATTTTATCTTTGTTGCTAATGACAATTTGCGTTAAGCTTGTATTACTTCCGTCCTCGATAAAGCAACAAAAGGGTATGGTTAAGACCCAGAGAATGCAACCAAAAATTAAGAGAATAAGAGAAAAATATGCCGGTAATCAACAGAAGATGAATGAAGCTATGAATGAGCTTTATGCTAAAGAAGGTTATTCATCTATGACCGGCGGATGTTCAGGTATGCTTATTCAATTCCCAATTATGATGGGTGTTTATTTTGTAAACTACAAAATTTTGTCATACGTGCTTAACATTAAAGATACTGCACTTGAAGCTGTTAAATCAGCAGTAAGATTATTACCTGAATATGCAAAGCTTGCTGAAACAAGCGAAAAAAATGCAGAATACAGAATTGAACTTCTTGCTATTGAGCATTTTGAAAAACTTGATTTATCTGCAGTACCGGCTGAAGTTGTTGAAAAAATGGAAACATTTATAGAAAAATTCCAGCTTTTTGGTATAGACCTTTCAAGAACACCATCAACAGATATGGGTTGGGATTTATTATGGCTTATTCCGATTCTTACAGGTGTAACATCACTTATGATGGGTGTTTATACATGGTTAAGACAGAAAAAGACAAATCCTGAAATGGCAAAGAATCCATCAATGGGTTGTATGTCACTTATGACACCTGCAATGAGTATTTATTTCTCATTCCTTTTCCCTGCGAGTGTTGGTATTTACATTATTCTTTCAAGCTTCCTTTCATTTATTCAGATGATTGTAACAAATAAGGTAATGTCTCCAAAGAAATTACTTGCAAAACAGATGGTTGATGAAACAATTAATCGTCGTGCAAGAGAAAAAGTACTTAAAAACGTGTCAAAAAATAAAAACGAAGAGTAACTGAGGTAAAATATATGATTAAAGAGGCAATCGGAACCGGAAATACGGTTGACGAGGCAAAAGCCGCTGCTATGCTTGAGCTTGGTTTAAGCGACTTTGATGATTTTACTGTTGAAGTTTTACAGACTCCAACAAAGAAAATTCTTGGACTTTTCGGTGGAAACCCTGCAAAAGTTAAGATCTCTGTTTCAGTACCTGACCCAAAGCCTGAAAAGAAACATGTTAAAAATGAAAAGGTAGAGAAAAAACAGGAAAAGAAACCAGAAAAGAAGCAAGAAAAAAAAGTTGAGAAAAAACCTGAACCTAAAAAGCAGGAAGAAAAAGCTCCTGTAAAAGAAGAGGTTAGGGCAGAAGTAAAGACAGAAGAACCTGTTTTAACAGAAACAAATCTTTACGGAAAAACTGCTGAATATATCAAAACAATTGTTACATCTCTCGGTATGACTGAATGTTCAATCACAGAAAAGTCAAATGATGAAGAAATCTCTTTTGAACTTGATTGCGGCGACGATTATGGCATTATTATCGGTAAACGCGGTGAAACACTTGATGCTATTCAGTATCTTGCAAGAATGGTAGCAAATAAAGGAAATTCAAGCTATAAGAGAGTTTCAATTAATGTTGGTAACTACCGTGCAAAGAGAGAAGAAACTCTTAGAATCCTTGCAAGAAAAACAGCAGCAAAGGCAGTTCGTCAGGGTAGAAACATTTCACTTGAACCAATGAACCCATATGAAAGAAGAATTATTCATACAGCAGTTCAGGAAGTTGAAGGTGCAACATCTCATTCAGTTGGTTCAAATCTTGACAGAAGAGTTGTTATTACTCCTGTTGAAGGTGCAAGAAACAATGGTGGCAACCGCGGAAGAAATAACAGAAACGGTGGCAGAAGAGAAAGAAAAGAGGCATATAAGCCAGAAATTTCTCCGGACAGAGCACCAATGAGCGATTTTGACGGTTCATCACTTTACGGAAAAGTTGAAATCCGTTCATCAAAAACAGAAGAATAAATTAAGGTAGGGCGGGGGCTTGCTCCCGCCGTTTTTTATTTTCAAGGAATTGATATTATGGAATATTTTGCAAAAGAATATGATATAGCAGTTATCGGTGCCGGTCATGCAGGAATTGAAGCAGCATTAGCTTCTGCAAGACTTGGTGCATCTACAGTTATTTTCACTATCAATATGGACTGGGTAGGAAACTTACCATGTAATCCATCTATTGGAGGAACATCAAAAGGACATCTTGTCCGTGAAATTGATGCCCTTGGTGGTGAAATGGGTAAAGCTGCTGATAAAAATTCAATCCAGACAAGGATGCTTAACCGTGGCAAAGGTCCTGCAGTTCATTCTTTACGTGCACAGATTGACCGTAGAGATTATTCTAAATATATGAAGCATACTCTTGAGTTACAAGAAAACCTTGATATGAAACAGGCAGAAATTGTTGACTTATATAAAGATGGTGATATTTTCTGTCTTAAAACACAATTGGATGCAATATATAAAGCAAAGGCTGTAATTCTTGCAACAGGTACATTTTTAGGTGGTAAAATTTATATCGGTGACGTTTCTTATGAAAGTGGTCCTGATGGTATGTTTGCTGCAACAAAGCTTTCAGAAGCTCTTTATAAAATGAATATTCCATTGAGAAGATTTAAAACAGGTACTCCATCAAGAGTTAATAGAAGAAGTGTTGATTTTTCAGGTTTAGAAGTTCAGGAGGGTGATGAACAGATTATTCCTTTTTCTTATGAAACTGAAGATTTACCTGAAAATAGAGAAGTTTGTCATATTACATATACAAATGAAGAAACAAAAAGAATCATTCTTGAAAATATTCACCGCTCCCCTCTTTACTCTGGTAAAATTGAAGGTGTAGGACCACGATATTGTCCAAGTATTGAAGATAAGATTGTACGATTTGAAGAAAAAGAAAGACATCAGCTTTTTATTGAACCTTGTGGACTCGATACAGAAGAATTATATCTTCAGGGAATGTCATCTTCATTACCTGAGGATGTTCAATTAAAATTTCTGAAGAGTATTAAAGGTCTTGAAAATGTTGAAGTTATGAGAACAGCATACGCAATCGAGTATGATTGTGTTGACCCATTGGCATTAAAAGCGTCACTTGAATTTAATGATATTTCCGGACTTTTCGGTGCGGGTCAGTTCAATGGCTCATCAGGATATGAAGAGGCAGCTGCACAGGGTCTTATTGCAGGTGTTAATGCAGTCCGTAAGATTCAGGGAAAAGAACCGTTTATACTTGACAGAGCAAGCTCATATATCGGAACTCTTATTGATGACCTTGTTACAAAAGGTTGTTCTGACCCATACAGAATGATGACGTCCCGTAGTGAATACAGACTTTTACTCCGTCAGGACAATGCGGATATAAGACTTACAGACTATGGTTATGAAATCGGACTTATTTCAGAAGAAAGATATGAAAAGTTCAAAAATAAGCTTGAACTTATTAAGCAAGAAAGAGAAAGAGTAGAATCAATTACTATCCCTCCTTCTGAAGAAATAAACGAAGTGCTTGTTTCACGTGAAACGGCACCAATGAAAACAGGTATAAGACTTGCTGAACTTATTAAGCGACCACAGCTTGATTATGAATGTCTTACACCATTTGATAAAACAAGACCGGAATTACCAAGGGATGTTTTTGAACAAGTTGAAATTGACCTTAAATATGAAGGTTATATTAAGCGTCAACAAGCAAAGGTTGACGAAATGAGAAGACTTGAAGTCAAAAAGATTCCTGCTGATTTGGATTACGACGATGTTTATTCTCTTCGACTTGAAGCAAGAGAAAAACTAAAAAAAGTTCGACCGGAAAGTGTTGGACAGGCATCACGAATCAGTGGTGTGTCCCCTTCTGATATTTCAGTTTTACTTATTCATTTAAGTAAATATAATAAGAATTAACTTGTAGAGGCTGACGAATTATTATGCTTAACAAAGAATTGTTTTATGAGACAATCAAACCATTTGAAATAGATGTTGACGAATCTGCGTTTAACAGACTTGATAAGTTTGCAGAAATGCTTATTGAAACTAATAAAAGCTTTAATCTTACTGCAATAAAAGAACCTGATGATGTAACAGTAAAGCATTTTGCAGATTGTCTTGCAATTTTTAAATATGTGGATATTCCTGAAAACACAAAAATAATTGATGTAGGTACAGGGGCCGGTTTTCCCGGACTTGTGTTGAAACTTTTCAGACCTGATATTCAGATGACTTTCCTTGATAGTACAAAGAAGAAGTTAGGTTTTATTGAAAGTGTTTTAAATGAATGTGGTGTTTCGGGAGAAATTCTTCATATGAGAGCTGAAGAAGCAGCTCAACTTTCAAAATATCGGGAAAAATTTGATTTTGCAACTGCTCGTGCTGTTGCTGCATTACCTGTGCTTTCTGAATATTGTCTCCCATTTGTAAAGGTTGGAGGAACATTTATTTCTATGAAATCTGCTGAAAGTAATGAAGAAATAAGTGAAGGAAAAAAGGCAATCGGTATTCTTGGTGGAAATATTAAGGAAGATATAGTGTTTGATTTAGTCGAAAATATGCCTCGTAGAATTATTATGATTAAAAAGAATTCGCAGACTCCGACAAAATATCCTCGACCATCTGCACAAATCTCCAAAAAACCAATTAAATAAAGACGAAAACCGTTGATATATAAGGGATTTTAACGAACGGATTTTCTTTACAAAATGACCTCTGTGGTGCTATGATTTAGTCAAGGACAAGCACTGCGGAGGTTTTGATTTTATGAGAAAGCATACTTACGACAAGATAAAAACGGAAAATAAAATCTTATCAATCCCGCAAGGTGACATTCTCCCAAATCCTAATCAACCAAGAAGACGGTTTGATTATGATGAACTTGAGGGACTTGCTCAGAGCATTCGTGCAAACGGAATTTTACAACCATTGTTAGTCAGAAATCTTGAAAATGGAAAATATGAGTTGATTGCAGGTGAACGAAGACTTCGTGCCGCAAGACTTATCGGGCTGACTAAAGTGCCATGTATAATAAATGATATTTCTGAATCAGATTCTGCAGTGTTTGCTGTGATAGAAAACTTACAAAGACAAAATCTTGACTATTTTGAAGAAGCAGAGGCTCTGGCACTTCTTATAAGTGATTACAGAATGAGTCAGGAAGAGCTTTGTAAAAAGCTTGGTAAAGCACAATCCACACTTTCCAATAAGTTAAGATTGTTGAAGCTTAATGAAGAAATGAGATATAAGATATCTCGTGCAGGACTTTCGGAAAGACACGCAAGAGCCCTCCTCTCCCTAACTGATGAAGTTCAACGAGCAAGAGCGTTGTCAATAATCATTGACAGACATCTTACTGTAAATGAAAGTGAAGCTCTGATTGAACAGATGCTTCGAAAGAATGAAGCACCAAAAAGACAAATTCTCAAAGGTTTTAAAGACATTCGGATTTTTATAAATACATTAAACAATGCAGTTGATGCTATCCGTAGAGCAGGAATTGATGCTGATTCGGTAAAAACTGAAACAGATGAATATGTTGAATATATTGTGAGAATTCCAAAGCTCGAGGATAAACCAATAGCAGTTAACCAATAAATTTTGGTAAAACCACTTATATCCCCCGATATAATGTGTTTTTATAAATGTGGCGAAAGCCACTCCATATCCTTCTCTTTCACACCCCACATCCACAGCGAAAGGCTCCTCGTAAGAGGGGTCTTTTGCGTTGCTTAAAATTAATACTTGCATTTTTTGTCGAAATGTGGTAAAATTATTAGGCTTTTTTGTTCGGAAAGGTATGAAAGGTGATATTTTGAAAAAATTTGTATCTATATTTCTTGCAACTGTTATGATGGCGTCAAGTGTTATTATGGCATTTGCGAAACCTATTTTAAAAGGTGACACAAATGGTGACGGAAAAATTACAGCTATGGATTCCCGAAACATTTTATTAGTTGTTACAGGTAAAAAAACAATTTCAAAAGACGAAAGAATATATTATGATGTTAATGACAGTGGACTCATAACAGCAATAGATGCTCGAATGGTGTTGAGAATGGTAGTAGGTTTAGAAGAAGAGATAACTGTTGAAGAATCTACTACAAAAGAACCTGTTACAGAAGAGCCAACAACAAAAGAACCTGTTACGGAAGAACCAACTACACAAAAACCTGTAACAGAAGAAATTTCTGAAAAAGAAAGAATGATGAGAGTACTTGAAGCAGAGTTTCTCAGACTTGTAAATGAAGAAAGAGTCAGAAACAACAGAGGAGAATTAAAAGTAAATGAAATTCTCCATAAGGCAGCAAGACTCAGAGCAGTTGAATGTCTTGAAAAATTCAGCCATACAAGACCAAACGGAGAATCTTATAAATCAATATTAAAAGGTGACCTGGCATATGATTGGGAGCATATAAGTGAGAATATAGCGTGGTTTTATGAATCACCATATTCTGTAACCGATTGGACTAAGGTTTTAACAGATGCTGATATGAAAGCTTTTGCAAAGGATTTCTTTTATAAGTTTAAAAACAGCAGTGTTCATTACGAAAACATTTTATTCAGAGATTTTACTGAAACAGGCTTTGGCGTTGTAATTAAAATAACTGATAGTGGTACATTAAAAGTAGCATGTAGTCAGCTTTTCGGAACACCGGCATAATATATATGAGACATTGAGAAAAATACTCGATGTCTCTTTTTGTTTCACGTGAAACATTCTAAAAAAGTAATTGGAAAATGTTATAAAAATGTAAAAAATCGTTATTTATACTTTTATTTTTAAAAACAATGTGATATACTTATGTAAAATCGGGTAATGGGGCATATATAAATGCTCGTTTTACTGTTTTGGAGTGGAATTTTTGGCAAAGGTTGTTTCAATTATTAACCAAAAAGGCGGTGTAGGAAAAACTACAACTGCCGTAAGCCTTGCAGCCGCAGTGGGTGCAAAGGGACATAAAGTGCTGCTTGCAGATATTGACCCACAGGGTAATTCTACAAGTGGATTCGGCATAAGCAAGAGAAAAATTGGTTTTTCTTCATATGATGTTCTTGTTAAGGATATTAATGCTAACGATGCTGTCGTTAAAACACAGTTTAAGAATGTAGATATTTTACCTGCATCTCTTAATCTTGCAGGTGCAGAAGTTGAGCTTATCGACCTTGAAAAGAGAGAAACTCGTTTGAAAATAGCAGTAGCTCAGCTTTATGACAAATATGATTATATATTTTTTGATTGTCCACCATCATTGGGACTTATTACAATCAATGCCTTAACAGCATCTGATACGTTTTTGGTTCCTGTTCAATGTGAATTCTATGCACTTGAGGGACTTGCACAGCTTATGGCAACAGTCCGTCAGGTAAAAAGACTTTATAATCCTCATATTGACCTTGAGGGTGTATTACAGACAATGTATGACGGAAGACTTAATCTTACTCAACAGGTTGTTACGGAAATCAAGAAGTTTTTTCCTAATAAGGTTTATAAAACAACGATTCCGAGAAACGTAAGATTATCAGAGGCTCCATCATTTGGTGAGCCTATTATATATTTTGATAAGAATTCAAAAGGTGCAATAGCTTATATGGATTTTGCAGAGGAATTTTTGTCACAGCAGAAGCGATGAGGTGAAGGAATGGCAAAAAAAGGCGGATTAGGCAGAGGTATGGACGCTCTCTTCCTTGATAATTCAGCAGAAGAAAACGGAAATGCCGGAACCATATTAAATATCAACGAAATTGAGCCTAACAGAAATCAGCCAAGAAAAAATTTCAGTGAAAACGGACTTGAGGAACTTGCAAAGAGTATTGAGCAGAATGGTATTATTCAGCCAATCCTTGTAAGACCAATGTCAGACGGTAGTTATCAGCTGATTGCAGGTGAACGTCGTTGGCGTGCAGCGAGAATGGCAGGACTTCATGAAGTTCCTGTAACAATAAGAGAAATGAGTGACGAAGAAGCAAGTGTATTTGCTCTTATCGAAAATCTTCAGCGTGAGGATTTAAGTCCGGTTGAAGAAGCAGAAGGTCTGAAATCACTTATTGAGTCTTATGGATTTACACAGGAAGAGGCTGCAGACAGAGTCGGAAAATCAAGAACTGCAGTTACAAATACATTAAGATTGCTTAAGCTCCCCTCACCTGTTCTTCAGATATTGGGTGAAGGAAAGATTACAGCAGGTCATGCAAGAGCATTATTAGGACTTGATGATGAAAAGGAAATGCTGAGAATAGCACAGGCAACAGTTGCTCAGGAGTTATCAGTTCGTCAGGTTGAAAAAATGGTTAAATACGCTGCACAGGGCGAAAAACCAAAACCTAAAAAGCGTGACAAAAAGCGAGATAAGTATTATGACGAGGTTGAAATCGCTCTTACAAATATACTTGGCAGAAAAGTTAAAGTTTATTTGTCACCATCAGGGCATAAAGGAACTCTTGAATTTGAGTTCTTTGGTAAAGAAGATTTGACAAAACTCGCAAAAGAATTCGATAAATAAGGTGGAATAAAGATGTTAGACATTAAATTTTTAAGAACTAACCCTGATGTGGTTAAGGAAAATATTAAGAAGAAGTTTCAGGATGATAAGCTTCCTTTGGTTGACAAGGTAATCGAGCTTGATGCAGAATACAGAGCTGCAAAAGGCAGAGCAGACGAGCTTCGCGGTCTCCGTAATTCTGTAAGTAAGGAAATCGGCGGACTTATGGCACAAGGTAAGCGTGAAGAAGCAGAAGTAGTTAAGCAGAAGGTTAAGGATATGGCTGACGAGCTGGCTTCTCTTCAGGTAAAAGAAGGCGAATTAGAAGCAGAAATCAGAAAGATAATGCTTGTAATTCCTAATATTATTGACGACAGCGTTCCAATCGGTAAGGACGACAGTGAAAATGTTGAAATTCAGCGTTACGGTGACCCTGTAACACCTGATTTTGAAGTACCATACCACGTTGACATTATGGAAAACCTTAATGGTATCGACCTTGATTCAGCAAGAAAGACAAGTGGTAACGGTTTCTATTACCTCTGTGGTGATATTGCAAGATTACATTCAGCAATCCTCTCTTATGCAAGAGATTTTATGATTGACACAGGCTTTACTTATTATATTCCACCATTTATGATTCGTAGCGATGTTGTAACAGGCGTTATGAGCTTTGCTGAAATGGAAAATATGATGTATAAGATTGAGGGTGAAGACCTTTATCTTATCGGTACAAGTGAACATTCAATGATTGGTAAGTTTATTGATACATTCACTCCTGAAAATGAGCTTCCGAAGACACTTACAAGTTATTCACCATGTTTCCGTAAGGAAGTTGGTGCACACGGTATTGAAGAACGTGGTGTATATAGAATCCATCAGTTTGAAAAACAGGAAATGATAGTCGTATGTAAGCCTGAAGAAAGCATGAAGTGGTACGATGTGCTTTGGCAGAATTCAGTAGACTTCTTCCGTTCACTTGACATTCCTGTAAGAACACTTGAATGTTGTTCAGGTGACTTGGCTGACTTGAAGGTAAAGAGCTGTGACGTTGAAGCTTGGAGTCCTCGTCAGCAGAAGTATTTTGAAGTTGGTTCTTGTTCAAACCTTGGTGATGCACAGGCAAGACGTCTTGGTATCAGGGTTAAAGGTAAGGACGGCAACTATTTCGCACATACACTTAATAATACAGTAGTTGCACCACCAAGAATGTTGATTGCATTCCTGGAAAACAACTTAAATGAAGATGGAAGCGTAAACATTCCAAAAGCATTGCAGCCATATATGGGTGGCGTTGAAAAAATCGTTCCTAAGAGATAAGTAACCATGTTTCTCATGAAACATAGCGTAGAATAAGATGAAGAGAGGGGGGACTGATATGCACAGCTATCTGAGGGCAATTGGATTTTCTGATTTGCAAAAAAGTGAATGGAAAGATATTCTGAATGAAGTCATTTGTGATTATGACGAAAAGCATGTGATGGAAAAAGATGATTTGACAACCTTTGTTGAAATGTCAAAATATTATGGCGTTGACATGGGAATTACCGTATGTGGGGAAATGGATGAAAATGACAAGTTTGTGATGGAATATGCGTTTCCTTATTTCAGAGGTTCCAAAGTGACAACGACAGAAGATGTGTATATAGAGCGTAGGTCGGAAAAGGAATCTTATTTGGGTGCTTGTGAAGATATGCGCATTGGTGTCACTCTCATCTTTTATCTTGCAAATGCGGGAAGTTTTTTAAAAGAGCAGTACAAGGAACATTTGGAACGAACAACGACGTCAGTCTCAATTTCAGGATTGTCGATGGATGGGAAAATTATTTTGCCGATTCAAAAGGATCCGTTGCAAGTGGATGCACAGAGATTAAAACAGCAGAAAAGAGAAGAAATCATAGACAGTATCGAATCCGAAGAAGAGGCAAGTGCCTTTTGGGAAAAGATTACCAAGGAAGATTTTCAGGAATACACCAAACTCCACAAGAAAATGATGGAGAGTGATATTCTGACCATTGTGGATACATATTTTATACCATATGGCATGGAATGTGACAGATACAATGTTCTTGGAGAAATTACGGATGTGACGAAGGTTCAGAATTTTGGTACAAGGGAATCGGTGTATCAGATGTCTATTTTGTGTAATGATTTGGAATTTGATGTTTGCATCAATGAAAATGATTTGCTGGGAGAACCACAGGTGGGAAGACGATTTAAGGGTGTCATTTGGGCACAGGGAAATCTTCAGTTTGTGGAATAATTGAAATAAATGAGTTAAAAAACGTTCAGGGAAGGCGTCTTGCGAGGTCTCCTCTGAACGTTTTTTTGGCACTTGTACTTATGCGTTTCTATTTTCTTTTGGGATTAGATTTTCTTTTGCATCATAGGTAATGTCTGTGTCCAATGGGAAAATTGGGCGTGGGATTTTCGTGTATGGCAGTGTTTTTAAATCTTCGTTGGTACTTCCTTTAGAAAGTGCCATAATGCTTCGTTTTGCGACTGCGGCTTGTGCGGCGGTCAGATAGCCTAATTTACATACAACGATGTCTGCATCTGCTGGATTGCGGCCTAAATCGCTAAAAATAGCTGGAGTTGTGTAACCTACATGTGTTTCTGCTAAAACGATATCAACTTCTTGTGTGCGGAATAAAGCTAAGTCAGTTTTTGTTGAAGCTTTGTCCCAGTTTTCGATGTAAGAAAGCACAGTACCCGTTGCAGTAATTGGTTGGGTAGTTATTGTGTCAAATTTTGCTCCAAAAGTAAGGGTAATTTCCTGACCAACTTTGCCTTTGCATGCGAGGGTTGCTTCTGGGTCATAAATGCCACCGTAGAGGATTGGTGTTTTCAGATTGGCGGTACGAGGGTCATCCAACATTAATTTCAAAAATCCTGTACAGTCAGAAGAGGAACCTGCAGTTGGATTATCGCCAGAATCCGACAAATAAATTGGGAGTTCTTGTCCGTCTGCAATTGCCTGAAATGCGACATTTAAAGTTTCTTCTTCCGAATAAGTTTCAGTTTGAAAGCAGAAGTCGTTACGAGTGTTCCAAATGTGCTCTGCGAGTCGTAATGCTTCCTTGTTTGCCAATTCTTGGCTGTCAGCAACAACATAGACCGAAACAGAACTATCTTTATTGTCAGACCATGGAAATCCCATAAGGTAAGAGGCGGCCATAATACCTTCTTTTTGTTCGGTTCGGATCAATTCTTCACGCAAACCTTTGGCTGGTTCAACGGTGGTGGAAGACTGTTCTCCGGCAATTAAAATTGGAACTTTTACCCAAGCGGAAAATGGTTTGAAATTGTGCTCTAAGGCTGCAATTGTCATTTTTGCAGCATGTACTCCGGTATCATAGCTGTCAATGTGTGGTGAGCATTTATATCCAACAAAACCATCACAATTGTTATGCATACGGCGTGTCATTGTTGTATGCGTATCAAGTGAAGAAAAGATTGGAGTATGAGGAAAAATTTCTCTCAGTTCTTCTAATAAATATCCTTCCGCTTCGTCGAAATCTTTGATGCGCATGGAACCGTGAAGGGAAAGGGTTACAGCATCAATAGGTCCTGCTTGCAATGCTTCTTTTGCTTTTGCAATGATTTCGGATTTGATTTTTGCATAAAAATTATAATCCACTTCGCCGTTAGGTACTGCATTTGCTGTCAAGGTTGGAATGATTTCATAACCTGCTTCTTCGAGTGTATCGATGATTCCGGAAAGAGAATTTGTTTTCGTGCGGTTTTTGAAAAGTTCATCTCCGCGAAGAACGCGGAAATCATTTTCACTAGCAACGATAGGATTAAAAGAATTGGATTCGTGGTGCATGCCAGCGACAAGTATTCGTTTCATAAGTGGTCTCCTTATAACGTGTTTGTAAAATGTTTCACGTGAAACATTGTTTATTTGATAGGAAAGTCTTATCAAATAAACAAATTATGCACAGCTCGCAATAAGGCATTTGTTGCTACGCAACATGCGAGCGCACGGAAAAAGTGTGCTTTCTTCAGGATATCGTATATCGCGAGGGTGTTTGAAGCTCACTTTTTTATTGTGTGTGAAAAATAAAAAGTTTTGTGATGTGATTTTATTGTAATTAGTAAAAGAAAAAATGTCAAAGAGATTGTAAATATTACACGATAGAAGTCGGAGCAAAATCCTTGCCTTTTTAAAATGAATGTAGTAGAATAGACGAGTGAAATGTCTTCGTAGCTCAGTAGGATAGAGCGTTCGCCTCCTAAGCGAAAGGCCGTGGGTTCGACACCCGCCGGGGACGGTAGAGCCAGTGAGAAATTTGTTATGAATTTTCACTGGTTTTTTTCTTTTTAGATGGTGCAAATAAATTGGGGTTTGTCGGGATGTTTGCGCTGTGTTTTTTTGCTTTAAG
>JAZQUG010000047.1:0-69867 GCA_045631225.1 Candidatus Fimenecus sp.
GTAATAACCGCAGTTGTTTACTCTTATGGGCACGGTTAAATCTTCAAGATTAGGGTTTTCATCGTCAACATAAGCTACGTTTATATACATAAAATACACTCCTTATGTGATAATGTATATATTATACAGTAAAATGTACATGTTATCAACCTTGATTGAAGTGATTTTGTGCATATTTTGATTGATTTTATTTATTGTTTGTGCATTTTTCATAGTTTATAATAAAATCACACAATAAATTTGTGGTTATCACAAAAAGAAAAGGGGAAAAATTATGGAACAGAAAACTTACTTAAAATGGTATCACAAAGTCGGATATGGTTCCGGCGACGTTGCAGGAAACTGCGTGTATGCACTTTTGACAGCATTTATGATGATTTATCTGACTGACACGGTCGGACTGAGCATGGGTATCGTAAGCACCTTAATTGCGGTATCAAAAATTTTTGACGGTGTATCGGATTTCTTCTTCGGCAGAATGATTGACAAGACTCACTCCAAAATGGGTAAAGCCCGTCCTTGGATGCTCTGGCCTTACATAGGCTGTTCAGTTTCTCTCGTTGCTTGTTTTGCAATTCCTATGAATTGGGGCGAAACAGCACAGTACATCTTCTTCTTTATCGCTTATACTCTCCTCAATGCAGTATTCTTTACAGCAAATAACATCGCTTATGCATCACTTACAGCTCTTATCACAAAGAACACAAGCGAAAGAGTTCAGCTTGGTTCCTTCCGTTTCATTTTCGCTTTCGGCACAAAGATTATCATTGAAGCTGTTACAATTCAGGCAGTAAGCATGCTTGGTGGCGGTGCTTCAGGTTGGAGAACAATTGCAATTGTATATGCAATCCTCGGTCTTATTGTAAACACAATTTCAGTATTTTCAGTTAAAGAGCTTCCTGAAGCAGACGAAGGCATGGAAAAAGAACGTGAAGAAGAACATAAGCTTACATTCTTCAAATCCTTTGGATTGCTCATGAAGAATAAGTACTATGTTATCATCTGTGTAACCTACATTATGACTCAGTTTTACGCTTCCGTTATAGGTATGGGTACTTATTACGCAAAGTATATTCTCGGCAACGAAAATCTTTTCAGCGACCTCTCACTTGCAATTAACATAACAATGGTTGTAGCTTTGATTGCACTGCCTATGATTATTCAAAAGATGGGCGGTATGTATAAGCTTAACATTGCCGGTTACATTCTTGCCACTGTAGGCCGTCTCGGAGTTATGGCTGCAGGTTATATAGGCAGTATTCCTCTTATGCTTGCTTTCACAGCGATTTCAACTTTGGGTATTGCACCTTTACAGGGCGATATGAATGCTCTCATCGCTTCCTGCTCCGAATACACCACATTAAAGACCGGTCATAGACTTGACGGTATGATGTATTCCTGCTCATCACTCGGTATTAAAGTTGGCGGTGCTCTCGGTACAGCTATCTGCGGTTGGCTTCTTGAATTTGCAGGTTATGTTGAAAACGCAGCAGTACAGACTCCCGCAACAGTCAATATGCTCCACTTCCTCTATCTCTGGGCTCCTGTAATTATTTGTGCAGTTGTGGCAGTCCTCATTTCACAGCTCAAGGTTGAAAAAGCAAACAAAGAGCTTCTTGAAAAAAAACATATGACTGAAGATGACGTTAATGTAGTATATGGTAATGTATAAAGGTGGTTATTATGAAGGAATTTCAAAGTTTTGACAGAATTGGTACAACACCTCACAGAAGTTATTATATTCCTTTTGCTGAGGATGACGTAATACGAACAAAGCACAGTATTCTTGACCGAACATCAAGTTCAAGATTTGCTTCTCTTGATGGTATGTGGCAGATTAAGCAGCTTGACCATGTTGAGGATTTTGACGTAAATGAAATGCTTGGGGACTCTATTCCGGTTCCTTCATGTGTTCAAATGCATGGCTATGACCATATTCAGTATTTGAACATCAGGTATCCTTTCCCGGTAATGCTCCCACATCTTCCTTATGATAATCCTTGCTGGCATTATCGCCGTACATTCAACTTAAAAAAACAACCCGGAGAAAAATACTATATTAACTTTGAAGGAGTTGACAGTGCATTCTACATATATATCAATGGTCAGTTCAAGGGATACTCACAGATATCTCACGCTACAAGTGAATTTGACATTACAGAGCTTGCTGTAAACGGCGAAAATACTATTGATGTTCTTGTTTTGAAATGGTGTATTTCTACTTATCTTGAGTGTCAGGATAAGTTCCGTTTTTCAGGAATTTTCCGCAGTGTATATATGCTTACCCGTCCGGAAAATCATATTACAGACTACAAAATTGAAACTACCTTTGACGGCAATGACGGAGTTTTAACATTTAAAAACGAAAGTGAAATAAATATAAAAGTAGTTTTAGAAAATAACAGCGTTATTATTCCGGCAAAGATGAAAGCAGAGATTGTTGTACCTGAGGTTAAGCGTTGGACGGCAGAGACTCCAAATTTATATACTCTTGAGCTTTACGCAAACGGAGAAAAAATAATTGAAAGTGTTGGCTTCAGAGAAATAACCATTGATGGCAAAGTATTTAAAATTAATGGGAAAGCTGCAAAACTTAAAGGTGTAAATCGTCACGATTTCAACTGCGAAACAGCTGCAACTGTCAGCCTTGAAGAAATGGCAAGAGATATTCACCTTATGAAGGAACTGAATGTCAATGCAGTCAGAACTTCACATTATCCAAACAGTCCTGAGTTTTATTTGTTGTGTGATACATTCGGTATTTATGTTATGGATGAGGCAGACCTTGAAATGCATGGTGCTTGCAGCCGTGATGGTCGTTATGATATTCCTCTTTGGGAAGAATATGCAGAAAACGAATTTTTTGCCCCCGGTATCACCGACAGACACGCTGCATTAGTGGAACGTGATAAAAACAGACCAAGCGTTATTATATGGTCCCTCGGTAACGAAAGTTCTTTCGGAAAAGCATTTTTTGAAGGTGCTAATTATATTAAGAATCATGATAAAACACGACCTGTTCATTACGAAGGATTACAGTGCGCTGACCCTAAATACTACTATACTGAGCTTGTTGACATAGTAAGTATGATGTATCCAAGCTTTGAAAAAATCCGTGAAGATGTGCTTGATAACCCTAAAGAAACTCGTCCGTTTGTTCTTTGCGAGTACACCCACGCAATGGGAAATAGCTGTGGTGATATTGCTGAATATTGGGATATGATTTACAACAACGAACAAATGATGGGCGGATTTGTCTGGGAATGGGCAGACCACGGTATCAAGACAGATAAAGGCTTCCTTTATGGCGGTGACTTTAAAGAACCTGAGCATGACGGAAACTTCTGTGCAGACGGTTTGTTGACACCTGACAGAAAAATAAAATCAAATGCACTTGAAATGAAGGCAGTATATGGTGGTAAAACAAAATCTGAAGTTCGCATTGTTGATATTCCTGCAAGTACATATAAGTTTTCATCAGCAATTGATATCCAAGTAAATGAGCATACCGGTGAAATCACATCAATAAAGGCAGACGGTAAAGAAGTTCTTCGTACACCTATGCATTTCAATATTACTCGTTATACCGATAATGACCGTGACATCGTTCCTCATTGGATTGGCAGATGCCATCTTGATGCATGTAGACCTCACATATTCTCTTGTGAAAAGAGTGAGAATTCATATAAATTTAAAGGATGTCTTGCTGCTAACTGCTTGATGCCTGCCGCTGAATTTGAGTTAATGTATGAGGTTGCAGGAAATGTTCTTACAGCAACTATTGAATATAAGTTAGCAGACTATGTTGAACGATTCCCTCGTTTCGGTATTGAGTTCGGTGTGGATAAAGCACACGGAAACTTCTCATACGCAGGTTTTGGTCCTACAGAGAGTTATGTGGATAAACACGTTGCTTGTGAATATGGCTATTATGTAAGCTCTGCAGAAGAAAACTATGACCATAAGTATATCCGTCCTCAGGAATCAGGCAGTCATTATGCCTGCAAATATATGGCAGTAAAGGATTTGTTCAAGGTGACGGCTGAACAGCCCTTCTCCTTCTCAGTAAATCCCTATACAACAAAACAGCTTTGTGAAACTCTTCACTCATTTGAGCTTGAAGAAAATGACTTTGTAAATGTATGTGTTGACCTTGCAATGAGAGGTGTAGGCTCACATTCCTGCGGTCCTGAATTACCTGAAGAATATGAGATTCCCAAAACATACAAAAATACTTTTAAGTTTACATTCTAAATATACAGAAAATCCTGTTTGATGCAGTTTTATAACCTATACGACAGCAAGAAAACTCGGGGACACTCATCAACGGTGTCTCCGAGTTTTTATTAAAACCACATCAAAAAAATTGTAAAGGAGATAAAATATGGAACCGATTTATGTTACGGGACATCAGAATCCTGATACGGATTCAATAGTTGCCGCTATCGCATATGCCTCCTTAAGGAATGCGTTGGGTGACAAAGAATACACAGCAGCTTGCTTAGGTCGTGTATCTGATGAAACACAATTAGTTTTGAACCATTTCGGTTTTGAGCCTCCTGCATTAATAACTAATGTATACACACAGGTTCAGGATCTTGATTTTGATAAACCGCCCATTCTTAATGCAGGTGTCACCGTTGACAGGGCGTGGAATGAGCTTCAGGAACGAAAGGAGCTGCGAGCAATTCCTGTTGCAAATGATGACGGAACCTTACTTGGATTAATCTCACGAGAAGACATTGCAAGCTATAATATGGGGCTTAACAATTCAAGCGCTCTTAATAAAGTGCCTTTGTTTAACGTGCTGTCAGTGCTTGAGGGTAAGGTAATTAACGATGCAGGTGAATATCTTGACACCGTATCGGGCGAGGTTGTACTTGCGATTCCCGAAAGCAGGGGCCCCGGTATGTTTTCAAACAGTGACTGTGTAATGATTTGCGGACATCAGCCCGATATAATCCGAAAGGCTCTTGAAAACAACATAAACTGTCTTATTCTTTGCAAAACAGAGTTGCCGTCTGAGCTTGCAGAAATCAAGACTGATACTTGCATTATATACACACCTTACGATGCCTATAAAGCAACAAGACTTATTTTTCAGTCCACTCCCATTGGAAGAATTTGTTTAAGAAAAGATTTGGTAAGCTTCCATTTAGAGGACAGAGTTGACCTTGTAAAGGAAATGGTATGGAAATACAGAAAGCCCTGCTATGCAATCCTTGATGAAAAAGAGAAGATTGTCGGTATACTTACAAGATATCATTTGCTTCGTCCGAGAAGAAAGCGTGTGGTTCTTGTCGACCATAATGAAGCCTCGCAATCTGTACCCGGTCTTGAGGAAGCTGATATTCTTGAAATAATTGACCATCACCGTTTGGCTGACATTCAGACAGCTAACCCCATTTTTGTCAGAAATGAGCCCGTTGGTTCCACAAATACAATAATTGCCTCTATGTTTCAGGATAAGGGATTGATACCTTCTGAAAAGCTGGCAGGTATGATGGCTGCGGCGATTTTGTCAGATACAGTAATGTTCAAATCACCCACTTGTACCGTCAGAGATATTCGCACCGCTGAAAGAATGGCTCGAATTGCCAATGTTTCTTTGGATGAGCTTGGAGAAAAGATTTTCTCTGAATCTGTGGAAGGCAAAACGGCAGACGAATTATTACATACTGACTATAAGGAATTCCATATTGCGGGTCACGATTTAGCTGTTTCGCAGGTTACCTGTCTTGACAGTGCAGCCATACTTCAAAGGAAAGACGAGCTGCTCGCACAAATGAAGACTATTGCAAGTGAAAGCAATGCTTCATTTGTTATATTAATGCTGACAGATGTTCTTTTAGAGGGAAGCTACCTGTTGTACGTCGGGGATGGCGATATTATAAGCCAGGCTTTTGATGTGATTCCGAAAGACAACGAGGTATTCTTGCCCAATGTTATGAGCCGAAAAAAACAGATTATTCCCAGTTTATCAGCATTGTGGGGTTAATAAAATCCTTTGGTAAAGTGTTATGCTAATAGGAATGAATACTATTAATACAGTACTAAACTAATTACATATTAAGTTTTGATGTGTGTTGAATAATAAAAATTTGGAGATGCCACATTATATGGCACGTCCATACTACGTGAAAGGAAAAATAAAATGAAAATCGCATTAATTGCACATGACAAAAAGAAAAATGAAATTATTGAATTGGCAAAGAAGTATAAAGATGTTCTTGCTAAATATGACCTTTATGCAACAGGTACTACTGGAACACTTATTATGGGTGAAACAGGTCTTAAAATTGTACGAATGAAGAGTGGTCCTAAAGGTGGTGACCAACAAATCGGTGCTATGCTTGCAAACGGTGAGCTTGACCTTATTGTTTTCCTTCGTGACCCGTTGACTGCACAACCTCATGAGCCTGATGTTTCTGCACTCCTCCGTTTAGGTGATGTACAGAGAATACCTCTTGCTACAAATGTCAACAGTGCAACTATTATGTTGGAGGCATTAAAGGATGAAACATTTTTCGATATGGTAAAAGGCTCTAACCCTGACGATTAAATATCATTCGTTTAAATAAAACTGATGCGTTACTTCATTGCAAGTGACGCTTTTATTTTTACTTCGATTTTACACCGATTTGGTTATGGATTTTACATAAGGAAGATAAAATGTAACCGTCGTCAAGAGAAACGACAAATAAAAACTAACAATAAATCTAAAGGAGATTTTGAAAATGAAAAAGATTATCAGTTTAATCGCGGTAGTATTAATTATGGCGTGTGCCCTCACCGCTTGTGGCGGTAATAAGGAAGCAGTTGCTACCGACGGTTCAACATCAATGAATAAGGTTATCGGTGCTTTAGGTGAAGCATTTGAAACAGACACAGGCATTACAGTAACATATAACGCAACAGGTTCAGGTGCAGGTATTCAGGCTGTTCAGGAAGGTAGATGTGACATTGGTCTTGCAAGTCGTAATCTTAAAGATGAAGAAAAGGCAAATGGTCTTGAAGAAACTATTCTCGCTTATGATGGTATTGCAATTATCGTTAACCCTGCAAACCCTGTAAAAGACCTTGATGTAGAAACAATCGCAAAAATCTACACAGGTGAAATCAAGAATTGGAAAGAAGTTGGCGGTAACGATGCTGAAATCGTACTTATCGGTCGTGAAGCAGGCAGCGGTACAAGAGACGGTTTTGAATCAATTACAGATACCGAAGACAAATGTGCATACCGTCAGGAACTTACATCAACAGGTGACGTTATCACAACTGTTGCAAGTAACCCTAACGCAATTGGTTATGCTTCTCTTGCATCAGTAAAAGATACTGTAAAAGCTCTCACTGTTGATGGTGTAGCTCCAAGCGAAGCAACAATCAAAGATGGTAGTTATGTGATTCAGCGTCCATTCGTACTTGTAACAAAAAAGGATACCGCTCTTTCAGAAAATGCACAGGAATTCTTCGATTTCATCACTTCAGAAGCAGCACACGAGATTATCACATCAGCAAGTGTTGTTCCTGCTAACTAAGTATTTTGAGCGACGGTGATTATCTGCCGCCGCTTATTCCCATTGAGGTATTATATGAACAAAAAACGATTATTTGAAAATATCATACACGGAATTTTTCTTGTGTTGGGACTGATAACTGTTGGTTGTGTTCTGCTCATTACTGTGTATCTTATTATATCAGGTTTGCCTGCAATTAAAGAAATTGGTTTATTTGATTTCTTGTTCGGAAAAGAGTGGGCATCTACGGCAGAAGAGCCTAAATACGGAATATTACCTTTCATATTGACAAGTGTGTATGGCACAGCAGGAGCAATACTGATAGGAGTACCTATAGGCTTTTTTACAGCGGTTTATCTTTCAAAAGTTGCAAACAAAAGGGTTCGCTCAGTAGTGGAATCCGCAATCAATCTTCTTGCAGGTATTCCGTCGGTTGTATACGGCCTTGTTGGTATGCTTGTGCTTGTACCTGCAATCAGAGAAATATTCAATATTCCTGACGGTGCCAGCTTGCTTGCGGCAATTATTGTTCTTGCAATTATGATACTTCCTAATATTATTAAAGTATCAATCACAGCTCTTGATGCTGTTCCAAAGGAATATGAGGACGCTTCCCTTGCTTTAGGTGCTACTGATACTGAAACATATTTTAAAGTTTCAGTACCAGCCGCAAAAAGTGGCATTGCTGCAGCCGTTGTACTGGGTGTAGGTCGTGCTATCGGTGAGGCAATGGCAGTTATGATGGTAGCGGGCAATGTAGCAAATATGCCTTCTCTGTTTCAGAGCGTTCGTTTCCTTACAACAGCAGTGGCAAGTGAAATGGCATATTCAAGTCCCGGTAGTTTGCAAAGAAACGCCTTGTTCTCTATCGCACTTGTACTCTTCCTGTTTATTATGCTCATTAATGCTACGCTTAACTTTTTCTTAAAGCGAGATAAGGAGAAATAAGATGAATAACAAAAGAAAAATATATATCGTCTTAATGCGTGGTTTAATGGTCGTATCCACTGCTCTGACAGTAGCACTTGTTCTCTTTCTTATGGGTTATGTTTTAGTTAAGGGACTTCCTAATATATCATGGGAACTTCTTTCGACAAAGCCCAGTTATATTACTGAAAGAATCGGTATTTTACCCGATGTTCTTAACACGGTTTATATCGTTCTTGCTACACTCGTTATTGTGTTACCTCTCGGTGTAGGTGCGGCCATATATCTTACAGAATATGCCAAAAATAAAAAGGTTGTAGGTATAATTGAATATGCGTCAGAAACTCTTTCAGGTATTCCGTCAATAATATATGGTCTTGTTGGTATGCTTCTTTTTTCGAATAACTTCGGAACCAGTCTTATTGCAGGTGCTTTGACGCTTGTTATTATGAATTTGCCAACCGTAATGCGTACAACACAGGAAAGCTTGAAAACTGTTCCGCAGAGTTACCGAGAAGGTGCCTTCGGTCTTGGTGCAGGTAAATGGAGAGTAATTCGCACTGTAGTTCTTCCCGGATGTGTTGACGGTGTGATAACAGGATGTATTTTATCAGTCGGCAGAATACTTGGTGAATCAGCAGCACTGCTCTTTACCGCAGGCTTTGCCCACGCTCTCAACGGTATTTTTGAAGGACTTACAAGTCCCGGTGCAACATTGACCGTAGCACTTTATGTATATGCAAAAGAGGAAGGCGAATTTGGTGTTGCCTTTGCTATTGCAGCAATTCTTATGATTTTAACATTACTTATAAACTTGTCTGCCACAATGGTAGGAAAACATTTTTCTAAGAGGAGAGGCGTATGAGCGAAATAATGACAGCTAATGATTTATGCTTGTGGTATGGCGAAAATCAGGCTTTAAAAAATATAAACATATCAATTCCTGAAAAGAGCATCACAGCTTTAATCGGCCCTTCAGGTTGCGGTAAATCAACCTTTCTTAAAACTCTCAACCGTATGAATGACCTTATCCCAACAGTGAAAATTGAGGGTGAAGTTTCATATAACGGAAGAAACATTTTTGATAAAGATGTAGATGTAAATGAGCTTCGTCGTGATATTGGTATGGTGTTTCAAAAACCCAATCCTTTCCCTATGAGCATATATGATAATATTGCTTACGGGCCACGTACACATGGAATCACAAGCAAAGTAAAACTTGATGAAATCGTAGAAAAAGCACTTAAGGATGCAGCAATATGGGATGAAGTAAAAGACAGACTCAAGAAAAACGCTCTTGGTCTTTCGGGCGGTCAACAACAGCGTCTTTGTATTGCTCGTGCTCTTGCGGTAGAGCCAAAAGTGTTACTTATGGACGAGCCAACATCAGCTCTTGACCCTATTTCAACTTCCAGAATTGAAGAACTTGCATTGCAATTGAAAGAAAAATATACTATAATCATAGTAACTCATAATATGCAACAAGCAGTTCGTATTTCTGATAATACAGCGTTCTTCCTTCTTGGTGAATTAATTGAAGTTGATAAAACAGAAAAATTGTTCTCTCAACCCGCAGATAAACGTACAGAGGATTATATTACAGGAAGGTTTGGATGATATGAGAAGCAGATTTGATGAGCAACTTGGTTTGCTTAATAAAAAGATGATTGAAATGGGAGCACAGTGCGAAGAACTTATTGCTTTAGTTGCGAAAGCATTGTTAAACGGCGACGCAGAAAGTGCTAAAAAGGCAAAATCACAAGGTCACGAAATTGACCAAATGGAAAGAGAAATTGAATCCATTTGTCTGAAACTCTTGCTTCAACAGCAACCTGTTGCAAAAGACCTTCGTGTAATTTCGGCAGCTCTTAAAATGATAACTGATATGGAAAGAATCGGAGACCAGGCAGAAGATATTGCAGAGATTATACCTTTTCTTAACGGTAAAACGGGTGCTGAATTCGATGATTTCAAGCTTATGGCCCAAGTGACCTGCAAAATGGTAACTAACAGTATTGATGCTTATGTAAGACAGGATGTTAAGCTTGCAAAAGCCGTTCTTGAGCACGATGATATAGTTGATGATGCTTTCAGAAAAATGAAGGCTTCTTTAATTAAAATGATTGCCGATAACAATGCAGATGGTGAATATGCCATTGACCTGCTTATGATAGCAAAATACTTTGAACGCATTGGAGACCATGCAACAAACATAGCAGAATGGGTTGAATTTTCTGTAACAGGTGTTCATAAAGGAGAGTAATTTATGATTTGGTGTGTTGACGACGACAATACTATCCGTGAAATTGAGGTTTACACTTTAGAGCAAACGGGCTTTACTGCCCGTGGCTTTGCTGACGGTGTTTCTATGCTGGAGGCTCTTAAAGCTGAAATCCCCGAACTCATTATTTTAGATATTATGATGCCTGAACCTGACGGGATTGAAGTGCTTAAAAGACTTCGTTCAGAACCTAAATATAAAGATATTCCCGTTATTATGGCAACAGCCAAGGGTACAGAAATGGACAAAATCGGTGGTTTGAACTCAGGTGCTGACGATTATCTTGTAAAACCTTTCGGTGTTATGGAAATGGTTGCTCGCGTGAATGCAGTTCTTCGTCGCACAACAAAAGTAGTTCCCACTGATGATATAACTGTTGGGGCAATTACTCTTAAAGAGAAAGAGCATAAAGTAATTGCTGACAGTAAAAAAATTGAACTTACCCATAAGGAATTTGAAATGCTTAAATTTTTTATGCTAAATCCGGGAATGGTATTTTCAAGAGATAGGCTGATGAGTGAAATATGGGGAATGAATTACATCGGTGAAACTCGTACTGTTGATATGCATATCAAAACTCTTCGTCAGAAACTTGGAAATGCCGGTGGTCAGATAAAAACAGTAATCGGTGTGGGTTACAGATTGGAGAATGAAGTATGAGAAAAAAGATATTTCGCTCCATTTTTACAGTAGCATTGGTTGTTTTACTCGCAAGTATCGGTATTGCAACAAGTTTTCTTTATGACCATTTCAATACTTCACAGCAAAGTCAGTTACAAGCGGAACTTCACCTTGTTGCTGATACCGTTAACGAGGTAGGTATTGAATACTTTGAAACCTTTGATTCAAGTGTTTTCCGTTTTACAGTTGTTGGTGCAGATGGTAGTGTTCTTTATGATACCCAGGCAATCGCCAATGAAATGGAAAATCACGCCGACAGAGAAGAAATCATTGAAGCATTTCAACGCGGTAAAGGAAGCAGTGCAAGAACATCTTCAACTCTTACAGAAAAGACTTTTTACGAGGCAGTTTTACTTGAAAACGGTGATGTTCTTCGTATTTCAGTAAACCAACTCACCATAGGTGCTCTTATTGTTGGTATGCTTCCAGCAATTTTTGTTATTATACTTATTGCAACCGTTGTTGCTATTGTTCTTTCACTCACAATGGCAAAACATGTTACTGAACCACTTATGAACCTTGACCTTGAACGTCCTGCTGAGAACGTGGCTTATGAAGAACTTACACCTATACTTACAAAATTACATAAGCAACACAAGCAAATCAAAAAGCAAACTAAATCAATCCGTCGCAAGTCAGAAGAGTTTGACCAGATTGTAGCGTCAATGAATGAAGGTCTTGTTCTTCTTGACGAACACGCTATGATTTTAAGTATTAATCAAGCGGCAAAGAAAATTTTCGGTGTCAACAAAGATGTTAAGGGCGATGATTTCCTTTTATATGACCGTACAAGTAAAACGAGCAAAGCCATATGGGATGCTCTTGAAGAAAAACACTCCGAATATACCGAAGAAAGAAACGGGTCTGTATATCAGTTTACAGTTAATCCTATTGAATCATCAGGTAAGGTGCTCGGTGTAATCATACTTGTTTTTGACGTTACTGACCGTGCCTTTGCGGAGCGTAACCGTCAGGAATTTACTGCAAACGTCAGTCATGAACTTAAAACTCCCCTTCAGTCTATTATCGGAAGTACGGAGCTTCTTGAAACAGGTCTCGTAAAAGACGAAGACAAAGGAAAATTTATTGGAAATATACGAAAAGAAGCATCAAGACTTGTATCTTTAATCAATGATATTATCCGTCTTTCACAGCTTGATGAAAACGTAGAGTCCGCTACTGAAACAGTAGAACTTATGAGTGTTGCAAATGAGGTTGTTGAGGTGCTTTCCACATCAGCATCAGAGAAAAATATCAGCTTATATGTAGATGGTGAACCTTGCACAATCTTCGGTGTACAGCGTTATATTTATGAGATTATTTATAACCTTTGTGACAATGCAATCCGTTATAACGTTGACGGTGGAAAGGTTACGATAAAAATTTCTAAAGAATCAGGAAGTCCCGAAATCTCTGTCACAGATACAGGTATAGGAATTGCACCTGAACACCAGGGACGTATTTTTGAAAGATTTTACAGAGTTGATAAAAGCCACTCAAAAGAAACAGGCGGAACAGGTCTCGGTCTTTCGATTGTAAAACACGCCGTTCAGTATCATAACGCCAGAGTATCCCTTGAAAGTGAAGTCGGTAACGGCACTACTGTTACTGTAAAATTCTAATAAATAAAAAATTTCCCGTTGGATAAACAAGTGCCTATCCAACGGGATTATGTTATAAATTACAGAATCTCATCGCTATAAATCGCTCTTTCTCCAACAATAAAATCAGGACTGTTAATAGCGGTAATAAAAATGCTTTCTGACTTAATCCTTGCTTTTTCACAAAGTTGTTTTATATCTTCTGTTCAAGTTCTTCAGAGATTTTCTCGTAATCAGCTTGTTCATCACTATCAACCTTACCATCTTCAAGAATTTCCATAAGACGGATTTTTTCGTGATTAACATTTCGAAGAGACACTGCCATATTAACGAGAATTTCGTGAATACTGCCATTGAATGTCACCTCTGGTGCATCAATTCTGCCTATTGCACACTCGTTGCAACAGTAATAATTACGAAGCTCAGGCTTGTTGTATCTTTTAGCCATTGCAACAACGTCTTCATGGTGCGAGTGTTCATAAGGGATTTACTCAAAATACAAGTAAAACCGGCTTCAAACATAGTATTCTACACTCCTGCTGTTGCTTAATAGAGAAACAAACGGAGGTTTACATAATGTCAACTATCATTGAAGATTTCTACTATGGCAACCTTGAGCCACAAGAAGTCAATTCAGAATTAACACCTAAACTTAAGAAGAAACTGAGTAACCTTGCAGAGAAGGAAGAGCAGCTTTCAGCAAGATTGAACGGTGAGGATAAAGAGCTGTTTCAAAACTATGTAAGTGCTTACATTGAATTTTCAACTACAAGTAATGCCGACAGCTTTATATCAGGCTTTAGTCTCGGTGCAAGATTTACATACGACACATTTGTTAAGAATATGAAAGGATGAATGCTACTATGAAAAACAATACAAATATTATATACAGACAAGTTGGAGATTATAATATTCCGAATCTCATTTTACCGTCCGAAGAAGCAAACATCAGACTCGGCAAATGGGGAATGCTACATAAGGACTATCTGCTGAAACATAAGAAAGTGTTATTTGCAACCCTACTCGCAGAAGGAAAACTTTATCAACACTGTGCTGAGGTTGAAAAGCAGGCACAGCAGATGTTTGATACTCTGGTTGAACAGATGAAACAAACTGAAGGTGTAACAGAGACACTTAAAGAAGAGAATCAGATAGAGTGGGTTGGTCGGATGAATAATATCCGTAACAGGGCTAAAGAAATAGTAACTAATGATATAATTTATAGCTAATCAAAAATGGCACCTTACCTCACAGCAGAAGAACAGCGGTATGTCTTCAATGTCTTGCAACAAACTGATAGCACAAGGCAGATATACGGATGCTGTTGACGAGGTTATAATGAAATTGTGAAAATGGATACATAGCGGCAGAGATTTTTCTCTGTCGCTTTTCTATATAGAAAAAAAACAAAAAATTATGCTATAATATTCTAAATTATAAGTTAGAGGGGTTACTGTTATGACCAAATCAGAACAATTACTAAGTGTTTTTTCTGAAGATTACTTTTTTAAAGAGTTGGTTTTCGATAATTTGTGTTTTACTCCAGTAGGTGGTACAAAAATTGAGCTGGCTGATTTGATTATTAATCTTGGGGATATAATAATCGCCATTCAATTAAAAGAACGAAATACAGCAGACCAGTCATTTGAAGAAAGCATTGAAAATAAATGGCTACAGAAAAAATGTAAAGTTGCAAAAGGACAAGTAAAGGAATCTCTACAACTAATATCATCAGGTGAACTACCCACATTTCAAAATAAACGCGGACAGAACATTTCCTTCTCATCAAATGCAGAGGTTATTCCGCTGGTTGTTTTTGAAAATGAATACATTGATAAATATCCGCACCTTTTAAGGAAACATTCCGAAAGTGGGATGAATATCAATTGTATGTCATTTGATGATTATGTGGAAATGTGCAAAACACTCGTTTCACCCATTGAGATTGCATCTTATTTAGAGTACAGAAAAGATTTATATGCGCGTGAAGGCGATATAGACATTATAATTTTTGACGGGGTTGGTGACGAATTAATTATTACTAAACCCACTCAACGTGAATCCTTGGTAATGCAGTTTTTGGCTGAAACATATAGTTTTTCTGAAGCTGAAAATCATCTATCCACTTTACAGTTTTTCAGAAATTTTCTTCATCAACTACCTGAACACACGGTTAATAGTTCAAAAGAGAATAGTAGCTACGAGATATTACTTTTTCTCGCACATATGAATAGACGAGAAATTTCTTCATTTTGGGATCTATTAAATCTAACAAAAGAAGAAAATGAAAAGGGAAAGACCGGCCTTCTTCATTCTCTTAGAAGTGGTGAAGATTTTGTGGTCTTGTTTGTATCTGGCACGATCAAACCAGTAGATGTGTTTTTACCAATGATAAGAAGAACAGCAGATATAAATCGTATTCTTGAAGTTGCCGTATATGAAATAAGTTCCGACCAATTTGCTATTGATTTTTTGTATTGGGAAAGCACAAAAAATTAGTAAAAGATATGCCATTAAGCCATATTGTTGTTCAAAAAACAGCAATATGGTTTTTACTTTTTGATAAGAATATCACGAGTTTTTCAAAAAACCTTTATTTTCTGTTTCTTTTATGATACAATAATAAAGCCAAACAAAGCAGAATAAGGAAATTATATTATCAAAGGGATATTATACCCTTTTTTGGTTATCATCCGATATGAGTTCGGTAAAAACGTGACTCCACTCGGATGGTAATAAGGTTTCCTTTTCTGTTTGAGCTTTGTTTGGCGACAATCGGAGTTGCGCTTTTCGTGCGTGGCTTCGGTCACGCACTTTTTAATTTAGGGAAGGTTGTGGGATGAACATGAAACAATACATAAACAATAAATTGGACGAATTTAACAGAGAACATTGTGTTCAAAGTAAGTTGAGCAGTTATGATGGTGACTATCAAAAGCAATGGAAAAAGGATTATAGAGCCATACATCAAAATCTTTGGGGCGAAATCTCTTCCGTTAACGATGTGCTTGACTATGTTGATAGATATATAAGTTTGGTCGAAAGAGAAGAAAAACTGAATGTAACATATTTGGATATATATGATATCGATTTGGCGTTATATCGTGCGGTGTATGCTATTAGCAAAATGGCACAATGTTACGATAATCCTAATTGTGATTTTAATACATTTGGAAAGGATAAAATAGATAATCTGTTCATTAAATTAGAGAAGACTTATAGCAGAATGAAACAAGAAATTCTTCGGAGAACGATGAACGATTAAGTGGTTTTCATAAGGAGGAATTACAATGGCTCTTATAAAATGTCCTGAATGCGGAAAAGAGATATCCGACAAAGCGATTGCTTGTGTTCACTGTGGTTGCCCAACATCAACTGCGATGAATAGACAGGATAATCAAGAACAAGATACAATTGATAATGAGAACAAAGAAACTAAAAAAAGCAAGAGAAAACATATAACTCTAAGTTCAATTATTGCAGTTGTAATTATTATACTTGTTGCAATAATTGGAACATTAAATAACAGCGGAGATAAAATAGAAACAAGTTGCAACTTAGGACATTCGGAAGGTTCATGGAAGCTTACAAAAGAAGCTACATTAGTTTCAGTAGGTGTCGAGGAAATTTTTTGTTCTGTTTGCGGTGAGTCTCTTGATAGTAGGGGGACAGAATGTAAAAAAGCTAAAGTCGACGGAAGTGCTTTTAATTTTAAAGACGAAGAGTTAATTGAATGGATAAATAGTTGGAATAAGAGATTTGAGGTCAGTAGTACAGAGCTAGGCATGAAAAATCTAAGTTCAAATAATACTAGTTATAAGGTTAAACTTGAATCGACAGGTTCAGAGGGAATATTAATTTTAAACCACGATACCAATAAAAATGTTTCAGGAATCATGGCATATTTTGATGAACCTATTGAGTCTGCGGCATTCATATCTGTTATCGCACAAAAAATCGAATATGACTTTTCAAAAGAGAAAGCCGGAGAAGAACTAATTGATAACAAAATGGCATATACAGTTGGTGAAATTGTTGTTATGAGGGTTCAACTGTCCGATAATATGGAAGTAGTTTTGTTATCACCTTTTGAATATGTTGGTGAGGTTCTGTCAGGTTCTTTGCTCACCCAAAACGATTGTTTAGTTTCGATTGAAAAAAATAACGCAAAATTTGCGAAGTACAACTTTAACATTTGGAACTATATTTTGAATGAGTATGGTGAAAATAATTGTTGTTGGTTTTATGACGACGATACAGAAACCGAAACTGAAGATAGCCTTGGAGAAATCCAGACTTTGAGAGGTATAGTTTTAGCGGAATCTACATATGAAGATGTTATTTCAGCTTATGGTCAAGGTGAGGCGTTTAGTTTCAATAAAAGTACAGATATACTATATCGTTCAATGAAAAGTGGTGGAGCGACTGACTATAAATATCTTGATGATACTGAAAAAGTCATTGTTTACACATATAAAAATATTTATCAAATAGTATTTTATTTTGACTATAGTGGTACAGTTGATTTCATTCTTTATACTGACGGAATTTGGTATGAATAAATATCTTTTTAAATAATAAATCTTATCTTTGTGGTGTCGGTGAAAACCGACACCATCTTTTCTTTTTCGGGAAAGTTCTTGACAAGTAAACAAATGTTCTGCATAATAGTAAATTGGTAAATAATGTATTTACCCTACAACTGAATATAAACTGAAACACATATTATCTAACCGAAAAAGTATAGTCCGATACTCGGTTAGTAACGTACGGACAATCAGAGCTTAAAGTTTAAGCCGTTACATAGTTTCAGTGCAAACTGTGCGAGAGGATGAAATGTCCTCCCGCTATTTGTGTTGTCTATGTGACGGCTTTTTTTGTTGTGCAATTTTAACAAAAATAAAAAAGTTTTCGAATTTGCTTGATTTTTTGCCGTTCTAAACCCTTACCCCTTGAGGGATGTTTTTCTCTCGTGCACCTTGACAACTGAATGACCGTCCGAAAGTGATACTACGCCAAGACCTCGTAAGAGTGAGCGTGCAGACGTTGCGGTGAGATTCCGGGGCAGGAACTATTTCGGGTGAAACGGCAAAATGAATATTAAGCAGCAGTTATGTAAAAACTATTGACTAATGCACCCAATGAGTGTATAATGTTATCGAGGTGATAGATATGAATATTCGTGAAATGAGAATAATGCTTGGTGATACGCAAAGTGAATTTTCAGCACGATATAACATTCCTTTTCGTACAGTTCAAAACTGGGAAACCGGTGTGCGCAAGCCACCTGAATATATAATAAGCCTATTAGAACAACGCATAAAGGATGATTTATTAAACCGAAAGACAGTTTCTTTGCCCAAGTATGACCCACAAAAGCAGAATCTTCCGAAAAGAAGTGATTATGTTGGAGCAATCTCATGGCTCAAGGCGGTTCGTGAATGCCTTGGTGAATCCGTTATTTTTGCCTTGGATGAAGCTCTTATGTGTCAGGGAAGTTTTGGCGGGCGTAGTGATGAATACTTAGTATGGGTTTATGGTGACGATTCCGTTACACGCTATAATGGAGTTGTTGTTCTGGGTAATCATATCAGTTCACAATATATAAAGAATCGAAACGGATTGTTATATACCGATTTTAACAGAACCATACACGATGCCTTCGCAAATGAGGCAATATTGGATATGCAAGGTATAACCGAAGCAATAAGCAGATATTATTATTCAAACGGAGATAGCTTTGATGGTATATTTGTGGCACCGGAATATCAGGTCAGATTTGAAAATTTAGCAAACGATGCTATAAATTATTATGGTTAAAGAAAGGATAATTTATGAAAATAACAGCAGAAGAAAAACTTATGTACGATGTAATGAAAGCAATATACGATAGTGGTATTCCTATTGATTTTAAGGGGTCTATGGTTTTGAAGGCTTGTTTGCTTGAGGCAGGATATGAGGAGGAAACTCGACATACTGTTGATATTGATGCAAATTGGAATTCAGATACGCCTCCGACAACCGAACAGATAAAAGACTCTTTGCAAAAAGCAATTGATAAAAGTGGGATCGGTTTAGAAGTAAAAATCTTCAGACCCTATGGAGAAAATCGTTCTGCCGGTTTTGAACTTATTGAACGTTCTACCGACGAAACTCTTTTTACAATGGATATTGATGTGAACAGACCCGTTACCCCGACCCAAATATACGAAGTTGAGGGTATCAGATTTTCAGGTGTATCTCCGTTACAGATGATATCCGATAAGGTTGAAACAATTTCAAAAGATAAGGTATTCCGCAGAATCAAGGATATTGTTGATCTTTATTATTTTTCAAAAGTTTTTGATTTTAATGTTACCGATGTACGTCAGACCTTAAAAAATAGCGAAAGAACTTTGGATAAATTTCAAGGTTTTCTTCACAGAACCGAGGATTTAAAGCATTCCTATGAGAAATTCCGCTTTGCAGGTGATGTGAATAAGCCGCCTTTCGAAGAGATTTATAAAACTGTAAAGACTTATATTAAGCCGATTCTTCCGAGAGAAAAAACAAGAGACTATGATTGCGAAAGATAATCAATAATAAATTCAAATTAAAATTGACCTTCGAAAATAATTTTTCGAGGGTCTTTTCATTTCGAACAGCATGGAACATTTTGTAGTGCTTATTCCCATTACTATTAGGGGTGTTTTTGCTATATAAAAACTGCCCCCACAAATGTGAGAGCAGTAAGGTAATTATATTGTCAAAGAGTTATCCAAAATCTTTTTAATCTGCATTTCTCGTTTCGTTCATAAACAGTAGATTCATAAACGCCTCCGTTATTAAGAATTGTTTTCTCGCTACCGATATTACTATCAATACAACAAACAAGTATTTTATCAAGACCTATTTCTTTACAGTACGGAAGAACAGCTTTCAACATTGCTGTTGCATACCCTTTTCTTCTTTCGTTGGGCTTTATAGAATACCCGATATGTCCGCCAAATTTAGAAAGATAGTCATTAAAATAATGCCGCACTTGTATCATACCGACAAGACAATTGTCAGCCTTACGGATGTAAAAAAACTGTGTTGCCAAAACTAAACCTTTCGGAAGTGTTTCAGACTTTGTATATTTTTTGCATTCCGCAATATATGCTGTTGAGTTTTCACTTTTGCGAAGAGGACCACAACCGTCCATTGAAGAATCTGCATCCAAACAAGCTTGTTTATATACAGCAATTTGTTCTGCATAATCCTGACTTGGCTCAACCAAGAAAAAATCTCCTGCATCTATTTTAATCATCTTTTGTCACTCAACTTTTTAGCTACATTTTTTCATTATAAGGTTCAGTCATTATTAATTTTCCTAAAATTGAATCTGATTACAAACTTCATGTCTACCAAAAAAATCTAATTTTCGTTTGTCGTTAAACTTAGTTTTATAAATATCTTTATATTCAATGGTAATAGTAGTTTGGGATAAGATGTGGCGTAGCAATTTGCAAATAGTATCATTATTTGGCTCAATTTCAATCAGGGTAATTTTTCCACCAACAGGGATAGTCCATCCATCGACACTTTCAACAAAAGTAGACCAATCTTGATCTACATTAGGCATTAAGTCAATCAAGGCTTCAGCCTCATTGTCATTATTATAAGCTCTAAGTTTAGTAATGATTAGCGGCCCTGTTCCAACATTTGATATGTATACAGACAATAAATCTTCATAATCGCTTACTTGAATAGATGAAATGGGACGCACACTGTTTTTGTTATGTATAATTTGTAAAATGCTAAATATAGTTGTAAACCCCATAGATATAATACTTATCACTACAGCTAAAACAGAAGTAATTGCAACAAGCGTATCGTTATCAATATTTAAAAAATTCATCAATTCATTCACCTCTAGATAAAGATAATATTTACCATAACCCTAATGATACAATGTTCGTAGTTACAATGTATATTTTAATTATATCACAACCCCACCAAACAAATCAACCTGAATACATATCCTCGTACTTTAAGTTTCAGTACGAGGATTTTTTATGCAAAAATTTCAAGTAAAGGAAGTGAAAAAATGCTTTAGCAAACCAACCGAAAAACAGGAAAAATGCGTGGCATAAGTCTTAGCAAGCACTGGATTTGTGCATGCAAATCCCACTTATTAGGGACAGCCCTAAAGCCCGCAAAAAAAGTCGCACTCCGAAAGGAATGCGACGATACATAAAAACAAGATAAATATATATTAAACTCTATTTTAAGCAAAAAAATTGAGCATTCACAGGTCAAATCCCTTATGAATACTCAATATGGTGCGGACGATGGGACTTGAACCCACAAGGAAGCAATATCCACAGGAGTCTGAGACCTGCGCGTCTGCCAATTCCGCCACATCCGCATATTCACTTTTTTAAAATCACTATTGCAATCTTAGTATACTACTTTTCTACGACGCGCCCGCGTGACACTTGCGGTGCCCAAAATCTTTTTTCACTTGGGGCGTGAAAAGATTTTGACCGCTGCGTCTTTTTAGCCTTCGCTTTTCCCTCCACCGGAGGCGCTCGGCTAAAAAACTACCAATTCCGCCACATCCGCATACTAAATTTGCTCAATAATAATATCATTTTGAACTATAAAAGTCAAGCATATAACACACCCTGATTATTTGGTTTATATGTCAAATTCATACTTTTCATCAATAAGGATAAACTCAACTTTATACATTTTTGCAAGTCTTAAAATCCGTGCATTTTCATTAATTGCATATTCCATTGTAAAGTCTGAATCATCCAATCGATTTTCAATAATATTGGCATACTTCTTTATGTCAGAAAAATGATTTTTGATATATTCTTCACTCATTACAAGACAATAACACCTGATATTTTCAAGATATTCTTTGCTAAAATCCTTTTCAAAATCAAAAGGAATATAACAACCCTCAACGATTAAATTCTGCTCATTCTCAATGGCAGTTTTAATCATTTCACGAACAATCGGCCAAAGATATTCTGTTAAATCAGAATCATCGCTCAATGGAGTAAGCTCTGTGTTCCCACTACGGATTAACCCCATCTTTAAATGGTCTATTGAAAGATACGGGTATTTATATTTTTCAAGTAATCTTTGTGCAAGTGCAGTCTTTCCTGCATGTGATGCTCCCGTGATTATAATAATCATAGTTTATACCTTTTTAAATTTGGTTTATTTCTTTTTTTCAGGGATAACAAATATAAATAAAAGTGAACTTAAAAAGAGAATCATAGGATAGAAAAGATGTGAAATAATCTGGAAAGCTGTCAATTCATAGCCTAATGTATTCACAACAGAAAGTGCTACAAGAATCTGTGCACCATATGGAAGAATTCCTTGGAAGATGCATGAGAATGTATCAAGAATTGAAGCAGTTTTTCTTGGTGAAATATCGAAATCCTTTGCCATTTCACCAGCAATCGGATTCGCCATAACAATCGCAACTGTGTTGTTTGCAGTGGCAATATCCATAAGTCCGACCAAAAGGCCAATACCAAGCTGACCACCTTTTTTACCTTTGAACACACGACGGATTCCGTTAAGAAGAGCCTCAAATCCACCATTATACTTAATAAGTGCACAAAGTGCTGCTACAAGAATTGCAACCATTGATGTTTCAAACATACCTGATGCACCGGCACCCATATTGGAAAGTAATCCGGAAAAATCAACTGAATCAGTTGCAAGCATTATAATGCTACCTGAAACAATACCAATAAGTAAAGTAAGGAACACATTAATACCGATAATTCCGCTTATAAGCACAAGAACATAAGGAAGAATCTTAAGCATATAATAATCCTTATTGATGATTTCGGTAACATCAGAATTGAATGACAATACAAGAATAAGTATAAGTGTTGTTATTGCCGCAGGGACAACTATTGCAAAGTTTGTACGGAACTTATCTTTCATTTCGCATCCTTGACCATTACATGCCGCAATAGTTGTATCAGAAATAAATGAAAGATTATCACCAAACATAGCCCCACCGACTACTGTGCCTACACAAAGCGGAAGTGAAAAACCGGAACCTTCTGAAATCGCAACTGCAATAGGAGTAATAAGTGTAATTGTACCAACTGATGTACCCATAGCAGTAGAAACGAAACAACTGATAACAAAAAGCACAACAACTGCAAGTCGAGGTGGAGTAATCGAAAGCATAAAATACGCTACACTTTCTGCTGAATCTCTACCTACAACACCAACGAAAATACCTGCAAGCATAAAAATTATAAGCATAGTGATAATATTTTTATCACCTACACCCTGCCCCATAATTTCAAACTTTTTGTCAAGAGATACACTTCTTGTCTGAATAACAGCAACAAGTAATGCAACAAGAAAAGCCACCACAACAGGCACATTGTAAAATCCCATAGAGATTTTCATAACATATTCAAAAATAATTCCCAATGACAAGTAAAAAACAACGAATACTCCAATAGGAATAAGTGCTAATGCATTAGATTTTTTCATTATAAAACTCACTTTCTATTACTTTCTGAATTAAACCTTAGGAATTATATCATGCATTATAAAAAAGTACAATAGGATAAGAAAAATATATCATTTAAACAATAAAATATCATCAAATAAAACCTCGCTTCGTCCTTTCACAAAGCTATTCCTATAAATTAATTACTCTTCTTATATTACATCGTTGCAAATCAAAAAAATTATGGTATAATCTACTAAAGAATTGATATATTCAGGTTTAGAAAGGGATTACTTATGGCTTCTCATGAAATTTGCAAAATCAAATACGACCAACCATATGATAACGGTATATTAAATTCAGAGCGCAATCGTATTCCGTCACTTTATACGCTTAATGACGGTAGTGTTATTGCCGGTGCAGACATCCGTTATGGTCACGGCTCTGACTCTCCCAACAACATTGATATTGCTGTTGCTATTTCTAAAGATGGTTATACTGATTGGAAATATTCAATGGTAGACTACTTTGATGACTATGCCGACACAGTTACATCAACTGACAGTGCTTCTTTTATCGACTCAGCTATTGTTCAGTCATCAAGTGGCAGAATCTTTTTACTTGCAGATGTTCAGCCATCAGAATGTGGATATCTTCAATGCAAAACAGGTACAGGATATATAGAAATCAATGGCAAAAAGCATCTTCTTCTCACAAATGGAAATAATGGTGATAAGTTAAACACATTCAATTATTATGTGGGTGACTTTAAGGGTGATTTTGCACCTGTATATTCAAGAAATGATTCAAAGAAGACTGAATATTCAATCGACAGAGAATTCCGTCTTTATAAAAATGGTGAGCCACTTTATACAGCACAAAAAGGTGCAGAAGGTGTTAATATTCAGCAGAATATTTTCTATAGCGCATCAGAATTAAAATGCTATAAAACAACATATCTTTGGTTAAGATACAGTGATGATAACGGTAAAACATGGAGTCGTCCTATGATTATTTCTGACCAGATTAAGTCTGAAAAAGAATCATTCCTTGGTGTTGGTCCAGGTAGAGGTATGGTTATTAACCATAACGGAAAAGAACGTATTCTTTTCTGTGTTTATGACAACAACGGACTTTTCAAAGACCCGATTTTTGAAAATGCAAGTGCAATTTATTCTGATGACAATGGTGCAACATGGCACAGAAGTAACAAAATTAAAATAAAAGCAGGTCTTAAGAAGACAAGTGAAGCACAGATTCTTAAAATTGATACAGGCAAATACAAGGCACTTCGTATGTATGCAAGAAACTTAAGTAACTATATTGCTTTTGCTGACAGTACTGATGGCGGACACACCTGGACACCTTTCCGTGCTGACAAATCTCTTGAAGGTACTAAAAACTGTATGGTTTCTTTGATTGACACTTCAAGAAAAATTAACGGCAAGCAAATGCTCCTTTGTTCATCAGGCGGAAATCTTAATGCCCGTGCTGACGGTCTTCTTCGTGCCGGATATGTAGAGGACAATGGTGATGTTAAATGGATTAGCAAATATCACCTTACAAAAGGATTTTATGGTTATTCTTGCCTTACTGAATTGGCTGACGGTAATTTCGCTGTATTCTACGAAGACGAAGCAGCTCATTTGAAATATACTGTTTTCTCTGTTTCCGAAAATGGTGAAATCAATGAAATAAATGGTGAGAATCTTGACTTCAAGCCTGATACATCTTCAAAATATACTCGTTCAGTAAACATCAAAAGATTCTTTGCAAAAATTAAATTTGCTTTTGGTCTTATGTAATTAAAACCACAAAAATATAAGCGTTGCAGTAGAGTTTGCAACGCTTTTTTGTTTACTTATTTTCTTTTTTAGGTGAAATTTCATTCCATAAGGTAAAGCCTAAAATGAGCAAACCACCTATAATCTGCATTACCGTCATTGTTTCTTTCAAAACCACAACTGATACAAGTACTGCAACAAGCGGGTCAATATAGCTTAAGATTGCTGCCTTTTGTCCCGGTAATTCCTTAAGTGAAGAGAAATAAAGGCAGTATGTAATTCCTGTATGTACAAGACCAACTATAAGTAAGAAAGCCCATCCTTTTGCATTTAATGTGTGAAGGTTTACTCCGTCTGTTAAAAGTACATAAGGAACAAGAACAACTATTGCTGCAAGGAATTGGAGAAATGTACGATGTATTCCGTCAACACTCTTCATAAATTTATTGAGGAGAATAACTGTTGCATAAAGTGATGCTGCACCAAGTCCGAAAAGAATACCTTTTATATGACTTGTGCCCTGACTTAAATCCCCTATTCCTGTAATCAGCACGATTCCCAAAGTTGACATTATAAAGCAAAGCCATTGTTTTAGTCCCATCTTTTCTTTAAAAAGCAAGGGACAAGCAAGCGTTACAATTACCGGAGCAAAATAATAGCTTAATGTGGCAACAGAAACTGTTGTATATTTGTATGCTTCAAAAAGTAAAATCCAGTTGAACCCCATTGCTACACCGGATAACACAAGTAATGGAATTTCTTTTTTTATTTTTCCAAACGGAATCCTCTGTTTTGTAACGAGAAGAAATAATCCTATGAGAATTGCTGCAAGAACAGCACGATAAAGTGCAATTTCACCTGATGGCAAGTCAATGTTTCTTACAAAAAGACCAATTGTACCGAAAACCGTCATTGAAATTATCAGCATCATTCTTGCATCTAAAAATTTTTTCATATAATGCACTTCCAATATTTAATTACAAATATTTTATTGCAAAAACAAAATATCGTCAACAGTTTTATTGTAAAGAATGATAAAATATGATATTATTTTATGAAAACAGACAAGGTGGTGGGGAAAATGTTCCGAAGTTTACTCAATGAAAAATCAAGCTGGGAATTTTTAAAGGAAACATCTCTGCCTATTGCGGTTTTCGGTACAGGAAATGGTGCTGACAGAGTATTTGAGGAGTTTGAAAAGCTCAGTATTTCTGTATCTTCAGTCTGTGCAAGTGACGGATTTGTAAGAAAAAGGACTTTCCATGGTTTTGAGGTAAAGTCAATCTCTGCACTTGAAAAAGACTTTGAAGATTTCGTAATTGTTTTAGCTTTTGCAAGTCCCCTGCCTGAGGTTATTGAAAACATCAAAGCCCTCTCACAAAGACACAAAGTTCTTATGCCTTCAGTACCCGTTTTTGGTGATAATATTTTCAATAAGGAATTTCTTGAAAATAATATTCAGGAAATCGAAAAAGCCTATTCCCTGCTCAATGATGAGCAATCAAGAAATGTATTTGAAAGCATTATCCGTTTTCAGATTACAGGCAATTTAGATTACTGCTTTAACTGTGAAAGCACAAAAAATGAAGCCTTTGAAATACTCGGTTTAGATAAAAACGAAAGCTTTCTTGACCTTGGTGCATATCGTGGTGACACTGTAAAGGAATTTTTGCATTACGTAGATAACTACGATAAAATCGTGGCTGTTGAGCCTGATAAAAGAACATTCAAAAAGCTACAGACTTACTGTGAAAATCTCGAAAATTGTACGACTCTCAACAATGCAGTATGGAATGAATCAACAAAGCTTTTCTTTGACGGAAATAAGGGCCGTGGTGGCTCTGCAAAAGATACAGGAGAAGCTATTCAATCCGTTACAGTTGACGAATTAAGTGAAAAGCACGGCAAATTCACATACATTAACATTGATGTTGAAGGTGCAGAAAAAGAAATGCTGCAAGGTGCAAATAAAACCTTACAGCAATATAAACCAAAATTATGTATGGCAGCATATCACAGAAGTGAAGATATCTTCTCACTCGTTAATCAAATCAACAAAATAAATGGTGACTATAAAATTCATCTTCGTCATCACCCGCACATCTCATTCTGGGATACAAATATTTATTGTATATAGGTGAAATTATGAGTATAAAACTTATTGTTACAGACCTTGACGGTACATTTTTGAACAGTAACCACGTTACAATTCCACAGGAAAATATTGAAGCATTCAAAAAAGCCCACGAAATGGGCATAAAGGTTGCTATTGCAAGTGGCAGAACAAAGATTTTGACTGATTACCTTATGGAGCAGTTGCCATTTTTAGATTTTCTTATTACATCAAATGGTGCAGTTACATACAACCTTAAAACAGGTGAAATCGTTTGCCAGACACTTCTCAGTAATGAAAAGTCTGTGGAGATTTTCAATATTCTTAAAGATTATAACCTTATTTATGAAATTTACTATAAAGGTGATTGTTTCATGAATAATGAAAGTTATTCAATGTTTGACGAAAATCATGTTGCACCACATATTTACAGACTTTTAAGTAATTTTATAAAGGAAGTCCCTGACCTTGAAACCCTTATTGACGGAAACGGGATTGAAAAGCTTAATATTTTAACCCTCACACCTGAACAACGAATAGAAATTGAAGGCAAAATTTCAGGTGTTGCCTTTGCATCATCATTCCCAATTACTGCAGGTAAAAACGGCAATCTTGAAATGACAGATATAAATGCTACAAAGGGCTTTGCTATCAATGGACTTGCACAGTCTTTAGGAATTGACAAACAGAATATTATGTGCTTTGGTGACGGTGAAAATGATTGTTCAATGCTCAAGTACGCTGATTATTCATTCGCTATGGCAAACGGAAGTAAAATTGCAAAAAATACTGCGAAATATATTGCAGACACCAATGATAACGGTGGTGTTGCAAAAGCAATAAAAAAATATATATTCGGTGAATAAAATGGATATCAAAAACTTTAAGGGTGCAATTTTCGACCTTGACGGAACTCTTCTTGATTCAATGGGAATATGGCAAGATGTCGACACAGCGTTCTTTAACAGTCGTGGTATTGATATGCCCGATGATTATCAGGAATGCATCAAGGATATGCACTTTAAGACAATGGCTATTTATACAAAGGAAAGATTCAATCTGCCTGATGACATAAACGACATTATGGACGAATGGTGCGAGCTTTGTTTTGATGAATATGAAAATAAAATAGGCCTTAAAAATGGTGCTTATGATTATCTTGTATTCTTAAAAAACAATGGAATTAAGCTTGCCTTTGCAACTGCAAATACAACGGAACTCAGTACTGTCTGCCTTAAATCAAATGGCATTTACGAGCTTTTTGACACAGGGGCTTATCTTCACGAAACACAAAGTGACAAAAGTGACCCTGATGTATATTTGCTTGCGTGTGAAAGATTAGGTTTAAAGCCTGAGGAATGTATAGTTTTCGAGGATATTCTACCCGGTATTCTTGGTGCAAAAAAAGGTAGCTTTACTGTTTGTGGTGTTTATGATAAGTTTTCAGAAAAAGATGAATGTGAAATTCTCAAAAATGCAGATTATTACATAAAATCATTCCCGGAACTTTTGTAAAATCTATACATATTTACACTTTACAATTCCTGAAAAAAGGTCTATTATATATGTAGCAAAATTTGTAAAATTTTTAATGAAAGAAGAATGATATATGGAAAAGACAGTTTTAGTTGAAACAAGCGCAAGACACGCTCACATTTCAAAGGAACACCTTGAAATCCTTTTCGGTGAAGGCTATGAACTCACAAAGAAAAAGGACCTTTCACAGCCTGGTCAGTACGCTTGTGAAGAAAGAATTGCAGTTATCGGACCTAAGGGTCAGTTCCCCGGAGTTTCAATCCTCGGACCTGTAAGACCTGCTACTCAGGTTGAAATTTCTGCTTCTGACGCTCGTTCAATCGGTGTTCAGGCAGTTGTAAGAGAATCAGGTGACATCGCAAATACTCCCGGTTGTAAAATCGTTGGACCTAAGGGTGAAATCGAAATCGAAAACGGCGTTATCGTTGCTAAAAGACATATTCATATGACTCCTGATGATGCTGAGAAATATGGTCTTGTTGACAAACAGGTTGTTGAAGTTAAAATCCCATCAGACGACAGAACAACTACATTCGGTGATGTTGTAGTTCGTGTACATCCTAACTTTGCTCTTGCAATGCACATTGATACAGACGAATCAAATGCTGCACTCTGCAAACCGGGTACAATGGGTATTATCCTTTAATTTCAAAAATACATAAAATTCAAGCACCTTCCATAACGGAGGGTGCTTTTTTGTTGTAATTTAAAAGATGCAAATTATAATTTATCATTCTTATTGATAATTTTCAACGGCCTTTAATTCTCTACTCTTTTTTGTATATAAAAAATTATTGGTTTTTCGCCTTCTGTTATCTTTTCTTTTTTCTCTTCAAGCAAATTAATATAACTCCACTTACACAAATTAATATATGGTACAGCATAAATTAAAGGCACAATAAAAACACAGGACAAAATCCAGCCAAGCAAGGACAAGCAATAAAAAGAATATTTCACACTATGATTTTCCATTATTTCAATGCTTCTTGCAATCACTTTTAAGGGATTACGATGGTTTTCTTTGATTACAACATATGTTGTAAATGAATATCGTTTCATAGTGACAAAAAGAAAAATTGAACCAATAAAAAACAACATAACCCCTGAAATAAACAAAGTTAAATTCACGTTATATCCATATGATTCAAACCGGTAGCTGTAAATCAGCAATGCTGAAACTGCAAGACACGGTAAATAATACAAAGCACAAAAGCTTAATGACAACAATAATTTTATTATTGTCACACCTGAAAATGTGTTGTATTGGGAAAATGAAAGAGCTTTTACACTATCAAAAAATGACAATTTTTTCCCCATTGCTCTTCTGTAAAAATAATTCTGTGAACAAAGACTGACACCTTTCCACAAACAAAAAGAAAAAATAATAAAAAATGCAACCAAAGACATATGGATAGTTTCTGTATATGAATATAAGAATCCTGTAAACACTAAATCGGTGTTTTTTATAAATTCTATGAAATAATAATTCAAAATTGTGAGTAAACTAATAGTGAAAAAAGGTAGTGCGCCAACGATGAAAAATCTGAAATTATTTTTGAGCATTTTTCTTTTTGAACCAAGCTTTAAACAGGTTATTTCCATTTTATTGCCTCCTTTTTTATTATTATTGACACAAGGAGTTTTGTTTATGTGTGGAATTATGGGTTTCACAGGTGAGAATCAGGCAACAAATGTACTTATAGATGGTTTACGTCGTCTTGAATATCGTGGTTATGATTCCTCGGGAATAGCTGTTAAAGAAAATGATGTTGTTGTAATCAAAGAAAAAGGAAGAATCAGCAATCTGCAAAAAGCTGTTGAGAAAATCGATCCACAAAGTACAATCGGAATCGGTCACACAAGATGGGCAACACACGGAATCCCTGACAAAACAAATGCACATCCTCACAAATCAATGAACGGAATTGTGACACTTGTTCATAACGGCATTATTGAAAACTATTTAGAAATAAAAAACGAGCTTGTTGACAAAGGTTATGTATTTAATTCTCAGACAGATACAGAGGTTATTGCTCAGCTTTATGACAGTATTTTTGACGGTAATGCCATAAAAACTCTGATTAAAACTGCCGGTAAGCTAAAAGGTTCTTATGCCGTTGCTTTGCTTGTCAAAGGCTTTGATGATAAAATTTTTGCTATGAAAAAGGACAGTCCCTTGATTGTCGGTGTGGGTAATGGTGAAAACTACCTTGCTTCTGACATTCCTGCAATACTACCTTACACAAATAACTGTTACATTGTTAACGACAACGAGTTTATTGAAATAAGCAAAAACGAATTTAAGGTATATGATGAATATGGCCAGGAAAAGGAAATTACTATAAAAACCATAGATTTAAGTCCCGAAGCTGCTGAAAAAGACGGATATGACTTTTTTATGGCAAAGGAAATATATGAACAACCAACAGCTGTAAAAAACACAATTTCACCACTTATTAAAGATAATGAAATACAGTTACCGTTTGATTTCCCTGAAAAATTTGTTGAAAAACTCGACCGAATTCACATTGTAGCCTGTGGCAGTGCATACCATGTGGGAATGACTGCAAAATACATTGTTGAAGACATGGCGAATATTCCTGTAATGGTTGATATAGCAAGTGAATTCAGATACAGAAATCCTGTAATCGATAAAAATGACCTTTGCATTTTCATCAGCCAGTCAGGTGAAACAGCCGACACGCTTGCCTCTTTACGAAAGGCTAAAGAGAGTGGTGCTTTTACATTATCAATTGTAAATGTGCCATACAGCACTATTGCAAGAGAAAGTGATGGTGTTATTTACACAAATGCAGGTGCTGAAATTGCCGTTGCCACAACAAAAGCTCTCTCCTCTCAACTTGCTGTTATATATATTCTCTCGACATTTTTAGCAAAAAATAAAAACAAAATAACAGATAATCAATCAAAAAACATGATTCAGAAAATTTTACAATTACCTGAAAAAATCGAATCAGCACTTAATTGCAGCGAAGCCACCCACAAGTTAGCAAAAGGCATCGCACCAAAAGAACACATTTTTTTCATTGGTCGTGGAATAGACTATCCAATGTGCCTTGAGGGTGCATTGAAGCTTAAAGAAATCTCATACATTCATTGTGAGGGTTATGGTGCAGGTGAACTAAAGCACGGCACAATTTCACTTGTTGAAGAGGGTACAATTGTAATCGCCATTGCAACAGATGATAATCTTTATGAAAAAATGATTTCTAATATTAAAGAAGTTCATTCACGAGGTGCACATGTTATTGCAATTACGAAAATTGGTATGAATAATATGGAAAAAGCTGCAGATAAAGTGATTTATGTTCCCGACACATTGAAAAACCTTTCACCGTCTGTCACAGTCATTCCGTTACAGCTTCTCGCATACCATACGACAGTAGAAAAAGGCCTCGACGTTGACAAACCACGAAACCTTGCAAAAAGTGTAACTGTTGAATAAAAAAGCACACAAAACAAGCCTTGAGGAATCCCCCAAGGCTTTGGTTTTATACAAATATCCTATTTTGTTTATTTACTTTTGATTCGATTCTGCGCACTCGCTCAGAATGACTGAGTTATTTTGTTTTATTGTTGATTTTGGGATAGGTTAATATTTATAGTAAATATTATCTAATATAAGTGCCTTACTTGACTTTTCTAAATTATCAAAATACTTTTCCCATTCTGCATCATCTGTAAACTCTTTTTCAAAGACATCTTTTTCAACAAGCTTATTATTAACAAGCTCATAAGTTGTAGCCATTACAAGTACACCCTTTTCAGTTGCACCTGAACTGACAATAATAATTGATTTACCCTTTGTATATAATGCTCCGTGCCAACCACCAAATGAACCTGCATAAATCATTTTACCGTTTGCAAATGTGTAAACATGGTATGCTCTGTCTGCTTCACAAGTGCCTGTCTGTGTAATTAATTCATCAACACCGTCTTTATTGATGTCATAATATGTATATCCGTTCATGTATCCTTCATTTTCAATATTTTCATCATAATTTTGAGAATCATCTTCAGTCTCACTTACCCATACACTCACATCAGAAACAACAAACTGATTTGTCTTTGAATCATAAACATAATCGACAGATGAATATACTTCCTTGTTATTCATTGAACGACTCAGAAATGAATAGCTTTCGTAATTAACATATGGTTTCTCACCATACCAACACCATGCTCGACCCTCATGAGGTGCGTAAAATCCTCCGTCGTATTCCTTGGCTACAGGATTTCCTTTTTCATCAAAAAGCATTTCATAATCTGTGTCACATACGATTTTCTCTTCAAAATTAAGCTTCTTGTTTCTGAATACAACAGTATAAGGAGCTTCAAGGCTTACCTCAAATGGTGCTTCGTCGCTGATTGTCATTTCAACAATCTTACCATTATTGATTTTGTAAATACCATTACAGTAAATACCTGCACCGCCGTTACCGCCTGTATTTGCAAGTAAAACAATTTCCTCACCTTTTTTACCGTCAAGGTCTCCTGTTGTCAGACTATGAGCTTTTTCAACCGGTATTTGTCCGTAAGATGGAAATTCAGTATTAAGGTACATAACCTTATCCTTTGTTGTTACAAATAAATATGTCTGTTCCTCTTCCTTACCATAATCACGAACAACATATACACAACCTAATGATGTAGGATACGGAACACTTATATCGTTATCCTTTGTAAGACCATACTTGGTGAGGTCAACTGAATTTAAATCGATAGTTTCCTTCATTATATCAAGTTTAACACTATCCTCATCAGTTGTGTCCTCAACTTCTTTTTTTGATGTTTCTTCTTGTTTTGTTGTTTCTTCATCCTTATCAGAACTTTCAACTTCCTGTGATGTTGTTTCTTCATCAACATTCTGTGAAATGCTTTCTGACGGATTTTCGTCGTTATTTACAGGCTCGTCCTTCTGACATCCTGCAAACATAAGTGTTACAAATGCAAGCGACACTGCAATAATTTTTTTGAATAATGATTTTTTCATATTTATATCTCCTTGTTTTTTAGTCTTTTGATTACATACAGAATGGCATTATCAATAGCAATACCACTCTATTGAGTCTCCGATTCTTTCATATAATTCATCTTCATACTCTAATGAAATGTTTTCGCCGCTATCAACTTTTATTATTTTGTTATTTTCCAGCTTATAAGCCTTATACCAAATTTTACTTGTTCTTACGGTTGCTTCAACAAGATGTCCGTTTACACAATATAATCCTCCTCGATAAAATGCTTGGTCTTCCTCTAACTCACCTGCATAAACAATCCTTTCATCTTCTAATACAAATACCCGATGTTCATTTTCATACATAAATGCCGGGTTATTTGTTTTGATACTCTTCCATGTAATCAACTCATCGGTACCATCGTTATTTATATCACAATACGCATATCTGTAACCATCTTCATACACTTCTTCGCCTTCACCGGTTATCATTATATCTGTATCTATAACAACAAATTTATTATTTTCTTTGTCATATTCATATGTTGTTGTCGTATCAATATTCTTATCGGTTGTCTCTTTACTGATGTCACACCATTCTTTTACGACAACTTCAAAATCGCCATCATTATCCACATCTTCAGGACGAATATCCCAAGCTCCTAAGCTGATATATTCCGTTGAATCCGTTGTTGGCGTTCCGTCTTCTTCGAATTTATATGATTGCTTATCTGCATCTACAGTTTCTTTTAAATCTGTATATTTGTTTGTAATTACAAATTTAAATGGTTTTTCAGTTGTAAAACTATATCCAGACTCATCCATCTCAATTCTTTCGAATCCATTTTCCGTTATTTTATAAACTCCCGTCATCCATAAACCTCTTCCGAAAGTACTACCGACATCTATGGCAATCAAAATTTCTTCTCCGAATTCACTATCTACATTTTCAGTAAAAATTGTATAAATTGTACTTCCTAGACCATAATCCGATATCATTTCGTATTTAATATCATCTTGAGTAGTAATAAAAAGATATGTCAATGTTTTTTCAGTAAGAAACTCTCTAACAACATAAACTGTACCTAATGCGGTTGGATATGGAACACTAATTTCATAATCTTTATAAATATTAAATTCCGCATTTAAATCTATAGTGCTTAAATCTATGGTATTATCCATAACAGGAAGTTTATTCGATAAACCATTTTCGTCAACTTCCTGTGAAATGTTTTCTGACGGACTTTCGTTATTTACAGGCTCGTCCTTCTGACATCCTGCAAACATAAGTGTTGCAAATGCAAGCGACACTGCAATAAGTTTTTTAAATAATGAATTTTTCATACCCATTCTCCTTTAAATAGTTATAATAGAATTATTCTATTACTTTAAAACGATAAATTCAATACCCTAATAGCATACACATTTAGTTTTTTTAGAAAACGGAACAAAATTCTCACATTTTTTCAACTACATATTTTCATAGATTTGTTTTATAAAACCCATACTTTCTGACTATAATATAAATGAATTTTTTAAGTCTGCTCTTTTTTTGTACATATCATAAGTAAAGGAAGATTATTGTGCAATACAGCAGAGTTGAAATATGTGGCGTTGATACATCAAAAATCAAGGTTTTAAAAGAAGCAGAAAAGATAGAATTACTCAAGAAAATCAGGGAAAATGACGATAAAAAAGCAAGGCAGAAGCTTATTGAAGGTAATCTTCGTCTTGTGTTGTCTGTGGTGCAAAGATTTTCAAACCGTGGTGAAAACCCTGACGATTTATTTCAGGTAGGTTGCATAGGCCTTATAAAAGCAATCGACAACTTCGACACCTCCCACGATGTCCGTTTTTCCACATATGCTGTTCCCATGATTATCGGTGAAATAAGGCGATATTTAAGAGACTACAATCCAATAAGAGTCAGTCGTTCCTTAAGGGATACTGCTTACCATGCTATGCAGATTAAAGAGAGAATACAGAATACACTCGGTCGTGATGCCACTATCGAAGAAATTGCCAAAGAAATGGAAATAGAGCCTGCAAATGTCGTTATTGCTATGGAAGCTATTGTTGACCCGATTTCGCTTTATGAGCCTGTATATTCCGATGGTGGTGATACTATTTACGTTATGGACCAGGTTGGCGGTGCAGAAAGTGATGAAGACTGGCTTTTTGAAATTGCTGTAAAAGACGCTATAAATGAGCTTGGAAATCGTGAAAAGCAGATTCTTAATCTCCGTTTTATGCAGGGTAAAACACAAATGGAAGTTGCACGTGAAGTAGGTATAAGTCAGGCTCAGGTCAGTCGTCTTGAAAAAGGTGCAATAAAGAAAATCAAGGAATTCTGAAAAATTACAAAAGCAACAGCATATTATGGTTATGAGGTGGTTTTGTGAACTGTTTTATAACTGATATGCGTGAAAAAGAAGTAATTAACCTAAAGGACGGATGTAGATTAGGTTCCGTCTGTGATGTGGAATTCGACACCTGTTCAGGAAATATTGTATCATTGATTATATTCGGTAGCGGCAAGATGTTCGGACTTATGGGCAGATGTGACGATATTAAAATCTGTTGGAATGATATAAAGGTTATCGGTGATGATACTATTCTTGTTGATATCGATTTGCCGAAGGAATGCCATAATCAAACAAAAGAGAATGTACTCGACTCACTTTTTAAACACAAGTAAATCACTTGAAATGAAAATGTTTATGTGGTACAATAATAAAAAGTATGCAATTTTTATTGTATCGGGGTGTAAAAGTGAATGAATAATAAAGTTAAACTTACTATTCGTGGCGTAAGCTACTATATCAATACTGATGAAAGTGTTGAATATACTGAGGAACTTGGAAGAAAAATCGACCAACGACTTTCTGACCTTCTTGATGGTGGACTTCGCCTTTCTGTAAATCAGGCTACTGTTCTTGTAGCTCTTGAGATGGCTGATGCTCTTTCAAAAACTCTTAATGAAGTTGATTCATTAAAGGAACAGATGAAAGGATATCTTGAAGACGCTTCAAAAGCTAAATCTGACAGAGATTACTATAAGCGTGAACTTGAAAGACTTAAGACAGAGTCAAAATTCAAGGATGACCAGATAAATCTTTTTGCAAAGGCTAATAAAGATGAATAAAACAGAAATACTTGCTCCTGTGGGCAATATTGAAACCTTAAAAGCTGCTGTCCTTTCGGGTGCTGATGCGGTTTATTTTGGTTTAGGCAATTTTAATGCCCGCAGAAATGCTCAGAATTTTTCAGACGATGAAGCAAAACAAGCAATTGAATATTGTCACAGTAGGGGTGTTAAGGTGCATATTACTCTTAACACCCTTATTAAGGATTCGGAAATAAAGGATGCTGTGAATGCAGTCAAGCATATCTGCAGTATCGGTGCTGATGCAGTTATTGTTCAGGATTTAGGTGTTGCTAAAATTGTAAAGACAGTTTGTCCCGAAATTGAAATGCACGCTTCAACACAGATGAGTGTGGGAACTCTTGAGGGTCTTTATGAACTTAAAAACCTTGGTTTTACAAGAGCTGTTTTGCCAAGAGAATTAAGTTTTCAGGAAATCAAATATCTTTGTGAGAACTCCCCTATTGACCTTGAGGTGTTTATTCACGGTGCACTTTGTATGTGTGTTTCAGGTCAATGCCTTATGAGTGCGGTGCTGGGCTCACGAAGCGGTAACAGAGGCCTCTGTGCACAACCTTGCCGTTTACCGTTCAAGGTGCAAAAAGGTACAGGACACGATTTGAGTCTTAAGGATTTATCCCTTATTGAATACATTCCTGAACTTTCCGAAATGGGTATCTGCTCTTTTAAAATCGAAGGCAGAATGAAACGACCTGAATATGTCAGCGCTGTTGTTTCTGCCTGTAAAAAGTCATTAAACGATACATACACATCACTTGTAAGAAAAGATTTGTCAGATTTGTTCAGCCGTTCAGGATTTACTGACGGATACTATGAAAATGAACTTGGCAGAGATATGTTCGGATTCCGTGAAAAGGAAAATGTGCAGTCTGCTACAAAGGAGCTTCTCTCCAAATATGCTTCCATTTACGAAAAGGAACAACCAAGATTTGGTGTTCATTTTATTTTCAGTGGTAAAATCGGTGAAAAGGCTACTCTTACTACAGCTTGCAACGGACAAACTGTTTGTGTACAAAGTGAAATGCTTTGCGAAGCACCTATAAACAGACCGATTTCAATTGAAAGAATCCAGGATGCACTTAATAAATGTGGCGGAACACAGTTCACTGCAGAAAATGTTGAGATCAAAGGCGAAGTTGATTATTCACTTCCTGTTTCTGCACTTAACTCAATGCGAAGAAGTGCTTTAGAATCTCTTACAGCTCTTATTTCAGGACAATCTGAGAGAAAGCTCTGTCCACCACCAATCCCAACCAATATTCTGTCAGAAAATCAAAGAAAATATTACTGCAGATTTGACAATGCAAATCAGATTCCCGAGGACATTGATGCTGATTTGATTTTTGTACCACTTGGTACAGATGACAAAATTATTAAAGACAGAAAATACGGAGTTGAACTTCCTCACGGAATGTTCGGTAATGGTGAAAAGGTTGAAAAGATGCTTTTGGAATCATCAGCAGAAACTTGTCTTTGTCACACACTCGATGCTGTTGCAATTGCAAAAAAATGCAAGAAGAATATTGTTGGTTCCCCTTCCCTTAATGTTTTCAATTCACTTTCAATGGATGCTGTAAAACGTTTAAGAATAAATGAAGTTATCGTATCTAACGAATGTACTGTTGAGAATTTTAAAAAGCTTTCTGCGCCTGTCCCGAAAGGAATTACAGTTTATGGTAAAATCCCACTTATGCTAACTCGTAATTGTCCTGTAAAAAATGGCAAGACATGTGCAGAGTGCAAACGAGAAAGTGAAATCACAGACAGAATGGGTATTAAATTCCCTGTAAGATGCCATATGGGATACAGTGAAATTCTCAATTCACGACCCATTTATATGGCTGATAGACTGGGTGAAATTCCGGATTGCGATATTTTCTTTTTCAACTTCACAACTGAAACAAAGCAAGAGGTTGCAAATGTAATGAACTCATATTACAATGAAGAAAAGCCACTTGGTGAATTCACAAGAGGACTTTTATACAGAGGTGTTGAATAATATGAAAGAGTTAAAGATAAAAAAAGTAAGAAAAAATGCAAAAATTCCGACAAGAGGTACTGTCGGAAGTGCAGGTCTTGATTTATATGCTTGTATAGATGAACCAATTACTCTTAAAAAAGGTGATACAGCAGTTATTCCTACGGGAATTGCAATCGGTTTAGATGACCCACATTATGCTGCATTTGTTTATGCAAGAAGTGGTCTCGCAATCAAGCAGGGAATCGGACTTCTCAATTCTGTCGGTGTTATTGACAGTGATTATCGTGGTGAGGTCTGTGTCGGTGTTATTAAGCAGACTGACCCTGAATATACAATCGAGCCATATGAGAGAATTGCACAGATGGTTATTGAGCCTGTTGAATTACCTGAAATTGTTGAAGTTGACAGCCTTGATGAAACTGACCGTGGTGCTGGTGGATTCGGCTCAACAGGAACAAAATAAAATGCAAAATTAAAAGGACACTTCGGTGTCCTTTAATTATTTTTATTCTGTTTATTTACAAATTTTTCCACAAAACCTAAGTGGTTACCTATAAAAATAAGCTTTAATTCCTTGTGCTTTGTTATATCCTTCGGGAAATACAAGGTGCTTTTCTTTTTGAGTCGCAAAACCTTGCTTTTTTGCAAAACCTCTGCCACAAACTGTGAACAGAAATACTTGTTTTTTCTTTTCAATGGAATTTTCAAAAAACAACACACAAGCCCAAGCGTTGAATATTTAAGTCTTTCCTTTTTTGCCTTATATGTCATAACCAATGCTTTCACATTGTTATAAGTTTTTTCAGGTACAGAAATCTCATATAATGCACAAGGGAATGACTCTCTGCCCGGTTTTTCATATCGTCTTATACTCTCTATAAAAAAACCTTTGCCCACAAAAGTATAGAACGTATCCATATCATCTTCAAAACCGATTGAAGCATGTGTATACGGAAAACGTGTGTACCACACAAGAAATCTTGCATTATATCCCGGATAACGTGTCAATAAAACATATATTTTTTTATAATTCATTTGTTTTCCTCTTATTTTAGTCTATATAACAAGTATATACTATAAGGGCTATTGATTCAACAGGCAAATGTTGGATAAAATGTTGATTAAATTATTTTAACAACTCGTACATCTCACTTGCTGACTGTTTTGTAGCGTGTTCAGTTACATTCAACACTTTATACTTTGTAATTTTTTCACCAAACTGAATTTCAAGGATATCACCCTCTTTAACATCATACGATGCTTTCACAACTCTGCCGGCTACACTTACATGACCTGCGTCACATACTTCATTGGCAACTGTACGTCTTTTGATTATTCTTGAAACTTTTAAAAATTTATCTAATCTCATATTCGTCACCTAAAAAATAAGGGAGTCAAACTGACTCCCCGATTTTTAACAAAAGTTTAATTATTTAACAGCTGCTTTAAGTGCTGCGCCTGCTTTGAATGCAGGAACCTTTGTTGCAGGAACTGTCATTGTTTCGCCTGTTCTTGGGTTACGAGCTGTCTTTTCTGAACGTTCTCTAACTTCAAATGTACCGAAGCCGATAAGCTGAACCTTATCACCGTTTACAAGAGCGTCTGTAACTGATGCGAAAACTGCTGCTACTGCTGCGTCTGCGTCTTTCTTTGAAATGCCTGCTTTTGCAGCAACTGCTGCTACGAGTTCTGTCTTATTCATTGTGTATTCCTCCAAAAATTAATATCTTTTTATTTTAAAAAGGTTTTCAACCCTTTTTAGCCAAATCCCACAGCTTGTCCAATGTGTCCAAGTCTGTATTTTTCATATCCATTCCCTGTTCATCTGCCATTTTTTCAACCTTGCTGAAACGGTCAATAAACTTGTCCGTTGAGTTTGTAAGTGCTTCTTCACTATCAACCTTTACAAATCTTGAAACATTGACAACTGAGAAAAGCAAGTCACCCAACTCTTCATGGATATGCTCCTGATTACCCTGCACATATGCTTCTTCAAGCTCCTTGAGTTCTTCACTCACCTTCTGAAAAGCACCGTCAGCACTATCCCAGTCGAAACCAACCTTTGAAGCCTTTTTCTGCACCTTATCAGCACGCATAAGCGCAGGAAATTCGCGTGGTATAGAAAGCATTGATTCTGTCTGACTCTTTTGTTGTTTTGTACGCTTTTTGATGACATCCCAATTCTCAAGCACCTGTTCACTTGTTTCAGCATTAACATCACCGAAAACGTGAGGATGACGTTCAATCATCTTTTTGCAGATTCCGTCAGCAACATCTGAAAGCTCAAAAGTGCCCTTTTCACGCTCAATCTGAGTATGAAAAACAACCTGCAACAAAACATCACCAAGTTCTTCTAAAAGCAAGTCCTTATCATCCTTATTGATTGCCTCAATAACCTCATAGGTTTCTTCAAGAAAATCACGACGGATTGACTTATGGTCCTGCTCTCTGTCCCAAGGACAACCCTCAGGAGAACGAAGAATTTCAACAATATCTATTAAATCAGATACAGAATATTTTTCTTTGAATTGAAAATTATCAATCATATTTGCTTACCTCATATTCTACTCTATAAAACCAAATTTTGCAAGTATTTTCGCAATTTTTTCTCCCTTTGGAAGCATAATTACGTCATCTTTTGCTATTCCCTTAACCAAAAGCATAGAAATTACATAAATAATTCCACCAAAACCGATAGAAATTCCAAGACAGAAAAGGTCTTTTATTGAAAATTCAGGGATAAATCTGTTGCAAAGTCCGTATGAAGTATATGCACCTACACCGCAAAGCACACCGCATATAATTGGCTTTACAAATACTGAAATAAAGTTAATTCTTATTCTTGTTGTTTTAAGAATTGCAAAAAGATTAATGATTGTAATAACTGCATAACAGCTTACTGTACCGATTACGGCACCGTTAACATTAAGGCTTGGAACTGATACGAAAATAAGGTTAGAAACAAATTTTACAAGAGCACCAACGCTCATTGAAATAAGTGGGATTTTAGTTTTATCAAGAGCCTGAAGCATATTTGTCATCGGCTGTGACAATGCAATAAGGAAAATTGTAAAACCATAAACTGTAAGTACAGGTGCTGCAATAGAAACACCACTTGCAGCCTCACCACTGCCATAAAATGCTGCAAGAATCGGTTGTGCAAGCACACCCATACCAATACCGCAAGGCATTGCAACGAGCATTGTAACACGCATTACAGATTCAACTGAAACCTTGATTGCTTTTCTGTTTTTAACTGCCCATGCTGCTGAAAGTGCAGGAATTGCACTGATACCAAGTGTCATTGTAATTGACGGAATAAGATTTCTGAAGTCAAGAGATAATGAATATGCACCATAAAGGAAATTCTTAACGTCAGCATCAAGAACACCAACAAGCTGAGCTGCATACATTTCTCTGATTAAATCCATATTTTTCAGAACAACTGTTTCAAGTCTGTTCTGAACAGTGATAGCATCAATAAGATTTGTAATACTGAATACAAGAGAGCTGAGAGCCACAGGCACTGCAAACTGGAACATTTTCTTTGCAACCACACCTGAACTTTCAGGTTTTGGTGCAGCCACAAGCTCTGCTTTTGTAATTCTGTCACCCTTGATTCTGTAAAGAACCATAAGATATACAACACCGATTACCGTACCGAGAGTTACACCTGCAGTAGCACCGGCTGCTGCATAAGGATAAATTGCACTTAAGGCTTCAGCCTCTGTTGTAACAGTCTGTCCGAAAACTGTCTGTCCTGCCTCAAATCGTGACAAGCCATAGCTGATTGCCCACTTTGCACACACAAGACCGAATACAAGCTTACCACCTGCTTCAAGAACCTGTGAAATGGCAGTTGGTGTCATATTACGAAGTCCGTTATAATAACCACGATAGCTTGACATTATACAACAGAAGAAAATTGATGGTGTAATTACCAGCACAGCAGGAATAATGTCCATATTTTTAGCTGACAAGGCATATGGGTATGCAAGAATGAACATTGCAAGCGTACCTATTATACCAACCATTAAGAAAAGGCGTTTTGCAACCTTGTGAATTATCTTAACATCACGATAACGACCTAATGCCATTGCCTTTGACACCATGTTTGAGATTGCAACAGGAAGTCCTGCCATTGCAACTGTATAAACAGGCACATAAAGACTGTATGCTGAGTCAAACAAGCCACGGCCCACAGTACCAATCATATTTGAAAGTGGGATTTTGTAAATTACACCAATCACCTTAATAATGATAGTTGCAAGGCTTAATACAAGTGCACCATTTAAAAGGCTTTGACTTTTTCTTTTATTTTCTGCCAATTTCACCACACCTTTTCATAAATTACTCACCTAAAAACTCACGAAGTAATGAGTCTTTCGGAACTTTATTCTCATCAATATCAAAAAATCGTTCAAGAGAGACACAAAGTTTTTCTGCATCCTCACGGAATTCATCAGAAACCTCGCTTTCACGAAGCAGAGGCAACGCCTGATTTTTTATTACACAAGGCTCATACAAATGAATGGTATTCGCCTTGATATCCGCATTGTCACGATACGGGAAAAGATATTTATCCTCACCCGCTGTTACGTTTTTCCACAATCTGTATGTGTTGTCAACTGAGCTTGCACGGAATTTATAATCACGAATCATTCTTCGAAGAAATCTGAAATTCCTCTTGCTTAAAATAACCTTACCATTTTCATCACAAACCCTTGAAGACACATTTATATAAACCTTTAAAAGTTTTCCGTGAACCTTTTCTGTAATAAGAGGATTAAGAGCATGAAGTCCTTCAATTATTACAACATCTTCCTGTCCTAATGTGATTGTATTAAACTGTGTGTCACTTCTTTTGCCCGTTGTGAAATCAAAAACCGGAGTTTCCACAGTCTCCCCACGCAAAAGTGCGTTAAGGTCATTTTCAAGACGAACCAAATCAAGAGCGTGAACAGTTTCATAATCCTGAGTGCCATCAGGAAGATAAGGAATGTCATCACGATTAAGGTAAAAGTCATCAAGACTTAAAACATAAGTTGTGACACCTTCTTTGAGAAGTCCCTCTTTTAATCTTTTTGCAGTTGTTGTTTTACCGGCTGAAGAAGGTCCTGCAAGCATTATAATTTCTCTTCCATCTTCTTCAATGATTCTTTTTACGATATTATCAATAATATTCTGATATCTTTTTTCGCAATCCCCGATGAATTTTTCAGCATCAGATGCTGCCTTTTCATTGATAATATGGAGTTTATTATTTAATTCTGTCATTTACAAAAATACCTTTCACATTATTAGTTATAAGTATGTATCATAAAATTCAGTTATTCTTTTCTTTCTTTTAATAAGCTCTTCAAACCCTGAAATATACTCAAAAGGATATTTAAAGTTAAAAATACGCTCAATTTCGTCACCATGCGAAGCTTTGAGTTTTGTAACTGCTCCACCACCACAGGAAAGAATGGTGTGACATTCTTCCATCATGAAAATATTGTAAATACACTCTGTATCGTGTTTTGCCCAACCGACATTTTCAAGACTACCTGCAGATTTTGACTGACGATACATATAGTACGGATGATATTTTTCATATAATCTTTCATAAACATATGAAAGCATTTCAGATGCTGTATTTGCATTCTGAACAGCAATTTTAGGTAAATTCTGTCCGATACCCGACGCTCTCTTTACAGCAAGAGTATGAACAGTAATATTTTCAGGGTCAAGATTCATTGCAGTATCAAGTGAATACTTAAATCCGTCAACAGTATCTGTAGGAAGTCCTGCAATCAAGTCCATATTTATATTTGTAAAGCCGATTTTTCTTGCAAGTTCAAAGATTTTTACTGTATCCTCTGCAGTATGGCGTCTGCCAACAGTCTGTAACACAGAATCATTGAATGTCTGTGGATTAATACTTATTCTGTCAACAGGACTATTTTTAAGAACTGTAAGCTTTTCTTCTGTAATTGTATCGGGACGACCTGCCTCAACAGTAAATTCACGACAAGTTTTCAAATCGAAATTCTTTTCTATAGCATTTAAAACGATTTCAAGCTGTTCTGCTGAAAGTGTTGTGGGAGTTCCTCCTCCAATATAAATACTTTCAAGAGTAACGCCCGTATTTTTTGCAATTTCTCCTGTTATACTGAGTTCCTTTGACAGCAATTCCACATACTGTGGCAAAAGATTTTTTGCCTTATCATTTTCAACAGAATGAGAAACAAAGGAGCAATAACTGCATCTCGACGGGCAAAACGGAATTGAAACATAAAGGCTGAAAGATTTTGGCTTACTTGTGCTTATAATCTTTTCTTCCCAGTCAGCAACTTCCCTTGCAAGCTGAAACTTTTCATCTGTTACAAGCAAATCTTTTTTGAAATATTCTTCTGTCTTTTCTCTGCCAAGCTGTTTTTCAGTGTTTATAAGGAGTTTTGATGGTCGGACACCTGTCAGCACACCCCATTTAGGATAAAATCCAGTATATTCACCCATAAGTGAATACACCATTCTGCCCATCTGCATTTCATTGTCATCACAAAGAGGTGCAGTAAGTGTTTTATTAAAATCATCAAATTTTATTATTACCTTTATTTCATCAGTAACAGAAGTATAAATATTGAAATCATCGCAATTCTCATATACCACTTGAATTTTTACATCAGGCATAAAAATTCTGACCAATTTTTCCATTTCATAATGAAATTTATGGTTAATTACAAGTAACTTTATCATTTTCTTCTGAATCGGGTTCTCATATAACGATTGTTTTCACGTTCAAAATCAAGAGTTGTGTCGTCTTCGTGACCGGGATAAACCTTGTAGTTACCCTCCAGTTCACCGAGATTTGCAAGTGAACGAAGCACCTGACGACCATTTCCACCATAAAGGTCAGCTCTTCCTGCACAAAGTTTGAAGAGTGTGTCACCTGAAAACATTATCAAGTCTTCTTTAAAAAGATAGCAAACACTACCCATAGAGTGTCCGGGAGTATGCATAACAGTAATTTTAGTGTTACCAAGCATAAGCTCTGTGCCATCTTCTGTAAAAATATCTGCATCAACTTCAGGGAACGAATATCCCTGACAATTCGCATCAAATTCGTTTGTGCTGCTATCGTGGAGCATAATATCGTCGTCCTTATGAATAACAATTTTTGCTCCTGTATTATCCTTAACCATTTTTGCACCACAGATGTGGTCAAAATGTCCATGAGTCAAAAGAATATACTTAATGTTTTTACCATTGAGTTTTTCTAATAACTTTTCTTCAGATAACGATGGGTCAATAACTGCTGTTTCACCTGTTTCCACATCAGTAACAATATAATTATTTATTGTAAATCCGTCATCCATAACTGCTAAATGCTTTTCTACTGTAATCATAATGATTTATTTCCTCCACATTTCTGAGTCATAAAGGATTGTTACAGGGCCATCGTTGAGAAGCTCAACCTTCATATCGGCACCGAAAACACCTTTTTCTACATTTTTTATACCATTTTCAATGAGCTTATCACAGAAATACTCATATAACTCATTGGCTCTGTCAGGGTGAGCAGAATGTGCAAATGACGGTCTGTTACCCTTTTTTACATCAGCACACAAAGTAAACTGTGAAACAGCAAGAATTTCCCCATCCACATTCTTTATATCAAGGTTCATTTTACCTTCATCATCTTCAAACACACGAAGTGCTGATGCTTTTCGTGCAAGAACATCTGCATCAGCCTCAGTATCATCATCCATAACACCAAGGAGAATAAGATAACCTTTATCTATTTTTGAAACAAGCTCACCATCTACAGTTACACTTGCTTTGCTGACTCTTTGAATTACTGCTTTCATTTATCTCTCCACACTCAATACGCCATCAACTTTTTCAATTCGTGAAATCAAGTTTTTCAGGTGGTCAATACCGCTCACATTCACTGTAAGCTCAACTATTGTTCTTCCGTCTTTCATATCGTGAGTACTGATGCTTGTAATATTAACTCGCATATTTGCAACCTGAACAGCAACCTCTGCCATAAGTCCAACTCGTGACAAACATGTAAGCTGAAGTGTTGCTTTGTATTCCTCACGCACATTCTGGTTCCAATATGCATTCACCCATCTTGCAGGTTCAGCACAGTTCACAATATCCTTCGGTACATTTGTACAATCTCTCTTATGAATTGAAACACCATGACCACGGGTAATAAAACCGATAATATTGTCACCGGGTAATGGGTTACAGCATTGTGCAAATTTAATAAGACAGTTATCAATACCCTCAACAGTAACACCATCTTTATTCTTTTTACTGTTATCCTTAACAGGAACAACTTTGATTTCAGCACGACTCTTATCGTAGTTTTTCTGATACTCTTCCTTAATGTAAGGCATCATACGGTTAATTGAAAGTCCACCATAACCGATTGCAGCGTAGAAATCGTCAATATTATCCATTCTCTGACGCTCTGCAAGTTTTTTGATAAATTTCTGATAATCCTCGTCTGACAAACGGATATAATTCCGTCTGAATTCACGCTCGATTTCAGCCTTACCCTCAATAATATTTTCTTCTCGTTTTTCCTTTTTAAACCAAGAACGGATTTTGCTCTTTGCCTGGCTTGTTTTAACAATGTTGAGCCAGTCACGACTCGGACCTTTACCTTGCTGTGATGATGTGAGAATTTCAACAATCTCACCTGTTTTGATTACATAATCAATAGGCACAATTCGTCCGTCAACCTTAGCTCCCGTCATTTTATTACCAACTGCAGAGTGAATTGCATAAGCAAAGTCAATTACTGTTGAACCAACAGGCACATTGATAACATCACCTTTCGGTGTATAAACAAATACTTCGTCAGTAATAAGGTCAGTTTTGATTGTTGAAACAAGCTCCCTTGCATCTCCTGATTCCTGCTGTGTTTCAAGCATTTCACGAATCCACTGAAGTCTTTGGTCGAAGCTCTGTTTTCCACCTGAAACACCGAGTTTATATTTCCAGTGAGCTGCGATACCGAATTCAGCAGTACGATGCATTTCCCATGTTCTTATCTGCACTTCAAAGGGAGTTCCCTCTTTGCCGATAACGGTTGTATGAAGTGACTGATACATATTTGGTTTTGGTGTAGAAATATAGTCCTTAAATCGACCGGGTAACGGATTATACATATCGTGGATAATACCAAGACAGTTATAACAGTCAATTACACTGTCAACGATAATACGGACTGCATAAATATCATAAATTTCGTCAAACTGTTTACCCTGCATATACATTTTACGGTAAATTCCGTGAACAGACTTGATTCGACCGCTGATTTGTGCAGTAGGAACTGTCTGATGAACTCTGTCACCAATTTTACTTTTTATACTTTCAAGAAAATCATTACCTGATTCATTTGATTTCTTAAGATTCTCTTCGATTCCCTCATAAGCAACACCATCAAGGAAACGGATTGCTCTGTCTTCAAGCTCTTCTTTAACAGAACGGATACCAAGACGATGAGAAATCGGTGCAAAGATTTCAAGTGTTTCAAGTGCCTTATCTCTCTGCTTCTGTGGTGGCATAAACTGAAGTGTTCTCATATTATGAACACGGTCAGCAAGCTTAACGATAATAACACGGATATCCTTTGACATTGCAAGGAGCATTTTTCTGATATTCTCTGCCTGTTGCTCTTCCTTATTTTCACTTGAATTAAGTTGAACACGACCGAGCTTTGTAACACCGTCAACAAGAAGTGCAACCTCGTCACCAAAATCAGCTGTAAGCTGTTCGATTGTATATGGAGTATCCTCAACAACATCGTGAAGAAGAGCAGCCACAAGTGACTGATAATCCATACCTAAATCAACGAGAATATCACAAACAGCAATGGGATGAATAATATATGGTTCACCTGATTTTCTTTTTTGGTCACCGTGATATTCATTTGCAAGATTAAAGGCTCTGTCGATGATTTCCAATTCTTTTTCGCTATGAATTGACTTTATTCTGTTACGAAGATTGTTATAAAGCTCCTGCACATCAACATTTACATTTACATTTTCTGCCATTACTGTTCACCACCCTGCATTTTATTTAAATTATTCAGAATTTCTGACTTTGACAAGTCCGCCTTTTTTCCGTCACCGTCAAAAATAATATGCTCATTTTTATATTTTATGAGTCCCATTTCAAAAAGCACATCAAGAGAAACCTTCATTGTACAATATCTTTCAACAGGACATTTTGCTCGTACAGTAAGTGTTTCAACATCATACTGCCATTGTTTGTACTGTTTAAGAAGTCCGAAAACCCCTAACAAAAACTCTCTTGTCGGTGTTAAAAATCTTGCTTCATGAGGTGTCAGGATTTCCTGTCGTTTATATTTTTCATAGAGAAGCTGTGACTTGAAGAATGTTTCATCATCAATTCCTGAAAAACGCATATCTCTTATCTGTACAGAAGCTTTTATCTCACCTCTGTATTCATTTTTGTCAATTCTTACTGCAAGGTCAACAACATCACCCTCACAGAATTGAAAATCAGCCAACGTGGTTGAAAATTTCATAGCCACAAACTGCGTATTCCCTTTAATGAATGAAAGTCTTAAATGTTTACCCTCACCCACAGGTCTTATGCTTTCAAGAGTTACACCGAATATACCGAAAAGAGGTTGAGGATTGCCTGCACCAAATGGTTCAAGAGTTTCAAGCGACTCCACAAGCGCTGCATCGATATATGCAGGATTCAATTTACAATCAAGCAACAATGTGGGTACGGTTTCAGGAACTGTACCTGCAAACTCATTTATACGACGATAAAACTCACCAACATCTTCACGCTTGATTCCAAGTCCTGCTGCAAGAGTATGTCCACCAAAATGAGTAAGTAAGGATTCACAGGATTTGATTGCATCATAAACAGAGAAACCGTTTATACTTCTTGCTGAGCCTGTACCCTCATCACCATCAAATGTAATCACAATTGTCGGCTTACCATATTTTTCAGTGATTCTTGCTGCAACAATACCGATAACACCATGATGCCAGCCTTCACCACAGACAACTATAACCCGTGCATATTTCAACTGCTCATTACCCTCAATGTGAGCAACAGCAGATTCCATAATCTCATTTTCATATTCGTGACGCTGACGATTGCACAAATCAACCTGCTCACCAATCTGTAATGCAGAAATCAAATCGTCACAAAGCAAAAGCTTAAGTGCAGTCTCAGCAGACTCAATTCTGCCGGCTGCATTGATACGTGGTGCTAGTGAATAAGTAACACCAACTGCATTGAGTTTTTTCTCACTTACACCTGCAATTTGTCGAAGTGCATTTATACCACTACAAGAATTTGAATTAATCTTTGCAACACCGTATTTTACAATAGCTCTGTTTTCGTCTTTCAGGTCAACAACGTCAGCAATTGTACCAACTGCAATTATATCTGCATATCTGTTAAGAATTTCGGAATAATCACCTTTTTCGAGTGCACAAACAACCTTGAATGCTACACCAACACCTGCCCAATCTTTAAAATGAAGATTGCAATCCTCTCTCTGCGGGTCAATAACAGCCACAGCTTCAGGCAACACTTCACCAACATGGTGATGGTCGGTAACAACAGTTTCAATACCAAGACTGTTTGCACAACTGATTTCATCAATTGCAGAAATACCGTTATCCACAGTGACAATAAGCTTAACTCCCTTTTCGTGAAGATAAGTTACGGCATCTTTATTCATCCCGTAACCCTCACTGACTCTGTCAGGGATATAGTACATTACATCTGCTTTTCTTGATGAGAGATATGAATACATAAGTGCAGTTGCAGTAACACCGTCTGCATCATAGTCACCAAAAACACAGATTTTTTCATTATCGTTTATTGCTTTTTCGATTCTCTCCACAGCCTTATCCATATCGGCAATAAGATATGGGTCACAAAAGCTGAAATCACTATCAAAAAATTCTTCAACATCCTCATATTCTGTAATTCCACGGGATACTAATATAAGGGCAGTAAAAGGGTCAAGACTATGATTTTCCGCTACCTGAGCTGCCAATTCTTTATCAATATGTGCAGTGAGCCATTTCTTTCTGCTCATCAGTCTTTTCACCCTTTCTTGTTGAGAATAAAACAAAATTTTCTAATTTATCATTATACCATTTACTTCCTTTATTTTCAAGGTTTTTATAGTAAAAACTAATCTCAAATTATCCTGTAAAGATAAAAAAGAAAGCAATTAATTAAACAACTGCTTTCTGCATAATTATATATATTATTTTTATATTATTTATATATTATTTTTAGATGGTAAAATAGACCATACCCGATGGTAAAATAGACCATACCCGATGGTAAAACAGACCATACTCAACGGTAAAAAAGCAACGGTAGATAAATCGGAGTTTATCGGGGAGTTAATGGGCGTCTCTTCTCGGCTCCCCTTGTCAGGGTGCGGGTGTCCGGTGGACACCTCTGCGAAACAGAAGCACCGACCGAACCGGCAGGTGAGACTTAGCTGTCTGCGAAGCAGACTGAGGGGTAGTCAACTATTCTATTAAACTATCTCTCCCTCCGTCAAAATCAAAGATTTTGCCACCTCCCTCGTCAGAGGGAGGCATAGATACATAATTTTTCTCCCCGAGAAATTATAATTCGAATTCAGATTTACCTATCGTTTCACTAACTAAAAGGTTGAAAATCCACATAAAATATGATAAAATTAATTTTTAAAGTAAACAGAGGTTATTCTATGACAGAAAAAGATATTAAAAACCTTGAATGCATGAAGTTTCACGAAAACAACGGTGTTGAAATTCCATATCACCAGAGTGTTATTATCGAAGAAAATGTAACAATCGGTAAAGGTACTGTGATAATGCCTAACACTATGATTTTTTCAGGTGTTACCATCGGAGAAAACTGTGTGATTGGTCCTAACACGCTCATTAAAGAAAGCGTTATCGGAAATGATGTTAAGCTCAATTCTGTTCAATGCTATCAATCAAAAGTCCTTGATGGTGCTGATATCGGACCATTCGTTCATATAAGACCAAATTCGGTTGTTGGTGAAAAAGTCCATTTAGGAAACTTTGTCGAGGTTAAAAATTCCAACATTGATAAAGAAACAAAGGTTTCGCACCTTACTTATGTTGGTGATTCCGATGTAGGTAAACGAGTAAACTTTGGTTGCGGTACTGTTACGGTCAATTATGACGGTAAAAACAAGCACAGGACAACAATCGGTGACGACTGCTTTATCGGTTGTAACACAAACCTTGTGGCACCTGTAACACTTTGTGACGGTGCTTATACTGCAGCAGGTTCAACAATTACAGAAAATGTTCCTGCCCAATCCCTTGGTATTGCAAGAGCAAGACAAGTAAATATTGAGGGTTGGAGAGAAATTAATAAAGACAGATTCAAAAAATAAAGGAAACAATTATGTTCAACAGATTCAGAAAACAGACAAATACGGGAGCCACAGGCACACACGAATTTCTCATCGTTGGTCTTGGTAATCCCGGTAACAAATACACATTGACACGACATAATGCAGGATTTTTATGTCTTGATATGCTGTCCCAGAAACTTTCTTTCAGAATTGACAGACTTAAATACAAATCACTTATGGCTGACACGAATATCAATGGTCATCGTTGTATTGTTATGAAACCACAGACATTTATGAATAACAGTGGTGAAGCTGTAAGAGAATGTGCATCATTCTATAAAATCCCACCTGAAAAGGTAATTGTAATTTATGACGATATTTCTCTTGATGTGGGGAAACTGCGTATCCGCAGAAAAGGTACTGACGGTGGTCACAACGGAATCAAGAGTATCATTTATCACTTGAACAGTGACCAATTCCCAAGAATCAAGGTAGGTTGCGGTAAAAAACCACATCCTGAATACGACCTTGCTGACTGGGTACTTTCAGAATTCAAAAAAGACGAGCAGAAAGCTTTAGAGCCTGCACTCGAAAATGCATGCAAGGCAATTGAACTTTTACTCGATAATCAGATTGACAAGGCAATGAACTTATACAATAGTTGAGGCAAAAATTATGTCCGCATTTACTGAAGTCATTAAAAATTCAGCAGAATATGAGGGTGTTGTAAACAGCATTAAAAAAGGCTTTTTACCACAGGGCGTCTTAGGTTTAATTCCCGTTATGAAAGCTCATCTTATATCTGCTGTAACAGGGGGTCTTGAAAAAAAGGCCCTTGTTGTCGTGCCTGACGATGCAACTGCAGTGCGACTTTGCGAGGATTTGACAGCCCTTGGTGTTTCAGCACTTCAGTATCCGTCAAGAAGCCTTTCTTTCTACACAACCGATTCACAAAGCTACGAATATGAGCAAAAAAGAATTAAAGTGCTTCGTCGTATGCTTGACAATAGTTGTGATATTATTGTAGCAAGTGCCGAGGCTTCTCTATCCTTCACTGTTCCGCCTGAAATTTTAAGACAAAAGTCCGTTCTCCTTAAAAAAGATGAAGAAACAACTCTTGAAAAAATTGTTTCTTCCCTAAATTGTGCAGGATATACGAGAGTTGATGCTGTTGAGGGCGTTGGTCAATTCTCTGTCCGTGGTGGTATTGTGGACTTTTTCTCACCTGATGATGAAGAGCCTGTACGAATCGAACTCTGGGGTGATACCGTTGATACTATGTGTCATTTTGATGTTGTATCACAGAGAAGAACAGTTAATATTGATGAAATTATAATTGCTCCGTCAAAGGAGATTATCATTGACAATCCACAGGAATTAATTGATAAAATCGAAAAGTTTGCAGCTTCTGTAAGAGGTAAAAAAACTGATATTATCCGTGAAAAGCTTTATAATGATATAGACAGACTCAAAGGTGGTTTGTCGGTAGGTTCTGCTGACAAATATCTTCCTCTTGTTTACTCCCCTGCTACAATTTTTGACTATGCAAAGGATTATCTTCTTTTTGCATTTGAAACAGGTGGAATTAAGGAAAAAGCATCTTCTTCACAAAAGCTTTTATACGAAGACATTAAGGCTTGTGTTGACGACGGAACACTTTGTAAAGGTCTTGACAAATTCTGCCTTACATTCAATGAACTGATTGACAAGTACACTGAATTCGGCGCTACTTATGTTGACAATTTTGCAAGAGGAAGCTTTGATACATCTGTAAAGAGTCTTACAACCTTCAACGGAAACACATTACCTATCTGGAACGGTAAACTTGATGTTCTTATGGAAGACTTAAAGCCCGTCAACACAAATGACAGTACAGTCGTAGTCTTTGCGGGTACTGAAAAGAGTGCAAAAAATCTTGCAGAAACCTTAAATGACGAGAATTTTGTTTCGGTTTACTTTTCCAATATCCCCGCTAAATTCCCTAAGGGTGCAATCTGTGTACTTGCAGGCTCATTGAGCTCAGGCTTCTCTTATCCACGAGAAAAACTGTATGTTTTTACATACTCAAAGATTTATCAGTCAAAAGCAAGACGAAAGAATTCAGGCTTCAAAGCAAGAGATACAATACATTCTCTTGATGAAATCAAAAAAGGTGACTATGTTGTTCACGCTGTTCACGGTATCGGTGTTTTTGACGGTGTGACACAGCTTGAAGCCAATAAAATCATAAAAGACTATATCAAAATCAAGTACGCTAAAAGTGATGTACTTTATGTACCGGTTACGCAGCTTGATTTGGTAGCTAAATATATCGGACCGCATGAAGATGACGGAAAAGCACTTAAGCTCAACCGTCTTGGTGGTGGTGAATGGGAAAAGACAAGAAACAAAGTTCGTTCAGCTGTTAAGGATATGGCTGACCAGCTTATTAAACTGTACTCACAGCGTTTGCACAGTGAGGGTTATGCCTTTTCACCTGATATTGATATGCAAATGGACTTTGAGAGAAGATTCCCATTTGAAGAAACCGGTGACCAGTTGCGTTCTATTGACGAAATCAAGAGTGATATGGAAAAACCATATCCAATGGACAGACTTCTTTGTGGTGACGTTGGTTTCGGTAAAACTGAAGTTGCATTAAGAGCTGTTTTCAAGTGTATTGCTGACGGAAAACAATGCGCAATCCTTGTCCCGACAACAATCCTTGCATTACAGCATTACCAGACAATTCTCAAGCGTTTCGAGGGATTCCCTATTGAAGCAGAAATGCTTTCCCGATTCCGTACACCTACACAGAGGTCAAAAATTATCAAGAGTATTAACGCAGGATTTATCGATATTATTGTGGGTACTCATTCACTTATTTCAAAAAATGTTAAGTTCAAGGATTTAGGTCTTCTCATTGTTGACGAAGAACAACGATTCGGTGTTGCACAAAAGGAAAAACTCAAAGAATTATTCCCCGGTGTTGATGTGCTGACACTTTCTGCTACACCAATTCCAAGAACACTTAATATGGCTATGTCGGGAATCCGTGATATGTCAGTTATTGAAGAAGCTCCGTCTGACCGTTCACCTGTTCAGACTTATGTTGTTGAACACAATATGCCACTTCTTTGTGAAGCGATGGAAAAAGAACTTCGTCGTGGTGGTCAGGTATATTTCTTACACAACAGAGTTGACACTATTGATGGTGTTGCAAATTCAATTCAGGAGTATCTTCCTGATGCAAAAATCGCAACTGCTCACGGAAAAATGAGTGAAGAACAGTTAAGTGACATATGGCGCGACCTTATGAATGGCGAAATTGATATTCTTGTCTGTACAACCATTATCGAAACAGGTGTAGATGTGCCAAATGCCAACACACTTATCATTGAAGATGCTGACAGACTCGGACTTGCTCAGCTTCATCAGCTTCGTGGTCGTGTAGGCAGAAGTGCAAGACGTGCAAGTGCATATCTCACATATAAGCGTGACAAAAATCTTACAGAAATTGCATACAAACGACTTCAGGCAATCCGTGAGTATACGGAATTCGGTTCAGGCTTTAAAATTGCTATGCGTGACCTTGAAATCCGAGGTGCAGGTAATCTTTTAGGCGCACAGCAGCACGGTCATTTGGCATCAGTCGGTTACGATATGTATATGAAGCTGTTAGGTGAAGCTATCAGTCAGGAAAAAGGTGAAAAACCAAAGCAGAAAGAATGTCTTATTGACTTACAAATCAATGCTCATATCCCTGACAAATACATTTCTACACTTCAGCAAAGACTTACAATTTACCGTAGAATTGCTGATATCAGAACCTTTCAGGATGCAGAGGATGTACGTGATGAACTCCGTGACCGTTTCGGTGATGTTCCACCATCAGTTGAAGGACTTATTGAGGTTTCTCTTTGCAGAAATACTGCTGCTTCTCTCGGAATTTACGAAATCGGTCAGCGTGGTGAAACACTCTGCCTTTACTGTGAAGAAATCAACCCTTCATTGGTACTTGATATTTCTTCAGTTCTCCGTGGTCGTGTAGGCGTTACCGGAAGTGGCAAGAAGAGTATTAATGTCAAAAAGAAGCCTGACCAGAATTCCCTTGATACACTTAAAGAGATTTTCGAAGCAGTAGAGAATACGAGGTTGAATAAACAATGATTGGAACAATAGTCAATACTGCAACAATACTTACAGGTAGTGTTATCGGCAGTTTACTGAAAAAAGGAATTAAAGAAAAATATACAAAGTGCCTTATGAATGCAATGGGACTTGCAGCAGCAGGTATCGGCATAAACTCTGTAGTACAAAATATGCCGAACAGTAAATATCCTGTTTTGTTCATTGTAAGTCTTGCTTTAGGCTCACTTTTCGGCAATATGATTGACCTTGACAAGCGTTTTAATAATCTTGTTGAGAAAAAGGGCAAAAGCGAGCTGGGGAAAGGACTTTCAACTGCAATTCTTCTTTTCTGTATCGGTAGTCTTTCGATTTTGGGTCCGATTAACTCAGCACTCAACAACGACCATACATATCTTTTTACAAACGCTACTCTTGACTTTGTTACAAGTATGGTTTTAGCATCAACTTACGGAATAGGAATTGCACTTGCAGCACCTGTGCTTTTCTGTTGGCAAGGCTCCATCTATTTACTTGCAACATTTTTAGGTGAATTTATGAGTCCTGAGCTTATGTGTGAAATCAGCGTTGTCGGTGGATTTTTAATTGCATCTTCAGGTCTTGCAATTCTTGAAATAAAAAATCTTAAAACACTCAATATGTTACCTTCACTTTTAATTCCGCCTGTATGGTTTATCATTATGTGGGTAATTTCATTATTTTAATTTATGGTTATGAAAAAACGACTTTCTCCTGTACTTATTTTTGCAGGAATTATAAATCTCTTATTATTTTTTACAAAATATTATATCGGTGTCCACACAAACAGTCTTTGTATTTATACTGACAGCATCAACAATCTTATGGACACACTCTCACTTTGCCTTGCACTTGTGGGAATTTCATTTCTTAATAAACCGGCTACCGATAAATTCAAATTCGGTTTCGGAAAAATGGAACACGTCACCACATTCATAATGTCACTTATTATGACCGTCGCAGGTTTCTCCTTTGCATACAACTCCTTGAGTCGTCTTATGACTCCTGTGCCTGTGTGGTATTTCACAAAATATGCAATCATTATTGGTTTTACTTGTCTTGTAAAACTGCTTTTAGGTGTTATTTTCAGTTTCAGGTATAAGAAAACAAATTCTCCTGTACTTAAAACCGTCATGCTTGACTCATATCTTGATTGTGCCATTACACTTATGACGCTTATATCATTTACACTTTCCAATACAATTGGTTTTGCACTTGATTCCATTCTCGGACTTGCTATAAGCATCGTTATTGCAATTCTCGGAATACGTCTTATTATTTCATCCATATCTGAACTTATCGGACAAAGTGATAAACAAATTGAAGAAAATGTATCACTTCTTATAAAAAATATTAATGAAAATATTTGTATAAATGACATTACAATTCACTCATATGGTGATGAAAAAATTTATGTCACTCTTAATTTGTCTTTAACTGATAAAGATGTTGACATTTTATCAGTTCAGAATATAATAAAAAATCAGCTGAAAGCAGAGCTTAACTGCAATTCAACTGTGGAATGGGAGGTATTTTCTTGAAAAAGAAAAATCGTGGTAAAAAATTCTTAAAGGTGATAAGCATTATACTTGCTGTCATTATCATTCTTGGTATTACAGGCTCTGTTGTCAATGCAGTAGGTTGTAATGCACAGCTTAAAAATGTTGCAAATTTCAAATCAGTAAAATATGACAACCAGCTTATCCCTCAGAAAGACGAAGATAATGTCTGGACATTCACAACTGACAACGACTTCAAAGTAATACAGCTCACTGACGTACATATCGGTGGTGGCTGGATGTCAACATCAAAGGATACAATGGCACTTAATGCTGTTGCGTCAATGATTACTGCTGAACAGCCTGATCTTGTTATTGTTACAGGCGACATTGTTTATCCTGTCCCTTTCCAGGCAGGTACTTTTGACAATATGAAATCTGCTGAAATTTTTGCAACACTTATGGAAAAGCTTCAGGTTTACTGGTTGCCTGTTTTTGGTAATCACGATACAGAAAGCTACTCAAAATACACTCGTGAAGATATTTCAGGATTTTATAGCGATGAAAAATGGGCATATTGTCTTTTCAATGATAACTATGAAGACAATGTTGACGGATACTGCAACACAGTTGTAAATGTTAAAAATACTGACGGCATTATCACACAGTCATTCTACACATTTGACACTCATTCTTATGTTGACAATGACTATCTGGGGCTTTTCTGGAAATACGATAACATCCACGACAGTCAGGTTGAATGGTATAAAAACAATGTGTTGAAATTCAACGAGTACAATGTTGAGCTTATAAATTCAGGTGATTTCGATAATAAAGAGGAATTACTTGAGAAATACTCAACTGTAAAGTCACTTGCATTCTGGCATGTACCAAATACAGAATATCTTGATGCATGGAATGAATATGTTGAGGCAGGTTACAAGGACACAGAAAATGCAAAATACCATTATGGTGTTGTTGGTGAAACAGGCAAAATGGTTTATTCCGGTGTTTACCCTGACGAAATCTTTGAAACAATGCTTTCTCTTGGTAGTACAAAGGGTATTTTCGTTGGTCATGACCACCTTAACAACTTCTCTATTGAATATAAGGGAATCCGTCTTACATACGGCTTCAGTATTGACTATCTTGCATATTCAGGTATTTCAAAGCTCGGTTCACAGCGTGGTTGCACAGTGATTACTGTCAAGCCTGACGGCACATTTGATTGTGTTGCTGAAAACTATTATCAGGAAAAATACACTTCTGTTTCTGATAATGTAAAAGAAGAAGTTACAATGCAGGAATTAGGTAAGGCAGAATAAATAACAAAGAAAAATCCTCCCACACGGGAGGACTTTTTTTATCATTTTGCACTTTGTATTTACTCTATCTCATCAAGGTTTGCACCCTTGGTTTCCTTAACACCCTTTGCAAACATAATTGCTGCTGTACCGACTGCAACGATAGAAATTGCAAGGCATACCCACCAGATTTGGAATTTAAGCATACCGAGGATTGCAAGAAGATATCCCACAGCAAGACCGATAATTACTAAAAGCCCCTCTGCACCGACTACTGATGCACGGATATCTGTCGGTACTTTTTCTGTCATCATAACATTCATATAATCTCTGCCAATCCAATATGAACCCTGATAAAGTCCTGCAAAGAAGCCAATAAGATATGGATTCCAACCACAGAGAATACCGGCTACGAAAAGAGAATATCCGACCATACAGGTAACTGAGAAGCCTGTTACAGTCACTTTTCTGCCAAGCTTATCTGCAATAAAACCTGAAAGGAAGGTAATTGTTGCATAAACCACAGGCACCATAAAAAGGGCCTTTGTAATGTCGCTTGTGCTCATACCTACTTCATGCATTGAAGACTCGAAATAAAGTGCTATTGCAGGCATTGCTGAATCAAAAACGATATGTGAAATAATAAGATTTTTTGTGTCACGATTTGAGAAAATATATTTTACGCCATTGAAAACGCCTGACTGATTTCTTTGTGCTTCTTTTTGTTTTTTCTTAAGCTCTTTTTCAGCCTGTCGTTCTTCAATCGGTCTTGAAAGATACTCTATTCTCTCATTTATAAACACCTTTGTATCCTTTGCAAGGATTACAACAAGTAAAACTGCAATAAAGCCGATTATAGCAGGCACTAAGAAGATTTCACGCCATTTTGTAGCGTCATCACCCATAAGCATATCACGAAGTGTGGGAATAAGAATAACACCTAAAATACCAAAGCTCTTTAAAAAGCTGTAAATCTTTGCACGATGCTTATCCGGTGCTTCTTCAAGAATATAAATAATCTGAATATCATGACCCATAAAGAAGCTGATGATTGCAAAGCCCACAAGGAACATTATGTAGCTTGATGAAAGATAAATTACAAAAAGTCCTGTTGCCATACCAAGTGTTGAAATTGCAAAAAGCGGTTTTCGTCCCCATTTGTCTGCAAGCGCTTTATAAAATGGTGTAAAAATACCTAAAACATAAGTAAACACACCAACACCTGAATGAAGCGCAAGACCTTCCTGGAAAGTATAGTATTTTCCCATAAACGGATTGTTTACAAAGAATTCTGTTACAAATGATGACTGCACGGTAACTGTAAGGTTGCTTGTTACCTCATCAAGAATGTTTACAATAGCAATAAGCATTAATAAAACAAAGAAATACTTGCTACTGTTACCTCTGCCTTGCATCTTTTTAAGTCTCTTGATTTCCTTTTGTTCACTAAGGGTTATCTTTTCTGTTGTTTTCATTTTTCTAATCCCCTTTCTTACGTTAATTATAAGCAAGATAAAAGGACCTGTCAATAAAGACAAGTCCTTAATTTATGACTCCATTTAATAATTATCCTTTGAAACCACCGTTGAGAGTAACAACAAAGTCAATAATTGCAGTTGCTGTCTGTACAGGAACTGTCATACCAAAACCGGAAACGGTAAGGTCTCTGAGTGTAACATCAACATAATAGCTCCATGTACCATTTACAATGTATCCGTTGCTGTTAATAGCAACTTTAAGTACAGGATTTCTATATTGAAGTGTACAGTTTTCGTCACGAAGGTCAGTTTCAACGCCAAGTGATGAAAATTGACCGATAACAGAATCAATATCACCAACAACGGAAATTGCGTGACCAACTGTACCGCTGTACATATTACCGTTACCCTTGTCAACCTGTTCTTTCATTTTCATTTCGATAACAATATTGCTACCGTTCTTGTATGCACGAGCTGACTGAACATCCGATACAACAAGATTCTGGTGACCACCTGTGATACCCTTGATATCGCCTGAATTGTTTGAAAGTGCAGTTTTCATAACGCTCTCTGTCAGACCTAACAATGTGCTGTTTACACCGGGAGCCTGAAGAGAACCGTCACGCAAGCTCATAACCTGCTGTGATGTTACATTGTTATGAGTTCTACCTGCAGCGTGTCTGTATGTTTCAACAATCTGTGCTGTTGTCCACTTTGTAGGGTCTGCTGACTGAGTGCCACTATCCTGTTCAACATTTTGCTGATTATTCTGAGGAACATCAGGAACATAATCTGAATTATTGTTATTATTATCATTTCCTACAAAATCATCAAATGAAGTAGCAGAACCTTCTTCAAGAACAATCTGTCCGCTTTCAATAAGGAAATTATAATAATTGAACATCTGCTGATAGTAATCACTTTCATTTTCGAGATTTGTTATTCTCATTTGCATTGAGAAGAACTGACCTACTGAAAATATTGCAACTAAAAAGATAACAACCGCAAGAACAATTGCAATTATTTTCTTTGGATTTTTTTCTTTCTTTGCCTTTGGTGGCTTTACAGGCTGTATAGGCTGAACTGTTGCCTCATTCTGCACAGGCTGCATAGGTTCCATATTTTCCATATTATCCATAATTATATCCTCCTGAATACATATACAGTTATTTTACTATATTAATTATTCTTTGTCAATGTCAGGATACTTTTCCTTTATCTAAATATTGGTTTGTTGTTTTCAAATTCAATCGGTTTTATATATGTAAGTCTTGGTGATTTATTAAAATTATTTGTTTTTGTTGCATGATAAACCATAATGATTTCGCCACTATCACGATAAAGAAAACTACAATGACCGGCATTATAAATTTTCTTCAATGGCTGGTCACCATAAACCTTGAACCTATTTTTTGACCAGTCGTCTTTATTCATTATATCCTCACCATCAAAAGTGAGCATTCCCATACAATAGCCCCCTGAACTGTAACCACTTGCCGAGTATAAAAGGAAGATATTATCATCCTTATACAGAACCGCAGGACCTTCATTTACACTCCATCCTCGTTTTTCCCACAGATATTCCGGTTGGCTGAGCATTACGGAATGGTGTTTACCATTTTTATCAGTCTTCAATGTATATGGATTTTCCATTTCTGTCATATAGATACACTGATGAGCAACATTAAGATATGCAGAACAAACATAATAAAGCTTTCCGTCTTTTTCAAGATATGTTCCGTCAATATTATTTAGTCCATCAGGTGCAAAGATACCTTTAAACTCATAATCACCCATAATATCTTCTGTTTTGCTTTCCAGAACAAATCCATAACGATAATAGTCATCATGCTCCGTATATTCAGTAGCGTTTGGCATTTTTCCTTTTTCCACAAAAGATTTATCAAAAACACCACAAGCTACTATGTACCACTTATCTCCAAACTTATGGATTTCAGGAGCCCAGATATCCTTGATTATTCCGTCATTACCACACCAATAAACCGTTCTCATTTTTTGAACAGTTGTATCATCGTATGCGTTAATTTTAAAAATATCAATTCCACCACCTGTTGTAAAGGTATAATAAGTACCTGTTTCATCCTCTACAATACATGGGTCACCGCCATTTACACTATCAATAGGTTCATCATATGGTGTAATTGTGACAACTCCGAAAAACACAAGTATAGAAAGGGCAATAGACGTAACAGAATTAATAATGCTCTGCATAATATCACCACCTGAAATAATAGTAACACACAAAAGAAGTTTTGACAATAAAAAGGTGCTTATCTCAAAAGAAATAAGCACCTTATATTTATTTGCTGATTAGAATCCGCCACCTGTTGTAACCTCATAATCAATAATACCTGTTGCATCTTCAACAATAATTTTTACAATTCTGAGATTTCTTACTGTAACATAAACCTCATATGTCCATGTACCTTTTTCAATAACACCTTTTTCATTAATCTTCACCTTAACAACAGGATTCTTGTAGTGAAGCTCAATAAATGCATTATCAAAATCCATTGACCAATCAGGGAAATTATCAGCGACAACTCCAATATTTCCGACAACAGAAATACCATGACCGACTGTACCCTTAAAGGTATCACCATAAGCATCGTCTTTCTGCTCAACAAGTGTCATTTCAATAATTGTGTATTTTCCTTCTTTATATGCCTTTGCTGTCTTTACATCAGATGGCACAAGGTCATTGTATCCACCTGTAATACCGTCAAACTCAGTTGAATTAGCCTTAAGTGCTGCCACCATAACCGGCATCGCAAGTTCAACGAGATTTTGTATGGTGTTATTGCTGATTTCAGCCTTAAGACCATCTCTCAATGTCATTTTCTGAATAGATTTTGCACTCGTTGAATTGTTACAAGCCTTTTTATAATAATCTACAATTTCAGCCTTTGTCCATTCAGCAGGATTAGCAGGAAGCTCACGATTAGGAACTGTCTCTTCTTCCTTAATATTTCCATTCTCATCAACAGACTCATCTGATGTTGCATCCTCAGAATCAGAAGGAACTGTGATTACTTCACCTGTTTCCTCATCAACTATAAAATCATTTGATGAATTGTCATCAGGATTTTTAATTGTATCACCTGTCTGAACAACCACTCCTGCTTCACCAATAAGTTTTTCTGATGTTGATTTACCTATTGAAACAACACCAAAAGCAATAGCAACAGAAAGAAGGACTGCAAGAAAACTTGTAAAACGTAATACATTCGCCTCTTTTTTGATATTTTTGAGTTCCGCCTGTTCCGGAGTTAAAAATTTTTTTGCCATAACAGTAATCTCCTTTTTTATATGCAATACATATACTTATTCTTTTCCATGTTCATTTTACGCCTTTTTTGTTTATTTGTCAACGTAAAACAACATTGTGTACAATTTTTAATATTCATAGGAAAATTATAATTTTTTACACTTTTTGAAAATTTGTTATTGACAAACGCAACAAAATAGTATATACTATCAAAGCTGACGAAAAAAAGCATACTTCGGGGTGTAGCGCAGCTGGTAGCGCGCCACATTTGGGATGTGGATGCCGCAGGTTCGACTCCTGTCACTCCGACCAAAATAGCAGTTTCGACTTATATCGGGACTGCTATTTTCTTTTAATTTCTTTGCAATAACACAGGAGTCGAACCTCGAACATTTCGACTCCTGTCACGACCACCACCTAAGTACAACTTAGGTAATACAGCCGAAATCCCTTGAAATATAGGGGTTTTGGTCTTTTTTATGCCTCCAAGCACTCTGAAAATAAGTGCTTTTTACATTTTTTGTGTCACCGCTGAAAAAGTAAAAGTGTACGGAGTATGGGTAAAAGTGTACGGAGTATAAAAATCACCACCCATGACAACCTGTAACAGCACTAAAAACTATTGCACTTCTCTTGGTATGGGTGGTATAATTGGTTCGATAAATAAGAATTTGCGGGGAGAACAATATGCCAAAGGGCTGACGAAAAATAATCGTCAGCCCTCAAATTATGAGTTACAAAAATATTATCATCCATAAATCATCTTCAGATCTTCCTCAGGCGTTGAAATAGGTGCGATATTGAATTTCTCAACAAGGAAGTTCAGCACGTTAGGAGATACAAATGCAGGGAGCGAAGGTCCAAGAAGAATATTCTTGATACCGAGGTGCAGAAGTGTTAACAGAATACAAACTGCCTTTTGCTCATACCACGAAAGCACCATTGAAAGCGGCAAGTCGTTGACACCGCATTCAAACGCTTCGGCAAGTGCCACAGCCACCTTAATTGCACTGTATGCATCGTTACACTGTCCCATATCCATAATACGAGGGAGTCCACCGATAGTTCCTATGTCAAGGTCGTTAAAACGATATTTACCGCAAGCAAGAGTTAAAACGATGCTGTCGGACGGTGTTTGCTTTACAAAGTCAGTGTAATAGTTGCGTCCCGGCTTTGCTCCGTCACAGCCGCCAACGAGGAAGAAGTGTTTGATTGCACCTGACTTTACCGCATCAATGACGGTGTCCGCTACTGACAAAACGGTGTTGTGAGCGAATCCGGTCATTACCTTTTCGCCACCGTTAATTCCCGTAAAGTGCATATCGGTTGGATAACCACCAAGAGCAAGTGCCTTTTCGATAACAGGTGTAAAATCTTTGTTATCGCCAATATGCACGATTTCAGGATAAGATACTACCTCAGTGGTGAATACACGGTCAGCATAGCTTGCCTTTGGTGGCATCAGACAGTTGGTGGTAAAGAGTATGGGTGCCGGAATATCGGCAAATTCCTTTTGCTGATTTTGCCAAGCTGTACCGAAATTGCCCTTCAGATGAGCGTATTTCTTCAGTTCGGGATAAGCGTGTGCAGGAAGCATTTCACCGTGAGTGTAAATGTTGATACCCTTACCTTCGGTCTGTTCAAGCAACTGCTTAAGATCATAAAGGTCGTGTCCCGAAATGACGATAAACGGCCCTTTTTCAACTGTCAGGCTAACACCTGTTGGCTCGGGATTACCATAGGTTTCGGTGTTGGATTTATCAAGCAAAGCCATACACTTGAGATTTATTTCGCCTACCTCTAAAACAATCGACAGAAGCTCTTCTATACCCCAATCTTTCATACCAATAGCAAAGAGTGCCTTGTAGAAGAATTTGTTTACATCGGCATCTCTGTATCCGAGAACATCTGCGTGATAAGCATAGGCGGCCACTCCACGAATACCGAACAAAATGAGCGATTTGAGGGAACGGATGTCTTCATCAGCATTCCAAAGTTCGTTCATATCAAAGTTATCGTTTCTGCCACAAGCAGAGGAACAGCAAAAACATTTCGGAACAAGACGCTCCTTTTCGATTTCTACCTTTTTGATTAACTCCGTTATAGCCTCATTATTGAAATTGACATTGGTGATAGTAGTAAACAAACCTTCAAGTACAAGTCCATTTACAAGTGCTTAATTACCTTCGGTTGCTCTCGCAAGACCGATAAGCGCACCTGTCAACTTATCTTGAAGCTCTGCGGTGTCGGCTTTCTTACCGCATACACCCGCACTACCGGTGCAAGCCGAACAACCCGCTGTCTGCTCACATTGAAAACAAAACATTTTTCTATCCATTTTTCTGTCCTCCGTTTAATCTAATATTTTACCGTCGGTAGAGATGGTAACTACTCTCCACGGAATAAATTTACCGCTTGTTTGTAAAGCCTGTTTAACTGCATACTCAATACCGCCGCAACAAGGTACTTCCATACGAATAACGGTTACACTTTTAATATCGTTATTCGCAAGAATTGCCATGAGCTTGTCGGCGTAATCCACGCTGTCGAGCTTGGGGCAACCGATGAGCGTGATTCGGTTACGAATAAACTCGTTATGGAAGTTGCCGTAGGCATAGGCGGTGCAATCTGCCGCAACGAGCAGGTTCGCTCCGTCAAAATAGGGAGCGTTTACGGGTACGAGCTTAATCTGTACAGGCCATTGCGAAAGCTGACTGACAGCAGGTACGCTTGCATTGGTACTGCACGAGCAGTCATTACGCTTAATTGCTTTTGACTGCGTTCCCGGACAACCGCAAGGGAGTGTGTTCTCCTTCATGGCTTTGGATGCGAGAACCGCAGCCTCGTCGTAGGCAGGGGCTTCACGCTCTTCAAAGGTGATAGCTCCCGTAGGACACGCAGGCAGACAATCTCCAAGTCCGTCGCAGTAGTCCTCACGAACAAGCTTTGCTTTTCCGTTTATCATTTCAATAGCACCTTCGTGGCAAGCAGAGGCACAAGCACCGCAACCGTTGCATTTTTCTTCATCAATTTTGATAATTTTTCTAATCATAAAAATTCTCCTCTCTTGATTTTGCAACCTTATTGTAGTATAATAATTAAAACAATGCGGTTGTTTTTACAACGGAAAGTGATGTTTTATGAAAAAGTATGTTTCAGTCTTAAAAAGAACACAACTGTTTGCCGGTGTGGGCGATGATGAAATAGCATCTATGCTTTCTTGCCTCGGTGCAAGGCTTTATACCTATAAAAAAGGTGAATATGTACTTCGTCAGGGTGAGCATCTAAATGACATTATCGTTTTGGTAGATGGAAACCTGCATATTCAAAATGATGATTATTGGGGAAACCGCAGTATTCTCAGTCAGATTGCCGTTGGTGAAATGTTTGGTGAAGCATACGTTGCTCCCGAAAGTGGCGCACTATTGAATGATGTGGTAGCTGTAGATGAAAGTTCCGTTATTTTCTTTGATGTAAAGCGGATCATTACAACCTGTTCTTCTGCCTGCCGTTTTCACTCTATGGTAGTGCAGAATATGTTTTTTGCTATTTCTGAGAAAAACAGAAAACTCGTGCAAAAGCTTGGGCATATGTCCAAGCGTTCTACACGAGAAAAACTTATATCCTATTTATCCGAAGAAGCTAAACGACACAACAGTTCAAGTTTTACCATTCCATTCAACCGTCAGCAGCTTGCGGATTTTTTATCGGTTGACCGAAGCGCGATGTCCAATGAACTTTGCAAGATGAGAGATGAAGGAATGTTGGAGTTTAATAAAAATCAATTCAAGTTGCTATAACAGAGTGACAAATTCCAATTTATCGAACTGACAGCAACTGATAGTTGCTTGTTCAATATAACATTCAGTGATAGAATAACACTGAGGTGATAACAATATGGAAACTAAAGATATTATTCTTGAATTAAGAACTAAAAAAGGATTATCGCAGGATGAACTTGCAGAAAAAGTTTTTGTAACCCGTCAGGCAGTATCCCGTTGGGAGAATGGTGAAACCACACCTAATACAGAAACCCTGAAACTGTTGTCAAAACTATTTGATGTATCTATCAATACACTTTTAGGCTCTCCCTGTCAGTTGGTTTGTGGATGTTGTGGAATGCCCCTGAATGATGCTGACATCAGCAAAGAAATCAACGGTGCTTTTAACGAAGAATATTGTAAATGGTGTTATGCTGACGGTGATTTCACCCTTGATTACTGGAAACAGTATTCACACATTGGTGGCAAGGAAATGTTTGAAGAATTCAAAAATAAAATCATCGATGAAATCAACACACTTCTTAATATTGAAGGCTTACCAAAAGTGGAAAGTCTGAATGTTTTGTCAGGCAGTTTCGTAAATCTTGAATACCGACTCCCTAACGGACAGGTTGTGAAATTTCTTGACGACAAAGCAACCTATCTCGGCAGTCAGTTGGAATGCGAATTCGGTGGTGACAGATGCTTCGGCATCGTGGCAAATATGGAATTCATCCTTGTCTGCACCTATAAAGAAAATGGCGAAAACCCTGAATTGGTTATGTATAAAAAAAGATAACAAATGCACAAGCAACAGCCTGAAAATGAACTGTTGCTTTTTGTTTTGTATGAGTGATATAATTATCTCGACAAATAAGAATTTAATGTTTAATTTTCACTCTACTAATAGTTGATTCCTCCCCTTTCAACCATTAGTTCGTGTTATTTTTATTAAAAGGTGCTACAATTAAGGTGAAAGGAAGGTAGCTTATGGACCAAATCAAAATAGGAAAATTTATTTCCGAGTGCAGAAAAAATAAAAATCTTACACAAGCACAGTTGGCAGAAGAATTAAATGTAACCGACAGAGCCATATCAAAATGGGAGACCGGCAAAGCAATGCCCAATTTTGATATTATGCTCGACCTTTGTTCAATTCTCGGAATAAATGTAAATGAATTATTATGTGGGGAGATGATTGATATGGAACAAAAGGATGACCAATTAAATGAACTGATTTTTCAGATGGCGAAAAACGAGGAAAGATATCATAAACGACTACTACATTCCGCTTGTGTGATTGTCGCAATCAGTCTGCTTGCACTTATTTGTCTGGTGACTTTAATATCACTCCTTATCCCTGAATGTCCATTTCAATACTTTTTGATAATAGTATCTGTTATACTTTTTGTAATCCCTTGCATTATCGCTCTTAAATTTAAGGTAGAGACAGGATATTATGAATGTAAGAATTGTCAAAATATGTTTGTTCCTAACTATAAAGGGATTGCCTTGTTGATGCAAACCCCAACCAGAAGATTGTTGAAGTGTACTAAATGTGGAAAATGGACTTGGTGCAAAAAACTAACAAAAAGATAAATTCCAATTTGTCGAACTAAAAACTACAGGAGCTGACTTTTTCAGTCAGCTCCCTTTCTTTATATTATGCATAAGTTACTTACTTTTCAACCAAAAAACAGGCTTGAAAAACACCTCTGATGTTTGTTGGCAAATTTACCAAAAACTCTCTACATTGTTTGTGCAATATCTGCAAAATGCCATCTTGATTTTATGCCGAAATCAAGTATAATTGACTCTCGGAAATTAAAAAAATTCAAGGCAAAAACATACAGAGGTACACATGCAAAATTCTATCACTTTACTCGGTCACACATTAGGTTTTATTTCAGTCGCTTTATTCTTTTATTCTTATCAACGCACCCAAAAAAGCAAGATAATGCTTATTC
>JAZQUG010000048.1:0-26214 GCA_045631225.1 Candidatus Fimenecus sp.
TCAGCGAATGCACAGAGGGTACACCTGTTGTTGAAAATAACGTTGCTCCCGATTGCGATACCGCAGGCTCTTATGACACAGTAGTTTACTGTTCTGTTTGCGGTGAGGAGCTTTCAAGAGTAACTACACCAGTTGACGCTCTTGGTCACGATTACGATACAGTGGTAACCGATCCTACCTGCACAGAGGGTGGATACACAACATATACCTGCGACCTTTGCGGACACTCCTACGTTGATGATGAAACAGATCCCGCAGGCCACGCATGGGGCGAATGGGTAACAGACACCGAGCCCACAGAAACAGAAGACGGAACAAAGCACCGTACCTGTGGCACTTGCGGCGAGGTTGAAAACGGCACTATCGCAGCTCTCGGTCATACTCACAACTACGAAGAAACAGTTACAGTTACTGATCCCACTTGTACCGAACAGGGTTACACAACTCACACATGTAGATGTGGCGAATCCGTTGTTGATACTTATGTTACCGCTCTCGGTCATACCGACGCTGAAGCAGTAGTTGAAAACAACGTTGATCCTGACTGTGAAAATGCAGGCTCTTATGACAGCGTAGTTTACTGCTCTGTTTGTAACACCGAGCTTTCCAGAACACCCGTTACAGTTGATGCTCTTGGTCACAGTTACAGCACAGTTGTAACCGCTCCTACTTGTACAGCTGCCGGATACACAACATACACTTGTGATTGCGGAGATACATACACAGCTGACGAGGTTGCTGCTCTCGGTCATAAGGACGAAAACAACGACTATAAGTGCGATAAGTGCTCCAAGATCATGGCTCCCGAGGCAGGTTCTACTCTTACACTTGCACAGGCTATCGCTCTCGGTAAGGCACACGCTCACAATACTTACACAACAGCTAAATACTACGTAACAGGTACTATCTACGAAGTATATAATACCCAGTACGGTAACATTAATATTAAAGACGATACAACTCCTAAATTCACTATCTACGGTCTTTACAGCTTCGACGGCAAGATCAGATATGATGCAATGACATATAAGCCTGTTGCTGGCGACGAAATCACAGTTTACGGTGTTATCGGCCAGTACAGCGGTACAGCACAGCTCAAGAACGGCTGGCTTGACGAAGTTGTTGCTCACGAGCATGATTGGGATAAAGAAGCTACCTGCTCCACTCCTGCTACATGTTCTATCTGTAAAGCACAGAACAAACTTGACCATACTCCCAGTGCAGAGGCTGCTACTTGTGTAGCTCCTATCATCTGTACAGTATGTAAAGAAACTCTCAAAACCGCAGATCACGTTGACGAAAACGAAAACGGCAAATGTGACGTATGTAAGGAAACAATCGAAGCATCTGAAGGCAAAGAGATCACATTCACATTCGGTGCTAACGGAAGTGCTGCACACGTTGACGGTAACGATTTTGGTGCATCCAAGTCTTACACACAGGACGGCTACACTCTCGCTCTCACCGGCATGTCCAAGGTTTACGGCCCTGCATACGATGCAAAGGGTAACTCCTGTATCAAACTTGGTACAAGCTCTAAGACCGGTACATTTAAGTTTACCGTTCCCGCTGACGTTACAAAGGTAGTTATCAATATTGCAGGCTACAAGGCTGCTACATCTACAAATATCAAGATAAACGGCACATCTTACACTATTAAGACCGCTTCTAATAACGGTGCTTATACCGCGATTGAAATTGATACTACAACAACAAAAACTATAACTCTTGTTACTGTAACCTACAGAGCAATGATCGACTCTATCGTATTCGTTGTTCCCGGTTCCGGTATCGTTCACGAACATAACGAAGCAACAAGAGAAGAAAACAGAGTTGAATCCACATGTTCCGTTGCAGGTCACTACGACGAAGTAGTTTACTGCACAGACGCAGACTGTGGTGAAATCATTAGCACAACTCATAAAACTCTTCCTCTCGCAAATCATACAGAAGAACCTATACCTGCAGTTGATGCAACCTGTACAGAAGCAGGTCTGACAGCAGGTGTAAAGTGCTCCGTTTGCGGTGAAGTTATCAAGGAACAGACAGTAGTTAACGCTCTTGGACACACAAACGGCACACCCGTAACTGAAAACGAAGTTGCTGCTGACTGCGAGAACGCAGGTAAATACGATACAGTAGTTTACTGTACAGTTTGTAATGCAGAAGTTAGCAGAACTACAACAACAGTTGACGCTCTCGGACACAATTACGAAGAAGTTGTTACTGCTCCAACATGTACAGAAGCAGGTTATACAACATACACTTGCGCTTGTGGAGATACATATGTAGCTGATGAAGTTGAAGCTCTTGGTCATACATATGAAGAAGTAGTAACAGCTCCAACATGTACAGAAGCAGGCTACACAACATACACTTGCGCTTGCGGTGATGTAGTTGTAACTGATGAAGTTGAAGCTCTTGGTCACGATTATGTAGCAACTATAACAACAGCTCCAACATGCACAGAAGCTGGCGTTATGACTTACATATGTGCTTGTGGTGACACATATACAGAAGAAATCGCAGCTAACGGCCACGCACCTCTTGACGCAGTGGTTGAAAATGAGGTTGCACCTACATGTGAAAACGCAGGCTCATATGACAACGTTGTTTACTGTGATGAATGTGGTGAGGAAATCAGCAGAGAATCAGTTGTAGTTGATGCTCTTACTCATACAGATGCTGACGGTGACAATCAGTGCGATAATGGTTGCGGTTATGAATTTGAAAACGACGATTGCAATCATATGTGTCATAAGCAAGGCTTTATGGGCTTTATCTGGAAGATAGTTAAGTTCTTCTCAAAGCTTTTCGGAACAAACCCAACTTGTGAATGTGGTGTTGCTCATTATTAATATACTTGGATAAACGATAACCGCTGGGGAGAAATCCTCAGCGGTTTTTGAATGATTTTGGTGTTGATATTACCAAACCTGATGAAATAAGCAGCATTGAATCTGACAATTATATTGATTATTTGAGTGTTGATTATACTGTTTGTGGGGAAATCATCAATTTAAGTGAATATGAAATAGATATTCATGATAATTTGTTTTTGAGTATAGTTATCAGTGATGGTTTTGTATCACCAAATGAGCAAAAACAACCATATTTCACAATTTCTGTTATGCAAATTAAATTACCATGGGTGTTGGATGAAGCTTTTCCTACACCGGTGCAAGTTGTAAAAACAAATAAGTTTTTAAATATAATTAGAAAAATCAGAAAAAATAAATGAGATTCCGTTCACGAGAGTGGACGGAATTTTTTGAAAGTTGTATAATAGTAATAACAAATTTTTAAATAATTTACGTAAGATGCATTTACAAATTACGTGTATAAGGGTGAAAGGAGGTTGCATATGGAAGACAAGGATATTGTAGATTTATATTGGCAAAGAAATGAAAATGCAATCAAAGAAACGTCATCAAAATATGGTAATTATTGTAAATCTATTGCGAACAATATATTGCAGAATAACGAGGACTCAGAGGAATGCGTGAACGATACATATTTACGTGCCTGGAATTCTATACCTCCTCATCGACCAGCTTTTCTGTCTGTTTTTCTTGGTAAAATCACAAGGCATCTTTCTTTTGATAAATTGAGATATAAAAATGCAGATAAACGAGGTGGCGGTGAAATATATATTGTTCTTGATGAATTGGCAGAATGTGTTTCGGGAAATGAGAGTGCAGATGAAGAACTTGAACGAAAAGAGCTTATTAAAGTAATAAATGATTTCCTTGAAACTATGTCTAAAGAAAAATGCAACATTTTCCTTTGCCGTTATTGGTATGCTTATCCCGTTTCAAAGATTGCAAAACAATTTGGTATGACCGAAAACCAAGTATCAGTTATGCTGAATCGAACAAGACGAAAACTGAAGGAATATCTTACAGAAAGGGGATACAACCTATGAAAAAAGAGCAGCTTTTTGATATTATTGGAGAGGTTGATGAACAGAAAATAGCAGATGCAGGACATGCTATGAATTTAAATAAAAAAATATATTTCGTTTGGTATAAATGGATTACTGTTGCGTGTATTTGCATTATAGCTCTATTTAGTATTACATATTTAAATATGAAACAATATGTTCGGGAAAACAATATTACTGTATATTCCTCAACCGAGTACATCGATAGTGAATCCGGTGCTGACGTTACACCGCAACAGGCTGAATGTTTAGCAAGAGTAAATTATATCCACAATACTATGGTTGCTCAAAATTATGAGTGGTATGGTAATTGTTATTATGATTTTGAAGCAGAAAAAATTATAGTTGGTTTAACAGAAAATTCTGACAGTAACAGGGAAGCCGTACTTAACCATATGGGGGATACTGCTGTTGAGTTTGAACAATGTGAATATTCATATCAATATCTCGAAGAACTTTACGATAAATTAGATGAAAAACGTATAGTATTGTTTATGTCCGGTGTGAAAAGATATAATATTTCCATAGAAAAGAACAGAGTTAATGTTCGTATCAGCAAACCCGATAAATACGCGGCAATATATCTTGCTGATAAATCGGATAACATTGGTGGTGCAATTGTATTTACGACTGAAACAGTATCAGAAGATGGGAACACAGCTTCATAACGTGTATTGTACGAATGTTTGATATATGATAAAATTATTTCTATAAAACAGCTTGACACTCACGTTGCGTCATAGTATATACTTCTTTTTGAGGTGATAAAGTTGAAGATGCAGATTAAAGAATTTGCCGAGTTTACAGGTGTAAGTGTACGTACGCTTCATTATTACGATGAAATAGGATTGCTTGAGCCTGCTTATGTTGACGAATATACAGGCTATCGTTTTTACGACGAAAATTCAATTATTCGTATGCAAGAGATTCTCTTTTACCGTGAACTTGATTTTCCTTTAAAAAGCATTGGCGAGTTTTTATCTTCTCCAAATTATGATAAAGAAAAGGCACTTTCAGAGCAGAAAAAACTTCTTATTCTTAAAAAAGAACGGTTGGAAAAATTGATTTCTGCTATTGATGAGGCTGTAAAAGGAGGGAATGTTATGAGCGTTTTTGATAATAGCGAATTTGAAAAGTATAAGTCCGAAGTAAAAGAAAGATGGGGCACAACTGATGCCTATAAAGAGCATACTGAAAAGACGAAGGATTACTCAAAGGATAAATGGAACAGTCTTGCAGGTGGAATGGATGACATTCTCGGAGAATTTTCTGTGTGCATGAAAAATGGTGAAAATCCTGATTCAGCAGAAGCACAAAGCCTTGTGAAAAAACTGCAGAGTCACATTACAGAGAATTATTACACTTGTACAGACGAAATTCTTGCAGGACTTGGCCAGATGTATGTACTTGACGAAAGATTCACAAACAATATTGACAAGCACGGAAAAGGTACAGCAGAATTTATCAGTAATGCAATTAACTCATATTACAATTCAAAAAAACAAGGTATGGCGGGGGTTTGACTCCGCCATTTTCGTTTAATATGTAATAAATTATTCAGATGATACTAATCGTGTCATAAATGTTACATACGGTTTCTTTACTATTTTTATGTCTTTTGATAAATTACTGTTAAGGTAATATGAAAGGACAATAACAAAATGAAACAATACTCAAAGAGAATATTAATAACAGGAAATATATTTATTTTTGCATTTGTAATATGGACAGTATTGATACAAAAAGTTGATATACAGCCCATAGGACTTAACGGAACGAATGTCGGCTTTGCAACATTCAACGGTTGGTTTCACCAATTAACAGAGTTTAATATGACACTTTATAACATTACCGATTGGTTGGGACTTGTGCCACTTTTTACCTGTATGTTTTTCGGTGTAATTGGCTTTGTTCAATCAGTAAAAAGAAAAAGTTTGTTGAAAGTTGATTTTGACATTAGCATTTTAGGGATATATTATGTTATAGTAATATTGTGTTATCTGATTTTTGAGATGCGTCCAATCAATTACAGACCTGTTTTCATTAACGGATATGTGGAAGCATCATACCCGTCTTCAACCACATTGCTTGTATTAAGTGTTATGCCAACACTTGTTTTTCAGGCTGACAGGAGATTGAAAAATGACAGAATCAAAACCATTATCAGACTTTTGTCAGTTTTATTTTCCTTGTTTATGGTAACAGGACGATTGATTTCAGGTGTTCATTGGTTTACGGATATTGTCGGGTCAGTTCTTATAAGTACAGGGTTATTTTATACCTACAAGGCGATTGTTTTGTTAGTTAGTAAAGAGAGGTCAGGCTATGGAATTTAATGAAAAGCTTCAGGAATTAAGAAAAAGCAAAGGACTTACACAAGAGGAATTAGCAGAAGCACTTTTTGTTTCCCGCACAGCCATTTCAAAATGGGAATCAGGTCGAGGATATCCAAGTATAGATTCATTAAAGGGGATTGCCAATTATTTTTCTGTATCAATTGATGAATTGTTATCGGGAGAAAAACTGCTTTCTATTGCAGAAAAAGAAAACAAGTCCAATATTCAGAATATTTGTGACCTGTTGTTTGGCATTGTGGATTTGTTCTCATTTATACTGATTGTTTTACCTCTGTACCCTGATGCAATCGACGGATATGTTTATTCTGTGAATTTACTGAATTATATACAAACAACACAAATCAACAAAACACTTTTCTGGGTGATGTATATTATCCTGATTTTTGTGGGGGTTACAGAAGTTGTATTGGCGAAAACAAAGAAAGATAAAAAGAATAAATTGCTGATGGAAATATCCATGATAATCAGCATTTTGATAGTGATATTTCTTGCATTAACAAGAGAAGCTTATGCTGTTGTTGTGGCTTTTTTATTGTTAATAATAAAAGGTGTAATATTTTTAAAGAGAATCAAGCCTCTATCGTGATGCCGATTTTATTTGAACAGATAAATTATAATTTGCAGGCTCACGTACCTACATTAAAATGCATAGATAATCACCACAAATCATAAACTATGCTGAGGGGTGATGATTTTGAGAATTGATTGGAAAAAATTACTAATCAGTATAGCAATACCATTGGGTGTAGGTGGTTTGTCAGCGTTGCTCACATCAGGCAATATGATGTTGTTTGAGGAGATAGAAAAACCACCTTTGTCACCACCGGGATGGCTTTTTCCCGTTGTGTGGACGATTCTCTACATTCTGATGGGTGTTGCCTTGTATCTTGTAGTGACGACAATGACCAAGGAGAATAAATTGCCTGCATTTATTTCATTTGGGGTGCAGTTGTTTTTTAATTTCTTCTGGTCAGTAATATTCTTTAATGCACAGGCATATTTGTTTGCGTTTATATGGTTGGTTTTACTTTGGGTTGCCATTGTGGCAAATATTTATTTCTTCAGCAGAATTAATTTGACATCAGCAAAATTGCTGATTCCGTATCTTGTGTGGGTAACATTTGCAGGATACTTAAATCTCAGTATTTATATTCTTAACAGATAAAAAATGGGTGGCTGTTTATTAAAGCCACCCTTGTTTGTTATTTATACTGATAAACTCTTACATAATCAACAATGAATTCTGCTGTATCACCGGGCTCCATGCTTATTTCACCTGCACCATGGCGGTCAGCAAAAGCAACACCGTTTTCACCTGCAACCTCACAAGATAGTATCAAATATTCAGGATTCTGGCTTACGCCACCTGTTGAGAGTCTGCCTGTTTCAACACCGTTGATATAGAAGATATATTCGTTTGTGTTCCATTCAACACCATATGTGTTGTATTCTTCATATGGATTATTTGCAAACCATTTATCGATACTGTCACCCTGATGACCTTCACCGTATCCGTCATAATGGATACCTGTTATAACAGCATCACCGGCACCCCACCATACATCTTTATAGTACATTGACTCGAAAACGTCGACTTCAGTACCGTCTTTACCACTTCCATCAACATTTGAAACCCCGTCATTCATCATCCAGAATGCAGACCACATACCTGATGATTTCGGCAAAATACATCTGCACTCAAAGTATCCGTAACACTGTTCAAATTTGCCTCGTGTTTCTATACATCCTGTGTACCAACCGGGTTTGTATTCATTAAAATTAATTTGGTCGTGCCAAGTGTCATAATAATAGTTTTCAAGTGGTTCGTCAAAATAAGCAGTAGTAATTACAAGATTACCATCTTTAACAGATACCATATCCTCGTGCCAATATCCGCCTTTTCTTTCAGTTTCCCACCATGGATAAAACCACTTTGTTGTGTCAAGTGAATCACCGTCAAATTCGTCTGACCACACAAGCTCAAAACGAGAATCAAGCTCTAAATTCTGACCACTTGGTATTGCAGGAAGACTTAATTTTTGCGGTAAAGCAGGGGATAAAATCATAAGAAAAGCTACCAATGCTCTGATAATTTTTACTAACATATGAAACCCTCTCATTCATATAATTTATTTACAGTAACAGAGAAAATATATGGTGCATATGAATCTCTGTTATTGAATTTAACTGAACCGTCATTTGTGAAAGTGATTGTGTTTTCACCTTCTGTAAGTGAAATGTTCATTGTAGTTGTTTTAACCGTGTCCCAGCTGTATGTATTTCTGCACCAGAGATTTTCTTTTGTGCCATTCACATCAACTGTGATATATCTTTCAATAAGGTCAACGTTATAACTGTGAACTCCGCCTTCGTCATTGTTTGAATAAGCAACAGTAAGACGATAGTTTCCTGTTGCCGGAGCATTTACCTTAAAACTTGTTGAACCATTATTACAAGAAATGTTCTCAATGTGGTCATTGATAAGTGTTGCACCATCTGAAAGAGTCATTTTATCAGCGGAAACAGTAACGCTGTAATTTGCCTTGTCAGTAACCTTAACTGTGCAGTCAACAGGCTTTGTTGCTTCAAAATCAATGTAGTTAAGACCCTTGCGAAGATAAACAGTACAGTCACCATCTGTGTATGCAGAAGCACCGTCAACACTGAAGTCAGTAGCAATATCAGTTGTCATATTATAGAATCCGTCGAAAGGTGCTACTGCAAGGAATGATTGAGTAGTGTCATTTGTCCTGTCGGAGTCTGCTAAAAGTGTAATTTCGTCAATCTCTTCGTGTCTACGGACTAACAAACTGTCAACAACAAAAGTGCCTTTACCATGTTCAAGAGTGAGTGTGTGTTCACCTTTCTTGAGATAACGGACAAATGTCATTTTGTCAGTGTATTCACTCTTGATTGTGTTAGGGAAATAGATTTCCTCTGTCTGACCATCAAGAGTCATAATTGCCATTGTGTCAACTCTGTGAGCAGGTGTCGGACCATCATTTGAGTTACCGAAAATAACCGATAAATCATAATAATCGTCTGTAGGGATATTGAATTTTACTGTAACGCTGTCACCCGGATTTTCAAGACCGCCAACCATACCCTGTAATTCACCTGTTGTTGCATAAGCACTGTCGTAAGTGTATGTAAGTCCTTTACGAACACCGTGTTCGAATTCGTATCTTACAGGAAGATTATCGTTAAAGAAATCTTCTTTGCCGGCTTCTGCAGGAGTAATTGTAATATGATAAACAGAATTTCTGTCAGGATTTTCAAGGTCAACACGAAGCTTGCCTAAAACGACTCTGTCTGTATATTCAGCAACTAATGTTGGTGAGCTTACGATACCACTTAAACCTTCAAAGCATACGCTTTCGATTTTAACATTAACCTTTTTACCAAGGTTTGTTTTGCCCAGATGCTTGAAATTTACATAACTGTCATAGTCTGAACCACCGCAGATAACTGAAATTTCGTCTTTTTCTGTATTCATTGAAGAAAGACCATTGAAATACTTATAGTGGAATCTTTTGTAACCGTATTTAATTGCATTTTCAAAGTCAGCGTGTGTAATATCAATGATTTTTGAATCGAGAAGATAACCCTCCATATCAGCATACCAACGGAAAAGCCACCAGTTTGAATTAGGATTGTTGTTATCAGCAACTGTATCGTTAAGGTTGTTTGCAAGTCTCCAGTATGCTGCATTCGCATAAGCTCCTGAATGTTCAATAGCAGAAATGTATTTAACCATATCAGCAGGAGCACCACACTCATACATTGTGCCGTATTCTGTTACGATAATCGGTAAATCCTCAATACCCATTTGGTCTTCAAGCTCACGATACTCATCAACATGGTCCTGCCAGTAATATGATGAAAATTCACCAAGCTCATGATAAATCATAATATCAGGCATACAGTTGTTTTCCTGACAGTATGTAAGGAAATGTTCAAGCTCATAAAGGTCGAAATCGCAATAGCCCGGACCACCGATTACAGCATCAGGGTCAATTGAACGGACAAGGTCGTAAGTTTCTTTCCAAGCCTCATAAAAACGAAATTTTGCCTCATCATCATACATAAGCCATGTTCCGTCAGGAGAAGGAGTGCCATACCATACTGCATTGTCAGTTTCGTTGAAAAGACAATAAACAAGTCTGTCAGCATAATCTGTCTTTACCAATTTCTTTACAGCTTCTTCAACCTGTGGCAAAAATCTTTCACGTGTAAACTGTAAACTGTCATAATTCCCTGTTGCACGAATATTCATAATTTCGTCATGACAATAGTACCAGGTGTCAAAACAGTCCTGCATATAAACTGTAATATAGTCGCAGTTATCAAGTACAGGTGCTACGTGGTCAACGTCACCAATCGGATGCTGAAGTCCGTCAACAACCTTTTGTGAAATACTCGAAACATCAATACTTTCAACAACTGCACTGTCAGGCACTCCGTTTTCAGCAACACCGTAAAGATATCCTGACGCTCTGCTTGAAACTTCACCAAGATATGAGTTTGCATCAATCTCAAGTGTAGGACGGAAAGCATAAGGAATACCCTCAGCAGCCATAGAAATAACTGTCACAAAACTTAATATTAAACTGATAATTTTAAGCATAGTTACACCAACCCTTTTAAGATATAAAAATCATACCAAAAATTGTTTCTTAATGCAATAAAACATAAAATAATTTTCTTTACAGCGCAAAAAAAATATGTTAAAATATATGTGACCTGACATGAAGATGCTGATAGCTTCCGGATGAAAGGTGTAATGTATAAATAAATACTACACTTATATTCTTTTGATGCAATATCTTTATGGGGGTATTGCATCTTTTTGTTTTTTATTATGAATTGAGGTGGATTTATGGAAACACGAATTGCTGTTATGGGAATAATAGTTGAGAATATGGAGTCGGTTGAACTCCTTAACGCTATTCTTCACGATTACGGTGAATACATTGTAGGTAGAATGGGTATTCCATACAGAAAGAAAAATGTCAATATAGTAAGTATCGCAGTTGATGCACCTCAGGATGTGATTTCTGCTTTGTCAGGAAAAATCGGAAAGATTCAGGGTGTCAGCGTAAAAACTGCATACTCAAATGTGATTACAAATGAATAATAAATTATTGAATATAGCAGAAAAGCTTATCAGCACAGGGTCACTTTTGACAACTGAATATGAGTATTTAATAAGTAACAGAAATGCAGAAATTGCAGAATTAATTAAAAACGAAGCTGTAAAAAAGCGAAAAGCAGTTTACGGAAATACGGTTTTTATCCGTGGACTTATTGAAATCAGTAACATCTGTAAAAATGACTGTCTTTATTGTGGAATAAGAGCATCCAACAAGGAATGCGACAGATACAGACTCACAAAAGAGGAAATTTTGTCCTGTTGTGACGAGGGTTATTCTTTGGGATTCCGTACCTTTGTAATGCAGGGTGGAGAGGATTTGCATTTCACCGATGAAATTCTCGTTGATATTATAAAGTCAACCAAGGGAAAATATCCTGATTGTGCCGTAACTCTTTCATTGGGAGAACGTTCTTATGAAAGCTACAAAAAACTTTATGATGCAGGTGCTGACAGATATCTTCTTCGTCACGAAACTGCAGATGAGGAACATTATAACAAGTTGCATCCTGAAAAAATGAGTTACAAAACCCGAATGGAATGTTTGAGAAATCTTAAAGAAATCGGTTTTCAGACAGGGTGTGGCTTTATGGTAGGCTCACCGTATCAGACCATAGAAAATCTTGCAAAGGACTTGAAATTCATCGAGGAATTTTCACCCGAGATGTGTGGTATTGGCCCATTCATTCCACATAAGGCAACCGGATTCAGAGATTTTCCGTCAGGAGATGTGGATTTAACCTGTTTTCTGCTATCAGTTATAAGACTGATAAAACCAACTATTCTGCTACCTGCAACAACTGCATTGGGTACAGCAGAGCAAGGTGGTAGAGAAAAAGGAATTCTATGTGGTGCAAATGTCATAATGCCGAATCTTTCGCCACACAGTGTCCGTAAAAAATATGAGCTTTATAACAACAAGCTAATCAGCGGAAACGAATCTGCACAGGAAATTGAAAATCTTAAAAATAATATGAAAAATATCGGCTATGAAATAGTAACCGACCGAGGAGATATAAAGAAAGGTTGAAAAAATATGGCATACAATCCAAAATCATTAAAAGCTGAAGAATTTATCAGTGATGAAGAAATACTTGCAACTTTAGAATATGCTGAACAGAATAAGCATAACAAGGAGTTAATTGAAGAAATTTTAGAGAAAGCAAGACCAAAGAAAACAGAAGATGGCACAGTTTGTGCGGGTCTTTCACATCGTGAAGCAGCAGTTTTGCTTTTATGTGACCTTCCTGATATGAATGAGAGGCTTTTCAAGCTTGCAGAGGAAATCAAACTTGCATTTTACGGCAACCGTATTGTAATGTTTGCACCTTTGTACCTTTCAAACTATTGTGTAAACGGTTGTGTTTACTGTCCATATCATTATCAGAACAAGCATATCTGCCGTAAAAAGCTTACACAGGAAGAAGTTCGTAAGGAGGTTATTGCACTTCAGGATATGGGACATAAGCGTCTTGCTATTGAAGCAGGTGAAGACCCTGTAAACAACCCAATCGAATATATCCTTGAGTGTATCGACACAATTTACAGTATCAAGCACAAAAATGGTGCAATCCGTCGAGTTAATGTGAATATTGCAGCAACAACAGTTGAAAATTACAGAAAGCTTAAGGATGCCGGAATCGGTACATATATCCTTTTCCAGGAAACATATCATAAGGAAAGCTATGAAAAGCTCCATCCAACAGGACCAAAGCACAATTATGCATACCACACAGAGGCAATGGACAGAGCTATGGAAGGCGGCATCGACGACGTTGGTCTCGGTGTTCTTTTCGGACTTGAACTCTATAAATATGAATTTGTTGGTCTTATGATGCACGCTGAACACCTTGAAGCAGTTCACGGTGTTGGCCCTCATACAATCAGCGTTCCTCGAATCAAAAAAGCAGATGACATTGACCCGAATGTATTTGATAATTCAATTTCAGATGAAATGTTTGAAAAGATTATTGCTTGTATCCGTATTGCAGTTCCATATACAGGTATGATTATCTCAACAAGAGAATCAGAAGAGGTTCGTGGTAAAGTACTTAATATGGGTATTTCACAAATCAGTGGTGCGTCTCGTACATCAGTTGGTGGCTATACAGAAGAAGAGCGTCCTCACGATTCAGAACAGTTTGATGTTTCTGACCAGAGAACACTTGACGAGGTTGTTCGTTGGCTTATGGAAAAAGGTCACATTCCATCATTCTGTACTGCTTGTTATCGTGAAGGCAGAACAGGTGACCGATTTATGGCACTTTGCAAAAATGGCCAGATTCAGAACTGTTGCCATCCGAATGCTCTTATGACACTCACAGAATTCCTTGTGGACTATGCAAGTGAGGAAACAAAGAAAATCGGTTTTGAACTGATTGAAAAAGAACTTCAGAAAGTGCCTAATCCAAAAGCAAGAGCAATCGCAATCCAGAATGTTGAGGATATTAAGGCATCAAACAGACGAGATTTCAGATTTTAAGGTGATTTTATGAGCTTGAATGATGTTGTATCAGCAGAAAGACTCCATATAGGCTTTTTCGGACTTAGAAATGCGGGTAAATCAAGTGTTGTAAATGCAGTTACAGGACAGGAATTGTCCCTTGTTTCAGATGTAAAAGGCACTACAACAGACCCTGTAAAAAAGGCTATGGAATTGTTACCACTTGGCCCTGTTGTAATCGTCGATACTCCCGGTATTGATGACGAAGGAACTCTTGGTGAAATGCGTGTCAAAAAGACAAAACAAGTACTTAATTATATCGATATTGCGGTGCTTGTTGTGGATGCTACACTTGGTTTGCAACAGTTTGACCGAGAAATGCTCACTCTTTTTGACAAAAAGAAAATTCCGTCAGTTGTCGTATATAATAAGGCTGATTTGTTCACAGAAAATGTTGTTTTAGATGATAATATTATCCTTGTAAGTGCTAAAAATGGCACAAATATTGACGAGCTTAAAAACAGAATCGCACAGGCAGTCAAGGTGCAGAATGAAAACAAAAGAGTCGTTGGTGACTTGCTTAAAACAGGAGATACAGTTGTCCTTGTAACACCCATTGACTCTGCAGCGCCCAAGGGCAGACTCATTTTGCCACAGCAAATGACAATCCGTGATGTTCTCGATTCAGGTGCAATTCCCGTAGTGACCCGAGAAACTGAACTTAAAACAACTCTTGAAGCTTTGAAAGATAAACCAAGAATGGTTATAACCGATTCACAGGCTTTTGGCTTTGTGTCAAAAATAGTTGGTAAAGATATTCCGCTTACATCTTTTTCAATCCTTATGGCAAGGTATAAGGGGAGTCTTGAAAGTGCCGTAAAGGGTGCTGAAAAAATGAAAAATCTCAATGATGGTGACACGATTCTCATATCCGAGGGTTGCACTCATCATCGTCAATGTGGTGACATCGGCACACAAAAGCTTCCTAAATGGCTTAAGGAATATTCAGGAAAAGAACTGAATTTCAAGTTTACCTCAGGAAAAGATTTTCCTGAAGATTTAACAGATATTTCTCTTGTGGTTCATTGCGGAGGATGTATGCTGACAGAAAGAGAAATGCAGTACAGACGACGCTTCTGTGAAGAAAACAATGTGCCAATCACAAATTACGGCACAGCAATCGCCCAAATCAACGGCATATTAGAACGCAGCTTACAACCAATTAAATAAAACAAACGACGGTGGTTGAAATTAATCTTCCATCGTCGTTTTCATTTCCAATTCTTTTTATCTGTTCTGTTTAAAATGTAATCAACCGATACGCTGTGAAAATCGGCTAACTTAATAAGAATCTCAGTGGGTATATCCAATTCACCGCGTTCGTAATTGCTGTAAACACGCTGACTGCACATGAGAATTTCGCTCATTTCCCGTTGGGTAAGGTCCTTGTCCTCACGTAAATCCCGGATTCGTCTGTATAGCATATTCTCACCACCAAAAGCCAAATTAACCATTATTTATATGATAAAACAAGTATATCTATATTATACTTTTAGCGGATAATGCACTATTGATATTTAGCGGAAAATCCGCTAAAATAATTTTGGGTTAATGTAATTAACGCAATATATTGTGTACTGAAACTTTTTAAGGATAATTTTGCACAATGATTGCAGAGATAATTTGTTAATTTATACAAAATTTAGTTTTTATTGTATTTATATGCTATAAGAGTATTGAATTTAGTAAGTTGAAGTGGTAATATAATAAAGATAACAATGGTAAATTATGTAAAATTGTTATTAAATCTGTAGAATACAGATGTAAACATTACGTGGCATTTCTCAAAGAAAGGAGATGAAGTCGCAAAACCCGACCAATGTCACTTGAACAAAAATTATAAAAATAAATTAATGAAAGGGAAATTGATTTATGAAAAAAATAACAAAAAAAGTCATAAGTGTTATTTTAGCAATCACAATAGCTTTAACAACTGTTTTGGCTACTGTAGCGGCATCAAATGAGTGTCCGATTGATATTGAAATAACTACAAATAAAGAAGAATATGGCACTTTGGGTAAGGCAAAGTTTGTTGTTGAAGTTACAAATAAAAGTAATCAAACGGTAGAAAATGTCAGTGCAGAGGCTGTATTTGATGAATTAGACCCGTTTGGTTTCGGCAGCGAAATTTCAGCAGAAGATTCAGCCTTGGAACCGGGCGAAACATTAAGATTTGAATTCAAGGCATCTTTGGATGCAAAAAAAATGGAATTAAATTTTATTCAAAGAATTCTTCTTAAAATTTTGAGATGTTTCCATGGCGATATCTGCGGATTCCCGGACGAAGACTTTGATGACGGCAGAGCTATGACTTCAAATACGCACAAAGTAACATTTGGTAAGTATGAAGTAGAACAGCTCGTTGAAGTTTGGTATGAGGCAAATGAAGAAGATGAAAAGAACATAAATATTGACAGAAGTTCGTTTGCGTACAATGAAAAAAAGAACACTTATGGGATTTATGAAGAAGCAAAGGTGATAAAGGGTACGTTGAAAAATATCACAGATGCTTGTAACATTTCTTTTGAGGTAGTGGATGAAAAAAATACGGTTATTGATTTTGGTGATATAGATGTTGCTAAAAATTGGGAGACTACAGAGGTTGGGTTCATAACTGGTAAAAATACTTTAGTAGTTACCGTTACATATAAGGATGGAACAACCGCTTCAGACTCTGTTACTGCTGACTGTTATTATAATATTCATGAGGGAAAATTATCAATAGATATGACTTCGGATTCTGATAATGATGGACTTGTGGATTACCTTGAAAATTACATAGGTACAAACAGTGCAAAAAAGGATACGGACAGTGATGGATTATCTGATTATGAAGAGGTAATGAGTATTGGTACAGATCCTTCGTTAAGTGATACAGATGAAGACGGAAAAAATGACTTTGATAGTGACGAGGATAATGATGGCTTAACGAATGGATATGAAATATCAATTGGCACAAAAGCAACAGAAGTTGATAGTGACGGAGACCTTATTACAGATTATGATGAAGTATTTTTGCATAAAACTAGTCCAATTAGTGAAGATACTGATAGGGATGGTGCAAATGATGGTTGGGAGATTATCAATGGATTTAACCCGTTAATTTATAACACCTTTTTTGAAGCAAAATCTTCCTCAACTGAAATATCAGAAACAAACCCTGTATCAGCAAAGGTTTCTCTAAGTGTATCAGGTGAACAAGCAACGACACTTGATGTTCAGCCTGTTGGATATTTTGATAATCCTCTTTTATCAACTGCAATACCTGGATATCTAGGCACAGCGTATGACTTTTCTATTGATGGTGAATTTAGTGAAGCTATCATTACGTTTGAATATGATACAAATCTGGGTGAAATTTCCGACGAATTTCAACCAAGAATTTACTTTTTCAATGAAGAAGATGGCACATTTGAGGAACTCGAAAATCAAGTTGTTTCTGAAGGAAAAGTAAGTGTAAAGGTGACTCATTTCTCAAAATACATTCTTCTTAATAAAGTTGATTTTGATAAAGTTTGGGATACAGAAATAAAGGCGCCTGATTACCAAGGTAGTGGTATGAATGGACTGGATATTGTTTTTGTAGTCGACTCTTCAGGCAGTATGGATTGGAATGATGAGACAAATATTAGACATCAAGTTGTAAAAAAATTTGTAGATAAATTAGGCGAAAAGGATAGGGCGGCAGTTGTTGATTTTGATAATTATTCAACAGTATATCAAAACTTTACTTCAGACCATGATTTGCTCTATTCAGCAATTGATAAAGTTAATAGTTCTGGTGGTACAAACTTGAGTAGTGGAATGAGTGCGGCAATTAACTTGTTTACAAGTAGCAGTTACACAAGAAGTGATGCTTATAAGTATATTGTTTTCTTGACAGATGGTGACGGTTCATACAGCTCATCATATACAACATCAGCTTATAACAATGGTATTACTGTATATACTGTGGGTTTGGGTGAAGAAGTTCAAGAATCTGTTCTTAAGCAAATCGCTGAGGGAACGGGAGGCAAGTATTATTTTGCATCAACAGCAAATGATTTGGAAGATATTTATCTTGAGATAGAGGATGAGACAATAGATTATTCAACCGACACAAATAAAGACGGTATTTCGGATTATTATACAAATCTTATATGTTCTGGCAAACTTAGATTAAGTAATGGTTCTGATGAGTTTGAGGGAATTGATTTTAACTATGATGATGAAGGTAATGTATGTGCAGATGCCGACGGAGATGGTTTGAAAAATGGTGAAGAGATTTGTATTGTTGAAAACGGAAACAGAGTATATGCCATCATGAAATCTAACCCTTTAATGGTGCATAGTGATTCCGATTTGATTGACGATTATGATGAAGTTCGAAATGGTAGTAATCCTCTTGTGTATCAAGCATCTTCATCAACTGTAAATGCACTTTGTAATAATAATGGTTATAATTACGAAAGTGCAATTGATGATTATGAAAATAATTGGCTGTTCCATGCAGACACTGAATTCCTTGCCGCAATATATGGCGTTTGGAATAAAGATGAACTTTACAGAGATTTGCTAATTGATTATTTCGCAAATTATGGCGAATCTACATATATCAAAAGTCTCGAAACAGAAGCTACAAAAAAATATATGGTAGAGTCACTGGCAAGTGTAGTTTCAAATATCAAAAAGTATTGGGCATCTCCTAGAGGTGAAATTAGTAAAATTTGTAAGCTTATTAGCCAAATTAATGGTACCGCAGATTATGAAACAATAAGAACTATTATGTATTCCTCATACACTGAAACGGTAGTTGAAATTTTTGAAATGAATCCTCAATTAGGAACTTTCTCATTTACCTCATATACTGTTTCGAAAGAAACAACAGTTCTTGTTAATCTTACAAATGTTAGTAAAGGCATTGATAAGGTTTCAAAAGGACTTAGCTATGCAGCATACGGGTTAGATGTTGCCGACACAATTACTAAATTTGCTAAAGTTAGTGCAAATATGGAAGCATTTGACCAAAATGCTGATATATTAAGAAAAATGGCAAATGAATCAACAAACGACCACGCGAGAAATGCAGCAAATTCAGTTTTAAACTCGCTTGGTGGAAGTATGGGCACGGAAATATTAAAAGCAGTTGGTTCAGATGTCATATTAGATATCGCCGCAAATGAACTTATCGGATTTATCGCAAAAAAGAATGTTTATGTTTTAGCTTTTGTCGTTATTCGAGACGGATTGAATCTCTTAACGGGCATAAAAACCGATTTGCAACAGCAATATCGAATGGATTTATATTCAAAACTCTCTGATGCAATTATATTGTTAGTTAAAGGCGTTACATATAATGACGGTACATATGTTTATATTTACAACGACGATATTAATGACTTCACAAGACTAATGACAAATCTAGCTCAAGTAAGAATATTAGGAGAAAAAATGTATTGTGATTGGCAAGAAAATGATGGAGTTTTAGGATGGTTCACTGATAATAGCGATGTAGAGGCTCTTATTGCAGAACAAGTAAAAAGCATTAAAAATCTTGCAATTGCTCTTAATTTAACATTATCCCCATCACTTTGAGTTGACAGATTATGATAATATTTATATTATTTATTCTTATCAGTTATTTAATATACGACACTGGAGTTGCAGTTTTTAAAAGAAAAACTTATTCTCCCGTTATTGCAGTTTGCATAGCAACTAACGAAGCATGGATTCACACCGAAGATTCATCGAGCTATGGAAAAAAAGGTACTTTTAGATATACTTATAATGGAAATATATATGAACAATCTGAAATAGGGTATCCTTCAACGCGAAAACTTAAGGTGAATCAAAAGAGAATAATCTATGTTAATCCTAAGAATCCAAATGAGTTTATATCAAAAGATAATATAACACGAATATTAATTGTTGATATATTATTTGTTTTTATTCTTTTAATTGCTGTATTGATTGTTTGAATAAAAAGCCTATCTTATAATAAAACTCCCGCTAAGTATGAACTATCCTTAGTGGGAGTTTCTATGATAAAGGAAGACAGGGAAGGTGTGGAAATCTTCTCTGCTTTTTGTGTGTTATTAAGTTTTTTTGAGATTCTTCGTCATTTCATTCCTCAGAATGACTACTCCCTCAGTCTGCTTTGAAGACAGCTCCCTAGGGGAGGGTGCGAAAGCAGGCGTGAATGAATCCCTCCGGCAAAACCTACGGTTTTGCCACCCCCCCCTTTTTTTTTATCAAAGAAGGCTGTGCCACTACGCGAGTTTTTGCTATTTCTCTGCTGTTTTATGTGCTTTTTTCAGGGTGTTTGATAATGGGATAATCAGAAATCCAAGAGCGAAATTACCTATTCCGTGGAACAGGTCAAAATAGAGTCCTGCACCAATCCAAGCTAACATTCCTTTGAAATCAAGACCGTACATGAGTGCTTGTGCAGGTGCATAAAGTACTCCATAACAAAGTCCGTGGATTGCACAGACAACTGCATAGACGGGAATTGCAATTTTATTGCTCATTTTCTTAGGTAGTAACATTGTAACAGCCCAAAGAATTGTCCATATATAAAGATACGGAATCCACCAAAGTCCAAATCCATTGAAAAGTCCCATCAAAAGCACAAACACATAAATAGGGACAAGTGCTTTTTTGCGATATGTGATGGTGTAAGTCATTGTGAGCATTCCGATAAAATGAATATTTGGTAATGCATCCGTAATATACTTGGAAATGAACATTATGACACCCAGCAGGGCGAAAACAACCAGGTCAACTAACTGTTGATATTTCTGATTTTTCATTATGCTTTAGTTGCCACGAATGAATACACTTCACCATCTTTAATCGGTGTTGTATCAACACCCGTCATAGCGTATTCACCGTTGATGTTGAATGCCCAATATGCACCGTCTTTGTTATAGTCATATCTCTGACCGTCAACTGTATCAACCATAAGACCGTACTGACCTTTTTCACCTGAAATAAGTCCTTCATTGACAAGTGCCTCACCAACAGTTTTTTCTGTGTCGTATTTGACTTCAAATTCCTTTTTTGTGCCGTCAAGGTCTGTTACCTCAAAGACAAAGGATTTTTCCACATTTTCCTGTTGATTTTGTGTTGTTTCAGGATTTTCCTGAATTTCTTTTTGTCCGCAACCTGCAAAAGTGAGTACCATAGCCGCAATAAGTACCAATGAAAGAGCAGAACGGAAATGATTTTTAATAATTTCTTTCATATTGTTTCGCTCCTTATAGGATATTTTATTTTTATAAAGGCTTTTCCATATACCGGTTATCGCAGCAAAGAAAATTTCAATACCGGGTATTCCGACTTGCAGATTATAGATTTTTCACCTTCTCAAACATAATGTTCAATGGTTTTCTCCTTTTGCGGCAAGGAGCGAAAAGCCTTTTTCTGCTTACGGCGACGGACTCGTTCAGGAGTTTCACCTGATTCCTCGACATATTGAACCCTTACGGAGAAAATTTTAGCATAAAAGAAAAACAAAATCAACTTGATTTATGACACAAATAATATTAAAATATGGTCAGGAAGTAGGTCGATGAAAATGAATAAATACACAAAATTACCAAAAGATTTTACATTTACAGCCCATACAGGTTGTATGGGAACCGTACAGAACAGCTTAGAGTCAATTAAAGCCGGTGCAGAAAGCGGAGCACCTGTTGTGGAATTTGATTTGCGGTTTGCAAATGACGGTGAGCCTGTATTATCTCACGACGAACCTGTCGGTGGAGAGGTTACTCTCGATAAAGCATTTGAATATGTTTCACAATTTGACAATATTAAAGTGAACGTAGATATAAAAACCTGCGATGCTCTCGGGAAGGTTTATCCGTTGGCTGAAAAATACGGTATCGAAAAAAGAATTTTCTATACAGGCGTTCATGAAGGCTTTGTGGAATCAGTGAAAAAGGATAGTCCGGAAGTTCCATATTACCTTAATTTTAAGGTGAAATGGTGGAGAAAGAACAACGAAAAGTACATTCTTTCAGTTGTTGACAAGGTAAAACAGGCAGGTGCTGTGGGAATAAACTTCAAGTACACAGGTGCATCAGAAAAGCTTGTAAAGATTTTCCACGAAAAAGGTCTTTTAGTGTCAATCTGGACTGTTGATGACGAAAAAAATATGCATAAAATTTTGTCATTTGCTCCTGATAATATTACAACTCGTCATCCTGATGAACTGAGCAGAATTGTAAAGGGAATTAAGTAAAAATTTTTATGGAAATTTCCAAAAATTATTGACTTTTTGTCGATTTAAGATTATATTTAATTCATACCAAATAGGAACGGCTTTATAGGCCGTTCCAACTATATCTATCGGTTGGAAAGGGGCTGCATAATTGAAAAACAATCCAGTTATTATCGACCTCAAAAACATAAGCGTCAGCTATGGCGACCATAAAATTCTCGATAACATTAACCTTTATATCCGCGACGGTGAGTTTATCACTTTGCTCGGACCTTCAGGCTGTGGTAAAACAACAACCCTGCGTATTATTGCGGGTTTTTTACAACAGGATTCCGGTGATGTTATTTTCGAAGGAAAAAATATCAATGGTGTTCCTGCATATAAGCGTCAGGTGAACACCGTTTTTCAGCGTTATGCCCTTTTTCCGCATCTGAATGTATATGAAAATATTGCATTTGGTCTTCGTCAGAAGAAATGGAAGGAAAAGGATATTAAAGAAAAAGTAAGTGAAATGCTTACTCTTGTAAATTTAAAGGGCTTTGGTCCTCGTAATATCGATTCGCTTTCAGGTGGTCAGCAGCAGCGTGTCGCTATTGCCCGTGCACTTGCTGTGAATCCTCGTGTTGTGCTTCTTGATGAGCCTTTGGGTGCTCTTGACCTTAAGCTTCGTAAGGATATGCAGATTGAACTTAAGAATATCCAGCAGAAGCTCGGTATTACATTTATCTATGTTACCCATGACCAGGAAGAGGCTCTTTCTATGTCAGATACAGTTGTTGTTATGAATGAAGGTGTTATTCAGCAGATTGGTACACCACTTGACATTTATAACGAGCCTAAAAATGCCTTTGTTGCTGACTTTATCGGTGAAAGTAACATTCTTGACGGCATTATGAAAGAGGATTTTACTGTAGAATTCAATAACATTAAATTCCAGTGTGTTGACAAGGGCTTTAAACATAATGAGCCTGTTGACGTTGTTATCCGTCCTGAGGATATTGACGTTGTTGAGCCTGATAAGGGTATGCTTCAGGGTACTGTTACTTCAGTTACATTCAAGGGCGTTCATTATGAGATTATTGTTGACATTGATAATTTCAAATGGATGATTCAGACAACAGATAAAAGTGAAGTTGGAGATGTTATCGGTATCTCTATCGATCCTGACGAAATGCATGTTATGAAGAAATCACAGTATTCAGGTCTTTACGGTGACTACAGTTCATTCAGTGATGAATTTGATGAGCTTTCTCAGATTCAGGTGGGTGAGGAATAATGAAAAAGTCCTCATTCCTTCAGAAGGTGCTTAATGCACCTTATATGCTCTGGTCGGTGTTATTTATAGTAGCACCGCTCATAATGGTTGGTTATTATGCATTTACAGATGCAGACGGCAATTTCACATGGAACAACATAACTCAGATTGGTGATTATACAACCACATTTATTCTCTCTATCAGTTATGGCGCAGTTGCTACGGTGATTTGCCTTCTTATTGCGTACCCTTTTGCCTATGCGTTAGCACAGACTAAGGCTTCTTTTCAGCGTGTTGCAACAATGCTTGTAATGCTCCCTATGTGGATGAGCTTCCTTATCCGTACTTATTCCTGGATTACTATTTTAGGTGAATCAGGTGTAATTAACAGATTTTTAGGTCTCTTTGGTGTTGAGCCATTCAGAATGCTCAATACCGGTGGTGCAGTTATCCTTGGTATGGTTTATAACTTTTTACCATATATGATTTTGCCGTTATATACAGCACTTTCAAAAATGGATAATTCACTTGTTGAGGCAGCTCAGGATTTGGGATGTAATAAGTTCTATTGTCTTCGTAAAGTTATTTTTCCGCTTTCAGTTCCCGGAATTGCAAGTGGTGTAACTATGGTTTTCGTTCCTTGTGTAAGTACATTCTATATTACACAAAAGCTTGGCGGAGGACAGATTACGCTTATCGGTGACGTTATTGAAGGTCAGTTCCAGACAGCATATAACTATAACCTTGGTGCTGCACTTTCACTTGTTCTTATGGTTATGATTTTAATCTGTCTCGGTGTGCTTAATTATTTCACAGACAATGATGACGACGGGGGTGTGCTTATATGACAAAAACATCTCCATTATCTAAATTCTATTTAGCACTCGTATTTATGTTCCTTTATGCACCAATGGTTGTTATGATGGTGTTCTCATTTAACGGAACAGAAAGTACATATATTTTTGAGGGATTTTCGCTTCAATGGTACGAAAAACTCTTCCATGATAAGGTGACTATGGATGCCCTTAAAAATACTGTTGTTCTCGCAGTTGTTTCTGCTGCTATCGCAACGGTTCTCGGTACTCTTGCGGCAGTTGGTATCAACTCAATGAGAAACAAACACATAAAGTCTTCTGTGATGACTGTTACGAACATTCCTATGATGAACCCTGAAATTGTTACGGGTATTTCAATGATGCTTTTGTTCGTGTTTGCAGGTGTAATGTTCAATAAACGTGATGTTCTCGGTTTCTGGACAATTCTAATTGCCCACGTAACATTCCAGTTACCTTATGTAATTCTCTCTGTTTTGCCGAAACTTAAACAAACAGATAACAGAATATATGAGGCGGCACAGGATTTGGGTTGTCCGCCGATTCAGGCATTCTTCAAAGTTGTTTTTCCTGCGATTTTACCGGGAATTATCTCAGGTGCAATTATGGCGTTTACCTTGTCACTTGATGATTTCATAATCAGTTACTTTACAAACGGCCCTGATTTTCAGACATTGCCTATTCACATCTTCTCAATGACAAAAAAGAGAGTAAAGCCTGATATGTATGCTCTTTCTACTCTCATATTTGTTGCAATGCTGGTGCTTCTTATTCTTATGAATGTGGCACAGTCCCGTTCTGATAAGAAACAGAGAAGAAAACAAAAGGAGGAATCTTAATGAAAAAGTTTTTCTCCATAATGTTTTCTGTAATAATTACATTATCTGTTTTTGCGATTCCTGTTAATGCAGATGAAGAAGTGTTTTCAAAAGAAACAATTGAATATTATAAAAATCTCGGTTTACAAGGCACAATACTCAATGTGTACAACTGGGGTGAATATATCGACGACGAAGAGCTTGATGTTGTAAGTGAATTTGAACGTCTTACAGGTTGTGATGTAAACTATACAACATTTGAGTCAAATGAAAATATGTATTCAAAGCTTTCCGGCGGTGGCGTAAGCTACGATATTATTATTCCGTCAGACTATATGGTTGAACGTCTTATGTCAGAAGAAATGCTTTTGAAATTGGATTACAATAATATCCCTAATTTCGGCAAATATTTTGATGGTGAAAAGTACGGCAACCTTATCGGAAACGGCATAGGTGACTATGCAGTGATTTATAATGTTGGTTCAACAATTCTTATTTACAATAAAAAACATGTAAAGGAAGAGCCGACAAGCTGGAATGTCCTTTGGGATGAACAGTATAAGGGCAAGGTTCTTATGTTCAACAATCCTCGTGATTCATTTGCTATTGCTCAGTTTGTTCTTGGTCAGGATATCAATAATACGGATATGGCTGACTGGGATGCGGCGGCAGAGCTTTTAATGGAGCAACGAAAAAATGTTAAGCCGGAATATGTAATGGATGAGGTTTTCATTAAAATGGAAAGCGGTGAATATGCCTTCGCAACATATTATGCCGGTGACTATGAGCTGATGGCTGAGAATAACCCTGACTTAGGCTTTGTGTTTCCTGAAGAGGGTGTAAACACCTTCTACGATGCAATGTGTATTCCGAGTGCCGCTCAGAATAAAAAGGGTGCGGAAGCATTTATCAATTTTATGTTAGAGCCTGAAATTGCCCTTGCAAATGCTGAGTATATTTATTATGCAACACCTAATAAGGCTGTTACGGAAAATCCTGACTATGCACTTGCCGACAGTGAGGCAATATATCCTGAAAGTCTTAAAAATGCACAGTCATTCCACAACCTGCCGACAGATACGTTGCAGTATATGAATTCGTTGTGGATGAAGGTGAAGGGTGAAAATGATGCCCAGGGACTTTATAT